>NZ_CP040094.1:6421123-7154185 GCF_013343235.1 Nostoc sp. TCL240-02 | reverse complement strand
CTATCAATCTGCTGGCTATCTGGATGAATCTTAATCATCGGTAGCATAACTGTAAAAGTTGCTCCCTGTTCTTCACCCAAACTTTCTGCCTTAACTGTGCCCCCGTGTAGCTCGACGATATGACGAACAATAGCTAATCCTAATCCCAATCCCCCGAATTTTCTGGTAGTTGCACCATCAGCTTGGCGGAAGTAGTCAAATACGAATGGTAAAAAATCTGGACTAATTCCCTTACCTGTATCACTGACTCGAAGTTGAACCTGAGAACCCACAGGCTGTAAACTAATATCTACCTCTCCACCTTGAGGCGTAAACTTAATCGCATTGGAAAGTAAATTCCAGATAACTTGCTGTAAGCGACCAGAATCACCAGTTACTAGTAATTTTGAATTACACCTTTGGGACGCTGGAAGTGCAACTTGAATTTGAGATTTGAGATTGTCAGCTTGGTTGTTAAAATCGATAGATTCTAAATTTATCTGAGAATTTTCTAATTTCAAATCTAAAACCGTAAATCGCAAATTGATAGATTTAGCTTGGGCGGCTAGACGTACAGTTTCTATTGCAGATGCGATCGCAGTTTCCAGATTTACAGGAGCAATATTCAAACTCAGTTTACCTTGTAAAATGCGAGAGACATCTAGTAAGTCTTCAATGAGTTGAGTCTGAAGTTTGGCATTACGCTCAATGGTTTCGAGAGCGCGAGTGGTGGTTGCTTCATCATACTTTTTAGTTTGCAGTAACTTTGACCATCCCAAAATCGGGTTTAGCGGCGTGCGAAGTTCGTGGGAAAGAACCGCCAAAAATTCATCTTTAATCCGGTTCGCTTGGATCAATTCTTCTTTGCGTCGCTGTAACGAAGTCATTAACTCGGCGCGTTCCAAGGCAACCGCTATCTGATCGGAGGTTGCTTGCAGTAGCGCAATCTCCCCAGAGGTAAAGTGAGTACGGGTGCGACTGGCAAAGGAAAGGACACCAAGCAGCTTTCCCTGAGCAATTAACGGTTGACCGGCATAGGCTGTGATTTCCAAAGACTTGAGGATGTGGGCATTTGGATGAGTAGAGTTCAGCACATTATTGACGACAATTTGACGGCGTTCTTGCGCTGTTAGTCCACACATCCCTTGATTAAATTCCAGGTATTCAATTGCTTGAAATACTTCATCAGTAATACCGTTCCAAGCTACTAATCGAAGTTTCTGCTGATTTTCGTGCGTCTCAATTAGATAGTGGAAGTAAAAATGCAAATCCATTTGCGCCGAGAGTTTACCAAACAAACTGTTCATTAAATCCAACGGACGCTCGGTTGAAAGCAAATCACTAGTGGTTTCAGAGAGCAGTTTAAGTCTTTCACTGCGCTCTTGCAAAGCAAGTTCTGCAAGCTGGCGTTCACGAAGGATGCGTTCGCGTTCGGTGATGTCAACTGCAACCCCTCCTACTAGACGTTGCCCTGTCGCATTTGCAATGGGAAATTGATATACCAAAAATTCCCCTAGAGTGCCATCTGTGCGTGGGGCAGACTCGATGGTTTCAACAACCTGATTCGTTTGGGCAACTATTCTAATGTTATCAAGGAGAGGTTGAGCGATTTGGGCTGGATATAGGTCAAAAATGTTTTTATTAATCGCTTTTTTGGCTGCTACATCAAATATGCTCAGATAAGTTGGACTGAGGTAAAGTATACGTCCGTCTGCATTGGTAATCCATGCTGCGGCGGGAATATTGTCCATAAAAGCTTGAAATTGCTCTTGACTCTGACTCAGCGCTTTTTTAGCTTGCTTGAGATCACTAATATCAAGAATAAATGCAACTGATTTCTGCCCAGATTCTCCTAAAAGAGAGTAGCCAACTACAACTGGGACAATAGAACCATCTTTGCGAATACATTCCTTCTCATAAGGTGTACAGGTTCCCTTTACTTTTGCTTCGGCAATAGCCAGTTCATCTAAATATTCATACTCAGGAGGCGTAATATTACTCCAACGCAATCTACCTGCCTGAATATCTGCTTGGGCATAGCCCACAATTCTCAAGAATTCGTCGTTGGCTTCAGTGATACTACCATTTACATCACCAAAGATAATGCCAACTATATTTGCTTTGACAAAACTCCTGAGTCGCTCTTCACTTTCTTGGACTGCTTTCTCTGCTTGCTTGCGTAAGCGAAGCTCGTCGTAGACATCGCTAATATCTGTAGTGCTGCCAACTATGCGGACTGGTTTTCCATCAGCATCGCGTTGCACCACTATTCCTTGATCCAGTACATAGACGTACTGGTTATCTTGTTTGCGAATTCGATACTCAGCAGTATAGCGATCGCTATTTGCCAAAGCAATGGCTGACTCCTCTTGTAAGCGCGGCAAATCCTCTGGATGGACAAGTTCACGCCACCAATTACCTGTTGGTTCAGCGATATCAAGGGAATAGCCCAAAATCCGGGTTAATCCATCGGTTCTTTCAACGGTATCCTGTTCTAAATTCCAGTCATAAATGAGACAGTTGACCGCAGATGCTGCTAACTGAAAACGCTCGTTAGCTAACCTCAGACGTTCTTCCTTTTCCCGCAATATTTGTTCGGCTTGTTTGCGTTCGCTCAAATCAACAACAAAGCCAATGACAGTTTCTTCGCTGTCTTCTACAAGGACAGAACCGAGCAAAACGGGAACTCTTGTGCCATCTTTGCAGATATATTCCTTCTCAAAAGGTTTACATACTCCAGTGGTTTTTACTTCTTCCACTGAACGCTCACTCAATAGAAGATATTCAGGTGGGGTAATCTCACGCCACTTTATTTGGTTAGCGGTTAAATTTTCTCGCGTATAGCCGACCATTTTCAGAAAAGCATCATTGGCTTCCATGATGGAGCCCTTCTTCATATCAGTGACGATAACTCCAATGATGTTGGATTCTGCCAGTCGGCTAAACCGCATTTCGCTATTTTGCAACAATTTCAGGCTTGTCTCTGCCTTGCGTCTAGCAGTTCGCAACTCTGAAGAGAGGGCGGTAATTAAGAAGGATACTAGTGAGAATGTGGTTAATTGTACTAAGACGTTCAGGCTGAGAAAATTGAACGAGTAGATTGGCTCGATTAAAAAATAGAGCGCAGTTATAACAGATAATGCGATCGCTAATACTCCAAGTCCCATGCCGCCGTACCAGGCGCTGATTGCCACGGCAGCATAAAATAATGTAAATACGCTCGGATCAAAGACTGGTAGTAATAGTTGCGTCGATAGTAGTGCCGCTATGACTGCGAGAATCATCACACCATAAGTTAGTAACCAAGAGCGCATCATCAAAATTTTTTCTGGTATTTTCAACATCATCTTAAGAGTCCTCCCATTGCTCCGCTTTTAGGAGATACTCGTTCAGTAGTCTTTTGCCTGATTCGCCCATCTTTTGTAACATTTCTTCAATCAGCTTTAGTGCCATCTGTGAAGGCACTGTAGATCCGTTCTCCCAGCGATTGACTGTTCGCAGAGAAACTCCTAACTTAGCTGCAAATTTTTCCTGAGAAAGATCCAGTTGCTGCCGAAGTTCACGGATTAAATCTGAAATTTTTAGTGGCTTTTTTAGTTCCATAATAGGAAGATTAGGACAAGTGTCTTGCCATCTGGCTCCAACTTGAGGAAGAATTTAAATAATCATTAGTTGTTATCAATTTCATCTTTTGGCGAAACACCAATATTATTTATTAGCCTTCATTGCTTGTTATTCACTGATTTAACTCCTCTGCCACAGTTCTAATGAATGTTCACTGTTGTAAGGTTGTGCGACCTAAGAAGCTAACTATAAAATAAATATTAAATTTTATTGCTGTGTAATGCCAAAATAGTATAATCATAAAGCAATTTGATAATTTTCAAGAATTACGCATTCCTACAAATTTATAGAACGTTAAATTGCTATGATTCATACATAACTTAGTTTTTCACATTATAAATATTCCTTGAGCGAAATAAGAGAATAAAGAAACGAACCGCATTAGCACAACGTCTCGCAGAGGGAAGACAGTTATAAAGGGTTTGTGCCTTAGTTCCGTGAATTTTTGAAAAATTGGGATGCTCCCAACATAATTGCTGCTTTCTTATCAGAAAAATAGGTCTAAAACCCTGTGCTTCCAGCACGGCTTTAAAGTAATGAGTAATGAGTAATGAGTAATGAGTGGATGAAAAACGGGTATCTACTCATTACTTATTACTCATTACTCCAGAATCACCGACCGTTCACGGCGGTGAGGATGTCAATCCAACAGGATAATTTTTCTAAACCTCTTGTCAGTAGTGTTTGAGATGCCCTTAACCTGAGTCAGATACCAATGGCAAAACTATAAAGCTATAATGCACTTTTAATCAAATGTTTGTCTGAACTTTAACCGTTTTGATTAATCAACACTCCCAAAACCTCCTCGATACTCAACTGGAAAATGCACCAGGTGAAGGCTATATATTTAGCTGGTTTGATTGGTTTTGTCTTTGGTACCCTCCAGGCTGGCTAATTTTATTTAACCGCCATTGGCAGCACTATCATACCGATACAGACGGTTGGAATTGGCCCGAATATGGATTATTTTTAATTCCTGGCGGATTTTATCTAGCGATGCTGATTCGCTGGTTGCGTCTTGGTTTCCGTTCACCCCGAAAAGAACTTGGTGAATTTGATCCCAAATATCAACAAGCTTTTCGCAAAGAAGTTCTTGGTCCCATCGTCAAATACTATTTTCGGGGAGAATTAAAACAAGTCGAAAACTTGCCGCAAACAGGGCCATTGATTGTGGCAATGAATCACGCAGGGATGAGTTTTCCTTGGGACTTTTTGACTTTGGGTTATTTATTAAGTGAAGCTAGAGGATGGGTGGTACAACCTGTAGCAAGTCCAGCATTATTTGATCATCCTTGGGTTATTTGGTGGCTACCACCCAGATGGTCGCAGGTTTTGGGTGGTGTGCGAGCCGAATTAGATGATTTTGAGGCAGCTATAGCCCAAAATAAAATTATTTTATATGCACCCGAAGGTATCCGCGGCCCTCTGAAAGGTTGGAAAAGACGCTATCAACTAGAAAAGTTTGATGTGAGTTTTGTTAAGTTGAGCGATCGCTATCATATTCCTATTCTCCCAGTAGTTTGCATTGGGAGTGAATTTTTACATCCTTGGGCTGTTAATTTGCAAAAATTGCAACGACTAGTCAAATTACCATTCTTACCTTTATCGCCTTTCATGTTTGTCTTAATTCTGTTTCCTTCAATGGGAATTTGGGCAATGAGAACTCGCTTGCGTTACTATATTCAACCTTTGGAACCAGCAGAATTACACAATTTAAACAAAGGGCGGACAGTAGCTTATCAGCAAGCACAACAATTACGAGAAAAACTGCAATTTAAAATTAATTCAGAAATTATTGATAGAGCAAGCCTATCTTAAGTAGTGGCATGGCAAGACTAACGCACTTCCACATAACAGACCATATAAAATTTTATTCTTAGTTATTGAGAGAATTTTAATACTCTCGGTGAATTTAAGTCAATCTTTTCAAAATAATTTACTTGTTTTAATAGAACCTATTTAGTAGTTATTAAATTGATTTTTCCATAATAAAATTTATCAGTTTTTGCCCTCTCCGTTCCACCTCTTGCTGTTTCACAACAATAAAATTCTGGCTTTCAAAAAACGGTTTAGCTGTAATACTAGCTTCTGTAAATAACCTTTCAATTCCTAAAGACTTTGCTTTGCATTCAAGCTGTTCTAAGATTTTTTTACCAATCCCTTTTCTTTGAAAATCTTTATGACAGTAAAAATGGTCAATATGTCCATTAGCCTCTAGTTCCCCAAAACCGATAATTTTACTATTTTCCTCTGCGACATAAGTAAACTTACTTCCTAAACCTTTAATCCAAAGGTCAATATCCATATTTGCTGGTGCCCAAGCATCTACTTGTTCTTGTGTGTAATCATGAATATTCACTTCATGAATAGTGTCGTAGAACAACTTCATAATTTCTTCGGTATCAGCTATTTGGTATATTCTTAATCTCATTTTTTCAAAAATAAAATATGAGTCCTATAGAAATATTATCAGCGCTGGCAAATCTTTTGCTTTTAGAAAATGTTTGGAAAGTTGAGCGTTGCTGATGATTCTTGTGGGGTGGGCAATCTTGCCCGCCCGGAAATACAAGGGACGCTCATGTTGCCCATCCTACAAAATAGTCAAAATTTCTCAGATTAAATCTCGTATAAAAATTATAGTACAAATATACTAATTTGCTGCTAAAATGCCTTAAAAGTCAGCTAGCCTTACTTGAGGTAGTATGAAAAAAATCTCAGACACGGATAAAAAGCCCATTTTGCTGAAAGTCTCGCTGTTACAGCCTACACCTGTAACTACTGCAATAGTTCCACTGCAACCCCAACAGGAAAAAATCATCAGTGAACGAGAGCGTTTGATAACACAAGTAGAGCGCATCAATCAGATGGCGGGAGAGTTGGAAGCCGCGATATTGGAGTTGAAAGCGATCGCTAACACACTGAATAGTCAAAAACGTTATCCACTCTTGAAGAAGGAGCTAGGTAAACAGATTTGTCAGTATTTCGCAATTAGCGTCCCTTGGGTAAAACAAAAACCTGACGAATCATTTATTTTGACAACGCGAAAAGTTGATTTATTCCGAGCCGAAAGGGAAGCTGCACTGCTAGCACAGCAACTTCGTCAGCAAACCAAAAAAAGATTAGCATCGCAGCGACACAGAAAAAACAAGAATGGGGCGGAGACTAACGCAAGACACTTGTGCAAAAAGGCATTAGTCAACAAATCTTAAAATTATCAACATTCAACGGCAGTTCACGCCTGGGGTTGTAACAGTTATGCTGATTGAAGTGGCAGAAGGAACTTCTTCGTTAAAATTGCTAGATACTACACTGCCATTGCTAATCGCCACCAACTATGGTTGCAATTAGGCAAAACTGCCCTAATATTTGCACTTCCGTAAACCAGAGTGCAACATCAGGGACAATCGATCAGCGCACAGAAGAGGTAAAAAGAAGGTGTTAAAGACACTTTTAGTAATTGCCGTTGGTTTTTTACCGTCCCTGATTTCTCTGTGGGCGATCCGCAAAACCCATGCGCGATCGCGCCTACGGATGAGGCAAGCAGCCATGAATTTTTCAGTAGTGCAGGGACGGCAAAACCTTAGACCGATTGAAAGCGATCGCTATTATTTAGAAGGGGTAGGTTATCTAATTGGCGATATCAGCTGCAAATTTAATGCCCGCTCTGGTTATATGCGTTGTGCTGTTAACCCTGACGGCCCATGTAATGGTTGCCGTCACTATGAACCTAAAGGATTACCTGGTAGCGAAAAAGGGGTTTAAAAGTGCTTACTTAGGATTCAACTAAACTGATGGGGAATGATAAAATCATTACTAATTATAATAATTTGTATTTAGCAGCACTTTGAATATTTGTCTTTGCATGGTGAAATAAGAATGATTTAATAGAATTCGTGCAAAAGTATAAATCTGCGTCATTTTGTTTGTAGATTATGAAAATTACTGTGAGCTTTTGCCGAATATCTAATAACTACATGATTATTTAACGATGAACAACGCGATCGCTCAGACAACAGCATTATTATCAACTTGCGCTTTGCTACTAACAGGCTGTGGTGGCGGTAGCTCTGTGACAAATACTCCAAATAGTAATCCAAATAACACTACTACTAACACTGCCCAGACAACGACTACATCGGGTGCGATTCCCATCGGTATTGCCTTAGCACAAACCAGCAACGTAGCATTACTCGGTCAAGAGGGATTTGTGGGGGCCAAAATTGCCGAGAAGTATTTCAATAGCAAAGGTGGTATTAACGGCACTCCGATTAAATTAATAGCCCAAGATACTAGCGGTGATGAAGCTGGAGCAATTAACGCTTTTCAAACTTTAATTAACAAGGATAAGGTTGTCGGTATTGTTGGCCCTACTTTATCACAGCAAGCTTTTAGTGCTGACCCCGTTGCCGAACGTGCTAAAGTTCCAGTTATTGGAGCATCAAATACCGCAAACGGAATTCCAGAAATCGGTGATTATGTAGCTCGCGTATCTGCACCTGTTTCTATAGTTGCCCCTAATTCGCTTAAAGCTGCACTCAAGCAGAATCCTCAAATTAAAAAAGTAGCAGTTTTTTACGCCCAAAATGATGCTTTTAACAAATCAGAAACGGAGATTTTTCAAAAAGCAGTTAAAGAGCAAGGGCTAGAATTAGTAACAGTTCAAAAGTTCCAAACTACTGATACCGACTTTCAAGCACAAGCTACTAATGCAATTAATTTAAAACCAGATTTAGTAATTATTTCAGGACTAGCTGCTGATGGTGGTAACTTAGTGCGGCAACTGCGAGAGTTGGGTTATAAAGGCATAATTATTGGTGGTAATGGTCTGAATACACCCAATGTTTTATCAGTGTGTAAAGCCCTTTGCGATGGTGTGCTGATTGCTCAAGCGTACAGTCCTGAATATCCTGGTGAGATTAATAAGACATTTCGCCAAACCTATATTGAGCAATACAAAAAAGAACCAGCCCAATTTACTGGTCAATCTTTTGCGGCGGTGCAGGTGTATGTTGAGGCTCTGAAAGAGTTGGATAAAAAAACCAAAATCAGCACATTACCTCTTGATAAACTGCGGACAGAATTGAACAAGCAAATATTAGCTGGAAAGTATAATACACCTTTAGGCGAGATTGCTTTTACACCAGTAGGGGATGTGATTCAAAAAGAATTTTACGTCGCCCAAATCAAGATGGATAAAGATGGAAATACTGGAAAATTTGTATTTATAAAATAGTTGCAATATGGATATTACTCTATTTCTGCAACAATTTTTGAACGGATTATCTATTGGTAGTATCTATGCAATTTTTGCATTGGGATATACCTTAGTTTATTCTATTCTGGGCATCATTAATTTAGCTCATGGTGCGATTTTTACCTTGGGTGCATATTTCACTTATGCCCTTATGGGTGGTAACTTTGGATTTAATGGTTTGCTAGCGAATGCAGTCTTACCAATAAAATTACCATTTGCTATAGCCTTGATTTTAGGAAGTACCTTAGCGGGATTAATCGGGGTAGTGATGGAACGGGTTGCTTTTCAACCTTTACGCCGTCAAGGATCTGATCCCTTGCTAACTGTTGTTTCCAGCTTGGGGGTAGCAGTGGTAATTGTGAACTTAATCCAGTATTTGGTAGGCGCAGAAAGTTACACATATCCCGCAGATACTTATGGGAATTTACCACCTTCAATTAACTTTGGTACTCCAGAAAAGGAAATTCCTATTCGCACCGTTCAGATAATAATTTTTGCTGTATCAGTTGCGATTGTGGCAATTATTACCTACTTTATCAATCGAACTAAGTATGGTAAAGCAATGCAAGCGATCGCAGAAGATCCGACTACAGCTAGTTTGTTAGGCATTAATAGCGATCGCTTTATCATCCTCACATTCTTCATCAGCAGTTTCTTAGCAGGATTAGCAGGAACCTTAGTCGCCTCTAGTGTTAGTATTGCTGGCCCATATTTCGGCATTGCTTTTGGGTTGCGGGGTTTAGCGGTAATTGTCTTAGGTGGTTTAGGTAGTATTCCCGGCGCAGTTTTAGGAGGATTACTCATTGGATTAGTTGAAGCTTTTGTGCCGGCAGAATATTCCGGTTACAAAGAAGCTGTAGCTTATGGAATATTATTTATCATGTTATTAGTTAGACCCCAAGGTTTGCTAGGTCGTCGGTTTATTCAGAAAGTTTAAAGAGACATAGCGTGATGAAAATATATACCAAACAAAAATTAACTTTTGATGATTTTTTGGAACAGTGCCCAGAGAAAGGTTTATATGAACTTGTGGATGGGGAAATTGTAGAAGTGCGTGCAACTAGAAATCATGATGATGTCGCCAATTTTATGTTATTTGGTTTAAATGATGAAATTAGACGACTAAACCTTAATTATGTAGTTAATAATACAGCAGTTTTTAGAACTGTAACTGCCAATGGAATTGAACAAGGACGCAAGCCTGATGTAAGTGTCATAGATAAAGATGTATGGCGCTCAAATCGTTCTGCTTATTCTGCACTTGAAAAACCCATCCAGCTAGCTATCGAGGTAACATCAACTAATTGGGAAGATGACTACATTGATAAACTAGATGAATATCAACGGTTAGGTATTACAGAATATTGGATTGTAGATTATTTGGCAATTGGTTATAGAGAGTATTTGGGAAATCCCAAAGTTCCAACTGTGTTTGTTTTTCTATTAAATGCTGAGGGTAAATATCAACACACATATTTTAGAGGTTCCGAACGAATCGGGTCACGAACTTTTCCTGAACTGGCGTTAACAGCAGAGCAAATATTAACAGCTTAATCAAAGTATTTTACAATGGCTGAATTTTTCTCTACTTATGAATCACCAATAGTCTACATGGTATTGGAGGCTTTATTAGGATTATCGCTTTATTTACCCCTAATGGCTGGACAATTGTCTTTGGCTAGTCCTGGATTTTATGCGTTAGGTGGATATATTGCAGCGATTTTATCTACAAAAGTTTTTCCATCTAGTAATAATTTATTTCCCATTCCATTACTTTTATTAGAAATGTTAATTGCTGGTTTAATCTCCGGTATATTAGCCGTAATAGTGGGAATTCCGGCATTGAGATTACGGGGAATTTATTTAGCGATCGCAACTATTGCTTTTGTAGAAGTTTTACGAGTTGTATCCTTAAATTTAGATATCACAGGCGGTGCTGTCGGGATTTTTGGTATTCCTCAACCGTTCCAAAGCCAAATTGAATATTTGTGGATTGCCATACCATTACTATTAATTAGTATGGTATTATTTTACCGTTTAGAACGTATTCGTACAGGTAGGGCATTCATTGCTATCCGCGAAGATGAATTAGCTGCCAGTGCAATGGGAATTGACCCCACTTACTACAAAGTTTTAGCTTTTACTCTCGGAGCAATGCTTGCCGGAATTGTAGGTGTGATTAGCGCTCATTTTCTCAATACCTGGAATGCTCGACAAGGTACTTTTGATGCTAGTATTACCTATTTAACAATTGTATTAATTGGTGGTTCTAGAACTTTTTTAGGTTCGGTTGTCGGTGCTATTGTATTGAAAGTATTATTAGAAATTGTTTTACGAAGAATAGCAGATATAGCAGGATTACCCAATTGGTTATCTCAATTTTTACGCGATGGTAGATTAATTATTTATGGTATTCTAATAGTTTTAGGAACTATATTTTTTCCCCAAGGGTTTGTAACTCCAGATATTTTGAAAACGCTTAAAAAGCAATTGATGAAAATATTTTTCAAGGCATCAAAGCAGAGAAGCTAATAAATAGAATAAATTAAATTTATTAAAGCTAAATATTATTATGTACAATGACAAATAACATTGTTTTAGAAGCCAAGTCACTGACTCGCCGTTTTGGGGGTTTAGTGGCTGTGAATAATGTATCTTTTACAGTCAATCAACATGAGATTTTTGGATTAATTGGCCCTAACGGTGCTGGGAAAACAACACTGTTTAATTTGATTACAGCTTTTATTCCCCTTTCTAGTGGAGAGTTGCGCTATCAAGGTGCTAATATTTCCCAACTACGCCCGCATCAAATTGCAGGTTTAGGTATTGCTCGGACTTTTCAAAATATTCGCTTATTTGGGGAATTATCAGCATTAGAAAATGTCATAATTGCCCGACATTTGGACAATAAAAGTAATTTATTAACAGGAGTTTTGGGATTACCACCAGCCCGTCGGGAAGAGAAAAAAAGCAGGCGAAAGGCTTTACAATTATTGGATATGGTGGGCTTGAGCGATCGCGCTGACGAAAAAGCCAAAAATTTTGCTTACGGCGATCAGCGTCGGCTGGAAATTGCCCGCGCTTTAGCCTTAGAACCGCAAATCTTACTTCTCGATGAACCTGCGGCGGGGATGAACCCCAATGAAAAGCAGCAACTCAGCGAATTTATCCGCAGTCTGCGAGAACAATTTAATTTAACAATTGTGCTGATTGAACATCATGTACCCTTAGTTATGGGTTTGTGCGATCGCATTGCCGTGTTAGATTTTGGGCAGTTGATTGCTTTGGGTGAACCATCTGTAGTTAGAAACGATCCGGCTGTAATTGAAGCTTATTTGGGAAATGATTGATAACTAACCGGGGAATTACAAAATCTGTTGCAATTCCTCAATAGTATTTGCAGTTACAATATTCCGTAAAATTGTCTTCAAACGCTCTAAGAGCTGATTCGTAAAGAAAATCTAAAGAAAACTGAATCCGGTTTTGTTCAGGTTATAGGCTAAGTCGAGTGTAATTTATGTTGTAGTCGATGAGCCGTCTACCTGCGATTGAAAATCCACAGCGTAAACCCTACCCAAGTGATTTAAGCGATGCCGAATGGTTAATTATCAAGCCCTTTCTACCAAAACCTAAAGGGTTTGGGCATCCTGTAGAAGTAGATTTACGAGAAATTTTGAATGCTATTTTCTATGTGCAACGTACCGGGTGTCAGTGGGAAATGCTACCCCATGATCTTCCACCTTACACAACAGTATACGGCTACTTTCAGAAATGGCAGCGCAAAGGAATATGGCAGAAAATTCACGACCAAGTGCGCCATCAACTGCGACAAGATTTGGGCAGAGACGAACACTCTAGCGTTGCGATCGCCGATTCTCAGTCAGTGAAGACAACGGAAAAAAAGGGGAAGTCTACGGTTTCGATGGTGGTAAGAAAGTTAAAGGCCGTAAGCGACATATAGTTGTGGATTCTCAAGGTTTGTTGATTGGCGTTTTAGTGACTGAAGCTAATGCGTCGGAACGTTTGGGGGCTGTGGTTGTACTCCATGAATCGGCTCAGGAATTGTCTAAATTGGAAGTTGTTTGGGTAGATCAAGGCTATTCTGGTGAAAACTTTGCTCAAGCTGTCAAGCAAGTTTGCGGAGAACAGGTTCGTGTTGAGGTGATTGAGAGAATATCGAAAACATTTGAACGATTACCCAAGCGGTGGATTGTGGAAAGGACATTCGGCTGGCTCAATCGATTTCGGCGTTTGAGCAAGGATTATGAGTTGTACACAGAGATCAGTGAAGCCATGATTTACGGCTCATTGATTCGTCTGATGGTAAAACGAATGGCAGCTTAATCTTTTGTTTACGAATCAGCTCTAAATCCTGAATCTGATTAATTTGTAGCATTAAGTTTAAGCCGCGATCGCCAAATTTTAACTCTAAATTAATTTCAATCGCAGAAAGTATTCCTTGCAGTTCCCCGCGTGCTTCCCCGCGTGCTTCCCCTTCGCGTAAAATTTCTTGATATCAAGGTGACTCATGTAATATCGTCATATCCCACCTCATGATTTCTTGAACGAGTGTATTCTCTAAAACAAACGTAGCAAAAAAAGCTAGAGCTGTTTCCAGTTGGTTGAGTTCTTCATCAGCACGGAGAATTTGCAATGCTTCTCTAATAATAGATTCATTTTCACCACCTTTGAGAATGGGTACAAATGGCAGTAAGGATGGTAAGGGTTGTTGAAAAGCAATATTGACATCGATTTCCCACAGATTAATCACCCGGTAATCTTATATTGCCCGTAATCCTGCAATATTTGATGTAAAGCTTGTGGGTATTTCGTTGTTACCTGTTTTCAGAATATTGATAAGAACGGGGTATGTTGGTAAGTTATATTTTTCTTCTGCAAGTGCAGCATAAGCACGCATCCGACGCGGCATTTGGGATTGATAGCGTAACTGCAATTCGTTGAGAAGCAAAAATTCTCCATGTTGGGAGCTACTGACACGGATTAAAACATCACTTTCCCGGCTAATCCACTGAAATTCACTATTTAGAATTTCTCCAGCAACAATATCAGGAATTTGTGTTACCCATCTTACCCAGTTATTGGGTGCAAGACTGATTAATTTTTTGGTACTGACATCAGCAGGCTTCGTCATTCAGGTATAGATGCACTCAGTAAGTGAGATTTATCCTAACTTGAAATCTCAGATGGAATTCATGTAGACAAAATTTCCACAAATTCTTCTAAAGAATTTACAGCGATCGCGCTATCCATTAAAATTTCTAATTGTTCCACATTCTTGCCCTCAAGCCTTACTTCTACCTCATGGGAAATTTCGCCAAAGCGTTGTTCTAATACTCGGATTAACTGCCGTCGCGCACCCTCTTGAATACCTCTTTGCTCAATCTCGTGATACCAAGGCGATTCTCGCAATACTGCCATATCCCACCTCATGATTTGTTGCACTAAAGGCGTGTCTAGAACAAAGCTAGCAAAAAATGCCAGCAATGATTCTAATTGGTTCAACTGTGCATCTGCTCGTAGCGCCTCTAATGAGCGTTGCACAACTGATACCTCTCCCCCTCCTCGCAGAATTGGTACAAAGGGTAACAACGATGGTAGTGGTTGCTGAAACACTATTTCAGCATCGATTTCCCACAAATTAATCACGCGATAATCTTGGATGGCACGTAATCCCAAAAATTCTTGCTCGTAACTACTGACAATAGTTAAGGTGGATGGAGGCGGTAAAATGTTGATCAGTACTGGGTAAGTTGGTAATCGGTAGCGTTCTTGTGCTAGGGCTGTGTATGCTCTCATCCTTAGAGGCATCTGTGTTGTGTAACGCAGTTGTAGTTCATTTAATACGAGAAAATCTCCGTGAGTGGCACTGTATGCCTTCACCAACACATCTGTTTCGCGGCTAATCCAGTGAAACTCTGAACCCAAAATTTCTTTCGCCACGACTTCAGGACGCTGTGTTACCCACTGTACCCATGCATCGGGAGCTAAATTAATTAGTCCCTTGCTACCAATATATGCTGCTTTTGCCACAGGACACTTGATATATTTATCAGTAATTAATGGTACATCATAAAGATTGCAGTGTTCTGGCGTTGGTTTTTAAGTTGAAGCAATGTCTACGATTGAGTAGACTGATGCACTGTTTTAAGAAATGTATGATTGATGTATGTTAGGTTTTGAATCAACATTTCTGGATGTAAACCGCCGATGAAAGCCAATAGTAGACCAAACTATACAATTCTAGAAGTTCAAGAACTTGATGTTAACTATGGCGGTATTCAAGCTCTGAAAAAGATTAATTTAATTATTCAGAAAGGTGAAGTAGTTACTCTAATTGGTGCTAATGGGGCTGGTAAAACTACTACACTTCGCGCCATATCTAAAGTTGTTAATCCTAAGAGTGGCGGAATTATCTATAATGGACATAATATTACTCGCCGCCAAACTCACGAAGTTGTACAACTTGGTATCGCCCATTGTCCTGAAGGACGCAGAGTTTTAGCGCGACAAACAGTATTTGATAACTTACTTTTGGGTGCTTATATTCGCTCCAATCAAGCTGAGATAAAAGCAGATATTCAGCGCCAATTTGAGCTATTTCCCCGTTTATCACAAAGACGCAATCAACTAGCAGGAACCCTCAGTGGTGGCGAACAACAAATGTTAGCGATCGCACGGGCTGTAATGAGTAGACCACAACTCTTACTTTTAGACGAGCCTAGCTTAGGTTTAGCCCCTGCGATCGTCCGAGAAATCTTCTCGATTATTGAAAATCTCCGGACTACAGGCGTGACTATTTTGTTAGTTGAACAGAACGCTAATCTCGCATTACAAATTGCCGATCGCGGTTATGTTTTAGAAGCTGGCTCTATTACCTTAACAGGTGCAGCATCAGAATTAATTAGTGATGAGCGAGTTAAAAAAGCTTATTTGGGGTAATTAATTAAATGATAATTTGGGAGGTACAAGTAAATGGTAAAATCACCAACTAAAACCCTAACCTTAGAAAAGTTTTTAAAACTACCAGAAACAAAGCCTAGCTCAGAATACATCAACGGTCAAATTATTCAAAAGCCAATGCCTCAAGGAAAACATAGCAAATTACAGGGTAAGTTAGTCACAGGTATAAATGAAGTAGCTGAAAGTCAAAAAATTGCCCTGGCTTTCCCAGAATTGCGCTGTACTTTTGGCGAACGTTCAATTGTCCCTGATGTAGCTGTGTTTGCTTGGGAACGGATTCCCATAGATGAACATGGAGATGTGGCAAATGTATTTAAGACTTATCCAGACTGGACAATTGAGATTCTTTCACCAGATCAAAGCCAGACTAAAGTAACCGGAAATATTTTGCATTGTTTAAAGCATGGTAGTCGCTTCGGTTGGCTGATTGATCCAGATGAACGTTCTGTTTTAGTCTATCCACCAAAGCAGCAACCAGAACTTTTCCAAGAAGAACAAGAAATATTACCAGTTCCAGATTTAGTTAGCGGCTTTCAATTAACTGTAGGGCAACTATTTGGATGGTTGAAGTTATAAGCAATTGTATAGATATAATATCTGGCTTTATGTCATTTACAGAGAGATTTAATCAACTTGCAGCTATTGTTTCTAATGAACTGGGTGTGCAAACAAAAGATATTACTCTTAATACACGGCTTCGGGAAGACCTCAAAATAGATGGCGATGATGTTGATGTACTATTTTGTAAAATCGCTGAACAGTTTGGCGTAGATTGGCAAGGGTTTGTTTTTTACCGCTACTTCCATGAAGAACCACATTTATTTTCTTTAACTTTCTGAATCTTACTATCGCAAACGTTACGGTACGCTCAAAACAATTACCATCAGCCATCTACTATCAGTTATTGAGTATGGAGTTTGGTTTGAACCGTCCCAATCTGGTATTTACATTTAAATTCATTACACAATCTTATACTAATTTATACTGATAAGTTTTACTCATAACTTATATTATTACAAATTATTACAAATAATGTCCTATATTAATATTTGCAGCCCTCCTTGCAGATATCTATATTTGTTTAGCGGCGAATTCTATTCATCGGAATAATTAAACACCATGAGTCAAATAGTCTGGATAGCAAGACACGCTAACCGTCTCGATTTCGTAAACCCTGATTGGTTTCTCACAGCTGAACGACGCTACGATCCACCCTTGTCTGATGATGGTATGGTGCAGGCACAACATTTAGCGAAACGATTGAAAAAAGAAAATATTGGCCATATTTTCGCTTCGCCTTTCCTGCGAACCGTACAAACGGCAAACGCAGTTGCAGAAATGCTCAACTTGCCAATTAAATTGGAAACAGGTTTGAGTGAATGGCTAAATCCAGTTTGGATGACAGAAGAACCCGAAAGACTCTCAACTCCAGCTTTGGCAAAATTATTCCCCAGAATTGACACCAGCTATACTTCGCGCATCGCCGCCAAATATCCTGAAACTCATGAAAAAGTGCGAGAACGTTCAGGGCAAACTGCCAGATGTTTAGCTACTGAGTTCTTCCCAGAGGATATCCTGCTAGTCGCACATGGGGCATCTGTGTTGGGGGGAGCAATGGGGCTAGTAGGGGAAATTGCCAAAACAGAAGTTAAAGCTTCTTTATGTTCGTTGGTAAAAGTGGTACGCGAAGATCCAGAATGGTTATTGGAACTAAAGGGAGATACTTCCCATTTAACCCACATAGAGGAAGTGATTCGATTTGCTTAAACCTCTGATAGATATTTGTGTTCATAGCTTCTGGTAGGTTGGGTATATCCCACAAATAAAGTAATTAATCCCCGAATAAATTCTATGACTTTATTACTAGCAGGAGACATCGGCGGTACGAAGACTATTCTGCAATTGGTTGAAACGTCAGATTCACCAGGTTTACATACTATTTATCAGGAAAGTTACCACAGTGCCGACTTTCCTGATTTAGTACCCATAGTGCAGCAGTTTTTGGTCAAAGCTAATACACCAATACCAGAAAAGGCGTGTTTTGCGATCGCAGGGCCTATTGTCAAAAATACTGCCAAACTAACCAATTTAGTTTGGTTCCTGGATACCGAACGTCTACAAGAAGAATTGGGTATCCCGCATATTTCTCTGATTAACGACTTCGCCGCCGTTGGCTATGGCATTTCAGGTTTACAAAAACAAGACTTGCTGACGTTGCAAGTTGGCAAATCCGCAGACGATGCCCCCATTGGAATTATTGGTGCTGGTACTGGTTTAGGACAAGGATTTTTAATTAAACAGGGAAACGACTATCAAGTTTTTCCTTCAGAAGGTGGACACGCTGACTTTGCCCCTCGGAACGAGATCGAGTTTCAACTGTTGAGATACCTGCTGGGTAAACATGATATCCAGCGCCTTTCTGTAGAACGGGTGGTTTCTGGAATGGGGATTGTGGCAATTTATCAATTTTTGCGCGATCGCAAATTTGCGACTGAATCACCAGATATTGCCCAAGTCGTCAGAACTTGGGAACAAGAAGCCGGACAAGAAGAGAAAAGTGTCGATCCCGGTGCTGTTATTGGTACAGCCGCGCTAGAAGGACGCGATCGCCTTTGCGAACAAACCTTGCAGTTATTTATAGAGGCTTATGGTGCAGAAGCCGGCAATCTCGCCCTTAAACTTTTGCCTTATGGTGGCTTATACATTGCTGGTGGGATTGCGCCCAAAATTCTCCCTTTAATCCAAAATAACGGTTTCTTGTTAAACTTCACCCAAAAAGGCAGGATGCGCCGCCTTCTCGAAGAGATACCCGTGTATGTTATTCTCAACCCGCAAGTGGGGCTAATAGGTGCTGCTTTATGTGCTGCTAGGTTATAACAGCTAGCATCATCAGTGAGATCGGTATCTCAAAAGGCAAAATTTATGACAATTAAAAGTCTGTTGCCACTAATAGCCGCCACCTTTATCTGTGGTGGTTCTATTCTCGTGGAAGCGCGTCAACCCAAAACCCCAACGGCTGTTGTCAAACCACCAACAGTCCCTAAAATCGTGCAGCCAAAATGGAAATTATACACCGCTCCAGATGGGCGCTTTACTATTTTGATGCCGGGAAGACCCAACAGAAATACCGAATACCAAAAAACTTATATGGGGGAAATTACCTTAGAAATATTTGCCGCACAACCGCCAAAACAGGAAGTAGCATATATAGTTGTTTACAACGATTTTCCTTATAGTTATGGTAAAATAACCGACCCACAAGCTGTACTTAATAATGCACGGGATATGGCTTTAAAGACTACGAAAAGCAATTTAATTAGTCAAAGAAATATTCGTAGTTATAATAATCATCCTGGCAAAGAAATTGAGTACATCAATTCTGGAGGAAAAATCACTAAAAGTAGAATGTATGTTGCCGAAGGTAGGTTATATCAAGTAATGGCAATAACTACAAAAAAACAGCAGAAGACATTAGCTAAAACTATTACTGGGTATTTAAATTCCTTCAATCTAGTTTTGAAAAAGTGAAATAACTTAATCAAAAAACCACTCAGAAGTTTGACTACGCAAACAATAGCAGGTAGGGTGTGTTATGCCGGAGGCTGACGCACCTTGAATTTTTGAAGGTAGGTTGCACTGTGCGACAACACACCCTACATTAAAATTTCTTAACATAGGTAGAAATATTAGCATCGGCTAAATTACTAAAAAACATGGATTAAATAAAATACAAAGCTTCATCCTGTCTCTAGCTTCCCTCTCCTTTATAAGGCTACCGTGTATACACAAGTCGGATGTAAAGTAGGTGGAGAGGATTTTTGAGAAGCAAAAACTATGGATAATCCGATCTTAATTCACGCCTCAACGACACCAGGAACGGCATTTGGAGACCCAAGGTTGATAAAAAGGGGGCGGCATTATATGACGCGATTCGTCAGCACCAATCGATAAATATCCGTCAAATAAGTCGAAATTGGGCAGAACAGATGGGCTATTATCGGTTTTTGGAGAATGAAAACGTAACACTATCAGAACTAGTACGTAGCCTTTCGGATGATTGCCAGGCTCACGTGGCGGAACGGCACATATTAGCAATAAGCGATAGTAGCGAAATTAACTTGCAGTCTCATGTAGGTAGGCTGTCGCCGTCAGGATTATGAGTAGTAGGGAATAACACAGATGTAGGGTTTTATATCCATCCAACAATTGGTATTGGATAGTGAGAGTGGCTTTCCATTAGGATTAAGGACGGTAAAACTGTGGAGCCGAGCCATAAACCATGCAGACAAACATCAGCGAAACTATAAAAATTTACCAATTGAGGAGAAAGAATCTTACAAATGGTTAGCATCGGCAGAAAGTAGTCAGCGATGCTTTGAAGTGGGTGGAGCAAAAATGGTAACTCATATTGGCGATGCCTGCGGCGGGCTACGCCTACGCGAATCGGATCTATTTGATGAATTTGCCACTGTACCCAATAAAAACAATCAAATACTTGTCCGGGCTTGCCAAGACCGCCGATTATTAGGACGGTCTCAATCACTGTTCGACTACTTGAGTCAGCTTCTTGTGCGGAATAACGCACCAATTCCTAAATCTCAAATCTAAAATTGGTAAGCTAAAAATCTTTTAATTTGTATACGCCAAAAATAAATTTCTTGTGGGGTGGGCATTAGTTATGCAAATAAAATGCGCGACAGCTTGCTTTTACCTACGCACTTGACCACTAAATCCAGCAGCCTTAAACTGCTTCAGCTTCAACGGAGTAGGTTGATTTGCCGGTACAGTAATTCTCAGTTGAAAATCGCTAATCCCTGGCGGTACTTCAGTAATAGAACCTAATCGAGTGCGGTTTTGCATTACTGAGTCATTATTGGCATCATAGATGCGTCCAAAAATATCTGCGTCGTACACTGTTTTATTAGTGCCATTTTCTGCTTTGCCAATGACAATAAAACAATTGGCAGCCGCACTACCACTACTGATAACAGCCCCTTGTGCCAGTTCTGGTGGACAATCTTTATAAGAAACATCAAATAATTTAATCTGTGTCAAAGCTATAGCAGGGGGAGTAATCACCCACGATAGCAAGGCGATGATACAGGAAATAAAAACGACCGTGAGTGACCGCAACCGCATACAAGACCCCGTTACTTAATCCAAAAATATGTAACTTATAACCTCAGCTTACCTGAATTTAACTACAACGGGATTGAAGACTTTAATTTAACCTTTTGTACCCACTGTTATCAGAGGTAGGATTTTTGTGATATCCGTATAGGAATCATTAAAACTCCCCTACACACTCTAGAAAAAGTAATAATTAGGGAAATAAACCCTCAATTGCGATTAACTTATGACTCCAGATGAGATTGAAGCATCTATGGTCGCAGCCTTCAATGATTGTGATGCAGCAAGCTGTCCTCTCACTGACACGCAGAAACAGATTTTACTGCAAGTGGTCGAGCAAATTCAGGGAAATTCTACCTCTAGGGCATCAGATATTGCTAATCCTTTAGACGAACTTACACCAGAGGAGTTAGAAGCATTTTTACAGTTTGTTAAAGATGAAGAACAGCGCAACCGCACTTGGAAAGTGCAATTACTTAATGACTGGCTGCTAGAAAATGACTCTGGAACGGTACAATTTATCCGGGAACGCTATGGTTTACAATGGCTGAATCGTGTTGAGTCATGCCATTTTGATAAGTATTCTTATTTTGAGGATGCACTAAAGTTAAGAGTAGGCGATCGCATTGAAGTTTCTAATGCACTATGGGAATGGGTGCAAAAAGATGGGCCTTGTAAGCGCGAATGGTTTCCTTGTATGGTGATTAAGGTCGAGGAAATTAGCAACGGTGATGATTCCTCTACTAACTGCGTCGTCCGCTTCTTCAACGGCGCTGAGTATGAAATTCAAGGAATCTACGAATGGAATCGCTATAACTGGCGTTGGCCGCAGAAGTAGTGCTGAGTGCTGAGTAAATCTTATTGAGCCTTTGAACTTCATTAATGAACCTCTGGACTTCATTAATGAACCTCTGGACTCCATTAATGAGCCTCTGGACTCCATTAATGAGCCTTTGAACTCCATTAATGAGCCTTTGAACTCCATTAATGAGCCTTTGAACTCCATTAATGAGCCTTTGAACTCCATTAATGAGCCTTTGAACTCCATTAATGAACCTCTGAACTTCATTAATGAGCCTCTGAACTCCATTAATGAGTTTTTATGCTCTGATTACTGGTGTATGTTTATAAAATTATTGCTTAAACAACGCCCAAGCCAAAAACCTCTCGGTATGATACAACGCTAATTGATTGCTCACACCATTAAAAACGGCATCAAAAGCGTGTTCAGCCCAAGGAATTTGTATAAAAACCGCAGTATTGCCAGAGTCATGCAAACGTTCATACATCTGTCTGCCAAATCGCGCTTCTACCAAATGGTCACGACTGCCGTAAATTAATAAGGTTGGTGGTAAAGGGTGCGTTAAGTAATTTATGGGTGAAGCAATTTGATATTGATTAGGCAATTCTTCTAATGAACCACCGAGAAATGCTTTTAAAACAGCGCGGGTGTTGATAGGATCGGGAAATGGCGGTGTTTTGTATCCTCCAGGTAAGTTAACAGGGCCGTAATAGTTCACTACAGCACGAATAGGTGGTGCATCTGGTTGATAAGCTGCTAGCATTGCTAGATGGGCTCCCGCAGAACGTCCTATAAGTACGATACGTTCTGGATCGGCTTCATAACTTGCTGCATTTTTGCGAATAAAATTTAAGGCTGTACGCACGTCATCTAACTGGGCTGGAAACTGATATTTAGGTGCGTGTCGATAGTCGATCGCAAATACTGTATATCCCTGATGAGCGATATATTGATTAAACTCAGAATTGGCATGAGGGTTTCCATATTGCCAAGCTCCACCATAAATCACTATCACTGCTGGATATTTCCCTACCTGTGGGGGTTGGTAAACTTCCATTTTTAAAGGTACTCCCACAGGAGAGGCAAAAAGAATATCTTTTTGATAACGGATTTTACCTAATGCAATACCCCGAAAAGAATTAACTAAATCAAAGGGATGGGTTTGCATTTTAGCCCTTACTTGGACTGGAATTTTCTCTAGATAATCTGTTCCCAAACCTTGCTTCATTGCTTTATCCATCTGCATTTGAGTTAGTGGGATATTCACTAGTACCCATGCACATAGTAGCAATCCTATTGAACTAAAAATGGAAGCTAAACGCCGTATTTTATAGCGACGAATGCAGAAAAATGAAAGTAATAAAGAGAATAAATTTAATAACAATAACCAAGGACTGACTTCTGGCGCTCCCACCGCTAGCGTGAGTAAAGACATATTTGGAGGTGGAAGAAGAATCCAAGAACTAAGAAATAGACTTGTAAAACTTAATAATAATACAAGCCATGAAAAAACTATTTGGGGTTTAAAAAACATGTATTAATGCCTTTGCCTGTATAGTTCTTCAGGTTGTTGAAATTAGCGATCGCAATATTTCCTCTACCAATTGCCTCGTCTGCTTCTACAACGGTGCTGAGTACAAAATTTAATGCATCTACGAATAAAATGGCTACAATTGGTGCTGGTCACAGAAATAGTGAGAGGATGAACTGAATGAATAATTACTAAAGAGTACATCCTTTGCCATTTGCAGTTTTTTCTGAGTGCTGCTAATCTCTATCAATTTCAATTTTAAGGTTGGGTAATCCTTCTAATGGGCTAAGGTCGGTAACATCTGTATCTCCCAGAACTAATTCTCTAAGATTAGAAAGGTTAGCAAGCGGACTGAGGTCGCTAACAGGTGTTTTTGAAGGAAAAAAACTACTTCCAAAAAGGTTCACTTTACCTAAACATAGTTTACGTAAGCTATGACATTTAACAAGGGAACTAATATCAGTGACACCTGCTTCTGCTATGGTTAGGTTGACAAGATTGGGAAGGTCTGCTAAAGGACTGAGGTCATTGATTTCATTATTACTAAGTTCTAAATTTGTAATATTAGAAAGAGAAGTAAGTGGAATAATATCTTTTACTTTTGTTTGGTAAATACTTAAATTTTTTAGAGTAGAAACTTTTTTTAAAGAATTAATAACTTTAATTTGCTCAGACGATCCAAATGCAGCTCTATTCTCAAAAATTACTGCTCCTATACTTAGTGAGGTTAGTTTATCAAGATTGGCAAGTGGACTGAAATCTGTAATCTCATATTCAAGAATATTTAATTTTTTTAGATTAGTAAGGTTAGTTAGTAAATTTAGATTTTTGATACCTGTTTTTGATAAAACAAGAGTCTCAAGGTGAATCAGGGTTTTGAGGAACTCACAATCTATACTTTCATACTTACTAAAAATTCCCAAGCTAACTAAATTTTCTATCTTAGCTAAAGGACTAAAATCCCTTATTTTAACTTGATCTAAAGCCAGACTAGAGAGGCTAGAAAGATTAGACCATTGGCTAATGTCATTAAGTTTGATGCCACTTAAGTTTAGATGAGTCAACTTAGAAATAAGTGGTAGCGTATAGCGGTTATCAGTCTTGTGAGGTACAGTAGCAGCAGTGAGTAAACCAACCCAGCAAATTCTCTATTGTCACTTCTGCGAATGCCGTATCTAATGCCTGGAGTAAATCAGGGTATGTCCTTGCACCGATGCGACGGAGAATGTTCTTAATCTTGGACCAACAATTCTCAATCGGTGAAAAATCGGGAGAATAGGGGGGGAGATAAATGAGATGAGCGCCAGCAGCGATGAGCAAAGCTTCAAGTTCATCACTTTTATGGATTGAGCAGTTATCCATGATCACCACTGCACCAGGCCAAAGTTTGGGTACGAGCTTTTGGGCGATGAAGGCATCAAAAGTCAAAGCATCGATAGAACCTAAGCCACTCCATTGGGTGAGCAGTCCTTTCAAGCTAATTGCACCAATTACCGAGACATTTTTCCCTTTGCGGTTGGGCTTTTGAGCATAGGCCCGAAGGCCAGGCAAGGCGCGGGCACATTTGCGGATGAAGGACAGATTAACTCCCGATTCATCTAAGAAAATCAGCTCTTCGACGGGTATCCCCCTCAAGAGTTTCCAGTACTCAAATCGGGCTAGTTGGACTTCATCACTACCTTTTTTTGTGAGGTGGAGACTTTTTTTTTTGAGGTTGAGGTGAAGTTTCCAGCGAACCATCCGATTCACCGTAGCTACCCCAATTAAGACCTCTGTTTTCTCGTAAAGTCGTTCCCGCAATTCGCTTAACGTCGCATCGGGCTGTGCTATGACGAGTTGGCGCAGGATTTCTAACTGTTCAGCATTCAACTTTGTTGCTGTCTGCTCAGTCCGCACCTTGGGGCCTATCATCCCCAATTCTCGATGGCGTTTGAGTAAATTTTGCACAAAACTTAAGGTGACACCAAAGTTTTTAGCCAGTTTTCGTTGGGAAATGTCACCGCAGGCATAAGCATCAACTATTTTTTGACGCAAGTCGAGAGAGTAGGCTTTCATCACCACCAATTATCAGTAGAATTGCTCTCTCCTACTGTACTGAAGTAGACTGATAACCGCTATATTTATATCACACTTAATATCTTCTTGGCGAAAAGCTGTACCTAAAGATAAGTGAGTCAGCTTGGAAAGCTCTGCTAATGGGCTTAAATCATAGATTTCATCTGTTTCCAATATTCTTAATTTAGTAAGGCTCGTAAGCTTTTGCAGTGGACTCAAATCTTTTAAAGATAGCTTTTGTATAGTTAACTCGTTAATATGCTTAAGATGCTTAAATCCTTCCAATGAAACCAGAGTAGGGACATATACTTTGTTACTATGAGACAGTACCTTCTGAGCATAAGCATCACGGTCAAAAGCATCCCAAGCTTTACCTAATTCTCTACTTAACTCATAACGAGTATCTTTTGCATAATCAGTCAAAATTTCCATAGCAGCAGAACTACCAATCTTGGCTAATGCCTCTATACACCGAACAGTTTCCTCCTCAGAATAGTTTGGCTTAGGAGCAAGCAAAGGTGCGATCGCATCCCCAGCCCTGGCAACCATTATCACTTCGTCATCATCTTTGGGAGGCAACAAAGCTTCAGCTTGTTTAAGGACTTCAGCACGTATCTGAGGATCAACTTCTACGGTTGTTTCCAAACATGCCACCGCCAGCAAATGCAAATAATTGCGTTTATCTGGCATTTCGTTACCCTTATGAAGCAGCCTTTCAAGCAGTTCTTTACGCTCTCTGGGGCGACCTAGACCCGCAGCAACAATAATTGCTTCCCGCCATTGATCGTTGTAAGCATGTTGCAGGAGTACATTAATACTATCTTCATTAAGTGCTGCCTGTGCTGCAAGAAACTCTTGAAAGGTGCGGTGTGCAAAATCAATTTTCCCAACAGATGGTTCACGCAAAAGTGCTACTCTTTCCACAAATAGAGCGCGTATCTGTTTCCCAGTAACTTCTTTGGGAAGGGTCATCCCTGGCAGACGGCGGGTGAAGTGTGCATCAACTCGGTCTATTTCAACGTCAGAATAATTATTTTCCATCATCCAATAAGCAAAGGATTGGATTAAAGCCATTTTCTGACTGTCGGATAGACCACCTGGGTAAGACTCGTCAAGGTCGAGTTTGATTTTACGTCCGCGATCGCGGCTGTTCAACAGCATATCAATACACTCTTGGTAAAGCTTGATACGTTCTGTAGGCAGATTTTCACCACGCTCTCGATATAGCGCACAAATCATCGCACACAACAATGGTGTGGTTGCCAGTCGTCGCAACTCAGGACGTTGACGCAATAGACGTTTTAGGTCGGTTGCCCTACTCTGCAAATTAATCTGTTCATCTTCTGGACGACAAGCAGCTGCTAGAGCCTCATGCCACTGAGTAATAAACTGCTCGATATCAGTAGGACTCATGGACTGTAGTGACAGATTGAGAAATTGTGCTTGCTCCGTCCAAGTTTCCCAGTCCTGCCATTTTTCCCCTTGACCATCCTTTAGCCCAGCAGGACGTGATGTGACAACGTAACGCGCATAGGGAAAGTCTGCCACCAAGCCAGCAAGGGCATCAAAAAAATCTTGACGCTGGTTTCGTGGTAGTTCATCCACCCCATCAATCAATACCAATGCATATCCTGCCTCAAGGCATTGATGTACCCACCCCTTGGGCATAGTTTCGGCAATGTTACGAGCAATGAGTTTTGGGAACTCTTCTGGTGTGGGGAAACCTTTATCTACCAAAGACCTTAGCCGAATAAAAAATGGTATCAGTCGATTCCAAGACTCTAATGCGGGTGGAAAATCTTGTTTGGCAGCACGCACAGCTAGCCACTGGAGAAGTGTACTTTTACCAGCACCAGCCCCACCCCGAATCACTATCCGTCGGCAGTTAGCAAGTGTTTCGTCTACTGGAGATGTGCGTAAACTGGTTATTTTCTCATGCTGTTGAGCGTGAACTGCTATTTCTTCCGTTAGCTTTCTACTGATAATTTCTGCCTGTTGATTTTGCTCCTCTCGCCCATGCGGTGTTGCTGACAAGGTAACGTAGGCTATGCTGAGGCTTTGTCGAGCAGTGAGGGTATCCATTCGCGGCAAACCAAACATCTCCATCCGATCTAGTTGGCGGATGATGACTTCTCGATATTTCCTCTCAAACTCATTTTTGTCTCGTTGAGACTGTTCTTGCGATGTCTGGAGATGCTCAATAATTTTTTCTAGTCGCTGCAAACTCTCTGTAGTCGCAGCAAGTGTAAAACCTTCCAATTGTGGTGCTACTTCGATTATGCCTCTGCTTACTTCTTCTAACATCCGCTCATAGAGAGCAGTTTCATTGCGACCAAAGAGTTTGCAAGCCTCTGGATCAGCATTACCAAGATGTGTCGTTAAGGATTTTACATTCAAACTTAAATTTGTCAGCAACTCACTCGTTACCTCAACGCGACGCAATGTTTCCGCAATTTGAAGTTGAATCGCCGTGCGGCTTTCTTGGCTGATGCTTGCAGCTTCCATCTCGAAAATGGGCTGCATGTTTTCTATTATCTGCTTGGCAATCTTTTCAATACTTCTTTGTATCTTTTCTTGGTCACTAGGATTAGAAATAAAATTTTTAAGCTTGTCTACTATATTTTCTTCAACCGCGTTCTCTAATGAGCGATTTTTCAGGTAAGTAGAAATTATTATCTTTGCTATAGCAGGGCAGACAAGGGAAACAAGCGATCGCACAACAGCCATGAGTATTATTACAAAGTACTATTTAATTTTTAATGTAATTTATACAAAGCTGAATTAACCTTTTTTCGCCAGAACTTAAAGATAAATTAAGCAATACGATGTGTTACTTATTGCTGGGCAACAACATAGCACTAAAATGCAGACCTAAACTAAGGTGTGGTTTTGGAAGGGAAATTAATCCTTGATGGATAATATTTATCCAAGTGGCGATGTCTAGCAACAAGCCGCTTCTCTTCAAAACGCTGTGCGAAGGCATCGAGGCATTTACTCTCTGCCCAAAAGTGTACAGAAACCAGAAACAGAAGTATTATTAAACACTTCTGTTGATGAAAGCAGGATCAATATTTTTACTTGAATCGTGCCCCAGCACCGAAATTAATTGGCGTAACCTGAAAGCCAGAAATGCTAAAGAAGTGGTGTATGAGTTTTGGAATATCTTATTTCCCTAAACCCAGGTGATTTAATAAAGCTTGGCGCATTACTTCTACAGGTAAATTTTCCTGCTGTAACCAAATTTTTAATGCTGCTACCCCTTGCTGGACTAGCATTTCTAAGCCATCGATCGCAATTGCACCTTGTTTTTCAGCTTGCTCTAGAAATTGCGTCGGTTTAGGGATATATATTAAATCGTAAGCGATCGCACCTGTTGGTAAATTCGCTATTTCCTCTCGACTCAAAGGTGACTCGTCAACCTTGGGATACATCCCTATGGGGGTTGTGTTTACCAACAGATTAGCTTGGGGAATCAGCTTTGAAAGTTCCTCCCATTGGTGAACTTGCAAATTTTCACTTATAAGTGAATTCCTCCAACTATCGCGGAATTCTTGTAATCTCTGCACATTCCGGCCAACAACGTGAATTTTGGCAAAACCTAGTTGCTGACAACCTGCTACAACTGCCCTGGCTGCGCCGCCATTACCTAAAATTACCGCTACCTTCTGACTCCAATCTTGCTTATAGGTTGTCTGCAAAGGAGCGATAAATCCTTCTATATCCGTGTTTGTCCCCACCCATTGATTTTTTTGGCGACTAACAGTATTTACAGCACCGATAGTTTGGGCCAGAGGGGTAATTTCTGAGAGGAGAGGCATGATTGCCTGTTTGTGGGGGATTGTAACACTAAAGCCGACAACACCAATAGCGGCAAAGCCTGCGATCGCTATTTCTAAATTCTCTGGAGCTATAGGGAAGGGAAGATAAACATAATCTAATTTTAGTTGTGCGATATCTACGACGAGCTTCGCTAACGCAGCATTATGCATCACTGGCGATAACGAATGCTCTACCGGATGTCCAATTACCCCTAGTAGTTTAGTTCTGCCTGTAATCAATTTTTCATTTGTCATTTGTCAACAAATCAGTAGTGATTTTGCCTTGTTCAATTCTTATAGAGCAAGGATTCCAGTCTTTATTATCACTACATATTGACCCAATTCTTACACATCACGGGCTTTGAAAAAATTGTAAATGGCAAGTGCTATGGCTATAAGTAACACTGCATGAATTAAATTCCCAGCAATATGAAGTGCTAATCCCAATGCCCAAAAAGCAATCAGTACAACAACAATACCCCAAAGGATACCTAACATATATTTATTTACTTTTACTAAAATGATTTTTACTTGCTCACATATTTTATCGTTTAAGTTGAGTTTTATTCTATTTGTCCTGAGATAGGTTTGAAAATTTAAATCATCCTTCTTAAGAAATAATCCGAAAGCATTTATCGAAACAGAATTCAGGAGTAAGGAGTCAGAATTCAGTTGGGTATTCCATAGCTCAAGGCTCAAAAGTCAAAAGCTAACCCTCTGCTCTACACTACAATTATTAAAAGCTACTTAACAATTCTTTGAATCATGCAGGCAACTACAGCCCCCTCTACAACCCCAATTCCTGGTAAATATTGGCAGTGGCGCGGGCACAACGTTTACTATGTGCGTGCGGGAGAGAAGCAAGCGCAACGCCCGCCGTTGCTTTTGATACATGGATTTGGTGCTTCCACAGACCACTGGCGCAAGAATATCACAGGATTGTGTCAAGATTTTGAAGTATTTGCGATCGATCTTTTAGGATTTGGGCGATCGGCAAAACCAAAATTGCAGTACAGTGGCGACTTGTGGCGCGACCAACTCCATGATTTTATCAGTGAAGTAATTGGTCAAAAAGCAGTATTAGCGGGTAATTCTCTTGGTGGCTACGCTGGCTTGTGTGTTGCAGCACAGCGTCCTGACAGTGCTGCTGGTTTAGTTTTGCTCAACAGCGCCGGGCCTTTTAGCGAAAGGCAGCCTACATCTGAACCTGAAGCTTTACAATCAGAAATTCAGGCTCCCAAACAATCGGCTAATTTGCAAAAACTTCTTGGTGACGGCACTAAGTGGATTTTTCAACAACCTTTAGCCCAGTTTTTGTTATTTCAGTACGTGCGACAACGTTGGGTAATTCGCCAAACTCTAGAAAAAGTTTATCTTGACAAGAGTGCCATTACAGACCAATTAATAGAAGAAATTTCTCGCCCTGCTTACGATCCTGGTGCGTTGGATGTGTTTGTTTCAGTCTTTAGCACTCCTCAAGGGGAAAAAGTTGATGTGCTACTAAAGCAATTAACTTGTCCTCTATTAATGTTGTGGGGAGAAGCTGACCCTTGGATGAATGCTAGAGAACGTTCTCAAAAATTTCGTCAATATTATCCTGAACTCAGGGAACACTTTTTAACAGCCGGTCATTGTCCCCATGATGAAGTACCGGATAGAGTAAATCAACTTTTAGGGGATTGGGTTTTATCTATCAAGAATTAATATTAACCTCTCACTGTCTTGAACTTTATTAAAGTCTGTCCCTTTCCGACTTGGAGAAAGATAGATTTTGGTTAGTCAACAAGAGGAAAAGGGGCAGGGCAATACGGTTCGGATAAGCAGGGGAGGAAAGAGAGTTATTGTTCAGTAATTCTTCTCTCAAGAACACCTTCTCTTCTCCTCCTGTTCCCCCCTGCCCCGTTCCCCCTGCTCCCCTCTCTCTTCGGTCAAACCAGGGAGAGGTCTTTTTATTTTTGGGAAAGTTTGCAACGAACTGGCTCTCCTTCTTCCTTGTTTAAAACAATCCCTCCGATTCAGCGAATTTACGCAAACGTGGTATACACTGGCGCTGATAAAAACTGCTTAACGTCGGAATTGACAAGCTAAACTCCTCAGATAATTCTTTCCAGCTAACTTCAGGGGGTAGGCGTTTAAGAATTAACACCTGACAATTCACATCTGGTCGTCCTTTAATACAAGTACGGCGCAGTTCTCCTTCAGAATCGGTCTGAGCCCATGTTTCCAAGTCTTCCAAAATGGGAGGTGCCTGGGGGCTAGCGGGGAGATTATCTACAGGATCGATTGTTTCGCTTGTTCCACCCGATGTAGACTGACGAACCCGAAGAGGCACTGTGGTGGCTTGTTCCCGGTTCTGGTTAATGTAAAAGTCTTGTAGTCTACGTTTTAGGTAAGCATTTAGCCAGGTAATGATACTGCCATAGTTGGGGTCATAGATTTGACCAGTCAAACCATCACAAACATTTCGGCAGAAATACAACCAAGTTTGTTGTAGGGCATCTTGATAGTAGGGAGTACCTTCCCTCCAGAGTCTATTTGCTGTCAAGCGAATAATTTGCGTGAGCAGCTTCTGACGCTGAGGACTTCCAAGTGGGTGTCCACAGGCTTCGGTAACTAAGCGGCGTAGCTGTTCATCGAATTGAACCATGACAATCTTGAGGCAGAAAGCAAGAATATCTTAGTATTGCGTATAACAACGCCACAAAAAATTACCTTTCATCAAGATATTGGGCATTGGGAATTGGGCATCGATAAGAGATAGAGGGGACAAGGGAGAGGGGGGGACAAGGAAGAGGGGGGGACAAGGGAGAGACTTGTTGAATAATTCTCCCTTTATCCTCCCTGTCCCCCTCATCCTCCTAATCTCCCCTACCCCCTGCCCCCTGCCCCCTGCTCCCCTGCTCCCTGCCCCCTTACTTCTTCCCCAGTCCTCAGTTCCCTCAATATAATCCCAGCCAAGAAAATAAATTTTCCCACCAAGAATATGTCAGATTACCAACACTCAGTTTCATCTTGTTGCGAATGTCTTGGATCTTCCAGTTTGTGAGTTTAGCCAGAGTTTGCGCCTCTTGTTCAAAACGTTTGGGCAAAGACCGTTTATATTCTCTACCCGCCTGACATTTGAGTTCTCCTTGGAACGGATGTTGTAAAACATAACGCCCTTGGAAAAATTCACTGTTAGCAGTTTGTTGGAATATCAAGTCTTCAGGGAATTTGTCGCGGGTGTAGCGGACATGCAACCGGGAGATGAAGACGTTACTGTTTGGAAAGGGACGACGAAAGCGTGGGGATACTGGCACATCACTTGGAGAATTATCATCTAGCCAAAATACGCCTGCTTGCTTAAGCTCATCTGGGGTTAGAGGCTCGGCAGAACAAGGATCGCAACTACCCATATTCCAAGCGTATTCTAAAAAACCTACTTTCTTGTCTTCTTTGGTGTAGGCAGTTTGAAACATTGATTTGTAGAAGTCACCAAATTCATCTTTGACAAACAAAGGAACGTTTGTGTCGGAGGGGATTTTCACCGTCCGATAGTTAGTTATTTCTGCCTGTCCTTGGGGCGAGAGGATGTAGACAATCAAATCCTGCTCTGTCGTGGCATTAATCATGCCCAAACGAATTGGCAGCGTGAACTTAGGAGACTCGTAGGAAATTTGTAGCGGACGAAGGAACTGGTAGCCAGATTTCTCGAATTTATTTAAGTTGACTTTGGCAACAAAGAATTTCATTGAGGAGCGGATATAGGGTTTTAGTAACTGTTTCGCACCTCTAGGAATTTTGTAACCATTGCGTTGGAGCCAAGTTTCTAGTCCGCCAGATTCTTTAGCACTAAGGATCACGATGTCGTATTCGCCGACATTGAAACGTGCTTCGACTGTTACACCCAAACTGCGATCGTCCCTTGCATTCCCCGCCTCCATTCTTGCTGCTGGCGCTGGTGCTGCTGATAACTCTTGAGGGTAAACTGGGGCACAAGGATCTGGATCGAAATATTCTACCAATCGCGGCGCACTAAAAGCATCTAGGCGTTCGATAATCTTGGGTTCACTGACGCGAACTTGCTCTTTTTGTACCACTGTTGGCACTGGTACTACCATCGCAAAATCTTTAACTTCGCCTTGAAAATCGTTTGCCATTGTTAGGACGGTGCGATCGCCATCCCGTGCTATTACCACCTGAGAAGCTTTGTTATACAGTTTTGTATCAGCTTTAGCTACATAAAATCCACAAAATGCCCAAGCTGCTGGTGCAAAGCAGAAAACAGCTATGATTGCCAACAATAATGGCGTTAAAATTCGAAAAAACTTCATTTTATACCTCTACTTTTTTAGTGCGGAGTTAGGAGTGCTGAGTGAGAAATTCTTCCCCCACTTCCCCTACTCCTGCTCCCTCATCCACCTCTTGCCAAGAAAACCTTGGGGCTAACCACAGAACATCTATCAGGATGGTCAATGGCGCAAGGGCAAACAGCGCCCAGAAAACTGCTGTGGAAATAAAGAAATAATTCCGCAGGATAAAAGTTAATCCGGCGATGCAGATTGCCCAAACTACCCGCCCAATTCGGGAATTGGGGATCGATCGCGGATCTGTAATCATAAATAGGGCAAACAGCAGCAAAGACCCACTCATCAATCGATGCCAGTAAACATCCCAAGTCCAACCCAGCCAGAGATTGCGAATCGCCTCTAGCAAAGAGTAGGAACCTAAAAAAGCTGCTGTGGTGTCCCAGCGACCAACGCGCTGCAAAATCATGCCGCCAGTACCGGCAAATAATAGCCCATACCACCACTCTTCACCCCATTGTCCCGGCGAAACCCAAGCATCGGGGGTCAAAATCAAGGCAGATATGATGCCAAAATTGGTGGGATTAAAGAAATGCTTATCACCGACTTGGAAGATAAATTTGCTAGCGATCGCAATTGCTGCGGCGATTGCCATTGTCGTCCAGCAATCAGCCCGCAATAGCAGTCCCAGTCCTAAAGAGGTAATTAAAGCACTGCGAAGATTTGCCATTTGTTCTTTGCCAGTAACTAATGACAATATCCATTGGGTTGCGAGACTGGTGGCGATCGCTACCCCAATTAACTCTGGCCGCAGCGTCCAATCTCTTGTACCGATTCCCAATACTAGGAATAAGCCGAGAAATAGAATTTGATAATCTCGTATATCTTTGAGCAACATTAATCTTTAAATTCCGGGATTACCCGTAGATTTGTCATCAATCTAGACGAGTGCTAGCTCAAATAGTAATGCTGTTACAGATTTTGTTACAAAGTGACTAGCAAGTTAATGCCCATCGCTTGATATTTCTTAGGATTTCGAGTTCTAAGTACGAAGTTTTGGGTTCTGATAATTTGGCTAGAATATTGAGGCATTGTATGTATGCGGTGCGATCACCTACGGCCACGCTTCTCTCCGAGACGCTACGCGAACGCCCATCGCAGTTTCGCAAGCAATACCTATAAAAATTTGTCAGCAGCAGATAAACGCAAAATGCAGCTAGCTCCTCTGTTCCCAGTTTTCTATCGCATTCTCCAACCAAGTTTTCCCAATTGCCTTTGGGGTGGAAATCCCCATACTAAAGCGATCGCACTCACATTCGATGATGGGCCCCATCCGCAATACACACCCGAAGTCTTGGCAGTATTGGATCGCTACAATATTACAGCCAGTTTTTTTTGGTTGGGTGTTTGCGTCAACCGTTCACCAGCGATCGCCAAAGCTGTTAGCGATCGCGGCCACTGGATCGGATTGCATGGCTACGATCATCGTTCTTTTCCTATGCTTTCACTCAATGAATTGAAGGACAGTTTAGAAAAAACCCAAGTTGCCATCTACAATGCCTGCAATCTAGAACCTGACCAAGTGCGGGATGTCCGTCCCCCCAATGGTTTATTTACACCTGCTACTTTAAAATTGTTTTCTCAGTGGAATTACCGTTCAGTTATGTGGAGCGTTGTACCTGAAGATTGGGTACGACCAGGTATCACCACTGTGGTAGAGCGAATTATGCAGCAGGTCAAAAATGGTTCGCTGATTGTTTTACATGATGGTGCTTGCGGTGGACAAGATGTTGCTGCCACAATCCAAATTCTCATTCCGCAACTGCTACAACAAGGTTATCAGTTTGTAACTGTTGATACTCTGTGGCAGCAAGCTAAGACCAACTAAAGTATTAGCCTATCTAAGTTAATAAAATGTGGTGCTGGCGTGTTTAGTTCTCAAAGTTAGCGATACATAATTTGGCAAATGTTTATCTGCGATTACGACATTGTAGTGGGTAGCGCTTACCCCGCCATGTCGTCCAACCATCCGCGATTTTAGTAAGACTGTTGTATTTGAGATACCAGTTATCTTGTTCTACACCTAAATAACGAATACCTAAATCCTGTCTTTTAGTGCTGGAGAAACGTTTTCCTAGAGGAACCCACGCACTACCATTATCACTAAACTGCCCCACGAGACGGACAGCAGAAGTAGTAGAACAAACATCACCACTACAACTAGTTTGTGGATCATCGACTACTTTCCACTGCATTTGGGCTGGTCTACCGTCAATATTACAATCCCAGAGACCAAAGAACCACTCACCAGCAAGCTGACTGGCTTTAGTATGGCTAGATGTCAATACCAAACTTGCAGGAACAATCGCTAAACCCAAAAGCCATTTTGTGATTTTTTTCATAATGCTTCATCAATACTTTAAGCTAATCTGTATTTTCTATTCACTTGTATTTATTAGCATCGCTGTTTATGCAGCTATAAAGTATAAAGTTTGGCATAAGAATTCTCGTCCGTTTTCTAGTCGGGAGTATCAGCCTTTAGTGGCTGATATCCCAGTGGCTTATACTAGTTCCTAGAGTTGATGTGAGGCTAGAAAAGCTTCAACTTCAGTATCTGTTGGTTGGGAAGCGATCGCACCTGGTTTAATGGTAGTCAGTGCCCCAACAGCACTGGCATAAGTGACAATGCGTTTTGCAGTTTCAGCATCCCGCAAGCTGTGGATGCCGTGCTGACTCAACTGGTGAATGAATCCTGCGAGAAAGCTATCTCCTGCACCAGTGGTATCAACTACGGGGATGGAAAAGGAAGGTAATTTGCCTTCGTTCTCACCCAGACAGTAGGTGCAACCGTTTTCGCCATCTGTTACTAACACTCCTTCAATTGAAGCCAAGCGGTAAGTAATGGCTCCAGGATCTGCGGTTTCAAATAGCCATTCGGCTTCTTCTTTGGAGAGTTTGAGGAAATCTACTCGCTTAAATAATTCTGGAATTTTTTGATGAGCGATTTTTGGCTCGTCCCAAAATACAGGCCGCCAATTGATATCTAGAACAATCTTCAGATCGTAATGTTCTGCTAACTCTAGGGCGCGGTAAATTGCCTGTTCACTTTCAGGATAGGCTAATTCCAAAGTACCCAAAACCAGAAAATCTGCCTCTTGAAACAGCGCATCTGGCAATTGTTTGGCTTGCAGGCGAGTATCGGCAAATTCTGCGGTGTCATACTGACCAAATCCGGCGAAGGTGCGATCGCCAGCCAGATCCCGTGTAACATAAACTTGCCGCGTTGGTGCTGTGGGGTGACGTTGTACCCCCGTCGTATCCACACCTACATCTTGTAATAGCTTGACTAGTGCATTTCCTGGTTCATCTTCACCAACGGCTCCGATAAATCCTGCTGTCGTTCCCAGCTTGACTAAAGCACAGGCTACGTTAGCTGGTGCGCCTCCTGGATAGGGAGTCCAGGATTTAACTTCTTCCAGCTTTAACCCTAATTGATCGGCTAAACAATCAAACAAAATTTCACCGAGGCACAAAACACGGGAATTGCTCATTTCATTTTAGATTTGAGATTTCGATTTTGGATTAAGAATTTACAGTATAAAATCTACAACAATTTTTGCTAAATTGTCGCCAGTCCTTCATAGAATTAAATAGCAATTTTTACTACTCCATAGCATCTATATGCTTCTAATTACCAGCGAAATTATCTAAACATTTATACTAATCTAAAGGCAAAAATAAGTGTTGTATAATACTTGTATATTGTCGAGATTTATATTCTTGCCAACTTGAAATCCAAAGAAAATATTGACAATAGTATTACTGCTAATACTTGAAACCCCTACCAACAAAAGAATCTTCTAGAATTAGAAAGAGTGATTAAGTAGATATACCAAAGGAGGATAGAAATAGTCATGGCTGGTGGCAAGTCTGAGACCCCCGTTAGTCTGTCAGACAGAGAACTGCAAATTATCGACCTAGTGGCCGCTGGCTTAACTAACCAAGAGATTGCAGGAAAACTGGAGATTAGCAAGCGTACAGTTGATAACCATATCAGCAATATTCTGACCAAGACTGAGACCGAAAATCGAGTAGCTCTTGTCCGCTGGGCCTTACAGTGGGGCAAAGTCTGCTTAAATGATGTCAATTGCTGTCTTCTCCCTAACCAGATCGAATAAACAATTTACTAGTAGCAACCTAATTGCTATGGTCTGGTAGAATTGCAAGCCAATTTTGAGGTTGACTGATTGTTTCCCTCCCCACGCCTAAGTTTTCAGTGTGAACGCTCTACCAAAAGTTCCGAGTCCTTCACTCAGCCGGAGTTTATGTTAGTGGAGCCAGCTGACCCTCGGACTCGGAAACTAAACCTCATGTATGTTGAAACCTAGTTGAAACCTAGAGTTTTTTAAAAGATATATTTATGTAGGTTGGGTGGAGTGAAACGCAACCCAACATTACTACCTTATTTATGTTGGGTTACGCTAAAGCTGCACCCAAGCTACAAAACTATGTCTCTTCTCAATGCCCAATGCCCCATGCCCCATACTTGATACCCAAACTCAATAATTAACCACAAAAATTAGCAACAATTCAGTGGTGCAAGCGTTACATTTGAGAGAAATCTATATTGCTCCATCGGCTTGGAGAGTGGTGTTCCAATGAATACTTCTGCTTCTTTTCAGGGTGGCTCGTCTCCCTTTGATTTTTTTAACTTTGATCTTAGGGTACCTGTATCTGAGAAAGTTCCGAACACAGAATACCGTCCCTTAGACTTTCCCCAACCCACACAAGATGCTGACCTACTCAGGCAGCTATCATTTATACCAGGGTTGAAAGAAATTTTGATGATCCGGCAGGTTCACGCCTTAGAACACGCTACTGTTTGGGTTCTTAGTGATTCACAAAGTGGCCAACCTGCTAAAGGAAAAGCTACTAACGTTCAACCAGATAACGAACTATTAGGTGGTTTGTCTACTGAGCATGGATTTTACCTTTATGGTGAAGTAAATATTAGTGATTTGCGCCGTGCGGTAGCACTTGCTCGACATCGCCTCACCAATGGAGAATGGGATTTAGCTGTACATCCCCGTTGCGGCACAAATTTATCGGTAGCAATGCTTTTAACAGCTGGACTAGCTGTTGGTGTACATCTGTTACTACCATTTCGACCAATCGAGCAACTTATAGGTTTGGGGTTAGCAGCGACGACAGCTGCTGAACTCGCACCTGATTTAGGTTTTATGGCGCAGCGTTACCTAACAACTGCCATTCCTTTTAACCTAGCAATTGAAAATATTACCCGTACACGCGACGTTTGGGGGCGTGAGGCACATTTTGTTAAAGTGGGTTGGCAAGAATGAGAGGGAGCAGGGGAGCAGGGGGAGCAAGGGAGCAGGGGGACAGGGAAGACAAGGGGAGAATTATTCAAGTTTCTTCCTTGTCTACCCCCTCTTCCTTGTCTACTATGTCTCTTCTCAATGCCCAATTCCAATTCCTAATGCCCTAATAAAATTATGAGAAAACTTTACTTCTTACTCCCCGGTACAGATGGCAAATTTGCCTGTGGTGGTCTTTGGGCTGAGTTAAAAGCACTTAATCTAGCTCAGAATTTCTGTAGTGCTGATGTTGTAACTTACCGTCAGCGAGAAAAAGATAAGCTTTTTATTGATGATTTACTAAAAGAGAAAAATTTAAGTGATGTAATTTTTGTCATTAGTTGGGGATTTGATATAGCTCAACTTGTGGCTAAACTTAAGCAATACAATGTGGTTTATCATGCACATAGTCCAGGTTATCCATTTAGACTACCTGCAAGTATTCCGATTGTTACTGTTAGCCGCTATACAATGGGATATTGGGGAGAAAAATCACCTAATTCTCTGATTTATTATTTGCCCAATCAAATTTCTGATGAGTTCCAAAATTTAGGTCTGGAACGGGATATTGATGTTTTAGTCCAGGCTCGAAAATCTTCTGAGTATTTAATTAAAGAATTGATTCCAGCGTTGCAAAAACGTTGTAAAGTATTGGTTGTTGATTCATACATAGAGGATTTACCCGGACTGTTTAACCGAGCTAAGGTTTACCTCTATGATTCGGCTGAGTACTGGGCACAACAGGGCGTTAGTGAAGGATTTGGTCTACAACCAATGGAAGCTCTTGCCTGTGGTTGTCAAGTATTTTCTAGTGTTAACGGAGGACTGGCAGATTACTTAGATCCTGGATTTAATTGTTATAAAATTGCTGGATATTCTCAAGAATATGATGTGCAACGTATTCTGAAAATGATTGATTCTTCAGCAAATTTTAGTTTATCTGAAGATTTTTTCACTGAGCATCGGACTGAAAATATTATTAAGCGTTTCCAAGTTATTCTAGATGAGTTAAATGAGTTTTTCGATCACAAGATCCAACAGCCATCCAATATTAAGAGTTTGACGAGAATACGTATGGCAAAATTACTTGCTCAGAGGATATATGGAAAGCTGAGGAAGAAATATTTTAAGTAATAGAAACGCACCACAGGGGCGCATAGATCATAGAGAGAAGAGAGGAAATTGAATGAGTCGGCGGTTATTAGTTACTGGGGGTGCGGGGTTTATTGGGGCGAATTTTGTCCATCACTGGTGTCAGGTTTATCCAAACGATCGGGTGGTGGTGTTGGATGCGCTTACTTATGCGGGGAATCGTCTAAACTTGGCGATGGTTGAGGGAAAAGAGAATTTTCGGTTTGTGCAGGGGGATATTTGCGATCGCACCATTATAGACAACCTATTATCAACCGAAAATATAGATACTGTTGCCCATTTTGCTGCTGAATCTCATGTCGATCGTTCGATTCTTGGCCCGGCGGCTTTTGTGCAAACTAATGTGGTGGGAACTTTCACGCTGCTGGAAGCTTTTCGCCAATATTGGGAGGCTAAAGCACAGCCATCTGATTATCGTTTCCTACACGTTTCGACTGATGAAGTCTACGGTAGTTTGAGCCCAAATGACGCAGCTTTTTCTGAAACTACACCTTACGCTCCCAATAGTCCTTATTCAGCTTCCAAAGCTGGTAGCGATCACTTAGTGCGTGCTTATTATCATACTTATAAACTTCCAACAATTATCACAAATTGTTCTAATAATTACGGGCCTTATCAATTCCCCGAAAAGCTAATTCCTCTGATGTGCATCAACACTTTAATAGGTAAACCATTACCTGTTTATGGCGATGGTAAAAATGTGCGGGATTGGCTTTATGTGGTCGATCATTGTCGTGCTTTGGATGTGGTAATCAATCATGGTCAACCAGGGGAAACCTACAATATTGGTGGCAACAATGAGGTGGAAAATCTAAACCTGGTGCAGCTTTTGTGTGAAATGATGGATGAATTAGCATCTGATTTACCAGTACGTCCAGCAAAGGATTTGATTACTTTTGTCAAGGATAGACAGGGACACGATCGGAGATATGCAATTAATGCGAACAAAATTAAAACTCAGCTTGGTTGGACACCTTCTGTAACGATTGCTGAGGGTTTACGTTTAACAGTTGAATGGTATCTCAATCATCGTGATTGGTGGGAACCTCTGCTGTCTGCGGAATATCAAGCTTACTATCGCAAAAATTATCTCATTCCCACAATTTCTCTAGATAATGACTATCCTTGAATATAAGGGAATCAGATCGGCGTAAACTGCCAGCAGGTGTAAGATGCTGCAACCAGAACAGATATTACAAGATCGTTATCAAATCCAACACCAACTTGGTAACAATGGAATTCGTCAAACTTGGCTTGCAAAGGATTTACTAGCCTCTGATGGCGAAAATTCGACCGTTGTGGTCAAACTTTTAGCCTTTGGCGGTAATATACAGTGGGATGATTTGAAACTTTTTGAGAGGGAAGCACAAATTCTTAAACAGCTAAATCATCCCCGCATTCCTAGATATATAGATTATTTTTGTATCGACGATCGCACTCTCTGGTTTGGCTTAATACAACAATATATTCCTGGTGAGTCGCTTAAAGAAAAACTTGCTCTTGGCAAAAGGTTTACTGAAAAGCGAGCGAGAAAAATCGCTGGTGAGATTTTAAATATTCTCATGTATTTACATGAGTTAAACCCAGGGGTGTTACATAGAGATATAAAACCGAGTAATTTAATCTGGGGCGAAGATAATCGGATTTATTTAGTTGATTTTGGCGCAGTGCAAGATAAAGCGGCAAGAGAAGGCGTTACTTTTACCGTTGTGGGTACTTATGGTTATGCCCCAATGGAACAATTTGGTGGTCGAGCAGTTCCAGCTTCAGACCTCTATGCACTGGGTGCGACTCTGATTCATTTGCTGACTGGGACTTGCCCCTCTGATTTACCTCAGCAGGATTTGCGGCTGCAATTTATAGAGCGAGTTAATCTCAGTCCTAGTTTTGCCAGTTGGCTACAAAAGTTAATAGAACCCGCTCCCGAACAACGGTTTACTGATGCCCGCCAAGCGTTGAATGCTCTAAAATCTGGTCTGGCTGTGAAATCTGCAAACAGAAGTCAGCTTTTACCGTTAAGAGAAATAATTAACAATTCTGGATGCGGCATAAGTAATCAAAATGAAACAGTCCCAGAGGAAATTCTCGGTTGGAACTGGGGCGCATTTCTCATGCCTTGGTTGTGGATGTGGCCGAATCAGGTATGGTATGGGCTATTCTGTTTTGTACCACATGGTTGGTGGTTAATGGCGATCGCACTCGGTGCCAAAGGCAATGAATGGGCTTGGAAAAGTAGGCAGTGGCGCAGTATTGAACAATTCAAAGCCCATCAAAGAGGCTGGGCGATCGCTGGTATTCTCATTGGAGCGCCTATTAGTATTATGCTGTGGGTTCGAGCGATCGCTTTGCTCAAAGCTGCATTTTAGTTGGGCATTGGGAATTGGGCATTGGGTAATAATCAATAGCCCTTCTTCCCCTGCTCCCCCTGCCCCTTTTCCCCTTGCTTTCTTCTAACCGCTCACTTGCGATTCAACTACACCTACGGGACAAGAAACATTTGTCCCTCCTAAACCACAATACCCATTAGGATTTTTAGCCAGGTATTGCTGATGGTAGGCTTCGGCGTAATAGAATTCCGGTGCATCCAAGATTTCTGTAGTAATCTTGCCATAGCCTGCATCGTTGAGAGCTTGCTGATAAGCTTCCCGTGATGCTTCTGCTAGCTGCTTTTGGCTTTCAGAATATACATAAATTCCCGAACGGTATTGAGTGCCAGCATCATTACCTTGGCGCATCCCTTGGGTAGGATTGTGGCTTTCCCAAAAGACTTTGAGCAGTTCAGAATAACTAATGATTTTGGGATCAAACACAACCAATACCACTTCATTGTGACCGGTTCGCCCACTACATACCTCTTCATAAGTGGGGTTGGGTGTAAATCCAGCAGCGTAACCCACTGCGGTGCTGTAAACTCCTTTAAGTTGCCAAAATTTGCGTTCTGCACCCCAAAAACAGCCCAAGCCAAAAATCGCTTTCTCTAATCCATCGGGATAAGGAGCTTTTAAAGGATTCTTGTTGACATAATGAGCAGCAGGTACCGACATAGACTGTGCCCTTCCTGATAAAGCTTCTTCTGGTGTGGGCATAACTTGCTTTTTGCCAAATCCGAATAGTGCCATTGATTTTGACTCTGATATATATCTTTACCTTATTTACTATTGTAAAGATTCTAGCGATCGCTTGGGGTTTTCTCTTAGCCCTGACTAGCTTGTGTTGAACTTGTGGCGCTAGTTCATGCTATTCATCATTATGAATACTTTTCAAGAGTAAGTAGTCGTCAGAAGTACTCATGGATAAAATACCAAAAATTGATCGTCAAAGGGAGCATCAAGCGAACGAACGTACTTTTCTAGCTTGGCTACGTACTTCTATTTCATTGATTGGTTTTGGTTTTGCTATTGCGCGATTTGGTATATTTCTGCAACAGCTGAATATTGCTATTACTCAACAAGAAACTCAGGTAAATCCATTATCCAACTCGGAAAATTTGGGTATTGCTTTGGTAGTTTTTGGAATTTTGGCTGTTGCATTAGCCGCGTGGCGATACAACCAAGTTTTCTGGCAAATTGAACGAGCAGATTATAAACCAAATAGGATCATCGTTTGGATAATGACTGGAGTAGTAATTGTTTTGGGACTTCTCAGTATTCCTTTGCTCTTAAGGCGTGATAAAGTCCTTCCTCGCTCTCCTTTTCCGACTCAACCACAGTCGCGAAATTTCCAAATATCAACCCCAAACTTGTATGTAAAAAAGGGGGCAATTACTACTAAATACAAACAGATATATTACAACAAGATCTCCAACTTCTTAAAGAAGTCGGGGATCTGAACATTACTTAACAGTAGCCTCAGAAATAACTGTTACACAAGCATTGACTAAAGGTAATAACGGCCCTAATTGCTCTTGTCCATTTACGGCTAAATCGCTGTGACACAAATAAACTCTCTCGGATACGCGAGATAGTAAATCTGTCAAAATCCTCCGTAGTCGTTCTTCTTCTGCCAATTTTTCATCTTCTGCTGTCCAAGGTTCGCCTAACCTGTCTTGCAAAAAAAACGGCGCACCAAATAACGTCGCTGCGCCACCTTTGGCCCAAAGAGGTGAACCAGCATCCAGCCAAAAATGCCAACGGTGTGATCGCCTACTAGACCGATATTGAAATATAGTTGCTAAGGTGACGGCCTTTCTGGCTCCACCAATAGGACGCACAGGGTAAGGGTTCGCAGTGATTGTACCACGTCGCAGTAGTTGAATAAATTCAATAATAGTTGTCTGAGGCGTTGTCTCAACTGGGGCGATTTGTCGTAACCTAGTGTCAATTTCCCAGTAGTGTTGGGCGGTTTCTAATAATTCCCGCAGTGCTGCTAGTTGTTCGTAGGGGAGATTGCTACCATTCCACAAAAAACGCTGAATTGCTCTATCTAATAGGGAAATAGGACTGGGAATTAACCGCAGTTCTTGTTGCGATCGCTGCTGTTCTAACCACTCCAATATTTCATTATAGGCTGTAGTAGCCGCATAGCCGATTCTATCCCAGCGCTCGAAGGCTGACACTGGTAGCAAGTTGGGGCGATCGGGATGGGGTACAAAGCAGTAATCTGCTATTAAACCAGCGCGTACCGGATCGATATCGGTAACGCGATTCATCGCGTCTGTGGAGTTTTCTGGTGCTTGTTGTTTTCTACTCAATACAACTAGCATTTCAGCCACGGCATCGCGTTCTACGAGGCGACCCAAGCCTGGATAAACTAGTGCCAGCATGGTGAGTAAGGCGCGAATGACGGGTGAACTAATTAAAGGACGTTGGTCATTGAGCGATTCTACCTGGATGTTTTGCTTGACGAGGATTTCTACTAGAGTATAACGAGCGATCGCATCTAAACCTGGTGCAATAATCGCTACTTCTTCTGCTTGTACTTGCTGCGATTGGATAGCATCAGCAATTACCTCGGCTGTTTGTCGCAATAGTTGAGCGCGGGAGGTAGTTTGAATGGAATGCACAATCTCAGGTAAACTCACCAACACCATTGGTTCTGTGACTAATTCCACCATCTGTTTAGCTTGTTCTCCCAGAGACTCTGGAGGCGGCTCGTTTAAGATTTCTACCCGACAACGCTTTGCTAATCCTTCTAGATATTTGGGATCTGCTCCCAATCCCAATCGCACTGCACCGTCGGGATTGTAGCTAAACGCGCCAATTGCGCCTCGATTTAATAGCAATTCAAACAAAAGACGCGCTACGCTAGGATAATCGTCAACATCATCTGCCAATACTGCTTGATAGCGTTTAGTTAGGTGCTGTTGGTAGTTGCGATCGCTTAATAAATATTGACTATAGAGTTCGGTAATAATGCCATAAGTTAGTAACCCCCTCTCTAAACACCAGTTACGCCAATCAATGAGCAAAGATGCCAAAAATTCTGGCTCTAAAGTTGTAGTATTTTCCCCCAGACCCTTTGTCAAAATCTGGGCAATATTTTCGCAATGTACACCACTGTAAGCAGCTAATTGCAATAAGTCTAAAATGCGACGCACCAAGCGCGACTCATTCACTCCCGCAACTCGTAAAATTTCTTCGTCTAACTGGGAACGCCAGAGTTTGGTTGCTAACTCTTGTTCCGTTTCTGGCCGCAACCTTACCGGAAACTGGGCCTTCAGGTTCAACGAGTTAATTAGCAACGGCCAAAATAAAATAACTTCATCCTGGAAAAAGCCTAGCGGTGTCTTGGCACGTACCGGATATTTCCCTAATGTGGATGTAACAATGATATCCCCCAACTCTCGACGATTATCATCATTGGCAGCTAAGACTAAAACTCCTGGCTCTGTTTGTTTAAGATATAAAAATTCAGGTATGCGTTCGCCTTTTTTACGTGCTTGTTTATTAGTATAAAATAATTCAATATGCTGCTTTTCAGGTTGTACCCAACTACAAAATTGCTCTACCAAGCGAGCCGTCTTACCAGTGCGACTAGTGCCAACAATCCAAACCGAATGAGAAACCACAAACTTTCTCCTTGTAGATTTGCTAATATACCTCGTGGGTTAACTTAAGGTTAAGAATCACCAAATAATGCTGGATGATTGTTTCCAATGAAAAATTCTGTTTTTAGCCAAAAAATCTATTCTTTTTTACTTGCTGCTTATCGATGGTACTTACAGACTCCTGAACGTTCTTTACATGAAGCTTACGATGCAGCATTAAAGATTAAGGAAATAGAAGATAAGCATTTCAGTGGTAATAAAATAGACATTGGTTCAGCCACGTACAGTAACAGCGTGATGGATTATTTTGAGTCAGACCTCAACAAGCTTTTAAAAATTGCTAAGATGCGGCTGACAGAGTTTAGAGCAAGCCGTTGGTTTCTAAATGAAGAGAATCAAAAAGCTGCTCAAAAAGCAGGTATAGAACATCCCAGTCCTTCTTTGGTTTTGGAAAAGCTAAACTTTATCGATCAAGTTATATCCAAATACAGCATAAGTTCCGATCAAATAACTTCTAATGCTTTAGCAGTCCAACCTCCAAATCTACCAATTAACTCTGCCATATCTGATGATAAATTGCTGCTCGTCAATACTCCAACGTTACCACCCAAAATACCAACTCAAGACTCGGAGAAAAAACCAAAACCAAAGAGTAAAGTAGATACAACAGGCGTTTTACCTCGTTCTATTTTAAGCACTATCACTCGTCTGCAAGTTGAATTAGACCCTAATTCTGAAAAAGAAGTAATTCAGAATTTCCGTCAGACTCAAAGAAGAACAATAATATCTATCAGGTTTATTTTACTATTAATTATCATACCACTTTTGACACATCAGATAGCAAAAGCTTTCGTAGTCGGGCCATCTGTTGAGCATTTTAGAAGTAGTGACAAGATGCAGATATTCATCAACTCAGAAATGGAAGAGGAAGCCCTTGAAGAATTAGAAAGATTTGAAGAAAAACTCAAGTTTGAAAATCTCATTATAAATGCTCCTCCACTGTCGTCTGAACAGATGGAAGCTAAAATGGCAAACAAGGCTGTAGAGCTTGCTGAAGAATTTCGTCATGAAAGCTCTAATGCGATCAAAAATGTTTTTGCAGATATGTTTTCGGTAGGTGCTTTTATCTGGCTTTTGCTTGTCAGTAAGTCTTCTATTGCTGTAGTCAAAGATTTCTTTGATAACATTGTTTATGGACTTAGTGATAGTGCCAAGGCATTTATCATTATTTTGTTTACTGATATATTTGTAGGTTTCCACTCTCCTCATGGTTGGGAAGTACTCTTAGAAGGTGTATCACGTCATTGGGGATTACCAGCGAATCGAGATTTTATCTTCTTATTTATTGCTACATTTCCCGTGATTTTAGATACCATTTTCAAATATTGGATCTTCCGATATTTGAACCGGATATCGCCTTCCGCAGTTGCGACTTATCGTAATATGAATGAATAAGTTATTGGGAATGGGGCATTGGGCATTGGGCATGGCACAGAGAATGAATGACTAATGACTCTCGCTTTGCGGTTTGGTTTTTGAATTTGAGCGAAGTGGGATAATCTCAAAAATTTTGAATTTTGATGAAAAAGACACTTGCTGAGTTAGGAAAGTTTAGCAAATTTATCGCTATTGGCTTACCTGTGGTTTTGTCGATTTTGCTGGTGCGGATGCAATCTTTGGCGCATCAGGAACTCAGTCCGCCAGAATGTCGGTTGAAAAAGTGGGATATACCAGTTTCCTTAACTGGTGAAAACCAAAATGTACTTCTACAAAAGCAAAAAGTACCATTAATTCAGAGACTACCAATTACTTGTTGTCAAGGTGATACTTCTTGTTTAGATGAACTTCTCTATCGAGAAATACCAGACAAAAAGGCGCTATTGAGTGCGATCGCTCAAAGTCTCCAATACCTGCAAACGGCTAATGCTGCGACTGCTTATCAAAACTACCAGGTAGCTGGAATTACACGCGATCGCGTCTTCAAAAGCTTGAACAGATTTCGTGAACTCGTTTTGACAACCAATTCTGCAACAGAATTACATCAAGCCACCCTGCGAGAATTTGTTCTTTACCAGTCAGTTGGTAAAGACACCAAAGGTTCTGTTTTATTCACCGCCTATTATGAACCGCTTTACGCAGCTAGTCGCGTCCCCACACCAGAATATCGTTATCCTGTTTATCGATTACCTCCTGATTTAAACTCCTGGCCTAAGCCGCATCCGACACGAGAGGAGTTAGAAGGAGCAGATGGTTTACAAGGCGCAAAAGGGAAATTACGAGGATTAGAGTTGTTTTGGTTTCGCGATCGCCTTGAACCATATCTAGCTCAAATTGAAGGTTCAGCCCAACTTCAGCTTCCCGATGGGACTCAGACAGCGATCGGCTATGCGGGGAATAATGCTTATAACTACAAAAGTCTCGGCCGAGAATTAGCGAATGATGGCAAATTACCGTTACAAGGGATGACTATGCCAATTATTCTCGACTATTTCCAAAAGCATCCTCAAGAATTAAATATTTATATTCCGCGCGATCGCAGTTTTGTTTTTTTTCAAGAAAATCACGGTGAACCAGCTCAAGGTTCGATCAACGTACCCCTAACAGCAGAGCGTTCCATCGCTACAGATAAATCTCTCATGCCTCCTGGTGCTTTAGCGTTGATTCGCGCTTCTATTCCTTTCGCTAATCCTACCGGAAAACTGGAGGAGCATATCGTTAGCCGCTATGTTCTTGACCAAGATACTGGCGGCGCAATTAAAGGTGCAGGTAGAGTAGATTATTTTTTAGGTACTGGGAAATTAGCAGGCGATCGCGCTGGTGTCACAGTTAGCAATGGACAATTATTTTATCTACTACTCAAGTCCAAGAATTAAACCCACTCGTACTTTCATACTAAGAATCCCGACTTCTCTAAAAAGTCGGGATTCTTAGCCTTTAGGCGTAAATAAAATACACATTCCAAATTAATGAAACGCTTCGGGTAATTACGAATTACGAATCACGAATTACGCTTCTATATCCATATCACCATCATCATCATCATGATCGTAAGGAATATCATCAAGGTCGATCATTTCTGAAATTTCTTCTACTTCAGTTAGATACTCAGATTCTTGATGTTCACGCTCAATTAGACGACCAGTTGACTTTAGCCATTCCAAAAGAATAAATTCATTACTTGTACGAATTACAGGCGCTCGTTGGTTACGAGGTTCTTCACGCAAAGGACTTATAGGCATAAAAAAGACTCACTTTGAATTATGGATCGCTGTACAAAAACAGAAAAATTGTACAATTTAAGGTTAAAAGGCTCGTCATGCAAGACTTTTATGAACAAATGAAATATGAACTATTGAGTTTTTTATTCTCTTGTCCGTCTACTTACTTACCATTAAAATGTCTTTGCGTCAGCCTTAATCATAAATCTTAAAGCAGACACAATCTCACAAAGCATTTGGTAGCTTGCCGAGAGTTTCATACATATCAGAGGGTAATGCAGACAATCTGTTCGCTACAGCGACTGCATCAGCTAAATTGCTAAATTGACACCGGACAATCTCTTGTCCATTTCCTGAAGGAAATCGCTTTCTAGCTTTGTTAGATACAGCACAAATAATCGCTAAAGCTTTGGCGAACCCATCTTTTGTTAAGATTGTTTCTTGAGCGAACCCTTCAACAGGGATAAGACAAACCTCAAACCGATAGCCAGGTCTGGGAGAAACGGCTATATCGATATAAGGTTTATCTTCTTTTCTGATTCTGCGTAAATATTTGGCTGTGGAATTAGTATCGTGCAAATCAGTCCCAAGGGCGTAAGTAAAGAAACAATCTTCTGTGAGTGACTCAGGACGGGTAATTATATCCGTTGGCATAAGTTTAAGTACTATCCGTATGTTGTCTGCGTTTGTGACACACTAAACTTGTCCGTTCTTTTTAGCATATTTTTTGAAAGTGAGAGGTATCCGTTTCACGCCAGGTAGTGCAATACAGTTCTACTCACTAAAAATTTCAATTTTTGCAATCCTTAAAGACTCTCATCTTTAAAGGATAAATTTGCAATATAAACTGACAAAAAACACCTCCAGAAGCAAAGTTTGTAGAGATTTAGATTCGGAGAGGTGTCTACATAGCCAGTTACATGACCGAAAATATTTCTCGACTATTCAATTATAACATAGTTGACAGTTGAACTTTTCCCAACTATGTCTGATCCATAGATGTTATGCCACTAACAGCAGTAAGGTTGTATTCAATTCTGACTTTTGGATAATTTAAAGACACAGAGGATGAATAGTTACTGCGATCGCAAAGTAAGGTGGGCACTGCTTTAGGTTCGCTCAAATCCTTATTTTTAGCTTTTAGTCAATGCCCAACCCCAGATGCTTCCATGTGGGAACGCCAAAAGCGAACAAGCCGACGGCAGTTGTGAGATTGATATATTGACTCTCCCAAGAGTCTCTTGTTCAGCGTTTGTAACGCTTATAAACTGCATTGATAACAAAGCCGTTGCTGCCGTTCAAGCTCTATATATTTAATAATAGATCAGCCATGATTTTTCCTGTGTTTGTTGTTACCAGTATATCTAGATTGAAAATTTCTAAACAAATAACCTTAGCATTACTTTTAAATTAGGTTAAGTTAATTAATTTATGATTTTTTGTGCAAAATATTTGCTTTATACAATAAAACTTTTTAAACTAATTATTTTTATTTATTTAAAGTAATCGCAATAATAAGTATAGTAAATATTTAGTTAAAGCCATAGTATATAAGCTGTTTAGTTATTTTATTCAATATCTATAATCGAATGAAACAAATTTATAAATTTCCGTTTTACGACTGTTTAATATATCCTGCAATCGCTAAATATTAATGGTAGATTTACCACCATTAATATGTATTATCTAAATTAGACCCCAAGATTGTAAATATAATCCTGGGGCATGATTTTATATCCTTATCAACATTTAGGAGGCAAGGAAGGTGAATACCAATAATGGTATTAACGCAATTATGGAGCTGGATTAAAAACAGTATCTACGTAAGTATTTACAACAGTCCGAGCTTGAGTTTTAATGGTATCGGGCAGAGGAGCATATCCGCGAGCTATAGCTATAGAGTTCGGATTGGTTGTTACATCTGCTGGTGCTGGAACAGGTGGTACTCCTAAAGCCCAATTGATAAATCCTTTAATACCAGTTGCTATGCTAGCACTTGCGTATTTGTCATAAAATAGTAGGTAACTTGCGGTAACGATGGGATAAGCATTTGTAGCTGCTGGATCAGTTACTACGAGTTTAATCCGCCGAGCATTTGTATCTTGATCGGTCGCACCTACAAAAGCATTTAAAATTGTAGTTGATGAGATGGCAGCATAATTACCTGACTTGTTCCGTAAGACTGCTGCTGGCAGACTATTAGCTAACCGCGTAGCACTATCTACATAACCAATGGCACCAGCAGTAGCTTTAATCTTGGTGGCGACACCTCCACCTCCTGAAGCAAATTGGAAATTAGCTGGCCAAACAACTGTATCGGCTGGTAATGGATTGGGTATAACAGCAGCACCAATACTTTTTTTACCAACTCCTCTGTTCCATGTAGCACCAAATGCGGCCTTAAGATGACTGCTTAAAGCAAAAGTGGTACCACTATCATCACTACGACGTACGAAAATCAGGGGTTTATTTACTGCAATTATTGCGCCACCGTTATCTGTTCTAATTCTGGCATCATTCCAATTTGTTAGACTGCCGTTCAGAATAGCAAGGTAAGTAGGCCGTGAAAGCTTAATTCCAGCGGCTGGTACATTTAGACCACTGGGGTTGTAAGCTAACGCGATTCCAACACTTATCACAGGTATTTGGACGTATGGAACTGGATTTTGGGGTGTGCCTGCGGGGGTGGGAACATTGTTGGGACTGCCAGTAACTCTTTCTGTGCCTGTTAGGGGATCGTCAGTTGCTGCAAAAGAAACTGGGGCACTGATTGTAGCACCAGTAGCAGGTGGTGGGGTTTGAGTAAGAAAAGATGTTATACCTGCGCCACTACCAACCGAAGCATATCTAAATGTGACGCTTGTATTGACTGGACCATAAGTCCCGTTTGGAAATCCGGCTAAGGCTGGGGGTACATTATTATTCAGGGATGGAGGATTCCCAACACCGTAAGCGTTAAACCATGAGCCTTTCGGCGCAAGAGGATAGGCAGTTCCTGTACCTGCAAACAAAGTATTTACAGTGCTTGCACCTGCACCATTTATTGAAGTCTGAGCTAGAGATTTATCACTAATAGATTGACCCGCTACTAAACCAATTGCTATAGCAAGTACAGAAATTGAACTTCTCAAATGATTCGATTGATGATCGCGATAGAAAACCATGTCAAGCTCCTTCAAGTTAATTTTAGGATTTAGCACCTTAACAAATCCAAATCAAATGCCAAATTGCCAATTATAAATAACCTTTTCTAAATGCAAAAACTTAGCATTAAAAAGGTTATTTATAAATTAAAAGTTTTGACAAATAGTTTAAGGACTAGAGCAAATAAATAGCAATATTGAGTGGATAAAAGTATTGTTATCGCACTCTATCACATAATTTTTTGCTATTCAAAAACTCTACAATTGCAAGGTAAGGTTGTATAAACAAACATTCAATTGCTTTAGTATAAGGGAGCGGTTAGTAAGTACTACGAATCATGCCTTAATTACCGTTATCAGTCTCTTATACTCTGTTAAAAAGCTATGTTTATTTTTACCCACTTACTTATTTGGCATGAAAACTTTGTCTGAATCATGAAAACCACTTTCTTTAATGCAGATGCACAGCAATTTGCCACAAGCTACCGCTAAGGCGCAAGGTAAAGAGAGTAAGATTTTACGAATCTTTTAAGATTGCCATACCTAATAGCTGTTAAAGTTTGCCAACGAAATCAACAGTATAGTATTAAGGTAAAGCTCAAATCATGATTGCATTATGGAATGATTAAAAAAGTTCAAAGTATTTTTGGAGCTTATCGGTGTTTTAAAAGTGGTTTTTGTAGAGCTTTTTATTAATCTGGCCGGAGTAAAATCTGAAACTTTTTATTATATTATAGTTTTGCTTATTAAGCTCTTTTTAAAGGTTTTAATATGTATTTTTAATAAAGTATATTAACTTTACAAATTAATCAGCATGTGAATCAATGAGAATACGTTGTTTCAGCATTTTATCAATCATCCTTTTATTAATTGCTTAGGTATAGCCCAACCCAGGCATCGCTAAAAATAGCTGAAAAATTTAGCTATTGTAATCAAAAAACTATATCTCATATTTGATATTTTCTGCCAATGGGTAATAGCCTTTTCAAGGTCGGTAAAATATTTGCCAATAAATTCCTTTTTAACCTCCTTTTAACCTCTTTCCTATGTGTTTTATGTGTCTGGAGTGGTTAAATAAATTACTTTTTAACCGCAGAAGGCAGAAGCGCAGAGAACGCAAAGAGAAAAAAGATATTTTTGGAGCCACCTTGAAAGGGTTACAATAAACCACTTTGTAAACATTCGGAATATTTAGGTCAAAGAATAAAGCGCAGTCTATTTTGTGCTATTGACAGTAGATTGAATTAATACGTGTATCAGTGGTAGTGCTAACATAATCTCCAAAAGTATTCCCAAAGTCCTTTGCAAATGGGATACTGTAGCCACTGTGTTGCAAACTTCTCTATATTTGTAGTAAGTATGTATTCAATTATAACACATCAAAAAAAGATAACACCTTACAAAACGGTTGCTTGGAGGAATAAAATGTTTTCTATAGAACTTGTAATTAATCTGCCAAGCACTATCTCGCCTTTCTACTGGATTCTACAACCAGTTTAGAAGGACTGTAGCAGTTCTGGTTTAAAGCTTGAAACCTAGTTTCTCAAACCACGCATACCTCACCTTTTAAACCAAAATTAATATTTTATTAATTTAAATTAATCAAAGTTTGTATATAATGTAAGACTTTACTGCGAACTTCATAATTTCATTACAAATGAATGTTCAATCATGTTAAGTTCTAAATAAGCGTAAAATTTTAGACAACCAACACTCAAGTACACCATAGGAAAATTAGCAAATGTCTAGACAAAGTTCTCACAAGAGAAACTTTTTCAAAGCTTTAACTGGTAGCGCAGTCAAAGGATCTCATAAGTTAAGACTGGGACTGGAATCCAGCTTGATTATTTTGGTTGAATCTGTTCCTTTTTTGATTGCTTGTGCTGTACTTATAAGCGTTATCAGCCTAAAAAGTCCTATCCTGCTCTTTTGTTTACTCGTTGGTAGTTTAATTGCAGTCATTACCCAGCAAATTGGGCAGCAGGCAAATTTACCAAGGCGATCGCTAATATTATTGCAAATTCTAGCAGCAGCCATCATCCTGAGTTTTTATTGGTTAGACTGTTTTGCCGGCCCCGCACAAGCACAGTTTTTTGGGGAAGCTGAAAAGTTTTTCAAGAAAACCTTAAGTGATGGTTCAACAACCAATAGTGGTGGTAGCAACACAGCTGTAAGTTTGATATTTAATGTGTTGCGGGCGATTTACTTACTATATATTGCAATCTCCCTGGTTGGTGTGATCAACGCAGTGCGTAAAGATGAAGATTGGCAAAGCATTGCCAGAACTCCCCTATTAGTCGTTGTTGCTGTTACTATTGCTGATGTACTCACACGCTTTGTAATTGGCGATAGCAGTAAATAATTCAGATATTTCAAATGTCTCAAGAGCGGGAACAAGAATTTCGTCCAGTTAATCAGGTTCTGGGAAGCCAACCTTCTCTAGGGCCCATCCCTGCTGATCAAATTCTTCCTTGGACAGTGATTGCCTTAGCCTCCTACTTTATTATCAATGGGATTTTTGGGGGTCTTTTCCAAGAAGAGTTTCAAAAATGGTTGTGGACAGTACTAATGACTGGTTGGGGAATAGGAACCTGGTGGATTTTAACTGGTGGTAGAAGTTGGAGTTTTTTAAGTAAATTTATTGGCGTTCCCGCTTGGACAAGAGGCTTTGCTCGTTATCAAAGCTTACTGGAAGTTAACCATGAAGCAAAAAATCGGAAAACAAAGCGTCGGCATCGCCGGAAACGAAAGTAGATTAACACCATTTGAAGATGCCTTACACTTGGCGACAATGCTACGTGTCGCTATGAATGGACGCGATATTGGCGCGTACCTTTTGACAAAAGGCACTCAAAAAGATCGGTTTTGCTTTGTTTTTGGTTTTGACTGTAAGGGAATTCATACTACCTTAAGACCCGAACAAATCGATACACTTTTTAATAACATTGAAGCTGGATTAAAAGATATCCCTAGCGGTGAAAGAATGACGCTGCATTTGGGATCTTTTAGTTCCGATAAAGAGCGCCAAAAGGAATTAGCATCACTAATTAGAAATGCGCCATCACGAGATATCAAATACTTATTGATGGCAGAAAGAGCCAGAGTCAAAGAACTGACTGTTTCTGGTGTTCGGAAGCCAAAATTTTTGCGGATTTATGTCACTTACACCATTGAATCTAACTCGCAACATGCAGATGATTGGATAGAGAAGCTTTTAGTCAAAGCTGAATCATGGTGGTTGAAATTCAAAGGTGAACTATCAGAAGTAGAAAATCAGCGCATCGAAACCCTAATCACAAATGCTTACAAGCAGGGTTTTCTGCGTTGGGAACAGATTCTATCAAACCAAATGGGATTGGATATTAAACCTTTGACAGCAGATGAACTCTGGAAAGAGGTCTGGAAAAGGTTTAATGACACAGAGGCAATAGAGATTCCTCAGTTGATGACCTTAGATGAACAAGGACTGCATGAGCAAGTTAATTCAGATTTAGCTAGTACTAAATTGCTCATAGACAATATCCACGGCACAACTTTGCTGATGGAGTCTAGCGTACCTTGTGCCGATCGCCGTTGGGTTAATGTTAACAATCGTTATATTGGCGCACTGTCATTTCTTGAAAAACCTGGAGGTTGGCCAAATAAATCTTCCCAACTGCGCTATTTATGGGAACTTTTGGCCAGAGAAAGAGTAGCAGATACAGAGATTTTTTGTGAGTTGACTGCCGCAAATCCAGCAATGGTAAAAACGACTCTGCAACGAGTACTGAAGCAGTCAAACATGACGACAATCATGGCTCAAGAAAAAAGTAAAACCATTGATGTCAACGCTCAATTGAAGCTGAAGAAATCGGTAGCGGCGCAAGAACAATTATTTGAAGGTGCAGTCCCGATTTATACGAGTATTGCTATTTTGGTACACCGTCCAACTGTTGAAAAGTTAGATGAGGCAACAAGGTATATTGAAAACTGTTTTCAACGTCCAGCAAGGGTAATTAGGGAAACTGAATATGCCTGGAAAATTTGGCTGCAAACTCTACCGATAGTTTGGGAAGGTTTATTAGCAACACCCTTTAACCGTCGTCAGCTATATTTAACCAGTGAAGTTCCCGGATTAATGCCTTTAGTTTTAACTAAACGGGGTGATAAAGAAGGCTTTGAGTTGATTGCCGAAGAAGGCGGAACACCCGTACATTTAGATTTGTTTAATCAACACAAAAATTTAGCTTTGTTTGCGACAACTCGTGCTGGTAAATCGGTATTAGTATCAGGGATTTTAACTCAGGCTTTGGCACATGGCATTCCTGTGGTGGCGTTAGATTTCCCTAAACCTGATGGCACATCAACTTTCACAGACTATACAGAGTTTATGGAGGGGAATGGAGCCTATTTTGATATTTCCAAACAATCGAATAACTTATTTGAACAGCCAGATTTGCGATCGCTAGAACCAGAACAACAGCGCGATCGCTTTAACGATTATACCGCCTTCCTAGAATCAGCTTTAATGACAATGGTTTTAGGATCATCCACTGAAAGTCAAATTTTATCGCAAACAGTGCGATCGCTACTCAACCTAGCTTTAGAAGCCTTCTTTACAGATGAGGGCATCAAAGAGCGATATCGACAGGCGATGATGGGAGGATTCGGCACTCTGGCTTGGCAGAAAACCCCTACCTTGAAAGATTTTCTCTATTTCTGCTCGCCAGAATACTTGCAGCTAGATTCTTTAAGTGGCAGAGTAGAAGACGCTCTGAGTCAAATTCAACTACGCTTGCGGTTTTGGCTCTCTAGTCGTGTGGGACAAGCTATTTCTGCACCATCTAGCTTTCCTACTGATGCACAACTGTTAGTTTTTGCTCTCAGAAACTTATCAGATAGTGAAGATGCAGCCGTACTATCCTTGAGTGCATATTCAGCAGCATTACGACGGGCATTAAGTAGCCCAGCTTCTATATTCTTTATTGACGAAGCACCAATTTTATTTGAATTCGAGCAAATCTCTGACTTAGTTGGCAGAATTTGTGCGAACGGTGCTAAAGCTGGTATCAGAGTCATCTTATCGGGACAAGATCCTGATACTATTGCCAAATCTAAAGCTGCATCTAAAATTTTGCAAAACTTGACAACACGATTGATTGGAAGGATTCAGCCAGTTGCAGTGGATAGTTTTGCAGATATCTTAAAATATCCCCGCAACATTATTTCTCGTAATGCTTCAGAAAGCTTTTTTCCCCGCAAAGAAGGTGTCTATAGCCAATGGCTATTAGATGATAACGGTATTTATACATTCTGTCGTTATTATCCAGGTTATGAACAATTGGCAGCAGTTGCTAATAACCCCTCTGAACAAACTGCCCGGAGTAAAATGATGCAACTCCACAACAATAAATATGAAGCAATTTCTGCTTTTGCACGTCAGTTAGTGGCTACTTTACGTAGTAGTTAATCGTGGAGTTTATCATGAGTAAATACCTGATTATGGGGCGAACATATCAGTTGCCGGTAAGCAAAGGCGGACAAGATATTTACCTCAAAGATGTAGTTTCACATTTAACTTGATTAGGGCGCTTATATTGTCCAACCCACAATAATTTAATTTGGTTTTGCAAGTTTCTTGCTTGTAAATGTAAATCTCTAAATCATACTTACAGCAAACTTAATTGCGTCTACCTTTTTCAGGTACAGAAATATGAGAAAAACTACCATTTTTACTTTGACATTGCTATCTTTGGCAATCCTACCAGCAATGGCACAAATTCAGACGGGCGCATTAGGCCAGGTTTGGACTGACTTTCAATCATATTCCACAGATTTGCAAAACTACCTTCAATATAATCTGAGCGACAACTTAAAGCCTGTAGAAGTACAAAGTCAAAATGCTCTGAGTAATGCCAGAGGAGAATTGAATATACCTAACCCTGTTATCGCTGGACAGAGAGTTCGTGATAATTTGATTCTCTATTCTTCTAATTCCGACTCAAGAGCGGGTCGCTTTGAGAATAATTCAGCAGTGCGGGGAAATTTAATTAGTAATGAACTCAATCGGGTAATTACTCGTGGAGTAGCGGTAGGGATTCTTGGTGAAAAGGGACAAATTCGGACAAAATCAAAGTTAGAAAATACAGAGAGAAGTCTGCAAGATATTGCCGGATCAAATGATGCTGATAACCAGATTAATAGCTTTAAGAATAAATTGGAAAGTACTGCTATTGACACAGCTGCTAAACAAGTTATAAGTATTGCCGATAACTTGCTAGGTCAGGGCTTATTAGCATTGTTAACTACCAACCAAGAAACCATTAAAATCCAACAGGAACAATCGAAAATCGTAGCTGAAACATTTGCTCAGACATTACAAAATAATCAGTCTTTGCAATACTCTAATTTAAACTTGGCAAATATTTCTCAGCAGGCAGAAGAGACAAATCGCGCTCGGAGAGTAGAAAGTTCTACAGAAGCCGCGAGACTTTTGCGGGCGACTTCTCAACTAGATTTGTTTGGCAGAAAGCTTAATAATTGAAATTTAGAATTGAGAAATCTCAATTATTCTGATTCTAAAACATACCTTTTTTAAAAGACAGTTAGTTAACTAACATGCAACTTGCTATTCAACAAATTTTTGCCCAAGTAGGCATTGATGAGATTCTTGATAATGGTGCCGCAACCTCTCAACGTATTGCCGAAGGTTGGGATAAACAATGGCTAGATTTATTACAAAATAACAGCAGTAATAACTTGTATGGAGCGCTGACAAATCTGGGTATTTTTTTTGCGGTAGGAACCCTGTTGTTTTTCATGATACAATTCCTCAAAGACTTACTATCCTATGAATATACCCGTCCCATATCAGCTTTAATTTGGCCTTTTATTGTGGTGATCCTCTTAAGTAATTCAGCCAATGGAAGTATCCTTTCTAATCTGACACTAGGAGTGCGGAATTTTCTAAACACTGTGAATCAGCAAGTAGTGGTATCAGCAGACGCAGACAAAATATACCAGCAAGCACTGAATATGAGTGTTGCCGAAGAAGTAGCTGGCTCTTTGCTGCGTCCTTGTCAATCACTGACTGGCGAACAACAAAGTCAATGCTTTGTGAAAGCTGCCGAAAAAGTAAATATTCTTTGGCAAAAATATAGAGATATATATGGAAATAAAAATTGGATAATTAGACTACAAACTAAGGTAGATAATATTAGATATGGCACTGGCATTGTATCAGAAACCTCATTTAATTCTTTGTTAGGTTCTACAGTCCAAACGAGTATCAAAAACTTTTTAGTTTCCTTACAATATGCCTTCCAGAATTTGATAGAAGCTACGATGTTGCTGATAGCAGCTTTAGGACCAATAGCTGTAGGTGGGTCTTTATTACCTGTCGCGGGGAAACCAATCTTCGCATGGCTGACTGGATTTTTATCTATTGGAATTGCCAAGATTTCATTCAATATTATTGCGGTGCTAACTGCCGCAGTTATTGTCAATGGGCCAGGTCAAGATGCTAATGTTGATCCAGATTTAATGTGGTTCATTATTTTTCTAGGAATTTTAGCACCACTTTTATCCTTACTTGTAGCTGCGGCTGGCGGTTTTGCAGTCTTCAGTGCTATCAGCAATACGGCTTCTTTAGTGAAGGAGAGGATATAAGCAACTCAAAATTTCTAAAGAAGAATCTATCTAAATATTGGCTACTTTCCTGACTGCCGACTATACGCAAATCATCATATATAATAGCTGAAGTTTTTTGCAGGAGGAGATGAATAAATGGTACGTCTACTAGAAAAAAGACAAAGAACGGGAAGTGTTTTGACAATTTTTGCGATCGCGTCCTTCAGTTTACATGTATTAGTTTTACTTTTATTCATATTTCAAGGGCTAAATATTCGCCAACTCAGTCTGAGAAAACCTCCCAACTTTGTGCAATTAATAGATGGTAAACCAGTACGCAATATTGATGATTTAGCAAGAGAACCAGAAGCAATCCGCCGATTCATCAGCAAAACGATGATATCAATGTTTACCTGGTCGGGAACCTTACCACCACAAAATATCGAAGAAGTTGCAAATCCTAAATCTGATTTAGGAATTTTAATTAGAACACCCCAAGGTGGCAGCCAAAAAATTAGTACTAGCACTTGGATAGCAAGTTTTGCCTTATCAGAAGACTTTCGCAAAGGTTTCTTAAGCACAGTTGCAGAAATGACCCCGCCAGAAGTTTTCTCGGAAAACCCTAACCAAGTGATGACATCACAATTAATTATTAAGCGAGTTTATCCACCAAAACAAATTGCACCAGGTAAGTGGCGAGTGGGGATGGTAGCCGACTTAATTCAAAAAAATCGAGTTGGTGGTGAAAAAATCGTCACTCCTTTTAACAAAGATTTCCTTGTCCGTGCAGTAGATTATTTTGGTAATCCCCAAGCCGATAATGGCACAGACTTGCAAAAAGCAATTTATAGTGTCCGCACTGATAAACTAGAAATTTATGAAATTCGTAATTTATGTTTGCTAGATGGGTATAACAACCTTAACGAAGATAATTTAAAGCAATGTAGGGCCGGATAAAGCTTTGATAGCTTTATAAAATAAGAGATTTTTAATTCCCCAACTCATAGTTCAATTTTTATAATCAATTATTAATGCAATTACTTAAACCAGAAAATAAGAGAAATAGCCCATTACCACTCTTGGCAGTAGGAACATTTGGTTTACATGTATTAACCTTGCTTTTACTAATATTTCATGGGTCTATGTTACAACAGTTAAGTCGGCAACTTACACCCCAAAGTTTGGTACAACTTGTTGATGGTCGTACTATAACAGTAGAGGCTCAACCAAATTTAGAGCGACAGCCAGAGGCTATTCGGCGCTTTGTGGGTGAAACGATGAGCTTAATGCTTAACTGGTCACAACAACAGCCACCTACACAGGTCTGGGAAATTACTTCTCAACTGGTAGCTGATGATTTTAAACAAAAACTTAAGTCAGAAATTACTAATTTAAATCCAGATAGTCAATTTGAAAATGTTAGTAGAGGGACTGAGAATGTATTAGTCATCCAAAAAATTTCTCAACCAATAGAAATCAGTAAGGGAAACTGGAAAGTAGAGATGTTTGCCAATCAATTGATTTTTAGCGGTTATGATAGGTTGGGAAAATCAGTTTCGTTTAATAAACAAATTTTAGTTAGAGCAATAGATGAACCAGCAACTTCACTACCAAATGCGCCACTACCGACGCACTTCGCAGCTTACCGCCTTGGTGAAGCCAGATTAGAAATTTATAATGTCTGTGAAATCCAAGATAAAAATTGTTCTGGAAATCCCAACCAAGCTTTACCATGACTCGATACTCAATTCCTGCCCAAACGCCTCCTCAAAATGGATTTGCTCTAACCACCGACGATCGCCAACCAGAAGTAGAATCTTTTGATTGGGAATCACGGATCTCCAAGTTGGTTGGCTTTGAAGAAGAATCTTATTCTGGCGATCCTCAAGGATCGGAAGGCTCTGCAATGCTGCAAGAGTCTCCTTACCAACCACAAGAAGTTCAGACTAAGCAATCCCTATCATCTAACCCCTTTGCAAAATTAGGCTTGGTAGGGGCTGCTACTTTAGCGATCATTTTGGTGGGTGGTGTGTTTTTGTCCCAGTTGATGGGTAGCAGCAATCAGAAGCCAAAAAATATTGTTTCCCCACCGGTGCGTGAGCAACCAATTGATGAATCGACCTCTCAACAGCTAGCAGTCGAAGTAGATACTCTGAAAACGAAATTAGCCCTGACTGAACAAGCACAGTTGGTAAAAGCTGCCCAACAACAACTCAGAATTGCCAAATCAACACCTAAAGTAGCCCTACGAGAACCATCAGTTTCTTCCAGAGGTACACAGAAAGTGATCCCAACCCCCCCACCGATAGCTTACGCACCTCGAACAGTGACAGTTGAGCGCATTGTTAGAGTACCTGCTTCTCAATCTTTGCCATCACCTCAACTACCAGTTGTGAAGCCAAATACTCAACCCGTAGTTAATATAACTCCACCAGCTCCACCAAACCCATTTGAAGAGTGGACAAAATTATCAAAGTTAGGTAGCTATGGTCAAGTCAATGCCAACGATCAACCTAATAACACGGTAGCTGCTTCTGAACCTCCAAACAATCCACAGCCGCAGCAACAAACACCAAACCCCAATCCTGAGCAAACTCCACAACAGCAAACTCCTGCTCCTCTAGTCAGTCAAGCGCAACAGCAGGGACAAAAATCTGTAGCAGTAGGAAGTAGTGCTAAAGCTGTGTTGGCGACGGCAATATTTGGAGAAACTACCAAGTCAAGCGGTGGCAGTGGTGATACAGGTGAACAGAAAAACGTATTTGTGATCCGATTGAAAGAACCGCTAAAATCTATCGATGGTGCGATCGCTCTACCTGCAAATACCGAATTCCTAGCTGAAATTAGCTCCCTCTCCGAACAAGGTCTTTTGCAGATGAAGGTAGTGAAAGTTGTCTCGCAAAATAATGGCAACCCGATAGAACGAAGCTTACCTAACAATGCAATTATTATTCGCGCTACCCAAGGTAAACCTTTAATTGCAAATAAATTTCCCAGTCAAGGTTCGTCCATAGCATCAATGGATTTAGGACTATTCGTTTTGGGAGGTATTGGGAAAGCAGCAGAGTTAATAAATCGTAGTGATACTGAACTGCAACCACTTACTTCACAAACTACCGTTGATGGCAACACCAGTAGCAGCACAACTCTTACTACTGTCACTAAAAACAGACGCGATATTGCAGCCGGGGTTGTGGAAGGTGGTTTGAACTCTGTAGTTCCCCAAATTGCCCAACGTAACCAACAGGCGATCGCCCAAATGTCACAGCAAACGAATATTTGGTTTTTGCCAGCCGGTACAAATATTGAAATATACGTTAATCAAGTAACCCAGTTTTAAGAGGTAGGATTGATACCAATTTTAAATTTGCATTGGGTCATGGTAATTAAGTAATTAGTTTTCTTGCCATCTTCCCTATTTTCACCTGTTCTATCAATCTCCTAATTTGCAACCATGATAAAGAATACTAACTTGTCAGGAAATAGCTCACACAATTCTTATTTCCTACCTCTAGCTTCCTTAATTTTCTCGGTTGCTATGTTATTGTTGGTAGGACGTGCTGGTGCTAATAATGCTGTTCTGCGTTCCATCTTTTCTTGTCAAGCGCAGGGTTTAGGTGGACTAATACCTACAATCAAGATTTGGTATCAACAGGGAACAAACTTAAGTTTTCTTCCATCTGGAGAAGTAATTAAAAAAGTTTGGTTAAACGATCCATCACAGGTAACTCTAGATTTTGATGGCCCTGTTTGTATGCAGTTTGGTCAAGCAGCTAATACTAATACAGGAGATTGTAAAAACTCCGCAGCAAATGTAATTCAACTCAGACGAATTAAAAAGCTGAACATTCCTGGACTTCCTCTTACTAAGAATACACTTTTAACAGTTGTTACCGAAGCGCAAGGTAGAAATAAGTTATATACTTTTCGAGTGATATATGGAACAGATAATCCTGAATATCACACTTTAGCAATTTTTTCCGATCCTTCTGGTCAAGAAGGAGCTTGTGCGAAAGTTCCACGATAAACTTCAAAAGTAGCACTCAACAACGACTGAAGTTTAGTTTTGACAAAAAGTGCTGATGCTTACGGATATCTGCATTGTGGCTTTCTTTCTAAAATCATTGCTTTAATGGGCAACTATAAAAGAAGAGAGGCTACAAGGGTTCCATACGATTGAGAACCGCTATACACCGCCATTAGGGTAAAGAATCATGAATGAGAAGGGTTGTATTTCAATCAATCGAAAAACGCTATAACTTAACCATATTGGCTTAAGTTAAATTGGCACAATAAAATCAAACTATGTAAATAAAAATTAACTAGGCTAAAACCCTTATACCTATTGCCTTTTGCCTAATCCAAACGACAATTATTTACGCCCAACTTACTTAATCAGGCATTTTAAGCCGACATCTTTATAATTCTTCAGATAAAAATCAAGCACAAATTCAAAGTCTGTGTAAATATAAAGAAAAGCTTAAGAGGTTACAGACTCATGGTGACTGCGAAAATGATGCAACAGCTTTGGGCTGTAATTGAGTCCACCCAGGTCAACACCCTGCTCCATTTTGACGATGCTGCTTTAGTACAATTACTCCTCCAGCAGTTAAAAGCGAAGCAGGTTATTGATGCCCAGGCAGATAGCAGCCTCAATACTTATATAAAATCAAAACTGCCTCTCATTCGTGATACGGCTGAAGGCCGATTATCCTTCGGGCAAGGCGGCAATCATTAGCGCGAGAAATCAATTGCTCACTGCCAAGCATACGCTCAGAGTTGAAACAGTTGAATATTATGAATCACTGGCTAGTAATCGCCCTAGTAGCTTATCTAATTGGAGCCGCAATTGAAGGGGTGAGTACAGCCAGCCAGCTATCTCGTTCAGTGCCAGAACTAGCTAAAAGTACACAACAAGCTCACCCTTCAGAGTCTGCCACCGGAACCAATTCGACTTGGCGAGTTGTGGCCGCGATCGCTTCAGTAAGTATCTGTGGAGCTTTTTTCTGGCCTTGCCGCCTCATCCACCGTTTGATGAAAGGGAACGTTAATTCATAAACTTAAGCCTGGCTGAAGCTGGGGACAAAATATATCTATTTGCGGTTGGTAAATTATGTAGTTTGTTCTGGTGTCGCTACCTTTTGCCCAATTTTTGGCTCAGTACCAGCAAACAGTCGTTCAATATTAGTGCGATGGCGCAAAATTACATATAATCCACCGGCAATCCCAAACAGAATATAGGGTAACGGTTGATGCAAAATTACCATGAGAATGGAAACAGCGATCGCACCTACAATTGAACTCAAAGAAACAATCCGCGATATTGCCACAACGATGGCAAACACACCGGCTGTTGCTAAACCTACCTGCCAACTCATGGCCAATAAAATCCCTAAGCTGATAGCAACAGATTTACCACCAGTAAAGCCTAAAAAAATCGATTTACTATGTCCCAGAATTGCAGCTAACCCAGCTAAGATTACTATCCACGGTTGCCATACTTGTGCATCTATCGTTGGGGGAATAAAATTTTGACTAGAGGCAAACTTGAACAACCAGTAGACTAAAGCGATCGCTAATGCTCCCTTTAAGGAATCAAGTACTAAAACGAATGCTCCTGGCCCTTTCCCTAAAGTTCTTAGTACATTAGTTGCGCCAGTGGAACCTGAACCAACTTCCCGAATATCAATACCCTTTAACTGCTTCACAGCAATGTACCCAGTGGGAAAGGAACCCAGCAGGTAAGCTATCAGCACAATTACGCCGCACAGAGTTAACCAGATAGCCATAATAAAATTCAAAATTCAAAATTTAAAAAAGTCAAGAAGTATTACTCTTGACCAATTCCCAATTCTCAATTACCAATTAAAAGTCATCATCATAGTTTCTCACGGTTTTGGGGTCAGGAGCAAAGGCTAACCACAGAGGAAATTGCAGCAGTGATAAACTGATTTGCTCTTCTGAATCGTCAATGATAATTAAGGGCAATTGATTGGCTTTCGTTAATCGGTCTGCTTTTTGAGCGAGAGCATCAGATGCCTCAAATAATACCACACCCCGATCTGGGCCAAAATCTGGGCGACCGATGCCCAGACAGTCTTGTAAGCCGCGCCGCCATTCACCTAATCGCTCTGGTGTATTAGCTAAGACTAAAGTACGAATGCGATCGCCATACAGCTTGTGTAATATCGAAATTGCAGCTGAGGCAATCAGAATATTCTGTAAGCGGCTACCCATTGTCCGCAAACCACCCCGTCCCCCTTGGGTAAAAAACCAATTCGAGACTCGCTCTGCATGGATTGGTTCAAAGGTACGGCGTAGTTGCCACGCTGGGCCGTAATAATCTGGTTTATTGCGGTATTGGTCAATTAGGCGGCGAATTTGCTTTGTAGTATCTTGAAACTGCTGTTGGGCAAATTGCGGTATTCCAGGTTGGGATTCAACAGGTTTAGCCTCTTTTACAGCTGGCTTTTCTCGTTCCACCACACTTGGTGTTAGTTGCAACTGTTCAGCCGCAACGGCTAAATCCTGTAAGCTACCCGTGAGATAGTCTTTAAAACCCTGCACCCGAATTGCCAAATCTTGGGATGTACCAGCAAAAGTGGTTCGCATCTCGTTGCGGATACGTTCTTGACGGCGTTCTAGTTGTTCTACAGAAATTTGCAGGGTTTGTTTGCGTTGTTCTAACTGTACCAACGACTCTTGCACAAGTCGTCCCAGTGAGGTTTGAGTTTCACTGACTTGTGCCTGAAGGTTTTTATAAGAAGCTTGCAGCTTAACTATTTCTGACTTGAGGGCTGCTTCAGCCTTTTGCAACTCTGCTACTCGCTGCTCTGCTTCTGCATATAATGAATGATTTTCTGATTCTATTTCTGACCCCAGTGCGGTATTTTCCGGTTCCGACTGCGCTACAAACTCGCCATTTGAATTTTCTGTTAGCTCTACTGTAGTATCTACCACTTCTGCATTGGAGATGAGTGGCTCAAAAGTTGCGTAGTTTTCTGATGAGCTAACGCCTCCTGTTTCTCCCACTGACTCAACAGATGGATTGACTGGATGTTCAACTGCATTGTTTTGCTCTTCTTTTTCTGCCAACCGCTCATCAATTGGTTCTGGGGTTTGAGATGCCTCTGGGTTCATAAACAATAGTGTAATTCCTATGATGCGAATAAATAGCTTTCAGAAATATTACAATTAACCTGCCATAAAAGTCCTGAGTCACAAGGGCTGAGTTATTAGTTGAGAGCAAAACGACTCAGCACTTGTGACACTCAGCACTAAATACGCGGACAACGTTGTTCTAAGCAAGTTTTCAAGGTGTTGGGGTCAAATAAAATCGGCAAAAAGTGGATACTTTTAATTTCTTTAAAGTAAAACAAAATGGGGACTGCATTCCAGAAGATCCGCCAGTTTTGCCATTCCTGGTAGGGAAAGCGTCGAATCAATTTTTCACTTCTGTAAATATCTAAGTCGGTGACGGTAAATTGCAAACGCAGCGTTAACGCCTGAAACATTAGAAATAAGCCAAACAGTGTGAAAACAGAGCTTATCCAGGGTTGTACCAATAGTAGTGGAATAGCGGTAATCACCAACACTATAGGTATATTGTAACTAGGCTTGAGTTCCACGGTTGATGTGGAGTTAGGAGCAAATGAACTGGTCACAGTTTTAAATCCTGCTTTATTTAGTAGGCATATCTTTTATTTTAGGAGTCAGAAGTAGAGACGCGATAATCGTACAAGAGAGAGGCGATTGATTGCATCTCTACAGGAGGGAGGAGTTTTAACTTATAACTCTTAACTCCTAAATACTCACTTCTCACTTTTATAAGCCTTTCAAAAATGCACTGCCAAGTCCTTGAAACATTAACCAAGAAAGAAAGAAGTTGCTAACAAATATAATTAGCAAGGCAGTCACAACAGCAGTTGTGGTTGACTGTCCTACTCCTTTAGCTCCTCCTGTTGTCGTCAATCCCCAACTGCAACCAATTACGGCGATTAAAATCCCAAAGCAACACGCCTTAAGCATGGCGCTAATAATATCCCAGACCCCAAGAAAGTTACGGGCTGAGTCTAGAAATACAGTATCAGACAGGTTGTAGACATTTGTCGCAATTATGAATCCTCCGAACATCCCTGTTATCAAAGATAGAAGGGTTAAAATTGGTAGCATTAAACAGCAAGCAATAACGCGGGGAATAACCAGATAATCGATTGGATCTGTTTTTAACATCAACATGGCATCGATTTGTTCTGTGACTCGCATGGTACCAATTTCGGCTGCAAAGGCAGAACCGACTCGCCCTGCCAAAACCACTGCCGTCAATACGGGAGAAAGTTCTCGTGTCAACGCTATAGAAAGCACTCCGCCGATAATGTTTCCTGCACCAAAGTTGATAAATTCCCGCGCCACTTGAATGGTAAACACCGCGCCGACGAAAATAGCCGTCAGTAAGGCAATAAATAGAGAATCAGGCCCAACTGCTGCCATTTGTTCTAAGGTGTTGCGCCGATGGATTTTGCCCCTCAATAGGTGAACTAGTACTTGCCCACCCAGAAAAATCGCTGCCAGCAATCGCTGGCTCCATTCTCCTAAACTGGATTTGGATGTAGTCTGGTTCAATGTTCTGTAGCTAACTCGGTAACTGCCTTAAGAATAGCGGAAGTCGTTGGGATAGGGAATGGGGAATGGGGAATGGGGAATAGTTCTTTTTCCCCTGCTCCCTCATCCCTCTAACTCCCCGCTCCCAACGGGGCTAAATATTAACTTAGATTAAAGATGCTCTCAGAAAATAAAGCTGTTATTAAACGTGCTACAAACCAATAGATAGATGTTAATCTTAGTTTTAAGCTTTATTTTGCAAGGGTTTTGTGGATTGGAGTCATTTTGTAGATACCCAGCACAGGCTGTAACTGGTAGCCGCTTCTTTTAATGAAAACTTAAGATTTTTGACAGATTGTCTGCTTAGGAGCGATCGCACGTATTGTAGAAAATGACAAACCGCTATCTAGCTATTGTTATCTCTACTCACGGAGTTTGTCCTAAATGGCTATTTTCATTAACTTTCTCCGCTCCCTACTACTTACGATCGTTTTTAGTTTTGTTGCTCCCATCTTCCTGGTTGGCGGTGGATTACTATTTTTATTCCTTATCGGTTCCTTTCCGGGTTTACAAGAGTTAACTGAGGCGATCGCCACTGAGATTATACGTTTTCTCGCCACCTTTGGCAGTGGGACTCCCCTGCGTGGATTATTTGTAATTAGCTTGACCTGTAGTTTCGTCGGATCACTGTTTGATACTTATGTTTACTATAGGTATCAAATTTTACGAATAGACTCCTGAATGATGTGAATAGTCTTCGTCAGATGTTCATGGGCTGTACAAGAGAGGAAAAATTGAGATTTCCCAAAATGAAAATATTACTGATCTAAACCTAAACAGGGATTAGTGTTGCTGAATGAAATTTTATTAATTAAATTGAGTACAAAAATTATTAATTAAATACTTATTGTTAATTAGTTATTAGTTATTAATTACTGATAAATGTTCTGTATGCCCGACTATAGTAAATCAATTCGAAAACAGTCAAAAAGCTAGTAAAATAAGGGCTTTGAAACTTTGAATTATGCAAAATAGCTAAAATAGTCTGTGCTAAACCACCACATTGGACGCTAAACTAGAGTTTGGCATATTGTGTTGGCTACAATTTTTAAGGAATTTATTAGCATTCATCGAAAATATCAAATAAAACTGACTGCGAAATATAAAAACTTCCTTAAAATACTGATAAACACAATGTCTGCTCATGTTTCTTAACAGAGCAAAGAAGGTCGTCTGACCTCTGGGGATCTTATATTGAGTTTATTACGAGGAATGTTTATAGCTCATGGTTTGGCCGTTTAAGCCCAGGTTTAGAAAACAAATTGCGCGGATTGAAATTACTGGTGCGATCGCCGGTGCGACTCGCAAACGCGTCCTAGAAGCACTGAAAACTGTAGAAGAAAAAAAGTTTCCGGCATTATTGCTGCGTATCGATAGTCCTGGCGGTACAGTCGGAGATTCTCAAGAAATCTACAGCGCCCTGAAGCGTTTGCGCGAAAAAATTAAAATCGTTGCTAGCTTTGGCAATATTTCGGCTTCTGGAGGTGTCTACATCGGCATGGGAGCGGAACACATCGTATCCAACCCAGGTACAATTACGGGTAGTATTGGTGTGATTTTGCGTGGAAATAACTTGGAACGCTTGCTAGAAAAAATTGGTGTTTCCTTCCAGGTAATTAAGTCTGGCCCTTATAAAGACATTTTGGCTTTTGATCGGCAGCTGACTCAACCAGAAGAAAGCATCCTGCAAGAGTTGATTGACACAAGTTATCAGCAATTTGTTCAAACGGTAGCTGATGGCCGTTCTCTGACAGTAGAAGCTGTAAAAAGTTTCGCCGATGGTCGGATTTTTACTGGACAGCAAGCCCTAGAGTTAGGTGTTGTAGACCGCCTTGGTACAGAAGAAGATGCTCGTCGCTGGACAGCAGAATTGGTAGGACTCGATCCGGAAAAAACTCTCTGCTATACCCTAGAAGAACGTAAACCATTATTGAGCCGCCTTCTACCAGGGAGTCGTCAAGTTTCATCAGGAATTCGATCTGGAATTGATTGGCTCGAATTTGAAGTGTCTACTAGTGGTTTACCTTTGTGGTTATATCGACCATAAATGTTTGTTTGTTATTGGTCATTTGTCCTTTGTCCTTTGTTCGGAGTCAAGTCAAATGACCAATGACCAATGACCAATGACCAATGACTAATGACTAATTTAGGAGGATTTTGGCGTGGAGTGGCAAATGCGGGCTATTCGTGGAGCAACAACTGCTTCAGAAAATACTGTTGAGGCAATCCGAGAAGTAGTGACAGAACTACTAGATGAACTAGAAGACCGAAATCAATTTCAGCCGACAGACATGATTAGTGTGACTTTCTCCGTGACACGCGATTTGGATGTGATTTTTCCAGCTGCGATCGCTAGAGCGCGTCCCGGTTGGGATAATGTGGCTATGTTGGATGTGCAGCAAATGCACGTTGAAGGCAGTTTACAGCGCTGCATTCGGTTCTTAATCCACGCTTATCTCCCAACCTCCGCCTCAATTCATCATATCTATTTACGCAACGCCGCCAGCTTGCGTCCCGACTGGAGTTTGCCTCAGCCTTTACAGGCATCACAGCCAGCAGTTAAGTCAAAAGTATAATTTTTATTTTTAAATAAAATAGAATAGCTACTACGTGCTAACGCGGCTACTCAACCTACTTTGATTGTTGGGAAAATATTACCAGCTTGGTAAGGCGATCGCACTCAAAATTAAAATGCTGAGTTGTGAGGATAGTTGGTAATGATTGTCCCATTCTACTTAGGGGAGCAACGAGACTCAGAAGGTCGGATGATTGCAGAAATATGGACTTGGAATTTTGAAGAATTGGAGTGCGTCCATAATTATATTCAGTGGTTGTTTCCTTTGCATGAGCGAAGTGCATTTAATCCTGATGCTCCCATTCTTGACCAAGAAATAATTGAAGTATTTCGAAGCAACCCATATCTACGTCAAAATTTGCTGCGTTCCTTCACAGTTATGCTTCAGTTTTATGGGTTGCAACGCCACGAGAGTAATGACGGAAAAGTAATTATCAACCAGTCAGAAGAGTATCAGAACCGTAAAAGCGAATGGGTCTGTATATTTAACCATAATTATCTTCGGATTACTCGGATTTTAAAGTGCTTGATGACCCTGGGATTAGAGAGTGAAGCTCAAGCATTTTATAAATGCTTGCAGCAAATCTACCATGAGGATAGTAATCAGATTGGATCTGAAACATTTCAGTATTGGACAATGGCAGTGAAACTGAATACGACAGTGTAATAATTACTCTAGATACTAGGGGATTGAGATGGTTGAGACGAGAGTCTAATGTAGTTTGAGCCTATTTATTTGTAGATGATCGGGTCTACTATGAAGTATTCTCAACATATTTTGAATCGTCCTGCTGTTAATCAATTTCCAAAACCAAAGTAAAGATTGAAACCTGTTTGATTTTAAATAATTTTTAATCTGGTAGTTCGCCAATTTATGTTCTAATCTTGCAGCAGGAATTGAACTTAGATGCTGAATTTTAGCATCCTATTTGAATTTTAATAAATGGGTATTTATTTTAAAAAGTATTTAAAAAATAATAAAAATTATTAAATGTTTTATTATGTGTAAATTACTTAGATACATTAGTCTTTTTCTCATTACCACCTGTTTGCTATTTGCTTGTCATGCTTCATCACCGACTGAATTCAAACGCCCTCCCTTGAAAGTGATATTTGCATCTTTTATTGGAGAGTATCCAGGCATCATTGCTCAAGAAAAAGGATTCTTCAAAGCCCAAGGTGTAGATGTTGAACTAATGTCTAAACGATATACCCAATTGGAAAGAGCAAATTTCAGTGCGGGTAAGTATGATGGTATTACAGCGTCCTTGGGAAGTTTTATCATCTTGAGTGCCACAAATCCTGATATACAAGGCGTGCTGGTTATAGATGAATCAACAGGAGCAGATGTAGTAGTCGCCCAACCACAAATAAAAACTGTCGCTGACTTGCAAGGGAAAAAGCTAGGTGCAAATTTAGGCGGTTTTAGCGAACTTTTCGTGACTGAGATGTTGAAAAGTTCTAAGTTGACCAGCGATGATGTGAAATTGGTTAAATTAGAGGCTTTAGAAATTCCTCAAGGCCTGAAAAATAATGTTATTCAAGCCGGACACGCTTGGCAACCCCATCTTTCTGAAGCTATTAAATTAGGGGGACATATCCTATTTACCAGTAAACAAACCCCTGGCTTGATTTTAGATATGATTATCTTTCGCAATGATACAATCCGCGATCGCCCCGAAGACGTTCGTGCATTTGTGCGAGGATGGCTGCAAGCTGAGACTTACTGGAAGGCAAATGTTCAGTAAGGAAACGCCATCGTCAGCAAAGCCTTAAAAATTCCTAGCAATACACTCTCTTTAGAGGGAGTAAACCTAACTGATTTAGCTGAAAATCAAAAATTGTTTCAATCTAGCAACCCTAACTCTATCTACAAAACCGCCAAGATATATGCAGACTTTTTTATTCGCTCTGGAAACGTGACGCGCATTCCTGAGCTAGAAAGTTTGTTCAATTCTTCCTTCTTGAACCCTCCCTTCTAGTTTAAAGCCATGCAGCAGCCTTTTTTGGGCGGCATCCGTACAAAGTTGATCACCTCGTTTCTGATTGTTGCTTTGATTCCTTTGCTGTTATTGGCATTTATCAACAAACAGACAACTGAAAAAGCACTAACTGAAAATGCCCGACAAGCTCTATCTGCGGCGGCTAAGGAAACCGCTAACAGAATAGATGCCTTTATTGATGGAAATCTCAATGCCGTGCGCGTAGAGGCGATTTTACCAGGTTTGGCACGCTACCTCAGCCTAAATCCAAAACAGCGAGATGACAGCCCCGAAATGCAATTGGCAATAGAAACATTAATCCGTCTCAGTCGCAAAGATATGCTCAATATTCTCTCATACTCTTTGCTCGACTCAAACGGGAAAAATGTATTGGATACACAGACATCGAACATTGGTAAAGATGAATCAGTTGAAAATTATTTTCAAAAACCACTGCAAACAGGGTTATCCTTTGTTTCTAGCATGAAGCGATCGCTAAAAATTCCTGACCTTGTTACCCTGTTTTTTAGCAGTCCGGTTCGCAATGCCAAGGGAGATATATTGGGTGTATTGCGTGTTTCATACAATGCTACTGTTGTCCAGCAGTTAGTAACTCGAGAAACTGAACAGGCTGGGGCAAAATCGTTTGCTATTCTTTTAGATGAAAATAATATTTATCTGGCACATAGCACTGCACCAAAACTACTTTTTAAATCAATTGTGCCTCTGCCTTTGGATGTTGTAACTAAACTACAACAGAAAGGGCATTTGCCTAATTCTCCTGTCAAAGAATTGGCAACTAATGAGTTAAAACTTAAGCAAGCATTAGATAATAAACAGTCGGATTTAATTGCATCATTGTCAGCAACAGGTAATCAGGTTAATCTGATTGCGATCGCTCATTTAAAATATAAACCTTGGTCTGTGTTATTTGCACAACCCCTTGCTATTGCCCTAGCACCTGTAGAAAAGCAAATTCGTGATGCAATGTTGCTATTTGCAATTATCGCTTCAGTAGTGGCAATTATTGCTTTTGCCATTGGGCAACTGCTAACAAAACCAATAATTTATCTTACCAATATAGTTTTCCAATTTACCGCAGGTAACTTAGATATCCGCGCCAAAATTAGCTCAAAAGACGAAATAGGTCAACTGGCGAAATCGTTTAACAACATGGCACTTCAGTTACAAACATCTTTGGAAACTTTGGAACAACGGGTACAGGAGAGAACAGCAGAGTTAGTAATTGCTAAAGAAACAGCAGAAGATGCAAATTTTAAACTAGAACAACTGGTAAATCTAGATGGTTTGACTCAGGTAGCTAACCGTCGCTGCTTCAATGCACGACTGCAAGCAGAATGGGAACGCCTTGCAAGAGAACAACAACCCCTGTCACTGATTTTATTCGATGTTGATAAATTCAAATCTTACAACGACTGCTATGGTCATCTTGAAGGCGATTATTGTTTAATCAAAATAGCGCAAACAGTGCAACAAATAGTTAATCGTCCTGGTGATCTAGTAGCACGTTATGGAGGAGAAGAATTTTTGGTACTCCTTCCCAATACTGACTTAGCAGGAGCAATCAAAGTAACACAAAATATTCAGCAAGCAATTCACGCTCAGTCCATTCCCCATGCACAGTCTGATGTCAAGGATATCGTCACAGTTAGTTTGGGTATTACTTGTGTCATACCCATTTGCGACATTAAGCCAGATACACTTATCGCTTCAGCCGATCAAGCAATGTACAATGCCAAACAAAAGGGGCGCGATCGCTATTGTACGTTTGGCTGATTTACTTCTAATTTGTGGTTGTTGAAATCGGAGGTTTTTGACGCGATTGCGCTGTATGCAACAACTCTATTCTTTTTGGTGATGAAACCGAATTCCTAAAAAAATGTCATAAACAAACTCAAAAAAGTCCTTTTTCTGCAACAATCCTGAAGTTTGATAACAGCCTTTTTCATCTAAGAGTGGCTTCATGACATAGTATGCAGGTTGATAATTATACCAAGGAATAGAAGGCCACAAATGATGAATTAAGTGGTAATTCTGTCCCATAATTAGGATATTGAGAACTTGGTTCGGGTAGACGCGAGCATTTTTCCAGCGATCGCGCTCCGCAAAAGGACGATGCGGTAAATAGTCGAAAAATAATCCCAGTGCTATCCCCACTACAAAAGCCGGTATAAACCAAAAATTGAGAATGTAACCCAAAAAGTGGTATTGCACTGATATATAAACAATTACACCGACAATTAAACGGCTGATGAACCATTCTAATAGCTCATATTTCCGCCACAGTCGTCGTTGAAAGAAAAACACCTCGTGGTACAAAAACCGCACTGCAATCAGCCATAACGGGCCACCCGTAGAGACATAATGATCTGGGTCGTCTTTAGGATGGTTGACATGGCCATGATGTTGTAAATGCACCCGCGTAAATACTGGAAAAGCAAAAGCTAGCATCAACGCACTGCCATGTCCTAACATCGCATTCATCACCCGGTTGCGATGGGCTGATTGGTGACAAGCGTCGTGAATCACCGTCCCAGCACAATGCAACGCAATAGTATTAACGCTAAAGCAGAGCCAGTGGGGCCATTCCCAAAGCCAGTAACCAAAGTTAGATAACACCAGCATTGCTACAGCTACCAAAAACAGCAATAGCGTGGGATTAAAATCACCAGGAGGCGCTAAAAATTCCTTTGGCGGGATTGTCAGTGGCTTTCGTGCCTCCGATGCGATCATCTCTAACATTGACTCCTTCTTAATCAAACATTACGAATATACGATAAATATTAGGAAAAAATAAAGTTTTGTAACCTTTTGTATAGCAATATTTATCCACAGCTTTGCATATCAGTAGATGAATAACGCTATGATTCCAGACAAGAACTAATCTTTACTGATTGATAAGTGGGGTATGGCAATTGGCAAAAAGTTGATGGGATAAACTCTTTCGTTGGGAGGATGGATACAAGATTGATGTACTATATCTAGTCTATCCCACAGCCCTCACTCTCCCATAAAACCTCTCTAACTGCTTATATCTATTGGTATAGCAGTGACTGAAAAGGAGATGCAACTTAAGTTACGATGACTTCCCAGATAGCTCCCTCACTTCAGCCCCTATGCAATTAAGAGATTCTCTGCGCCGGACAAAAATTGTCGCTACTATTGGCCCCGCCACTAGCAGTCCTGAAATGCTCAAGGCGATTATTGAAGCGGGAGCCACGACGCTACGGCTAAACTTCTCCCACGGAACTCATGCCGACCATCAACGTAGTATTCGCTTAATTCGGCAAACCGCTTTTGAATTAAATCAGCCAGTGGCTATTCTCCAAGACTTGCAGGGCCCAAAAATTCGCTTGGGAAAGTTTGACAATGGGTCTATAGTTTTGGCAAAAGGCGATCGCTTTACCTTGACAAATCGTCCGGTGATCGGTACTCAGGAAATTAGCTGCGTTACCTACGATTATTTAGCCGAAGAAGTCCCAGTTGGTGCAAAAATCCTCCTCGATGATGGACGAGTTGAAATGGTTGTAGAGGAGATTAACCGCGACAAAGGTGATTTGCATTGTCGCATTACCGTGCCTGGTAAACTTTCTAACAACAAAGGCGTAAACTTTCCCGGCGTTTACCTATCAATTAAGGCAATGACCGACAAAGACCGCGAGGATCTGATGTTTGGTCTAGATCAAGGTGTCGATTGGGTGGCACTTTCCTTTGTCCGCAATCCGCAGGACATGATCGAAATTAAAGAACTAATTTCCAGTACAGGCAAGCAAGTGCCGGTGGTTGCCAAAATTGAAAAACATGAAGCCATTGAGCAAATGGAGGCAGTTCTGGCTTTGTGTGATGGCGTGATGGTTGCCAGAGGCGACTTAGGCGTGGAACTTCCAGCCGAAGATGTTCCCGTACTCCAAAAGCGGTTAATTGCGACAGCCAATCGCTTGGGGATTCCGATCATCACCGCCACCCAGATGTTAGACAGCATGGTGAGCAATCCTCGCCCCACCCGCGCGGAAGTGTCGGATGTGGCAAACGCGATTTTGGATGGCACAGACGCGGTGATGCTCTCTAATGAGACTGCTGTGGGTAGCTTCCCTGTAGAAGCAGTAGCGACGATGGCGCGGATTGCCGAGCGAATGGAGCAGGAAGAAGCTCAACACTTAAATTTGCGTTCTGTAAAAGATGCCCGGCGCTCCATTCCCAATGCGATTAGCCAAGCGGTAGGTCAAATTGCCGAACAACTAGGCGCAGCTGCAATCATGACCCTAACGCAAACTGGGGCAACTGCTCGCAATGTCTCTAAGTTCCGTCCCAATACACCGATTTTGGCTGTTACCCCCCATGTGAATGTAGCGCGGCAGCTACAAATGGTGTGGGGAGTAAAACCGCTATTGGTACTAGGATTACCTTCCACTGGTCAGACATTCCAAGCTGCGATTAATGTGGCCCAGGAGTTGAAGTTACTGTCTGAGGGAGATTTAGTAGTGATGACTGCTGGCACACTCCAAGGAATTTCTGGCTCCACAGATTTGATTAAGGTTGAGGTGGTGACGGCGGTACTAGGTCAAGGAATTGGATTAGGACAAGGTTTAGTGAGTGGTCGCGCACGGGTGGCTAATACTGGCATGGATGCTAGTAACTTTAATCCGGGAGACATATTAGTTGCACCGCGCACTAGTGCTGATTTTGTTGAGGCTATTCGTAAATCTGCCGGGATTATTACGGAAGAGGAAAGTCTTACAAGTCACGCGGCCGTGATTGGCTTACGTCTCGGTGTGCCAGTGATTGTTGGTGTGAAGCAGGCAACGCAGGCGATTCGAGATGGAGCGATTATAACCCTGGATCTGCAACGGGGTTTAATTTATTCTGGGGCAGTGAGAACGCCTTAAGGCAGGGACTGGGGACTGGGGAATGGGGACTGGGGAGCAGGGGGACAAGGGGACAAGGGGGAATTATTGAATAAGTCTCTCCCTTGTCTCCCCCCTCTTCCTTGTCTACCTTGTCTCTTCTTCATGCCCAATGCCCAATTCCCAATTCCCCAAATTAAACAGTTGCGATCGCTACTCCAAGCCATCCAGCAAAGTTTTGTTGCTGTGTAGAGTTGGGATGATCGACAGGTTTTACCTGATATCGAGTGGGATGTGGTGACGCGAGGGTAATGGAATAAGTACGCAGTTCGTCTTGGTGGAAAACTGTAACTTGGATGGTATCGTTTGGTTGGTAATCTTTCAGGCGATCGCTTAAACTACTTGCCGTTACCTTAATCCCGTCAATTGCTAACAACTCATCACCTGCATCAATTCCCCCTAATTGTGCAGGTGAATCAGTTTCTACAAACTTAATCATCTCCCGCCCATTCTCTGTATTTATTCTCACACCCAGGTAAGGTTCTTCCTGCTGTTCAGCTACCAACTGTAAGCCAAAGGGTTCTAGATACTGATTGAAAGGTAAATCATCAGTACTATCAATGTAGCGTTTAAAGAAATCAGTCAAATCGATTCCGGCGACAGATTCTATAACTTCCTGCAACTGTTCTGGAGTATAGCCAATTTCATCTTTCCCGAATTGCTGCCACATTTTCAGCATCACATCATCAAGGGAACGCTGATTATCGTGAGTCGAGCGAATCAGTAAATCAAGCAACAACGAAACCATTTCTCCTTTTAAATAGTAGGAAATTTGGGAATTACCGCTATTGGCATCGGGGCGATAGAGTTTAATCCAGGCATCAAAACTCGACTCAGAAATGGGTTGTACCTTGCGCCCCGGTGTCATTTCATATCTGGTAATTTCTTTACTCAAGTTATTTAAATACGACTTAACATCATAAATTTCTGCCCGCAAAGGAATTAACAAGTCATAGTAACTAGTAGTGCCCTCACAAAACCATAATGATGGTGTGTAGTTTTCCTGGTCGTAATCAAAAACCTCTAATGCTTTTGGGCGAATTCGTTTGACATTCCACAAGTGAAAGAATTCGTGTGCAACTAATTGGATAAAGCGATCGTACTTTTCCTGAGCGCGAAATCCAAAACGTTGGTAAATTAACGAGCAAGAGTCCTTATGCTCCAAACCGCCAAAAGCTTGGCTAAATAAATGTACCAGAAACACATATCGTTCATAAGGCAAACCGCCGAACATCTGCGCTTCTACTTCAATAATTTTTTGGATATCAGCAATCAACTGCTGAACTTGGTAATTACCTTTCCCCCAAATTGCCAGTTCATGGGGTTTTCCCAAAACCTCAAATTTATACAATTGATGACTACCAATCTCAAAGGGAGTATCCACCAAAGTATCAAAATCGCCAGCTAAGAAAGTATTTGTTTCTTCAGCAATGGGAGGTAGAGCAGTAGTTATCTGCCATTCCGGGTGTGGTGGTTCGATGGTGACGCGAATGGGTTGCTTATCCCAGCCCGGTATTCTAAAAAATAGTGCTGCACCATTGAAATAACCGTGGGTAGCATCCAAGTGATTTGTTCGTACCGATAACTCATTAGCAAAAATGCGGTAACGTACAGTTAATTCTGCAACACCTGTTTTGTTTACCTGCCAGTGATTTTTACTGATTTTCCGCCAAGATAAAGGTTTATCTTCTGCAAAAACCACAAAATCCTGTAGATTCTTGGCATATTCCCGAACTAAATAGGAACCAGGTGTCCACACCGGCAATTTTAAATCGAGAATCGGCGAGGGGTAATCGACAATGCGTAAAGTCACCTCAAACAGATGGGTTTCTGGTTGAGACATTGCTACTAAATAATGAATCGTCGGGCCAGTTTCCTGGATATATGCGTTGGGACGAGTTGCTGTTGCTTCAGTCATCTTGGTGCTGAGTTAATAATCGATAAGTAATTTCTCTCATGATGACAAATTTACCTTTTAAGTTTCGCTTTTTATTGGCTGCGGTAGTCAGAACCAAGTTATTTGCCACCTTGCACCCGATCGCCTGCTGCCAAAGCGATCTTTGCAACTTCCAAAATATTTGTATTAATTTTCACACACTTCAGGTAAGGCTAAAACTCTTTATCAAAGTCAAATTTTTAACGTAGACGCAAAGCGGTGAGCCAGTCCGGTGGACGGGTTCCCCGGCATAAAGGAACTGGCGAACCCGTAGGGCTTGCCGCAGGCTACCGCAGAGGCGCAGAGGAAGCAGAGAGAAGAGAAAAAATGCTTAACCCAAGCGTATTGGGCAGTTGTTTCTTGAATTTGGGCGGTTGTTTCTTGAATTCGGGCAGTCGTTTCTTGAATTCGGGCAGTCGTTTCTTGAATTCGGGCGGTTGTTTCTTGAATTCGGGCGGTTGTTTCTTGAATTTGGGCGGTTGTTTCTTGAATTCGGGCGATCGTTTCTTGAATTCGGGCAATCGTTTCTTGAATTCGGGCAGCCGTTTCTTGAATTTGGATAAGCCTCAATAAATTCACGCAATAAATAAAATGCTTTTTGTGCTAAATACTTTTAACAATACTGAATATTGCGGGTGTTAATCACCTTGGTTTTGTTTATCCTAATGGTGTAAAGACAAGGATATAAGCCAGTTTTTATCCTAGTGCATGATTAACAAAAGGAAAGTTATTTATGTCACGTCCAAAACGTGGGTCTAAAGTACTTGATAGGGCACAGCGTCGGATTGCCGCTTTGAAATCGATTAGTTCCACCTTAGATTTAGGTAATGGAGTCACTATTGACACCTTTGCCGCCGCCATCAAAAAAACACAGGACAAGTTGGAAGCTTATAACTCCAGCCTCTCCACCGTGGATCTAACTCAGGGAGCCTTAGAATTTGCCGAAAAGTCGCTGATGGAACTAACAGAACATGCCTTAGTCAGCGTAGCTGCAAGGTATGGCAAGAATAGCGATGAGTACAAAATGGCAGGGGGCGTTCGTCGCAGCGAACGCAAACGTCCAGTGCGGAAGCTTAAGCAAGAGGTTGTTATTTGATAAAGACAATACATTTGGGGTTTTTTGACACTCTCCCGAATTCAAATCGGGAGATTCTTGGTTAGGTGGTGAACTAATCGATAAATATTATATTGGGTATGTTTTGGGCGATCGCTTAACTCACGCTGAATATGATAAGGATAAATAGAAAAATGACCTGTACTTTTAGGCTACGCAAATAATCTTCTGTGGGTGGAGAATATTTAGAGAGCGATCACTTGAGTTTTAAAGAAATATGGCGATCGCTCGGCGTTGAACCAGAAGCATAAGTCTTTGGCTGATTGGTATGAGAAAAACCCCCATTGATTTGTACCGTATGGGAAATGCGACTTCTTCGAGAATAGATAACATTCGTTCAAAAGACATTGAAACTTACGAAGAAGATGGTGATATTTTGGTTGTTGCAGGCTCAGGCGGAATTTCAACGTTTGCAGTTCAAGGGGCTGGAAAAAATTGGTGGAAGCTGGATAGAGGAACTGATATTCCCAATGAACTCCGCTTGGTGAATGATTACGGCAATCACTGGTTATGGGAACCAAGCTACACTATGAGAATAGAAGATTATAAAAGTGCATTGCGGTTAGTTGGTGAGGCATTTTACAAAGTGAATTAAGGGAGTTGTTAAACGTGAATTTTTCTCCTAAAGCAATTCGATTTATTGTTGAGGCGCTAGAATATCGAATTGAAGCTTATCAAAGGCAATTAGAGACAGAAAATTTGAATGATGATGAGGCTTCAGATATGACCAATGACATGATGTTTTTAGAATCTTTGTCGCAAGAATTAAAGAAGGAACTCTCAACAATTGCGCCATCGGTTTTTTAATGGGTTTAATGGGAAAGAGCGTAGCACAGAGATTTGTCGTCATAAATCGCTCTATGTTGAATTAGAAGAATAAGTTTTTGCGTGAAAGGTACTGAGATGCAGAGCGGCTTGTCCTTTAGACATCGCTTCTCTACTCATACAACAGCTACAAAATCTTTTGCCAGTTAGCTTCTAGAGCTTGAGTAAGCTATGTACCTGTATTAAAAATCCTATGTCCTAACCATCCCAAACCCAAGCCTAGACTAGAAGTGCTAGCTAAAATTAGAAAAGTATGAAATTTGCTAAAAGAATCTAGTAATTTATCTCCAGCCCCAGCGACAGCCCAAGCCCCAACCGCAGCCCCAATCGCAGCCACAATCCAAGCCCCAGTCCAAGCCCCAGTCCAAGCCCCAGTCCAAGCCCCAATCCAAGCCCAAACCACAGCCCAAAACCAAGCCACAGCCTCATCCAAAAACCAAGCCCAAGCCACAGCCCAAAACCAAGCCCAAGCCCAAACTGTGTACGGAGCATTATACGCTGCTAACAAGTAGCCTATCAATAGGTAGCTTAATAATACACCAATCAACCAGCCCCAGGGAATAATTCTAGGTGGTTTAGTAGCTAGTTTACTTGGAATCGGCTCTAAGTTTAACTTGGCTTTGAGACGAACAGGTTCTTGTCTATGAACTGGATCAACAGGTAGTAGAGGCGTTGCTTTTGGTGCTTCTAACATTGTCAACCATGCCTGCATTGATTGAGGGCGGTCTTTTGCCTCCAGCGCCATACCCTTGAGAATTGCTTGATTTAATTGATCGCTGATGTTTGGATTAATTTGTTTAGGTGGAATCAGGAAAGTATTGTCTAGCTTGCGAGCCAGAGAAGTTGTAGGGCGTTGACCTGTCACCCCATAATAGAGTGTGGCAACCAGACAGTAAACATCGACCGTTGGTTCCCGGCTACCTCTGGTTATCTGCTCATAGGGTGCAAACCCTTCATTACCTGCAATATCCTTTGAACTCAAAGTTTTAGGCACGAGTTCTTTAGCAATGCCAAAGTCAATCAGAACTGCTTTGCCATTACTCCGCAGCATGATATTTCCGGGATGGGCATCTCTGTGTACTAAACCTGCCTGATGCACCACCACTAAAGCTTCCCCAATCTGGCGGATACAGGGTACAATCTCTGCTTCTGGTAACGCCCCTTTACGTTTTACTGCCTCAAATAAATTTTCTCCCAGTACAAAATCCATCACCAAGCAGTGGATAATACCTTCCTTAAACAAGTCAATCACTCCCACAATGTGAGGATGAGGTTCTTGAGACAAGCGTGCTAGTGTTCGCCCTTCTTGGATAAATCGGTCTATATACTTGTCATATTCTGGATCATGGCTGAGATATTCATTGGGTGTCTTGATGACAACTGTCCGGTTTAGCTCAACATGCAATGCCTTATAAGTAATCCCGAATCCCCCCTGTCCAAGGACTTTATCAATTACATATTTGCCACCTTGTAATCGTTGTCCAGTTGTCCAAGGCATGAAAACCCCTAAATAATTCGTAATCCGTAATTCGTAATTAAAACAGTTTAAAAAAGCTGGATATGGGTGTTTTCTATGACTTAAGTGTGTTTCATAAATAATACAGTTTTGCAGAATTTTGCACAACACACAATGAAAGTTGAGCTAAATCTACGGTGTTTTTGTAGATGATGGAGTGGGAGATGACAGTTGATTAGATGGATTGAAAATAGGAATCCAAGAAGGTATGGCTGCAAGTAAGCTTACAAAAGCAGCAATCGCAGCTATCACCACTCCCCAAACCTGAATTTTTCGCTCCCAATTTGAGTTAGTGTTAGAGGATACAGTTGAGACAGGCTGGGGAGTTTCCCCTCTTAACCCCAAAGAGTCGAGCCATTCTCGCATTGATTGAGGGCGCTGCTTAAAATCTAGCTTCATCCCTGTTAAAATTGCGCGGTTGGTGCGATCGCTAATTTGAGGATTATGTTTTTTCGGTTCCACTAAAGGAGCATTATCTACCTTCCGTTTGAACGCATCCACTGGTGTTTTTCCAGTCAAAAGCACATAAAGAGTTGCCGCCAGAGAATAAATATCGCTATATGCCCCTGTTGGTTTTGTATGTTGAGCATAAAGCTCAGGGGGTGTAAATCCCTCAGAAGTTTCCTTGGTTCGATTTGTGGTTAAGATGTGGTCAAAATCCAGAGCTAAACCAAAATCGATTAGCACCGCTTCAGGTTGTCCATCTCGCACCCGCAAAAAGATGTTTCCTGGATGTACATCTCGATGAATCAATCGATTTTCATGCACAACTATTAAAGCTTCACCAATTTGCTGAATGTAGCGTAAAGCCTCTTGTTCAGAAAGAATTTGTTGGCGACGGTCAGCTAAACTTACACCATCTACATACTCCATTACCAAACACAAACGGTCTGCTTCCTCAAAGGAGTCTACGACCTCCACAATATACTTATGCTTACACCTCTGAAGCTTTAAGGCTTCTCGCAAAAACATTGTCTTTAGTCGTCCGCGCTCCGACTGGTTAAGGGAATTTAGTAAATCATCATTTAAAGTTTTAATGACTTGGCGATCGCTATTCCTATTTTTTACTAAATAAGTAATACCAAATCGTCCCCTTCCCAATTCCTTTTCAATAGTATATTTGCCACCTTGCAATTGATCACCTGCGACCCAAGCCATCTTTGCAACTCCCACAATATTTGTATTAATTTTCACATAAGAAAGCCTGAAGAACCGGAGCCTAGCTTTACAGAAATATTGTGATGTCTCAGGACAAGCTGCTTTGCGTCTACACTTGCTAAACTAATTTCAAATCTCGAATAAAAGCAGCGAAAAAACAACCATAAAATTATGGCTGAAATCTTAGTTGAAAATTTAGATCCTATTATTTTAGAAAAGCTAGAAACTCTTGCCAAACAACACGGTAGGTCTTTGCAAGAAGAACTAAAGCAGATCCTACAACAAGCGACTGAAAAAGCGACACATTATCACACTGGTGGCGACCTAGAAAAAGTCAGAGAAGCTGTAGCACGCGCTCAAGTTAGATATACAGGAAAGATTTTCAGTGATAGTACTGAACTCATCCGCGAGGACAGAGAACGGTGACTCAGTATGTTTTAGATGCTAGCATTGCTATAAAGTGGTTTATCCCTGAAGTCTACTCTGATGTAGCTAGGCGCTTATTAGCAAGTAACCATACTTTCTTAGTTCCAGATTTTTTCTTCCCAGAAGTGGGAAACGTCTTGTGGAAACGAGTCCGTCGCGGTGAAGATACTGCTGAAAATGCAAGACAAACATTAGCAGATTTAAATGCAGTTCCTGTAGAGGTGTACTTATCTCAATCTTTAATGCCACTTGCTTTAGATATTGCCCTTCAAACAGAGCGTGCAGTATATGACAGTTTATACTTAGCACTGGCTATTACACAACAATGCCAAATGGTGACAGCAGACGAAAAATTTTACAACGCACTAATAACTAGTGCTTACATCAGTAATATTTTATGGGTGGAGAATATTTAGAGAGCCTTGATGTAGCTTACCGCAGGTATCTCCCTCCTTCCACTGCTAAACTAAAAAACAACCCTTAACTCCTGCAAAGGTAGTCTTATGACCTCTGCAACCGATCCATCCACCGCCCTCACACCGTTCCCAGACCATACGCAGCTACCAGAGTCTGATGGTACTTCGTGTTCGCGGAGCGTGCCGAAGGCAAAAACTTTCAGGAACATCCCCAAAGCATTCTCCTAACGGACTCGATTAAACCGATATTGCAAAAACGTCATCCTGATGGACAATACTGCATTGGTCAAGATAGCGGTATATACTGGCGCATCACTGATCCTCCAGAAAAAGGCGCAGAAGCACCAGACTGGTTTTATGTAGGAAATGTACCACCAAATTTAAATGGACAAACGCGGAGGTCTTATGTATTATGGCAAGAGTTTATTGCGCCATTGATTGCATTAGAATTTGTCTCTGGCGATGGTAGTGAGGAGCGAGATAAAACTCCTTGGAAGGGGAAATTTTGGATTTATGAGCAGGTGATTCGTCCTCCCTTCTACGGCATTTATGAAGTGAATAAAGCCAGCGTAGAAGTTTATGAATTAATTGGGGGACAATATCAGTTATTAACAGCAAATGAACGCGGACATTATCCCATACATCCTTTAGGAGTTGAGTTAGGAATTTGGCAGGGACAATATTACAATATGGAATTACCTTGGCTACGCTGGTGGGATTTGCAAGGTAATTTGTTGTTGACTGGTGAGGAAAGAACCGATCGCTTAACTGCCCAATTGCGATTGCTAGGTATCGAACCAGAAGCATAAGTCTTTGGCTATCGCTTAAACAAGTTAATAAAGCTTTACTGCTTAACGTTTTCCGGTGGCCCCACATTTGCAATTTCATAGCCAGTGGGATAGCTGGGGATAGGAGAGTCAATATAAAAATTAGGCTGATTCCGAGGTGGGAATAACCGGATTAATTTGGCTCGGATTTTTAGTAGACTTACCATAACCGATCGCAGCAATGGTGAAGGATAGGGAAAACCAAAGGCATCGAGCATGGTGTCATCCAGTAAAGCATAGATACCTGGTTTGATGGCAGAACGCATCCACGAAGGAAACCAACTCAAAAATAAATCGCGTGTAGCTTCCCCAACTCGACGATTTGTATCTGAATAGCGAAAGTTTTGGCGTTCGTAGTCAAGGTTATAGCGCTCCAATTCTTCGTAGGTTTCAGGGATATTCTGAATCTGCATTTGCTTACCTACTTCTCGCCAAAAGTAAAAGGACGCTAATTTTTCTTGTTCGCACATCAACCGCCAACCAAACTGCACATTCCAACGGATAGGCTCGAAAATGAAGGTTGAAAGTACATACAGGAAATCACCGTTGTCAATCTTGAAGCGTCCGTGGAGTGCATTCATGCGTTGCAAGGCTTCTTTGCCGCGATCGCTATTATAGCCCCACTTAATCATCTCTCCAACAATTATTGACGTATCATCGTAGCGTTTTTGTGGACAATGGGTAAATTCTTCTGTCCGATTCAGCAATTTAGAAATACTAGGAACGCAATAAGTTCGCATCAAAGCAACTTCGAGCGATCGCGTCATATCCCAAGGAAACTCATAGCCATTCATCAAGTGATAAATCCGGCAATGATCTCGCACTGGATCGAGTTGCTGAATCAAATGAAGATTTTTATAACGATTGAGAAGCATCTGAAATTTCTCTGTATTCAATTCAGTTATTTATTCACATCCAACAACCGCGAAGTTTCTAACCGACTCATCCACTTTTCTAAATAAATTCGATTACCTTTCACCTCATTTGGATCTTTAGTATCCAAAGGATAAGGCATTAGTCCCAAAATTGTTGCTGTTGTCACACAAAACATCGATTTTTGGAAACTCATGCAAATTTGTACCCGCAAATCATCTTCACCCCGGAGGCTGCGACGATAAATTTCGTGCAAATACTCTGGAAGATAATGACGCATATCTTGCATCAACAAGGTGGGAGGAATACCCGCGCCGCCGATGGGTAAAGGATCTGCATACAATGCGCCATATTGAAATCGCGTTTGATCTGGAGGAATTTGATAACCTTGGGCATTGTATGAAACTGTACCGTGGAAAGGAGTTCCCCGAAAGAATACTGCTTCTACATAAGGTATCGCTGTATCTGCTAAGAAGGTTAAACCAACACTTTTGGGAATGATTTCATAGACTTCACCCCGAATTTTGACGGCGTAGGTAATTGGGTTTGAGGCATTTGCCACCAACCCTGCTTTGATATGTTCTACAACTTCGGAAATCGATTTTATTTTGCCTTTATCGTAGAGGTCTGATAAGCTGAGGAAGATATCAGCCATGACTCGCCAGAATTGACCTAAACCCGTGTAGTAAGCAGAGACGCGCAATTGTTCTATTAAGAAATCTGGAAACAGTTGGTTAATACCCAAAATTAAAGGATTATTTTTAAATTTTGCGGCAATAACGGCTTGCGCTCTTTCTTTAAATTCTGTTGTATCTAAATAGGTATCTAGTCCGCCGCCACCGTGCCACATCATGCCTTTCATACAATATTCGGCATATTCAAAATTAATGCGATCGTGCCACCAATGACGGAGTAATTTTTGAAAAGATACCTCTCCATTAAAGTATTTAAAAAATGGGAAAAATATTAAAAACTGATGTTCAGCAATGTAGTTAAGATTTATTGAGTAGGCATCTAAAACTACGCCATAGCTTTTAAGAATACCAACAACTTCCAGCACGTTTTCTGGACTATCAGGGAGTAATGCTTCTCCTTTTTGCAGACGTTCAATATACTCAGCTAAGGGATTGTGAACCGCTTTCTTTTTAATAGTTACCATTACCATCTCTCCAAAAAGTATAGGGATTAGGGCATTGGGAATTGGGCATCCCTTCGGCTTCGCTTAGGGCAAGTGGGCAAGGGGCAAGGGGAGAATGAAAAATTACTTTTTATACCCCCTGCTCTTTGCTCTCTACTCCCCTGCCTCTTCAAAATCTCTAATCCCCATTCCCCATTGCTTTTTCTAAGGACACTGCTACTACTACGTTTTGACTATTAACCATTGCTGTAATTGTTGGTTCAGTCCAGCGTGCTAACCAAGTGGGTTGAATGCCGAAAATCACAATCAGCACAGCTAAAATTGCAGCTGGTATGCGATCGCTCCAATACACACGTGGTAGGTTAGTAACTTGTGCAGACAAGCGTCCAAAAAAGGCGCGGTCGAGGAGTATTAAGAAGTAAACCGCAGTTAAGCCGGTTCCAAGCATTGATAGTAGGGTTTGTACTGGAAAAACTGCGAAGCTGCCCCGAAAAATGATAAATTCGGAAATAAACCCGACCATTCCTGGTATCCCAGCGCTGGCCATAACTCCCAAAACCATTAGGCTACCAATTACGGGCATACCTCGTTCTGGGTTCAGCAATCCTTGGAGAACATCTAAATCTCGGCTTCCGGCTTTTTTATACACAACTCCTACCAGCAAAAACAGCATGGCAGAAATCAAGCCGTGGCTAATCATCTGCATGACAGCACCTAACACAGTTAATGGTGTAGCCGCCGCCGTCGCTAATAGCACATAGCCCATGTGTCCAATGGAACTGTATGCTACCATTTTTTTCATATCGGTTTGAGCGATCGCGCAGGATGCACCATACAATACACTCACCACTGCCCAAGTCGCTAACCAAGGAGCCAGATAAGCCCAAGCTTCTGGTAACAAATTCATGCCAAAACGCAATAAGCCGTAGGTTCCCAACTTCAACAACACTCCAGCCAATAGCACAGAAATTGGTGTGGAAGCTTCAACGTGAGCATCTGGCAACCAAGTATGAAAGGGAACTAAGGGAATTTTAATCCCGAAACCGATCAAAATCCCCCCTAGCAGTAAAAGCTGTGTCGCTAAGGGTAAAGTTGTAGCGTTTAAGGTTGCGAGTGCAAAGTTAGAGGAACCACTCAGCCAAACCATGCCGAGGAAACTTGCCAAAATCAAGATTCCTGAAACGGCGGTATAAATAAGAAATTTTGTAGCCGCATAACCCCGCTTTTCCCCACCCCAAATAGCTATCAACAGATATAGTGGAATTAGTTCTAATTCGTAAAACAGGAAAAATAAAAGTAAATCCTGTGCCAGAAATGCTCCAGTCACCCCAGCGCTCAATAATAGTATCAAAGAGTAATAAAATTTAGGGCGCTGTAGAGATTCATCGCTACTGTAGATGGCAATAGAAGTTAACAGTCCATTCAAAACCAGCAGTGGCAAAGATAAACCATCAACTCCTAGGTTATAGTTTAAGCCTAAGACATCTATCCAAGGTACAGATTCAGCAAACTGTTGAGTGATTTCCCCTGGATGGAACTGAATTGCTAGTACGATTGTCCACAAGAAAGCGATACTAGCAAAGACCAAAGCCACCCCACGGGCAAATTTTCCACTGATGCCAGACGGCGAGAAACCAATTAAAGCTGCACCGATTAACGGCACTAGAATTAAAACACTAAGCATAGATAGAAGGGGATAGGGGACAGGGGATAGGGGATAGGGAAAGAAGGAGAAAATAATCATTCCTAACTCTTAACTCCTGTACAGACAAAGACTTTTTGCGTCTGTACTCCTAACTCCCAACTCAGCATTTAAGACTCTTAAAAAGGCAATTTATCCAGTAAACCCGATGACCAGCCGATGAAGAAAGCTAGGACGCTGACAACTGCTAAGATGGTCAACATATAGCCCTGAGATTGCCCAGAAATGCTGTACTTTAAAGTTTGTCCACCAAAAATTGTCGCAAACCCAACCAAGTTTACTAGACCATCGACTAAATAGCGATCGCTCCAAGCAGAAATTTTAGACAGCAGTGCGACTGCACTCACTACCGTTACGCGATAAACTCGGTCAATATAAAAATCATAACCTAATAAGTCTTGTACAAATCTCCATGCCAAGAATCTCGATCTTGACCAAGCTTTGTGCAGATAAACTGTAGAACCGACAACTACTCCTAGTACGGTAGAACCAAACAATGCTGATGCTACATACCAATTAATACTTTCCCAATTTGGTAGTAAGTACCATTGCTGTAGCATCAAAGGCAAAAGCAGAGTCAAGACTATGAGAGTTACCATCGGGAAGGCCATTTGCCAACCAACTTCTGGCGTGCGTCGGGTTTTTTGCTGCGGTTTACCCCAGAAGACTAATCTGAATACTCTAGTCAAGTTCAACGCTGTTAAGCAATTGACTAATAATAAAACCCCAATCACCCAAGGGCTAATATTTACGAAACCGTCAGCCCATCCTAGCATTGCCCAGAAGCCTCCCAATGGGAGAAACGTTACCATCCCCGCCGAACCGACAATAAAGGCGGTGGTGGTGGCTGGCATCCGCGACCAGAGTCCGCCCATTTCGGTTAAGTCTTGGCTTTGGGTAGTTAAGATGACTGAACCGGAACTCATAAATAATAATGCTTTAGCGATCGCATGAGTTAACAGCAACATCAAAGCCACACCCCCTTGCTGTAACCCCACCGCTAAAAACACTAATCCCATGTATGCACTAGTGGAGTGAGATAGCGATCGCTTAATGTCAATTTGAGCTATAGATACTAATGTCGCCCCAATTGCCGTTACCGTACCCATGATTACCAAGGCATTCAAGGCAACTGGTGACAGTGCTAACAATGGTTGAAATTTATACAGTAAATAAGCGCCACCAGCTACTACCAGTGAGTTTCGCATTACCGAAGCTGGGTTTGGCCCTTCCATCGCCTCATCTAACCAAAGGTGCAGGGGAAATTGGGCACATTTCCCAGCCGGCCCAGCAATTAACGCCAAACCCAGCAATGTTGATGTCACTGGGCTTAAATTAGCTGTTTGCGCCCACTCATATAAATCCGAAAAGTTCAAACTACCGGCTAAGTTGGAAAGCGTCACCGTAGCCATCAGCAGCAACAAGTCGCCTACCCGTTTAGTCCAAAATGCATCTCGCGCCGCCGTCACTACTAGCGGTTGAGCATACCAGAATCCCACCAGCAAGTAAGTTGAAAGCGTCAAAACTTCCAAAAGGGTATAGCTGAGAAACAAAGAATCGCTGATTGCTAGACCAGTCAGCGCTGCTTCAAAAAATCCCAGTAGCGCAAAAAAACGCGCCAGCGACCAGTCTTTTTCCATGTAACCCAGAGCGTAAACTTGTGCCAGAAAGCTTAAACCTGTGATTAAAACTGTCGCCCCAATACTGACTGCTGAGAGTTCCAATGTAAAAGATAAGTCTAAATCAGCAGCTTTGAACCACGGCACTAGTAACTTTTCTGGTTCTCTATCCCAAATGTTTTTGAATACAAACAGACTATGGACAAAAGCCACAACAGTTGTCAACAAGTTGATGTATGCCGCAGGTCTTGGCCCTGTTCGCTGAATTATTCCTATTCCCCAGGGCAACGTCAAAATTGCGCCTAATAAGCTATATAAAGGCACAAACCAACTTGTTGAAAATAGAAATTGATCCATTTAAATTTACCTTGAGGAATTAACCTTTATTTTAAAAAATCTTTCAGACAATTATTTAAAATAATTAATCTAGTAAAACATCAACATTTTTTTATTATTGTTTAAACTAAATTATCAAAAGTATTTTTACTTGAGTTTCCCCTCATAAACTTCGACAAAATATAACTTTACATACTCAAAAGCATTTACTTGCCTTAACCTTACCTCTGTTTTTACATTTGTATTTCTACTTTGAGCAGAGGAATTTATACGATATATATGAAAATATTATATACTTTTTACCTATTCGTTGTGCATACCACAAAATCACAAGAAATACAGATACAGCAAAACATACAGCCGCCGCTTCTTTCCCATTAGAGAGAATTAACCTTGGTTATGAATGTCGTTTTGTAAATGTGATAAAGAAATTATAAAGCATAAGTGGCTGCTCAAGTAATCAGTAAACTTTAATTACTCAGAATGCCCAGATAAATATTTGTTAAGTTTTTTAAAACTTTCTTATCATAAACTATTATAGTAATTTATGTTGCCAGGAACGCCAAGCTTTCCTATGCTTAAATTGGAAGTGTTTTCTTAGCTATAAGATCAGGCTCTCCCCGTCAAAAAATTCAGAAGACAGTACAGATTGCATTAATTTTGTAGGAGTTCTGCGATGCCAATTGCAGTTGGAATGATTGAAACGAAAGGCTTTCCAGCAGTTGTGGAAGCTGCTGATGCGATGGTGAAAGCCGCCCGTGTCACCTTAGTAGGGTATGAAAAAATTGGTAGCGCTCGCGTCACCGTGATAGTTCGGGGAGATGTATCGGAAGTGCAAGCTTCTGTAGCTGCTGGGGTTGAAGCGGCGAAAAGAGTCTTTGGTGGTGAAGTGTTGTCCACTCACATCATTGCTCGTCCTCACGAGAACCTAGAATACGTCTTGCCGATTCGTTACACAGAAGCTGTGGAACAGTTCCGTACCTAAAAGCTGTTTAAAAAAAGTAATTAACGCTCTTTGCTTTTTTGAGCATCACTTTTGTCCAAAGCTAAAAACAATAAAAAAGGGATTAAAACTAATGTCAATTGCAGTGGGAATGGTTGAAACACTGGGCTTTCCAGCAGTTGTAGAAGCTGCTGATGCGATGGTGAAAGCTGCTCGTGTAACTCTAGTAGGCTACGAAAAAATCGGCAGTGGTCGAGTTACCGTAATTGTTCGGGGTGACGTTTCGGAAGTACAAGCTTCCGTAGCCGCAGGTGTTGAATCAGTGAAGCGAGTCAACGGTGGACAAGTGCTGTCTACTCACATCATTGCTCGTCCTCACGAAAACTTGGAATACGTCCTACCAATTCGTTATACAGAAGACGTAGAACAATTCCGGGAAAATGTGAACGCAATTCGTCCTTTTGGTAGAAGACCGTAATTTTTAATGCAAGTCGCCAAAGTTCGCGGCACAGTAGTTAGCACCCAAAAAGATCCAAGTCTCAGAGGTGTGAAACTACTGTTGTTACAATTTGTAGATGAAGACGGAAACATCCTCCCACAATATGAGGTAGCAGCAGATAGTGTGGGAGCGGGTGTTGATGAGTGGGTACTTGTCAGTCGTGGCAGTGTAGCTCGTCAAGTTATTGGCAACGAACAGCGACCACTAGATGCAGTGGTAGTGGCGATCATAGATACAATTTATGTTGAAGATCGCATGATTTACAGCAAAAAAGATCAATATCGATAGTCATTGGTCATTAGTCATTAGTCATTAGTCATTACAAAAAGACAAATGACAACGGACAAATGACAATATAGGAGGAATCTAGACAATGGCAGTCCGCAGCACGGCAGCACCCCCAACTCCGTGGTCAAGGAATTTAGCTGAACCCGACATCCATAAAACTGCTTTTGTACATTCATTCTCCAATCTGATTGGGGATGTACGAATAGGTGCAAATGTAATCGTTGCTCCGGGGACTACGATTAGAGCGGATGAAGGCACACCTTTTTATCTTGGTGAAAACACCAATATTCAAGATGGTGTAGTCATTCATGGGTTAGAGCAAGGTCGAGTTATTGGCGATGACCAAGAGAAATACTCGGTATGGGTAGGTAAAAATGCTTGCATTACCCACATGGCTCTAATTCACGGGCCAGCTTATGTAGGCGATAATTCCTTCATAGGCTTTCGCTCTACAGTGTTTAATGCCAGGGTGGGTGCAGGTTGCATCGTAATGATGCACGCTTTGATTCAAGACGTAGAAATTCCCGCAGGTAAATATGTACCTTCGGGAGCGGTAATTACTAGCCAACAGCAAGCTGACCGCTTGCCAGATGTGCAAGAGCAGGATAAAGAATTTGCTCATCATGTGGTTGGGATTAATCAGGCACTACGAGCTGGTTATCTTTGTGCTGCGGATACCAAATGTATAGCACCCATTCGGGATGAGAACGCTAAATCTTATACAGGTAATGGTATTACTGTTTTAGAGTTGGAAAGGAGTAGTGAAGTGGCGAGCAATAGCTTGGGTGCAGAAACAATAGAGCAGTTGCGCTATCTATTGGAACAAGGATATAAGATTGGTACAGAACACGTAGACCAGAGACGGTTCCGCACAGGTTCTTGGACTAGTTGCCAACCAATTGAACCGAGATCCATCGGTGAAGCGATCGCAGCGTTAGAAAGCTGTGTAAGTGACCATAGCGGCGAATATGTCCGACTATTTGGTATTGATAAAGATAGACGACGTGTGTTAGAAAACATCATCCAACGCCCAGATGGTGATGCTAAACAAGCTACCAGCTTTAAAGCTCCTAATACTAGTCATAGCAATGGCACCAATGGCAGCTACAGCAGCAATGGGAATGGTAACGGCAGCAGCTCTAGCAGTGGTAAAGTCAATGGCGAAACTCTAGACCAAATCCGCCAACTTTTGGCAGGTGGTTACAAAATTGGTATGGAACACGTAGATGAGCGGCGTTTCCGTACTGGTTCTTGGACTAGTTGTAAGCCAATTGAAGGTACTTCCACCAATCAAGTAATTTCCGCCTTGGAAGAATGTATCGCCAGCCATCCAGGTGAGTATGTACGTTTAATCGGCATTGATACCAAAGCTAAACGGCGGGTATTAGAAGCGATTATCCAACGTCCAAATGGTCAAGTAGCCACCTCTGGTAGTCAGAAATCATCATTTACTAGCAGCAGTGGAGGCTCTGGAAGTGCTACGGCAACAGCTACCAGTAACCGTTTGAGTACTGAAGTTGTAGACCAACTCCGGCAATTATTGGCTGGTGGGTATAAGATTAGCCTTGAACACGTAGACGAACGACGGTTCCGTACAGGTTCCTGGACTAGTACCGGTCAAATTCAAGCCTCCTCAGAAAGAGAAGCGATCGCAGCTATAGAAGGGCACCTTAGTGAATACCAAGGGGAATATGTGCGCTTAATTGGTATTGACCCCAAAGCCAAGCGTCGGGTTTTAGAAACAATTATCCAACGTCCGAATGGTCAAATAGCCTCCTCTGGCAGTCAGAAATCATTTACTAACAGTGCGCCTTCTGCTACAGCTACAGCAACAGCTACCAGTAACCGCTTGAGTAGTGAAGTTGTAGACCAACTCCGACAATTATTGGCTGGCGGTTCTAAAATTAGCCTTGAACACGTAGACCAACGGCGTTTCCGTACTGGTTCTTGGACTAGCACAGGTCAGATTCAAGCCTCCTCAGAAAGAGAAGCGATCGCCGCCGTAGAAGGACACCTTGGCGAATACCAAGGGGAATATGTGCGCTTAATTGGTATTGACCCCAAAGCCAAGCGTCGGGTATTAGAAACGATCATCCAAAGACCATAGTAGGTAGTGGGGAATTGGGCATTGGGCGTTGGGCATTGGGCATTAATCAATAATTCTTCCTCCCCTGCTCCCCCTACCCCCCTGCCCCCCGCCTCCCCCGCTCCTCATCCCCACTCCGGCTTCCGAGGTTAAAATTTCCATGTCTGTGCTGTCACTGCGCCTCAGCAATAATTTTGATTCTTACATTAGTGGTGAGGTGACTATTCATCCAAGCGCAGTACTTGCACCTGGGGTCATCCTCCAAGCGGCTGAAAACAGCAAGATCGTAATTGGCCCAGGGGTCTGTATTGGGATGGGAGCAATTCTCCAAGTCCATGAAGGAACTCTAGAGGTAGAAGCAGGGGCAAATCTGGGAGCCGGTTTTTTGATGGTTGGCAAAGGCACAATTGGAGCAAATGCTTGCATTGGTTCAGCAACAACAGTTTTTAACTATTCAGTTGAACCTGGACAAGTAGTTCCACCTGGTTCAGTTTTAGGAGACACCAGTCGGCAAATTGCTCAAACAAAGCAGCCGGAAACATCTACAAATAACCCCACGGCTACAAGTGCGCCACCGCAAAAGGAAGAAGAAAATGGATCAGGAGAAGTTAAGGAAAAGGTAAGTTCTTCAACTAACTTCTCAGCTGCGGCTTTTGTGGATTTCAAACAAAATAAGTCAATTTCTTATTTTAAATCTCCAGCCACTCCTGAAAGCCAGCCTCCGCCAGTGGAGGAACCCGCGAAGGATGCTGAATCCCCCTTGCAAGAAGCCGTTCAAGAACCTACAAAACCTGACTCAGACCCCAATCAGCTAACTACAGAATCCCCCAACGGTTTCGGGACTCAAATTTATGGACAAGGGAGCATAAGCAGACTGTTGACTACATTGTTTCCTCATAGACAATCCTTGAGCGACCAAAATGACGATTAGTTCGAGTAAGTGTTAATTGTAAGTTGTCGGCTTTGTGATTATCTAGGAAAGTTCACATGGAAACATCTAATCAACGGTCTCTGAAAGGTATCGAAGGAACGAGTCATCGAGACACCTTCCAAGATACTGCTTTGGGTTTAGTTTCTACCCGCAGCTTTCCAGCAATAGTTGGGACGGCGGATATGATGCTGAAATCAGCAGGAGTCCATCTAGTTGGGTATGAAAAAATAGGTGGCGGTTATTGTACTGCGATCGTGCGGGGTGGCATTGCTGACGTGCGTCTGGCTGTAGAATCGGGTGTGCAAACGGCTGAACAGTTTGGTCAGTTGGTTTCTAGCTTAGTAATTCCCCGTCCTTATCCCAATCTAGATATAGTACTTCCCATCACAACCCGTTTTACTAAATTGATGGAGGAAGGCAATTCTAGCCGTCTGAGTAATCAAGCAATTGGTTTGGTAGAAACGCGAGGATTTCCAGCGATGGTAGGCGCGTGTGATGCCATGCTCAAAGCTGCTGATGTTCATTTAGCAGCTTATGAAAAAATTGGTGCGGGTTTGTGTACAGCTATTATTCGTGGTTCCGTAGCAAATGTGGCGGTAGCAGTGGAAGCGGGAATGTTTGAAGCAGAACGCATTGGAGAATTAAATGCAGTGATGGTAATTCCCCGACCACTAGACGAAATGGAGCAAACCTTGCCATTAGCAAGTTGCTGGATAGAAACACAGCAGCCTTTAAACTTGCCAGTGAACATTAAAGAACAAGTTGCCGAAATAGAAGTGCTAAGATTACCAGATTTAACTAAGCTACCTACAAAAATTGCAGAAGTTGTAGAAGAATTATGGAATGATGAATGATGATAGATGAATTTCGAAAAATCATCATTCATCGGGAAGTGGAAGGAATCTTACGCTTTTCTTGTTGTTTTGATAATAGCTTCTTCAATCTATAAATAAAATACCTTTATTTTAATAGAAGTAATAGAGTTTTATCTATAATAAAACTCGTAAATTTCTATTGGTATTGCTATACCATTTGCAACTGTTCAGTTAATACTAGTTTTATATCGATGAATAACTATATAGAGGAGAACCACCTTTGAAACAAGCGACGCTGCACCAGTTAAAGGTATTCGAGGCTGCGGCACGGCACAGTAGCTTTACGCGGGCTGCTGAGGAATTGTTTCTCACCCAACCTACCGTTTCTATGCAGATTAAGCAACTCACAAAATCGGTAGGGTTGCCATTATTTGAGCAAGTGGGAAAGCGGTTGTATCTCACCGAGGCAGGACGAGAATTATTTGCCACTTGTCGGCAGATTTTTGAAAATATAGCCCAATATGAAATGAAGGTGGCAGATTTAAAAGGGCTAAAACAGGGACAATTACGCTTGGCAGTGATTACAACAGCAAAATATTTTATCCCACGCTTGTTAGGGCCGTTTTGCGAACTTTATCCAGGGATTGATATATCTCTACAAGTAACGAATCACGAGCAAATTTTGGAACGGATGAGTCAGAATCTGGACGACTTGTATATTATGAGTCAAGTTCCAGACAATATGGATGTGACTTGTGAACCATTTTTAGAAAACCCTTTGATCGTCTTTGCACCAATTAATCATCCGTTATCTAAGGAAAAGAATATTCCGATCCAACGCCTGTCTAACCAACCTTTTATTATGCGAGAACCAGGTTCAGGAACTCGCCGCGCCGTCCAAAGTCTATTTGAAGAACAAGGGGTGACAGTAAAAGTCAAGTTAGAGTTGGGAAGTAACGAAGCAATTAAACAAGCGATCGCAGGTGGTTTAGGAATTTCGGTTTTATCTCGTCATACTTTACTATCAGATGTCTCCGATTTTAGTATTTTAGATGTCCAACACTTTCCCATTCAGCGAAATTGGTACATGGTTTACCCCGCAGGGAAGCAGCTATCTATCGTCGCTCGTGCCTATTATGACTATCTCCTGGCTGCTGCAAGAAATTTTGTAGATCAAAACGTTGATACTACTTCTAATATGCTTGAACCACTTAATGGATCAAATAATTCGTAATTACGAATTACGTTAGCGTAGCGGTAGCGAGTCCGCGTTCGCGCAGCGTCTCGTAGAGAGCGTCATTACGAATTACGAATTAACCCAAGGGGTTGACTCTTAGACCGACAACCATTGACAATTAACCAGCAGAATCAATTAAAAATGGGGGAAAACTGGCAATGGTTAACCCGGAAATACCATCTTGGCGCAAAACAGTACAAAGCGAGATTGTAGCTGTTACGGTGTATGCTGACAGAGCATTGGTTACACGACGGGGTGTAGTTGATTTAACAGGAATTGAACAGGAATTAGTAATTACACCAGTGCCAGAGACTCTAGAAACCGAGTCTGTCAGAGTTAGTGGTGCAGGCACAGTGGCAGTGCGTTTGATGGGAGTGAGTAGCGATCGCATTTACACCACTGAACCTGTGGCGGAGCGAGTCGCACATTTGACAAGGCAAATTGAGCAGTTAGACGCAGAAAAACGCCATCTACAAGCCCAAGTCGATGCTTTAACATTACAATCTAGTTTTATCGCCGGGTTACGCGAAAAAACCGAAGAACCCTTTGCACAAAGTTTGTCTCGGAAAAATCTCAGCCTGAGCGAAACTTTGGATTTTTTGAACTTTCTCGGAAGCCAGTATAGTGAATATGCGATCGCATCTGGAGAGTGCAAAACCCAACAGCAGGAATTAGACAAAGAACTGCAAGTACTCCGCGCCTCATTGCAAAAAATTCAAACGCCCCATCCCAAAGAGAGTTTGAGCATAGTTGTAGGAGTTGAAGTTACAGGTGAAGGCGAATTTGAATTAGAAGTGTCTTACATCGTAAATCGTGCCAGTTGGACTCCGCTTTATGACTTGCGCTTTAGCACTACCAGCGATCTTGTGCATCTGGGCTACCTTGCAGAAATCACTCAAAGCAGTGGCGAAGATTGGATTGGTGCAAATCTTACCCTTTCTACCGCTAAACCGGGATTAGGTACACTTCCACCTAAACTTGAACCTTGGTATATTGATGCGCCACGTCCACAAATGTTACGACAACGACGATTTGCTGCACAGCCACCATTGCTGCCTAGCATCGCAGAACCGCCTAGTGCTGCCAGAACAGATTGGCAAGAAGAAGACGAAGTTTCAGATGATGTTCTAATTCAAGCAGAACCTGTTACAGCAGAAGTATCCAAAGAAGGGAGTGTAGTTACCTTTAAATTGAATGGTGGCGGTAACATTCCCAGTGATGGCGCACCTCATAAAACTACGATTTTCAATGATGATTATCCTTGTAACTTTGATTATGTGGCAATGCCACGTTTGGTAAGTTTTGCTTATCTGCAAGCAAATGTAAAAAATAATCCCAATGGTGCGACTTTGTTACCAGGGAAAGCGAATATTTTCCGCAACAATGTTTTTATTGGGACAACTCAGTTACAGAATATTGCGCCAGGACAAGAATTCAAACTGAATTTAGGGATTGATGAAGGTTTGAAAATTGAGCGCGAATTAGTTGAACGTCTGGTAGACAAGAGACTAATTAGCAACCAGCGCCGGATTACTTATAGTTATCGATTGATAATTACTAACTTATTCGACAAAGAAGTAAATCTGAAAGTAACTGAACAATTGCCAATTAGTCGCAACGAGCAAATTAAAGTGCGTCTCAGCCGCAGTAATCCACAAATTCAACTGGGTGAAATGGGAATTTTAGAATGGCAGATAACTCTTCCAGCACAAGAAAAAAGGGAGATATATTACCAGTTCAATGTTGAACATCCGCCTGAATTAATGGTAGTTGGATTAGATATTTAAACAACATCACTAACAAGGATTTTGATTTAAAAAACCAAATATTAACAAGCATGATCGAGAATTGGGAGAATCTAAAGAATCAGATTGAAGCATATCTTCTGTTCCAGAAGTGTTGAATGTTAAGAAAAATCCGATAAAAATAGCCCAAAATATGGTAGTTTTGGGCTAAGGCTTAAAATATATTAGTTTGATTGTGATTATAAATTCATTTCCCAAAATTGTCAAAGATATACTGAAAAGCCTGCCAAAAAACGATTATCCAGTATTGAACAGTCGTCTGTTTTTTGAGTGCTGGCTATCCTATGCCCTGGATAACAGCTTAACAAGTATGCGAGATTTGTTTAACAGATTAAATAACAATTGTTTTGAGGTAGATATTTCTACTTTCTCTAAAGCAAATTTACATCGAAGCCAAAAACCTTTTCAAGAGATTTACCAAAAATTAAATGAATTAGTACAGAAGAAAGTTCAAAAAAAGTTACACAATAAATATGCAATTTGTCCAATAGATTCAACAATTATTACTCTCACAAGTAAATTGTTATGGGTACTAGGTCATCATCAAGTCAAGCTGTTTAGTTCCTTAAATCTCTCCACAGGAAGCCCAGAAGATAACTTCATCAATTTTGGACATGACCATGATTATAAATTTGGTTCCAAAATGATGTCTAGTCTCCCAATAAATGCTGTTGGAGTAATGGATAGGGGTTTTGCTGGATTAAAATTTATCCAAGAATTAGTACAAGAAAACAAATATTTTGTTTTGCGGATAAAAAACAATTGGAAACTAGAATTTGATGGCTCAAATGGATTGGTCAAAGTTGGTGCATCTGATGATGCTCAAGCTTATAGAGTAATTAATTTCTGTGATTTAGAGACAAAAACCGAGTTTCGCTTAGTGACTAATTTACCAGAGTCGGGAGATGCAGCTGTTCATGATGATGAAATTAGGGATATTTATCGATTACGTTGGGGAGTTGAATTGTTGTGGAAGTTTTTAAAGATGCACTTAAAACTTGACAAACTCATTACCAAAAACGTCAATGGTATTACCATACAAATTTACGTGAGCTTGATAGCCTATCTGATTTTACAGCTTTTATCTATTCCCGAACAATGGGGACATACACTATTAGATAAATTCCGCTATCTTCAATCTTGTATGTGTCAGAAAATCAGCTATGTTCATTGGTTTGAGGAGATGATGTTTTGCTGACTAATTTAAGCTTTTGAGACTTAGTGTAACTAATAATGTAAAGTTTTGTATCAGCATTCAACATTTCTGCTTCTGTTCATAGAAATCTCTGCTTCTGAACTAAGTAGTAGTGACAAAAAAAATCAAATACTGGAAGCTATCAAGCAACGTACTAAGGAAGAAAAACTACAGAAATACTTTAAGAGTCTGGCGATTCACCTAACGCTGAGTCACCACAGAGAATTCCAGACGAAGCATTAGTAGTTCGAGGAGGTCGCAATCGTCCAGAAGATATTAGGCGTGGAATGGGAACTCACCCCTGCGGAATTACTGGGATTTCTGTAGAATGTGCTTTAGGATTATCTGTAAAAGAACTGGCAGTAAATATTCCTCATGGGCAGGTTGGTGTTACAACAGTAGGTGAGGTTCGCAAAACAGAAGGAGATGTAATCCGAACATCAGGAAGAAGTCCACATCATGCTACCTGAAGTGGCTTAACCCCTGAAGAAATTAGCAATCTTCTTACGCCCACATATCCAAATCCAGCACGAGAACAATAGTTATTAGAGAAAGTTTATGAATACACCTAGAATCTTTGCTGATTTTCATAATGCTGATAATCAAGGTCGCCTACGTCTAAATTGTATTGGCACAGTTGAAGACCTAGCTCGTCAGAACATTGAATTACAAGACGGAAAATTGCTTACATTATACAGTGAGGATTTAGAAGTAGAGGGAGTGATACAGTATTCAACTGAAGAATACTTGTGGGTTGCTGCGATTGATTGGAATGCAATCAAGCAAATGGATGACCTTGCAGTTCAGGCAAAATACTAAATGTTTTGGTGTGACATAGCCAACAATTACACAGCAATGACTGGTCAATTTGTCAAATAAGTTGCAAAACCTATATGCGAAGAATAATTAGCTTAATATCGGTCAGAAGCGATCGCTATAGCGGTTATCAGTCTTGTGAGGTACAGTAGCAGCAGTGAGTAAACCAACCCAGCAAATTCTCTATTGTCACTTCTGCGAATGCCGTATCTAATGCCTGGAGTAAATCAGGGTATGTCCTTGCACCGATGCGACGGAGAATGTTCTTAATCTTGGACCAACAATTCTCAATCGGTGAAAAATCGGGAGAATAGGGGGGGAGATAAATGAGATGAGCGCCAGCAGCGATGAGCAAAGCTTCAAGTTCATCACTTTTATGGATTGAGCAGTTATCCATGATCACCACTGCACCAGGCCAAAGTTTGGGTACGAGCTTTTGGGCGATGAAGGCATCAAAAGTCAAAGCATCGATAGAACCTAAGCCACTCCATTGGGTGAGCAGTCCTTTCAAGCTAATTGCACCAATTACCGAGACATTTTTCCCTTTGCGGTTGGGCTTTTGAGCATAGGCCCGAAAGGCCAGGCAAGGCGCGGGCACATTTGCGGATGAAGGACAGATTAACTCCCGATTCATCTAAGAAAATCAGCTCTTCGACGGGTATCCCCCTCAAGAGTTTCCAGTACTCAAATCGGGCTAGTTGGACTTCATCACTACCTTTTTTGTGAGGTGGAGACTTTTTTTTGAGGTTGAGGTGAAGTTTCCAGCGAACCATCCGATTCACCGTAGCTACCCCAATTAAGACCTCTGTTTTCTCGTAAAGTCGTTCCCGCAATTCGCTTAACGTCGCATCGGGCTGTGCTATGACGAGTTGGCGCAGGATTTCTAACTGTTCAGCATTCAACTTTGTTGCTGTCTGCTCAGTCCGCACCTTGGGGCCTATCATCCCCAATTCTCGATGGCGTTTGAGTAAATTTTGCACAAAACTTAAGGTGACACCAAAGTTTTTAGCCAGTTTTCGTTGGGAAATGTCACCGCAGGCATAAGCATCAACTATTTTTTGACGCAAGTCGAGAGAGTAGGCTTTCATCACCACCAATTATCAGTAGAATTGCTCTCTCCTACTGTACTGAAGTAGACTGATAACCGCTATAAGGCGTAAATACTTAATTGAGACTTGGTTATGAGGTATTTCAAAGCAGCGATCGCTTGGCGGCAAAACTGCGAGAATTAAATATAGATCCAGATACTATTTAATCTTTGTGCTGTCTTGCTTGTGCCTGTTGGCCCGAATGCTATGGATCTTCAGGAAAAACCCATTTTGGCGGTTCCGTCATTTTTTTTCGCAGACGTTCTTGTGCCAATTCCAACATTTTGTCTAGGGGAGTATCTTCAATAAATTTTGCGGCTGCCTCTCTATACTCGATGTTCGGGCATTTATCCCCTAAAACACAACCGTTAACACAGGCTACAGCACAGTTAATCTTTTGCTCCACAGTAAATTCCTCTCTCTAAAACTTATAAGTTATAAAGTTGTGAGTTCTAATATTCACCCCTAACTCTTTACTATCAGGCATTAACCTCTAAGTAAATTTTACCTTGCCAGTTGCTATCCTATTAGTCTAAACACCTACCATTTAAAAAGTTATCAGTTATGAGTTATGATTTTGACTCCTAACTTTTCACTCTTATGAAGGGCACTCATGTCAGAAGTTTTTGCTACTACTGGAACTATCGCTGCGATCGCAACTGCTGTTGTCCCCCAACAGGGTAGTGTTGGTATTGTGCGGGTGTCTGGTTCTGAAGCAATGGCTCTAGCCCAAACTCTTTTTCATGCACCAGGGCAACAAGTTTGGGAAACTCACCGAATTCTCTACGGTTACATTCGTCATCCCCAAACCCAACAACTTGTAGATGAAGCCCTATTGCTGATTATGAAAGCACCCCGCTCTTACACCCGTGAAGATGTGGTGGAATTCCATTGCCACGGGGGAATAATGGCAGTGCAGCAGGTATTACAACTGTGTTTAGAAAATGGTGCAAGACTAGCTCAACCCGGAGAATTTACTCTCCGCGCCTTTTTAAATGGGCGATTGGATTTAACTCAAGCCGAAGGTATTGCTGACTTAGTGGGAGCTAAATCGCCTCAAGCTGCCCAAACGGCCTTAGCTGGTTTACAGGGAAAATTAGCTCATCCGATCCGGCAGTTACGCGCTAACTGTTTAGATATTTTGGCAGAAATCGAAGCTAGAATCGATTTTGAGGAAGACTTACCGCCGTTGGATGATAAAGCAATAATATCAGAAATCGAGAAAATTGCCGCCGAAATAACGAGGTTATTGGCAACCAAAGATAAAGGTGAGTTGTTACGCACAGGTTTAAAAGTGGCAATTGTGGGGCGGCCAAACGTGGGTAAGTCCAGCTTATTGAACGCTTGGAGTCGGAGCGATCGCGCGATCGTCACAGACTTACCCGGTACAACCCGCGATGTGGTTGAATCCCAGCTAGTTGTCGAGGGAATTCCCGTACAAGTGCTAGATACAGCCGGGATTCGGGAAACAACAGATCAAGTGGAAAAAATTGGTGTGGAGCGATCGCGCCGTGCTGCCAATGCAGCTGATTTAGTGCTGTTGACTATCGACGCTTCAGCAGGTTGGACAGAAGGCGATCGAGAAATTTATGAACAGGTACAACACCGTCCATTAATTCTAGTTATTAACAAAATCGATTTAGTAGAAGAAAACGAAAGCAAAAATCTTCAATCCCAAATCCCAAATCTAAAATCTAAAATTGTCACAGCCGTAGCCCAAAATCAAGGTGTTGATGCTTTAGAAACAGCAATTTTAGATATAGTTAACGCCGGAAAATTCCAAGTTGCTGATATGGATTTAGCGATTAACCAAAGGCAAGCAGCAGCTTTAATTCAAGCTAAAACTTCTTTGGAGCAAGTACAAGCAACAATTGCCCAGCAACTCCCCCTTGATTTCTGGACAATTGACTTACGTGGTGCAATCCAAGCATTAGGAGAAATTAGTGGTGAGGAAGTAACAGAATCAGTTTTGGATAGAATTTTTAGTAAATTTTGCATTGGTAAGTGACTTTCTAACAAACCCAAAGTTTTCATTTGTTAATTACTGAAAAAATAGCTAGATATAGGAATCCGGTTTGATTTGGAGAAAATATCCGTAGGATATGTTATCGACAGCGTAACGCATCAAACCCGTGATAATGGTGCGTTAGGCACTCATCTCATGTTTTTTCCAACCTAAAATTAATAACTAAATGTACATCTCAATTCGCCAAGCAACCATACAAGATACGGTGATAGTCTCGAATGTATTGTTAGAAGCAGCTTTGTGGCTCCAAGGGCGTGGTATACCTCTGTGGGGTGATAGCGAGGTATCGCGAGAAAGTATCTCTGAAGATGTTGCTAACGGCTTGTTTTTCATTGCCGAGTGTGCTGGTGAACCTGCTGGTACAATAAAGTTTCAGCTTGAGGATTTACTTTTCTGGCCCGATATCTCTCAGGAAGAATCAGCATTTGTACATCGCCTCGCAATTCGACGATGCTACTCTGGTGGTAAAGTCTCTTCAGCACTGCTGACTTGGGCTGTTGAACGCGCACAAACACTTGGGAAACGTTATTTACGTTTAGATTGCGATGCTTCTCGTCCGCGCCTGAGAGCAGTATATGAAGGCTTTGGTTTCCGTTATCATAGCGACAGACAAGTTGGTGCTTATTTTGTCTCTCGCTATGAATATGAAATACTTCCACAATTAACCTAAATTGATATGTCTTTTATTGATGAAATAAATTCTGTAAATGCATTGATTGTGGGAGCCAGCCAAGGTATTGGTTTTGGTTTTGTAAAAAGATTGCTACAGGATGAGAAAATAGCTAAAATTTTTGCAACTTCTCGTCAGCTAGAATTATCCACCGATTTAATAGCTCTTGTGGACGAACATTCTGAGCGATTAATTTGTTTGGAGATGGATATTACTGACGAGTTGCAGATTGTTGAAACTATTCAAAAAATACATGCCAAAGTTGACAAGCTGCATTTAGTAGTCAACTGCGTAGGACTGTTGCATGAAGATACTTTGCAACCTGAAAAAAGCTTAAGACAGATAAATTCAGAAAACTTGCTGCGCTACTTTCAAATAAATAGTATTGGTGCTGTCTTACTAGCTAAACATCTATTGCCTTTGTTTCGTCATGGAGAACGCAGTGTATTCGCTAGTATTTCTGCTAAATTGGGCAGTATTGGCGATAACAAACTTGGTGGATGGTATGGCTATCGTGCTTCTAAAGCAGCACTCAATATGTTGATGCGGACTGCGGCAATTGAGTATAAAAGAAGTTGCCCGAAAGCATTAATAGTGACATTGCATCCTGGTACAACTGATACGCGCCTTTCCCGTCCTTTCCAGCGAAATGTCTCTGCGGAAAAATTATTCACAGTGGAACGCACTGTTACCCAATTATTGACTGTCATCGAACAACTTCAAGAAGGCGATAGTGGACAGTTTTTCTCGTGGGATGGAAGCAGATTGCCTTGGTAACTGCGTTACGCTGGTGCTAATGAAACTCACATTACTTGTAACCAAAGCCTATGAAGTTTTTTGTGCCAGCAGCCAAGGATGATATCAAAGCAGAGCAGGTGTATAGTGCCTTTGCTCGGTCTGTCAAAGCACCAATAACCGAAAAGCGTATTTGGAAGTTACAGTGGCGCGATCGCGAAATTGATATGGAATGCGAGGTAGGTAAACCCTTACCATCCTCTTATCAAACCGGGAAAGAGCTAGTTATGGCAATCTTTGAGTGCGAAAACTTTTATAAAATTTGTACTCTTACTCGTGGAGGAGTAAAGGGAGAGCCTATGTTGGTTGGCAAAAACTTTCAATCTTCACTAACGTATTTTTCAGATGATGTAAATAACTGACTCTGCTTAATATGCGATCGCCTATTTGATAGAAGTAGATGCGATACTAAAACCTAAGAATTAGGAAACTCTAACTCAGCGCTTCCCCTTCCTAACTGCGCTGTTTCAGGTGGTAGATGTCGCTCTAACCAATCTTCCAAATCAGCCATTACCTCAGGGTAATTGAGGTCACGCTGAATTTCGTGATAGGCTTCTGGGTACTCAATTCTCAGCTTATCTGTGCAGTTTATCCGTTGGTAAAAGATGTCACTTCCCGCAGGTAAAGCCACTCGGTCTGCACCACCGTGAAGAATCAACAAGGGTAATTGCCAATCACCTGCTTTAGCATTAATCCAATCAACTGTTGCAAAAAATTCTGTAGCTAGACGAGCAGTACCAAGGGTATGTCGCAGTGTATCCTGAGCTAATGCAGCTAAAACTTGCGGATCTCTTGAACCAGCACTGATGTCAATGCCTGTATTCAGTGTGAAACGCGGCCACACCCGTGAGAGCAGTTTTCCTAAAAGCACCCGAATCGGTGAAATCCCAACTTTCCCCAAAGTTGGCGCGAGAGCGATCGCACCTTGCAAAACTGATGCTTGTTGGGGATAGCGCAGAATATAATCTAAGATAATCGCCCCACCTAAACTATGACCCAAAAGAAAAATTGGGCAGCCAGAATTGTGAGTCTGAATTAACTGTAAAAAGGCTCCCAAATCTTCCCGAAACTCACTCCAAGCGTTGATATAGCCCCGCTGACCTTGTGAACGTCCATGACCACGCAAGTCTAAGCCATAGACAGCATATTTCTTGGGTATCAAATGCTGAACTATATTACTGAAGTGATCGCTGTGCGCTCCGAGTCCATGCACAATGACTAATATTGCCCGTACTTTACCCTCTGGATGCCAGCTTTGGTAATACAGGTTAAGTCCTCCAACACCTTGGAATGTGCCATCTTTACGAGACGCGATGCGATCGCTATGGTCAATCATTTGGTTAATTTTTTAGGTATTGTCTCAGCAAGTTACTAACATGTCAATACTCATTGTATAAAAATAGCTTCTGGCTATGAGGATAATTACAGCTAATTTATTTAAAATCTTGATAAGATCATTCCACAATTTCTAACAGTCTTATTTGACCTTAAATAAAAAGAGAGTGGGAGGAAGCATATCAGTCAGCTTTCAAACTCCCACTCTGCCATTTGCTGCTGAAGCGAACAGGAATGTATACAGACGTTGCCCGTTATTTAGGGGCTAATGCGTATCTCAACAACAACGTCCATACATATTTAATATTCCTGTTGCAGCAAATGCCAAACCTAATTATTGATATTTATCTGCTGAGAACAATACTCTGCAAATAATTTAGTAGAGATAGTTGTTTGTAAATCACTTAGTAAATAGTGTTTTACAAAATGAATTTGCTTGCGTGGTAGCCCCTGATAAAAAAACCTTGAAGTCGTTTATCTTCGTACAATTTAACTTGGGTAATTAGAATGTGGTTGCCATTTTGGCAGGTTTTTAAATTCTCTAATTGGGGTATTTTTTTGCTTTAGCAAAGTTAATAAATTGAGGCTTGAGGGGTTTTACACCCTATTTATTAAGCAAGAGTCTTATGAAATTTGCTAATACCGCTTCACTGTCATAATGATACAAATACGTTTGTAGGGGCATAGTTAACTTAAGGCTAAAAGAGCGCTTAGAAACCTCGTCTACACAAGAGTTACCTACCTCTGTGGGTTTCAAACACTCCATTTTTCCTTAGTCCGTGTAGGCAAATTACCTTACGAGAAGGCTTTACCTACGTTTGTATAACCACGAATTCTATTCGCCTTGCCCTAAGTTGATACCAATGAGCAATATTGTCTATGTACAGCAATTTTCCTGGGGATCTGAACTGGCAGCTGAATCATAGGCAATTTATTGGACATCATATTACTTATTCTGACTGATTTTTGCCCTCTTTGTAAAAAGCAGGGATGCTCCCTGCTTGCATTGCCTCATTCCATGCCTGACTTTTACCGTTATCTCCTTGATAGAGCGATCGCTTACTATACCCCTAGCCTAAAGCCCTATTCTCTCGTGAGTTATTGTCATTAAAATTAAGTTGTTGATAATAAATATAGTGTGAAACCCTTACTCTTTCGCTGTTTCACGACTTAACGGTAAAAGTCAGATTCCATGCAGCACCCAAAACTCCAACAATGTTAGAGTATATTTACTGTTTTTGATATTATGAGGATGTTTAAAGTTTTCATTAGTCATACTCACTCCGATAGACCATTAGCTGATGCCCTAAGAAATTTTTTAGAAGAAACATTTACTGAGCATATCCGTGTTTATTATTCTTCAGCTAAAGATGTTAAAGCTGGCATCCAACCTGGTGCAGAGTGGCTTCAATGGATTCATCAGAATCTTAGAGAGTGTAACCTCTGCTTAGTGCTACTCAGTCAGAGATCGCTATTGAAACCTTGGCTAATTTGGGAATCAGGAGCAGTATTGGGGATGAATCTAACTACTTCATCTTCAATACGCATTGTACCCATCTTATTTGGCATTAATGCCAACCAAATTCCTTCTCCTCTAAAAGCTTGCAGACTTCAAGTGATGAATGGGAGCTGTGAGGAAGAACTAAATAAACTATATACCATTATTTTTGATGACATCAAAAATAATGTAAGCTCTTCGTATTTAAACGAAGTAGTAGTTAAAAAACCTCAGGCAAGCCAAACTTATCTGAGTCGGATTGAAGCACATTTATCTAGTGAAAACCCCAAATTGTCTATTTCTGAACTGATCCGGTTCCTGGAACCATTACCAGATTTATCTAGGCTGATTAAGTGCCTTGAAACATTACCAAACTTAAGGGATATAAATCCACATTTGCTATCTCAGCTTTTAATAAAATTAGCTGAAGTCGGTGGTGGACAATATAATATTCTCGGTGTTGCAAATGTATATCGTCACGACTCAGAAGTAATCAAATGTCTTAAAGCTGGGGATACCTATCGAGCAACCCATCCTTTCATTGCCAATCCAGAAGCAATGGATCAAAGAATCCTTAATCGTAATGCGTTTCAAAATTATATTAAAATTCAGATAGAAGCTGCTAATCGAGGAGTAAAAGTTACTAGAATTTATATTGTTCCTGATCATTACAATTTAGACAATCTACAAGATATACAGCGAAAACACCTTGAGTCTTTACTTGACTCTCAAATCGAGATAAAACTGATATCTGAGCAGAACATCGATCTTCCAGATGGGATAAGCTATGACTGTGTTTTGATCAATACCTATTGCATTGGAACTGGTGTGCCACCTAAAGGAGTAATGTTCGGTTCAAAGTATCAAATTCATCCACCATCTCAACCTAGTGAGCTATACCTAAAGCATGATAAATTTTTCAATGAGTTGTATAGCCAATCTGTTTCTCTTGAACAATGCCTTCAATCTAAAATTACTACTATGATTCCGCCTTTATCAAATAACAAAATTAAAGATATAAAAAATTACCAAGAGCAGCGAGAATTAGCACAAATGCCAGCTTTTGTAACGAAAACAAATGCAAATATTAATGGTAGCAAAGTGCAACGCTTAATGATCGTTCTACGTACTAATGGCTGCTCTTATGATAAAGGAAAAAAAGGTTGCACGATGTGTGATTTCAGAAAGCACGCTATTGATATACCAGTCGAAGCAAAGTGGATGATGTCACAATTTAAAAGCGCATTAGCTAAAGTGCAAACCGCCAAAGAGCAGATAGAGCAAATCGATTTACTAACTCTTGGCTCATTTTTATATGACGGAGAAATTTCTCCTGAATTCCGTCATACGGTTATGAAATATATCAGTCAAATACCTGAAGTTAAAAAGGTCGTGATCGAATCTCGAGCAACTTATGTGAATTTAGAACGGTTAGAGTTTATAAAACAGTGCCTAAGAAAAGATCAGATTCTTGAACTTGGAATTGGAGTCGAAACAAGCAATGAGTACTTGAGGCAGGAGATTTTAAGGAAAGGAATGCCGTGGAGTATTCTGGAAAGAGCCATAGAAAGTTGTAAGAATGCAGATGTACACTTTCAGGCATATCTTTTAATTGGAACGCAAAGATTATCTGAAATAGAGGCAATTGAAGATGCAGTAAGAAGTGCAGAGGATGTGGTTGATTTGTGCCTCAAATATTCTGTTCCTTTCAAAATTGCTTTTGAACCAGTTTTTATAACTAAAGGTACACCACTAGAAGAGCTATATATTAAAAAAGAGTACAAACTGATTAACCTGTGGAGTGTTGTTGAAGTGTTACGCCGAACTCATCACTTAGGTACAATCTTTGTGGGGATGAGTGATGAAGGCTTGTCTGACGGACGGATTCCTGAAGGTTGTCCTTTATGTACACAGAAGCTTAGAGATGCAATTGAAGAGTTTAATGGCAGTCAAGATATAAAAATATTCGATAGTATAATTTGCAATCAATGCAATCCCGGGTAGACTTGACGAAGACACTTTTGGCGAAGCTGATACCAGCAGCCACATAAGTGTGCTTTTACCCCTTGAATAACCAAATTTTGAACGATAGCCTGACCAAAAATTGTAACTTAAAAGATAAAGTGGCCGTTTTTAACATAAAGCGGTAATGTGAGTATTGCCCTGAATCAGTTACCTGATCCACCAGATGCCGAGAAACCAGGAATTAAGGAATTATTGACGCAGTTAAAAGAGGCAATTTCACAATCAACAGATTTGCCAGAAGCAGAAAAAGTTGAGGCACTGGAACAGGTGCAAGCTTTAGCAGAAGCGGGTAAAAATCCCCAAGAATCCACTAAGCAGAAGACGGCAAAAACTGCAATTACCATGTTGAAAGGGATATTTACAGGCTTACCTGCGATCGCATCACTGGTTGAAGCTGGTAATAAATTATTGCCTGCGATCACAAAACTATTCGGTTTGGGATAAGGGGGTTGTTCCAACAAAGATACGATCGATACTAGTAACTTTGCTGGAATCAAACCCGATGTCTTTAACTGAAGAAATTCTTTCCCAGTTACCAGGTGATGTTTTAGGAGGGTTGCGTCAAAGCGATCGCATCCTCACGTCTCTGAGAGAAAACACCGCACCTGTGCCAACCTTAGTTAAAGAAAGTCAACAGCCTTTAGGCGTTGTCGATTTCGATGTGCTGATCTGCGGTGGCACTTTAGGTATTTTAATTGGTTGCGCCTTAGCGGTAAAGGGACTGCGGGTGGCGTTGCTGGAACGGGGTATTTTACAGGGGAGAGAACAAGAGTGGAATATCTCTCGGAAAGAATTAGATGTGTTTGTGGAATTAGACTTGCTGACTGAGGATGAATTAGAAACTGCGATCGCCACTAAATATAATCCAGCGCGAGTTAGTTTTGATGGCGGTACAGAAGTTTGGGTAGAAGATGTCTTGAATATTGGCGTAGATCCAGTTTATCTCCTGGCTACATTGAAGACCCGATTTCTCGCCGTGGGTGGAAAGTTGTTAGAAAATACACCCTTTACTGAAGCAGTGGTTCATCCAGATGGGGTGATGGTAAATAACCAATTCAAAACTCGGTTATTAATCGACGCAATGGGACATCTTTCACCCATCACCCAACAAGCACGCCAAGGCAAAAAACCAGACGCGCTGTGCTTAGTTGTCGGAAGTTGTGCCCAAGGTTTTGCGGAAAATAACTCAGGCGACTTGTTGTTATCATTTACGCCTTTGCAAAATCAATGTCAGTACTTCTGGGAAGCTTTCCCAGCCAGGGATGGCAGAACCACTTACTTGTTTACATACATGGATGCACATCCCCAGCGTTTGAGTTTAGAAACTTTGTTTGAAGAATATCTGCGTCTCTTACCAGAATATCAGGGAGTGGAATTGAGCAAGTTAAAATTTCAACGGGCGTTATTTGGCTTCTTTCCTACCTATCGTCAAAGTCCTCTCAAAACTCCTTGGAATCGCATTCTACCAGCCGGAGACAGCAGTGGTAGTCAGTCTCCCTTGAGTTTTGGTGGTTTTGGGGCAATGGTGCGTCACCTGAAGCGGTTAACTTATGGCATTTCCGAAGCGCTAGAAACAGAACAATTATCTGCAAAAGCTTTAGCAGTGCTGCAACCCTATCAGCCAAGTCTGACTGTTACTTGGTTGTTTCAAAAAGCAATGAGTGTTGGTATAAATCAGAAAATTTCCCCAGATCAAATTAACCAACTCCTCTCGGCGGTATTTCAGGAAATGCAACAGTTGGGTACACCAGTGTTAAAACCATTTTTACAGGATATAGTGCAGTTTTCGGCACTAACACAAACACTGTTAAAAACTGGTTTATCTCATCCAGGAATAGTTGCCAAGATCATTCCGCAAGTAGGTTTAGGAAGTTTATTAGATTGGACATTACATTACGGAAATTTAGGTGTATATACTGCCTTGTTTTCGTTAAGTCCAATGTTAGAAACATGGATTAAGAATCAACCTGAACAACAATATTATTGGCATCGTTTGGTTGATGCCTGGAAGTATGGTTCTGGCGGTGATTACTCAGATGAAACTTAGAATTTTAGCTGTGTGAGGATAACATGATTGAACGGAAATCATCAGGAATCAAGTATTTTGCAGTGCTGATTGGATTCCTGCGCGATCGCCCAGGTTTTCTGGAGGAAATTCGCCAAGGTACGAGATTACCAACTAAAATCATTTCTCTGCTGGTTTGCAGTTCCTTATTTCTCGCTGCGTATGGTGGAATAATTGGTGCATACCATAGCTGGATGCAAGCTTTGTCTTCTGCCATTAAACTCCCAGCTCTTTACTTAATCACACTCCTAATTTGTATCCCGACGTTGTTCTTTGCTAATATTATTTTTGGTTCCAAGCGGACTTTTGGACAGCATTTAGCATTAGTATTGACTGCGGTTTCAGTCACAAGCGTACTTTTATTTAGCTTTGCACCAATCACCCTGTTTTTCTTGATTACCACGAATAATTACCAATTTTTAATTCTGTTAAATGTATTCATCTTTGCATTAACTGGATTTATTGGTATTTCGTCTTTATATCAGGCTACGAGTTTAGTTTTAGAACAAGATGATGAAGGTAGTAAGACACGCCAGAAGATTTTACAATTTTGGCTATTTCTTTACGCTTTCGTAGGTAGTCAGTTAGGATGGACTCTCAGACCGTTTTTTGGCACACCGGGTTCTACCTTTGAACTATTCCGCGAAAGAGAAGGTAATTTCTATTTGAGCGTTATTCAAGCTATTGGCTATCTTTTAGGAATCCGTAATTAGTCATTAGTAATTCAAGAAAATATAGAACAGATAAATTTATGCTTGATAAGAAAAATCGCGGAATTCAACAATTTGGTGTTTTGGTTACTTTATTGCGCGATCGCCAGTCTTTTTTAGAAGAAATCCGTCAGGGAATAAGATTACAAAATAAAATCAGTTCTTTATTTGTATCTAGTTCTATTTTCTTTGCCCTTTATGGAGCAATTATCGGTGCATCCCACAGTTGGGCACAAGCATTATCTGGTGCTATTAAACTTCCGGTATTCTATTTAATCACACTGATTATTTGTTTCCCGACTTTGTTCTTTTTTAATGTTTTATTTGGTTCTCGGAGCAGTGTTTTACAGCATTTCGTTGTATTACTCACATCTGTATCAGTGATTAGCGTACTTCTATTTAGCTTGGCACCAGTTACACTATTTTTTCTCATCACTACACCCGATTCCTATCAATTTTTCAAACTATTGAATGTGCTAATTTTTGGTATTACAGGCATCTTTGGTGTGAAATTTTTATATGAAGGGATGCAATTACTTTCTCAACAAGATGAAGTCGGTAAAAAAACCCGCACCACTATTTTAAGATCCTGGTTATTGCTTTACGCCTTTGTAGGTATGCAGTTAGGATGGTTTCTCAGACCGTTTTTTGGTGCCCCTGATTCTAAATTTGAATTATTTCGCGCAGTCAAAGGCAACTTTTATTTGGATATTGTTACGGCGATTTCTGAAATTTTAGGTTTGCGTTAGTATCTCGCGAAAATCCCCCTGCCTCAAGGTCACAGTGAAACACTTTTAAAACAACCTCTGAAGCCTCGATTGCACTAAGCTTCAACACTCACCGCAGTCGAGGTTTAATTGGGCCTATCCACAGCAATCCACCCATCATGTGAGTATTTACGATCGCAAACAAGCCAAAAAAGCCCCGCAGTTCAGAGGATGTTTGCAAAATAAGTTATCAGAGATTTTATAGATAATTTCTATGAAATACATTTAAGGATATGTCAAGTAGTTCCGTGTTTGTACGCTATCAGATATTTACGGATGCTCTTAAAATCAACCTAAATTTATTTCCGTAAGGAGTCAAATATGAAGACTTATAACATGTCTTTCATAAAGACAAATGGACTCACGATTTTGCTGGTATTTATCTTAGTTATATTTATTTTTTCTTTAACTCTAATTGTTTCCTTATTTGAAAATATTCAAGGACTTTCAAGCCAAGAAAAAATAGAATATATCACTCAAGCATTAACAACTATTGCGATCATTATTGGAGGACTGGCATTAATAATTAATGCTTACTATACATCCAGACTCTCTTGGGATGAAAATCAGAGCCTGTTAATGCAGATCCTTGCTGGGACACTAGCTTGGGATAACAATATAGTAACTGGTATCAATTACAAGCAACCAACTCCCCAAGAAATTGTTCCCGAACGCTTTTCTAAAGCAATTGAACAACTAGGAAATGAAAAAATTGAAACGCGGTTTGCCGCAATTTATGCTTTAGAACGAATTGCCAAAGATTCTCCGAAAGACCATTGGACAATTATGGAAATTCTCGCTGCTTTTATCCGCGAGAATGCTCCGGTAAATCAAAAATATGAGGACGAGTTACAGGTATCATCAAAACTTCCTACAGATATTCAAACAGCGATAACTGTCATTGGACGACGCGATTCACATAAAGATCCAGTAAATCAAAGACTAGATTTACGCAATACAGACCTCAGTAATGCAGACTTAACGGCAGCTAATCTCTCTAAAGCAATTTTCGTAGGAGCTAACTTACAATGGGTAAATTTTACACAAGCAAATCTCTCGGAGGCAGACCTATCAGTAACCAATCTTTGTGGGTCAGTCTTCTATGAAGCCAACCTCTCGAAGGCAACCCTTCCAGAAGCGAATTTGCAGGGCGTAATTCTCAGAAAAGCAAACCTCTCGAAGGCAATCTTTTATGATGCCAACTTGGAAGGAGCAGTTCTTTGTGATGCCAACTTGGAAGGAGCAATTCTTTGTGATGCCAACTTGGAAGGAGCAATTCTTTGTGATGCTAACCTCTTTGAAGCCAACTTCGAGGGTAGCAACCTCGAAGATGCAAACCTGATTGGCAGTAACCTACAAAACGCAAAACTTGCTGGGGCCAACTTAGAAGGCGTGTTACTCAGTACAGCTAATCTGCAAGATGCCAACTTCCAAGAAACTAATCTCTTTAGGGCAAACTTGAGCGGATGTGAGAACCTGGAATTACAGCAGATTGAACAGGCATTTGGCGATCGCACAACAATCTTACCGGAAAATCTGAACATACCCCAACATTGGCGTTAATAAAAAGCCTCCGGCACGCTGACGCGTAGCTTGCTTCTCCGTAGGAGTACGCAGTTAACGCAGTTATAGAAACAAAGTCCGGCTTCTCGGACTAGAGAAACTTAAGGTTTTTTAACCCGCCTATGCGGGTTTTGTTTGTATAGACCCGATTTCCAACCGCTATTTTAACTGTATTGAATTTAGTACCCAAAACTATAAAGTTGCCAAAAACCTGATATCCTCTATCAGCGAGGACATCGAATATAAAGCGACTATTATGGATATCATTGAAATTCTCAAAGAAGACTATCAAAGATTCCCAGTCAATCAAACTTACAGCATTTACGCTCCAGACGTTTATTTTCAAGACCCACTGAATAAATTTCGTGGTGTGAAACGTTATCAAAAAATGATTAATTTTATCCAAACTTGGTTTTTAGATCCCAAGATGGACTTACATAATATTCAACGTTTAGGAGACACAATCAAAACTGAGTGGACACTCAGTTGGAATACTCCTCTCCCCTGGAAGCCACGGATTTCTATTCCTGGTTGGAGTGAATTAGGTCTTAACTCTGATGGTTTGATTGTCTCCCATATCGATTATTGGAATTGTTCACCCTTGGACGTGGTGAAGCAGCATTTCTAGCGCTTCTGGGTTGATGAGTCCAATATATACCTAACCTCCAGCCCAAAATACCATATCTCTCCTTGTCAACTTAGGTGTACACACAATTTTTGTAGAGTTGTCCCCCAGTTTTTAGAAGCCTACAGTGTATACACAAGTCCTAAAAACCTAGCTTGATGAAGTTTTGCTTTTTTACTTGTTCTCATACTGAGTATGGGAATACATTCATCTGGACTACTGAATTAATGTATCACTGAAGGCAGAGCCTCTAATCAGCTATTCCCGGACTCTGTATCGATAAAATAAGACGAAATCGAGTCATTATGATGAATATCGGAATATTCATCACTAACAAGCAATTGCCCAAAAAACTAGATCCAATATCTGAATTAAGAGAAATTACTCAGATTAATGTATTAGTTTTATGAGAAATAAAATTATTCACGAATTTTACTGAACCAGAAAACAGCTTGACTAAGCCAAACTAACTTTAGAACCCGATTTAAGGAATATATCTATGTCTCCTCCAAAAACGGACATCACATATTCTAGAAACAGCTGACTTAAGATCGGCTGGACTGAAATTAATGGATTAAAAGATGAATTCAAGCTTTTAATAAGAGAGATAAATAAGGAACAAATATTATTTGTTCTCTAAAAGCATTTGTCGCAATTTATCAAACAGAATTCTAGAGTGAAGAATCAGAATTAATAATTAATTCTGGCTTAAAAATTGAATAGTGCAGTAGTAGCAAGTCTGCAATCTTCTTAATCAATGAAGTCTTGGTATCCTCACCAAATCATAGATGTGGTGGTGACACAAGGCGCAAGTCTATCTAGTCTAGCTTTGCCAACAAGATACCCACGCAGCATTTCTTAGAGAGTATCTAGATTCTGAATTAATCATCAATCTATTCAATGATGCTCTTTGGATAAGAAAACTTTATATACAGTTAATACCATGCAATGTCATGCATATTCTGTTAAGCACTTTGTAGTCTAGCCTCATTTATCGTAATGCTGAAAATGTTGCTATCTGCGAATTTCAACAATTTTGCTTGTCTAAACTCTCATTAGAGTTTATAGTGATACGGTGTTTTTCCCTTAAAATTTTTTGGCAGATTTATATCATGATTTATTCTCAAAAATTTCAGAAGTATTTGGCAGGTTTCTCTTTATCTGTCGTATTAGTAGCTGATTTAGTCCTCACACAAAAAGTCCCTCCAGCTTTTGCCGAAATAGTAAATTCATCTGTTGGGAATGCTGTGACATTTAGTTGCAATGATAGTGAAGCGACTATCAAAGCTAAGAATGGGGCCAGAGTAGTTAGTGGAAGTTCAGCCTTTTACATTGGTTATCAGCAAGTCTCATCTAATAACAAAAACCCTATAACTATCCGTTTTAATAATGGTATTAAAACATGGTGTAGGACTGATTACGAAACAACAAATGACGACGGTACAGGCTACGGATTGTATTGGAGTGGGGGAAATTTTTTATACGGCGTTTACTCTTCCACTGGCAGTCAGACTGGTAATGATTTTCGCCGCTTTGCAACTGGGCGCTGGTTGTCTAGCTATGGTAGTGGAGGCGGGCCAAAAGTCGCAGTTATAGCCCGGATTAATCCAGCCAATGGCGAGGTTTACTATGCTACATTTTTATCTGCTAAAAAGGCAGATAATGGAAATACAAACTCTTTAGTTGTCAGAAGCCTATCATGGGATGGCACAAATTTAACTGTGCAAGCAAAGTCATGGTGGACTCCCCGCCGCACTAATACCAACTCCATGACTTGCTCTGGTGCATCACCTTATATATACACAGCAGTATTTACTGGCGATTTAACAAAGGTTAACTCTGCTTCAGCTGCTACCTGTAGTTAAGGTATAAGGATTCAGCTATCAAATTTAGGACTTACGCAAAAATCAAGCTTTGGGCTATTTTTTGCGTAAGTCCCGAAATTGAGGAAGCATATTTTTCCAGTTGTTTGAGAATTGACAAAAGCGATCGCTCTTTCTCAATTATCTACTCCTAATTTTTCCCATCTGGACGCTGAATAATCGTTTCCACTACCCGCCGCTTGGCTTTCGGATCGATACCTACCAAGCGCACATATTCACCGCTATATTCTGCTAGAGTTGCTTCCAAATTTGATATTGCATCAGACTCTGCATCAATATGGCTATGAACACAAGTTTGCCAAGAACCCATGCGGAAGCGGCGCTGATCGACGTGTTCAATGCTAATTTTGTAACCTTGAGACAATAATTGCCTAATTTGAGCTTGTGTATCCAGGGTTAAATGTGAACTCGATCCTTCCTGCTTCTGGAATCCATTTCCATTAGTTTTTGCTTCTTGAGTTGCACCATTACTTGACGACTGATTAATAGGTGTCGCAGGCGGTGGTGCAGATTGAGAATTTCTACCTCGATTGAGTCGATTGTAATCATCAACCAAATGGGAATTTTCCACCCGTTTTTGTTCACCAATCAGGAAGTTACCAGACTCGATTAAGTGAGACAGCCTGAAATCTGGCTTTTTAAATTCTGGTGGACCTTCAGTGCTGTTAACCACACTCAAAGATACCCGCTCAAACCCTACTTGATGGATGTAGTTGCGGATTTGTTCGTCATAAATGCGCGATCGCAAAGCGCTAAAAAAGTCAATGGACTGGTTGACAAATGTATCAACTAGCTGTTCAACTTCCTTCTGTGACAGCCCATCTTGTTCAAAAATACCCTTGACAATTCCCACCTTGTCGTCTCTGTCGGGTTCCCAGTAAAATTTCTCCATCCGTCCATCCCGAATTAACGGTGCATAGAGAGTGGAGAAATCATTACCTGTGACAATAATCGGTACACGATGTAAAGGTGTGGAATCATAGCTTCCAGGCAACTGCACATCTGTGGGATTATCAGCAATATTCATCAATGTGGCATTCACCAACTGTGTATTTACAGTATATTGAGTACCTTCATCAAAGCGTCCAGCACCGGCATCTAAATCATTAATCATCAGTACACACATTTTGCCGCGTACTTTGATTAGTTCTGCTGTCTCCCGATAGCGTAGCCGAATCAACCGTGCCGGATCTCCTGCATCTGGACTTTCCAATTCGCCGCCAGAGATATTAGTCACTTCGATACCCATTTTCTCGAAGACTAATTGACATTGAAATGTTTTACCTTCACCTTTGCGTCCGTGAATACCTAAAATCACGGGAACTCGGACACCAGGAAGCTTTAGAAAGTTTTTGGTAATGTGGACAGCCAGTTTGTCCAGAAAGCGGGGAGCGATGTAGTAACCCATAAAATTATCTTTGCCTAGCACTGCCTAAAGTAATGTTAAGTTTTTTTGGTAATGACTGTTTATTTATCTTTTGGTAGAAAAGGAGCGCTAATTACCACAAACGCTCAATTGAATATGCATCAAAAATTTTATCAGCACTCAGTATAAGTATATTTTCTACAAGTGCTTGTGCAATTAAAATTAGATCAAATGGATCGCGATGATGTAAAAATAGTGTAGCAAAAACAGTAACGTGGTTAATTTTGATATCGAGTAAACTAAAATCGTTGAGATTGAGTTGCTGTCTGATGAATATCTCAAATGGCTGATTGAAACTAAGCTTGCCTAAATTTTGCTTAATAGCTGTTTCCCACAGACTAGCTATACTTAGCAAAATTTCATTCTTCTTATCATTGATTAATTCTACTACTTGATTACTAAGTCTTGAATTATCCGTCACATACCAAATAAAAGTATGTGTATCGAGCAGTAATATCATTCCATATATTCCTTAAACTCTTCAAGTGGTGCATCAAAGTCATCAGATATTGTAATTAAACCCTTTGCGCTTCCAGGTTGACGGGGGCGTTTAACTGGCGACACAGGAATTAACTTCACAACAGGTTGATTATCTTTGATAATGATAATTTCCTCACCACTGAGTGCTGCTTCAATTAAGTCGGCTAAATTTCGAGATGCTTTAGCTAGAGTAATTTGTTGCATAGTTACCACCTTTGGATATAAAAATCAGGTGTTACCACTATCCTAGCTTTGAATGCTCGATGAAGTCAGAGGAAACCAATTTAACCAAGCGTCCCAATTTTCTACTATTTGAGCAAATTCTGTATAACCGCCTGCTCTAGGATGAACACCATCATTAGCTCTTGCTTCATTAATCCAAATGTTTGATTTTTCTAATATCGGAAAAACGTTTAAATAAGGTACATTGAATTCTTTACAAATCAAAGTATATTGTTTGGATAAATCTATAGTTATCTGCTTTCTTTGAGGTTCTTCTTGTGCGTATGCTGCTGGGCCAACCATCAAAACAGGATATAAATTTTGAGCTTTACTTAAAATTTCACGGGCATTTTTGATAGAATCTGCCAAATCCACACGAGTTTTAGCCTTTTCTAATGTTGTGTCATTCAATCCAAAAGAAAACACAATTCTACCATCATATTCTTTGGGTAATCGCAGCGATACTTCCTGTAACCAACGCTTTGCTATATCAGTACTCGTATCACGCCTAATTCCTAAATTATAGTAAGTAATGTCATAACCTTTTTTATTAGCATTAGCACATACTCTCCCTGTCCAACCAAGATATTCTTGGTCCCCAGTACCGTTAACAAAAGAGTCACCAACAAAGCAAATTCTTACTTCCGGCAGATACTGTAATTCCATTTCTTGTATTTAAAAAAAAGCAGAGGTTTACGCAAAGGGACACCGAGTTATTCTCTGCGTTGCTCTGCGTTTTCCTTCTCTGCGAGACGCTGACGCTCCTAACGTCGCTACCGCTTCGCTAATGCGTCCCTCTGCGTTTCAAAAAAAATCTAGTAAATAGGAGAGGCAGATAATTCTACCTCTCCTATGTAGATAAACTAATTATTTAGAGCAACGCTTGCTTTAGTATCTGCTACCTTTATTGGGTTTGTGAACAAGAAAGCTGAGAACTTGGCACTGCTTGATGTTGTCAAAACCCACAACACGGATATAGCTGCTGTTGAATTGAGAACGGCATCCTTGAACTTCGCTCAATACTTCTTGAGTGGATTTAGCACCGAACAAAGGCAACTTCCACATTGTCCAATATAATTCTGTTGGCTCAGAAGTTTCGTTGAACTCGATCGCTGGAATGTAACCTTGGTTCAAAATGTATTGAATCTGCTTGGCAATTTGAGCGTCAGACAGAGGTGGCAGGTAAGAAAGGGTTTCGTAACGACGCTCTTTTGGTAAAGTTTGCATAGCTTTTTGATAATGGGTTGCGATTTTTTACTACTAAATTGACCGAACTAATTGGATAAGTTATCCAGATTCGGATCTGAAGTTGCTTGCTGTTCTGGTTGCAGACTGGGGTTAGATGTGTCTATTCGTGTGATGCGTTCTAAATGCTGGCGACGCTGCTCCATGTTGGCTTGCTGAATGCCAGTGCGAACCATTTCCGGTAAAAATTCCGTTATTTCTTCCGCAATGTGTTCTCTGACAGTCATAATCCGCAAAGCCAAATCTGGTTTTTCTCGCAACAGTTGCTCAATGAATGACTCACCATTTTGAATTTTGCCAGACGAAAAGTTATGCAACCAAAGTTCTAATGGCGGATTAGTTTCGCCTAGCTGTGCCAATACTGTCCTTAGAGCCTGATAAGTCAGATAGCTTTGGAGAGTTTTGGCTGTGTCCTTCGCAATTTGCTTAAGATTCATGCTTGACCCCAGCCCTGAAGAGTTATGAGTTATGAGCTATGAGTTATGAATTAATGCAAATCCTAACTCTTAACTCTTAACTCTTAACTGTTAACTCAGATCAGACGGTATCCATTGCTTCAAACTCGAACTTGATTTCTTTCCACAGTTCGCAAGCAACAGCCAGTTCAGGAGACCACTTGGCTGCTTCGCGGATGATATCGTTACCTTCACGAGCCAAGTTGCGGCCTTCGTTACGGGCTTGAACAACGGCTTCCAAGGCGACGCGGTTAGCGGTTGCACCAGGAGCGTTACCCCAAGGGTGACCCAGTGTACCACCACCGAATTGTAGTACGGAGTCATCACCAAAGATTTCTACCAGTGCGGGCATGTGCCATACGTGGATACCACCAGAAGCAACTGCCATTACACCAGGTAGAGAAGCCCAGTCTTGGGTAAAGTAAATACCACGAGACTTGTCTTGCTCAACATAGTTTTCACGCAACAGGTCAACGAAGCCCATTGTGATGCCACGCTCACCTTCCAACTTACCAACTACAGTACCGGTGTGGATGTGATCGCCACCAGACAAACGTAGGGCTTTAGCCAATACACGGAAGTGGATACCGTGGTTCTTTTGACGGTCAATTACGGCGTGCATAGCACGGTGAATGTGTAGCAAGATACCGTTGTCACGGCACCAACGAGCCAATGTGGTGTTGGCGGTGAAACCTGCGGTGAGGTAGTCATGCATGATGATGGGCATTTTGAGTTCTTTTGCGTACTCAGCCCGCTTCAGCATTTCTTCACAGGTAGGAGCGGTAACGTTTAGGTAGTGACCTTTGATTTCACCTGTTTCTGCTTGGGATTTGTTGATAGCTTCAGCTACGAACAAGAAGCGATCGCGCCATCTTTGGAATGGTGCGGAGTTGATGTTTTCGTCGTCTTTGGTGAAGTCCAAACCACCGCGTAAGCACTCGTATACAGCGCGTCCGTAGTTCTTAGCGGAAAGACCCAATTTGGGCTTAATGGTACAACCCAGTAAAGGACGACCGTATTTGTTTAACTTGTCACGCTCAACTTGGATACCGTGAGGAGGCCCTTGGAAGGTCTTGATGTAAGCTACTGGAAAGCGGATATCTTCTAGACGTAGTGCCCGCAAAGCTTTGAAACCAAATACGTTACCTACAATTGAGGTCAATACGTTGGTTACAGAACCTTCTTCAAACAAGTCCAAAGGATAGGCAACGTAACAAATGTACTGGTTGTCTTCGCCGGGAACTGGTTCGATGTCATAGCAACGACCTTTGTAGCGATCGAGGTCGGTGAGCAAGTCTGTCCACACAGTTGTCCAAGTACCTGTGGAAGACTCAGCCGCTACAGCCGCACCTGCTTCTTCGGGAGGAACACCAGGCTGGGGTGTCATGCGGAACGCAGCTAGAAGATCGGTATCTTTTGGTGTGTAATCGGGTGTGTAATAAGTTAATCTGTAATCTTTAACCCCGGCTTGATACCCAGATTTGCTCTGAGTCTTCGTTTGAGCGTAAGACATATTTTATCCTTCCCTGAAATCACTCTTGTTAATTATCAAATCACGTTTTGTGCAACTTCCCCTCATTCAATTTTTCCCCCCTTCATCGGGGAGAAGATTGGGAAAAATTTTTGTTAGGGGTTGTTTTTTTGCAAAGAGTATCAGTTTTTTTTGCGGCGGACACTTTGGTAGCGGTGGTAGCCCTCCTCACCAGTGTTATCCCCTTCTAGGGGTACACGACCTAGCGCTTCTACTGTTGCCTCTTTCTACAAATCAAAATTCTTTTTTACCTCTTTTTCGCACCCAACTAAACCTTCTCAATTTCACCAAAAATTCCGCTTTTTGCGGCTTGATTTAGATAATTCCCCTACAATTCGGGGTATTCAGGGGATTGGGCTGGCTGGCACACATTCCCGCCTTTACACTCCCTATATCTTCTCCGTTGCTGGAAAAGATACCACCAAAGAATTTACTTGACATAGATTTAGCAGAGTGGTGAGCTAAAGATAAAAAATCACACACCACGTAATTTGTAACTTATTTCACAATATATCAAGAATTCGATAAGTTATTCTTTCAAAGTTTTGAACTTATATATTTAGTTTTGTTATTAAATAAAGATTTAACATTTTATTACAAATGCTTTACAAGGTGTTATCAATAACTGTAGAGAAGCTTTTCGGGAAACACGATTAATCGCGTCTGTACAAGAGTTAGGAGTGAGGATTGATAAGAATTCTTTCCCCCATCCCCAATCCCTAATTCTCAATTCCCAATCCCCAATCCCCATAAAATTTGAGAAAAATTGCAGATGACGTTTAAAAAATCTCAGCTAGGGGAACACTGAAATTAACCCAAAGCCAGGTTAGGTAATGGCTAGGGGTAATGTCTCCAAAGGAAATGTCACCGTGGTATTGTTTTGCAAGCGTACTAGTTTATTGATTACTTCTATGTTGCTGGGGTTGATAGCTGTGCCAAGTATGGGATGGGCACAAAAAACTCCTGACATTAAACCATCTGATTTAACCCCCGCTTACCCAGCTTCTGCACCGCCACCGCGAGTAGAATCCTTGCCCGATGAGCGCGGAGTGCAAGAAAATTCGCCAGAAACTGATTATCGTGTCGGTAACTTACTAGCAGATGTTACAGGTAATCTTTGGGTAGGTTCTTGGCGGGGATTATCGCGGATTGATCCTAAAACTGGCAAGATTATTTCTCGTGTTAGCTTACCGAATGTTGCCATTGGTGCTTTAGCCCAAGACAAAGTAGGACGTGTGTGGGTAGGAAGTTATGGCGGACTAGTTCGAGTAGACCCTCGCACGAATGAAATCACCGCACAGAATTTATTTTTGCCTTCTAAACGGGTTTTGTCACTGTTACTTGACAAACGGGGTTATTTGTGGACTGGAACTGATAGCGGTTTAGCCCTAATTAGTCCTGACCAAGGCTTAATTATGACAACAGTAAAAAATCTGCCTGGTGTCAGCGCCAATACCCTAACTTTAGATGCTGAAGGTCAATTGTGGGTTGGTACTCTTGATGGATTGGTGCGGGTAAATACCGCTAGTGCTGCGATTATGAAGCGGATTGCCGATTTACCAGGGACGACTGTTCAAGCTTTAGCTATCAGTCCAGAAGGCTTAATTTGGGCGGGAATGCCGAATAATTTACTAGTCATTGACCCAAAAACTGGTGCAGTGTTAAGGTCTGTGACTCGCCTGCGTGGGCGTGATGTGACGGCGGTACGTTTTGCTAAAGATGGTAGTGTCTGGGTTGGAACTAGCAATGGTTTGTTACGATTAAATCCAAATACAGGCGCTGTGTTAGATGCAGAAGTCGCTGGACTTCCTTCTAGTCGGGTTCTTGCCCTTTTACCTGACATCAGCAATAAACTATGGATTGGCACTAGTGAAGGTCTAGCTTGGTTAATGCCCAAAGCGGACAGTGCAAAAACCCATATTGCTTTCAGTCGCGCTGTTAAGTAGGGATTAGGGGACAGGTTACAGGGTACAGGGGACTGAATTCTTTCTAATAGCCCACATCACCTATCACTTATTCCCTATAACCTATCCCCTATCACCTATCCCCTAATTAAAAATGGCAATCACTACCCAGCAATTAATTCAATGGAAACAACAGGGACGTTCAATTGTGGCATTGACGGCCTGGGATTATGCGATCGCTCAACTCATCGATGCAGCTGGTGTAGACTTAATCCTCGTGGGTGATTCTATGGCAGTAGTTCTAGGGTATGAAACAACACTGCCGATAACTTTGGATGAGATGATATACCACGCCAAATCTGTGCGTCGAGGGGTTAAACGTGCATTAGTGGTGGTAGATTTACCATTCTTGACGTATCAAGAAAGTCTCCAGCAAGCAATGCATTCAGCTGGGCGGATACTGAAGGAAACGGGCGCTCAAGCGGTAAAATTGGAAGGTGGTTATCCAGCAATCGCAGAAACGATTGCCCGTTTGGTAGAAGCTGGAATTCCGGTAATGGGTCATGTAGGTTTGACACCGCAATCTGTACATCAACTGGGTTTAAGACAACAAGGGAAAACTCAAGAAGCGAGTGAGAGAATTTTACTTGAAGCGATCGCTCTTGAACAAGCAGGTGTATTTTCTCTAGTTTTAGAGCATATCCCCGCAGATTTGGCAATGCAGATTACACAAAAACTTACGATTCCGACAATTGGTATCGGTGCAGGAACTCACTGCGATGGACAGGTTTTAGTTACCTCAGATGTAATTGGACTTGCCGAAAAGCATCCACCATTCGCCAAAGTTTACACCAACTTGCGGGAGACGATTACCAAAGCTGTGCAAGATTATGCTGTAGAAGTGCGCGATCGCAAATTTCCATAAACATGGATTTTACGATCAAAAAATACAATAAAGCTGCCAAATAGCTAGTTTTCATCTGTGATAATTTCTGTAATCAGAGAGCAGCACATTATAAAATTGCTGAAGTTAAAAACTGTGCTACAACATCCAGAGTGAAAACTGACACTATATTTTATCGCCTATTTCAATCAAGAATTTCCCAGTATCTTCTTTGAACTAATTGGCAATTCTCCTGAGACTGCAAATACCTATCAATTCTCTTCAGTTGAAATCAAGCAAACTGCCTTTAGAATAGATGGTGTATTTCTTCCCACTCAAGACGAAGCAAATCCAATTTATTTCGTTGAAGTTCAATTTCAACCAGATTCAGATATTTATTTGCGCCTAGTTTCGGAAGCATTTCTCTATTTGCGGCAAAAGAAATCTAAAAATTCTTGGCGAGGAGTGGTGATTTATCCCAGAAGGAGTATAGATACTGGTGAACGACAAGATTGCCACGAATTCTTCAACAGCAATCGTATTAGTATAATTTACTTGGATGAATTAGGCGAAGCTGCATCACTACCAATAGGTATTGCTACCCTAAAATTAGTAATTGAAAATGAAGATACAACTATTACTACCGCAAGAGAACTAAGAGGCTATTTATAAAGTAAATCTAAAGGGGACTAATCAAATGAAATGATAACGATAAGATACTTTTGAGACAGTGCATTTACGTAGCGTTCAATGACTCGAAAGGTTTATTCTACCGACCTGAGTGACTCAGAATGGGCTATTCTAGCTCCCTTAATCCCACCAGCTAAATCTGGGGGACATCCAAGGACTACTGATATGAGAGAAGTATGCAACGCAATATACTATCAGTTGAAAACGGGATGTCAATGGGACATGCTACCAGGAGACTTTCCACCAAGTTCAACGGTTTACAGCTATTATCGCAAATGGCAAAAATACGGTATTTGGGAAGAATTAAACCATACACTACGTGACAAACTAAGGGAGAAACTAGGTAGGTCAACACAACCAACAGCGATCGCGGCAGATAGTCAGTCGGTAAAAACGACTGAAAAAAGGGGGATGTGTACGGCTTTGATGGTGGAAAGCGCGAGTTTTGGGAAGAAAACGGCAAACAATAGTTGATAGCCTAGGACTATTGCTCAAAGTGGTTGTGAGTGAGGGTAATGCTGGTGAGAGAGTGCTTGCAGCGTATGCTTTGATGGAACTGCTGGAGGAGCGACCAGAGTTATTAGAAAAAGTTGAAGTCATCTGGGTTGACTCAGGCTATGACGGTGATAAGTTTGCGCTGGCTGTTTGGTTGATGATTCAAGCTCATGTTGAAGTCATGCGCCGTACTAATAAAGAGTTTGAAGTTTTACCCAAGCGTTGGGTAGTAGAAAGGGGAGCATCCCAGTTTTTTGCAAAGAAGACGAAAATCAGTCAGGATAGGTAAGACGAGTGTATTTACTTACCGATGACCCCAGAACAAAAGCAAGCTCTTCAAAAACATATTCAGGCGATTGCTAAAATATTGTATGAAGATACGTCAAAAGAAAAGCTCACAAATCTTGCAGCAATTGAAGAAGCAGTGCGGAGTCAAATGCAGAAGCATGTTATGCCAGAAGTAGGGGTTTTTTTATCGAAACGATTACAGGGACAACCGCAGGATACCAACGACGGCTCAAAAGCATTCTTGGAGAGTTAGCAATAACGAGCAAACAAGCCATTGAATTAGAAGTCGCACCAAGTACTCAACTGAGTCCATATCTAGAAACTTGTTGTTTGAGGGTAAGTGCGAATGTCAGCTATGAAGATGCGGCATCAGACATCAAGTATTTTACGGGCATAGAGGTTTCTCACAGCAGTCAACAGAGATTAGTGCATCGCCAGAATTTTGAGTTGCCAACACCAGAACAGACAATTGAAGAATTAAGCGTCGATGGTGGAAACATCCGTGTCCGAACTCCTAAAGGTCAAATATGTGCATGGCTTGGCTATAAAGCAATTAGCTTACATCATCTCGGAATCTTGGGAACTTCATTTCAGAATAATCAGATTGTGATTGATTGGGTTAATGACCAACCACTGGCTAGCCCACTCACTTGTATTGGTGATGGACATGACGGCATTTGGAATATAATTGACCAATTAGCACCTGATGCACAACGTCGAGAAATACTTGATTGGTTCCATTTAATAGAAAACCTCCACAAAGTTGGGGGTTCACAAAAACGCTTGAAACAAGCACAAAATCTACTATGGAAAGGCCAAGTTGAGGCTACTATTGCCTTATTTACAGATTGTAAAGGCAAACAAGTACAAAACTTTTGCCGTTATCTTGATAAGCATCGCAATCGCATTATCAACTACGAATATTATCAAGCTGAAGAAATTTGTTCAATTGGTTCAGGTTCAGTTGAATCTGCCGTTAAACAGGTTGACCGTCGAACAAAAATTTCCGGGGCACAATGGAAACGAGAAAATGTGCCTCAAGTCCTAGCCCATCGCTGTGCTTACCTCAATGGATTATTGTCAGTTTGAGCCACTTTAAAAAGTGAGATGCTCCCGTAGAAAGAACATGATTGCTGGTTTAACCAATACCATCGTTTGAGTAAAGATTATGAACGTCTGACTGAAATGAGTGAAGCTGCCATATATGCCGTTATGACTCGAATTATGCTACGTCGTCTAGCCATTTAAAGATTTACTTTATAAATGGTCTCTAATTAACCGTACTAAGCAAGCGGTAAATTTGCAACTACCACAAAAACAATTACTAGAATTAATAGAGACAATCTTAGTTTATAAATTGCCTAACATAAGTCGAGAGGAGATAGAGGCGATGTTTGGGTTAAGTGAATTGAAGCAAACACGGGTTTATCAAGAAGCTAAACAAGAAGGCAAAGAAGAAGGTAAACAAGAAGGTAAACAAGAAGGTCGTTTTGAGGCAAAATTAGAAGCTGTACCTAAACTGCTAGCACTAGGTTTAAGTGTGGAACAGATATCACAGGCGTTAGATTTGGATGTTGCACAAGTCCAGCAAGCAGTACAGCAAATACCTCTCAATGAATAAGTTCAGACAAGCTATGTCTGACTACAAGCCGCTTCTCTACGAGACGCTGTGCGAATGCATCTACGTATCTTCTTAACTAAAAATATCAGCTAGAAACCCCATACTTGGAGGTGCAGCAATGGTACAACAAGTCACATCAGAAACCCCAATCGAAGTTATCTACCCAGAAAGTGACGGGCAACCAATGGCGGATAATACAGAACAATTTGCATGGATTGTCAAAATTAAAGAAAATTTAGAAATCTTATTTGCATCCTCGGCTGATGTATTTATTGCCGGAGATTTGTTTTGGTATCCAGTTAAAGGAAGCCCTAATATTAAACAAGCACCTGATACACTGGTAGTCTTTGGTAGACCAAAAGGAAAACGGGGTTCCTATTTACAGTGGGATGAAGATAATATACCCCCGCAGGTAGTATTTGAAATTCTCTCGCCAGGTAACACCCTCAAAGAAATGACCAAAAAATTGCAGTTTTACCAGCGTTACGGTGTGGAAGAATATTATATTTACGATCCTGATAAGAATGATTTAAATGGATTACTTCGTTCTGGGGATAGTTTTGAAGTCATTGAAGAAATGAATGGCTGGGTAAGTCCGCGTTTGGAAATCCGTTTTCAGCTAACATCGGATCCGCTGGAAATTTTTTCCCCTTCTGGACAAAAGTTTTTGAGTCCTGTAGAAATTGACCAGTTGCGGGAACAAGAACGTCAAGCAAAGGAAGCGGCTTTAGAAGAATTAGAAAAAGAGCGCGATCGCTATCAAGAATTGCTAGCTAAACTCAAAGAAAAGGGAATTGATACAGATAATTTGTAATTGTTATACTGTTGTATTTACAGAAGTAGTTATGAATTAAGTGTTTTTATTTAATTTTACTTCTGTGATGCTGACAAATACTTATAATATTAGGAACTAAAAATTTAACTATGGAACAACAACCGATACAAGTAATTGGAGGTGGACTAGCTGGAACTGAAGCTGCTTGGCAAATAGCCCAAGCTGGCGTATCGGTAATTCTCCATGAGATGCGTCCAAAACGCTTCAGCCCTGCTCATCATACAGAACATTTGGCAGAATTAGTCTGTAGTAATTCCTTTGGGGCAATGGCAAGCGATCGCGCGGCGGGATTATTGCACGAAGAATTACGTCAACTAGGTTCTATCGTCATTTCCAAAGCTGATGAACACGCCGTACCTGCTGGTGGGGCGCTAGCCGTCGATAGGGGACAATTTGGCCAAGACTTGACTCAAGCTTTAGCCAGCCATCCTTTAATTGAATTTCGCCGGGGTGAAGTATCTGCCATTCCCGAAGGAATTGTAGTTTTGGCAACCGGGCCTTTAACGAGTCCCGATTTAGCCGAAGATTTGCAACGCTTTACGGGGATGGAATACCTCAGCTTTTTCGATGCCGCTAGTCCGATTATTGTCGGAGAATCGATTAACCGTGACGTTGCTTTTATGGCCTCACGTTATGACAAAGGTGAAGCCGCCTATCTCAACTGCCCAATGAATAAAGAGCAGTATTTGCACTTTAGAGAAGAACTTTGCAAAGCGGAACAAACAGAACTTAAGGGTTTTGAACGCGAGACGGCAAAATTTTTTGAAGCGTGTTTACCCATAGAAGAACTCGCACAGCGTGGGGAAGATACCATGCGCTACGGCCCCTTAAAGCCAGTAGGATTGTCAGATACTCGCACCGGAGAACGTCCTTATGCTGTGGTGCAGTTGCGACAAGAAGATAAAGCCGGTCAACTGTGGAATATGGTAGGATTTCAAACTAATCTGCGTTGGGGTGAGCAAAAACGCATATTTCAGCTAATTCCCAGTTTGGAAAAGGCGGAGTTTGTGCGGTTAGGAGTGATGCACCGCAACACTTTTATTAATGCCCCTCAGTTAATGCATCCTACTCTGCAATTTAAAGAACGTCCGACATTGTTAGCTGCTGGACAATTGATTGGTACTGAAGGCTACACTGCTGCGGCTGCGGGTGGGTGCTTGGCGGGAATTAATGCAGCAAGATTAGCTTTGGGTAAAGAACTTTTAGTTTTGCCACCAACAACAATGATGGGTGCGTTACTGGAATTTATTAGTTCCGCTTCGCCGAAGCATTTCCAACCAATGCCGCCCAATTTTGGGATTTTTCCTGATTTAGGAATGAAAATCAAAAGTAAACCGGAGCGTTATGGACGTTACCGCGATCGCTCTTTAACCGATCTAGCAAACTGGAAAGCTAATCAGAATTAATGGGCATTGGGAATTGGGAATTGGGAATTGGGCATTGGGAATTGGGAATTGGGCATTGGGCATTGGGCATTGGGCATTGGGCATTGGGCATGAAGAAGAGACAAGGTAGACAAGGAAGAGGGGGAGACAAGGGAGAGACTTATTCAATAATTCCCCCTTGTCCCCCTTGTCCTCCTTGTCCCCGCCTGCCTCCCCGGTCCCCTGCCTCCCCTATCCCCTGCCCCCTGCCCCCTGCCCCCTGCTCCCCTGCCTCTTATCCCCACTCCCTATTTAATAAAACTTCAAATAGGTTTATTATCCTTTAAAATATTTTGCAGAAATTTAGGTAACATATATGGCTGATATTGTTGATATTGCAGTTACGGCTGAGTCTTTCAAAACACTAGTAGCGGCTGTACAAGCTGCTGGTTTAGTAGAAACATTGAAAAGTCCTGGCCCGTTCACTGTGTTTGCACCCAATGACGATGCTTTTGCCAAATTACCAGCCGGAACTATCCAAACTCTGTTGCAGAATATTCCCCAGCTAACGCGGATTTTAAAGTATCATGTCGTTCCCGGAAAGCTGCTAAAGGCTGATTTGGCAGAACTCGGCACGGTTAATTCTGTGGAAGGTTCACCTATTAAAATTCATTCTTCAGATGGTTTTGAAGTTAAAAATGCCACAGTTTTAGCAGCAGATATCGAAGCTGATAATGGCGTGGTACACGTTATCGATACCGTGATTTTACCGGGTTAATTCAGCTAGGGTGGAAAACATCCACCCTACTTATCCAAAATCTTTACAATTAACTAACTATTGAGTAGTATCAAAACGCAACTCAATATTTTAATTTATGTTATGTTTGCAATGTGATTACTCACTCACCTGTTAATGTAAATTTAGTTATTTTAAAATAAATTAAGTTCTTAAAAAGCTAACATCTATCCCAACAACATTAATGCTCGATTTTAACACCTTAGTAGAGTTCTCTCGTGGTAACTGCATAAGTATTTGTGCGTTTCTCGTTCCAGCAAACTTGCTTGTCACAATTTTAACAATGGCTCTGGTAGCCTTACGTCGCCCATCACATCAAGTGTGGCAATCTGCTGGAATTGCTAGCTTTTTCGCTTCTGTAATGATCCTGCACGTATATACTTGGTTCATGATTGGCGTGGTGATGGCTCCTACTTATATCTTGTTGTGGCTAGCAATCACGTGTTTGGTGACTAATTTGGGAGCAATTCTTTATCAAAGACGTTACAGTAGCAGCCCTAGCCTTTCCAACAACGTCTGAAATCTAGACTTCTCCATTCATGCTCAAGGATGGCATATAGCCAAGAGTCTCGCCATTCTCCCTTAATCCAATGGTGTTCTCGCAAATATCCTTCTTGCTGCATTCCAATTTTTTGCATAACTCGTTCTGAATCAATGTTTTCTGGATGACAAGTCGCAAATATGCGATGTAAGCCTAACTCCTGAAAACCAAATGACACAACTGCTTTTACAGCTTCTATTGCATATCCTTGTCCCCAAAATTTCTTAGTAAAACATTATCCAATAGAGCCTGTTTTATTATCAATATCCTTAACGGATATGCGACAGATACCAATTAATTGCTGTTGGGTTTTTAAAGTCACTGCTAAGGCAAAATGTTGACGGGGTTCTTCTCCTTGTAATGAAATCTCTCTTTGCAAAAAGTTTTTGGTATCTTCTTCGCTATTAGGGCCAAAAGTCAAATAACGCACAACTTCGCGATCGCTAGCGTATTGATGAACCGCTAGCCAATCCGATTCTACAAGGTCTCGTAGTTTGAGACGTTGGGTTTCTAGCGGTAGATTCATTGAGTAAATTCTGCACGTAACTGATTGACAACCCGATCTAATCCCACAGAATGAGCGGCTTTGAACAATAAACGATCGCCTGTTTGCACAAATGTCTTCAACCTAGCCACCAAATCGGCATGAGTTGCAAAACACTCCGATGGGATACCTTCGGCACTTTGAGCCATCGCTTCGGCATCTTCTCCATCTACCAAAACCAACAAACCGTCTAAATTCAACTTTCGCACTGTTTCTCCCACTCGCTGGTGCAACTGCTGCGATCGCTCTCCTAATTCTTTCATTGCACCCAATACGGCAATCTTCCGCTTTCCGGGTGTGTCTGCTAATAACTGCAACGATGCAATCATCGCTTCTGGTGCAGCATTATAAGTTTCATCTAAGATTATCACATCATTGGGTAAGGTAAATCGCTGCGATCGTCCTGTGGGCATATCTACTTCTACACCTGCTTTAAGGGTTGCCCAATCAATCCCCAACACTTTTGCCACCGCTAAAGCTGCTAAAAAATTAATCGCATTGTGACGGCCGGGTAGCGGTAGAGGTAGTTGGATTCCGGCAACTTCCACAGTCTCGTTATCAATTAACTCCCCTTGAATATCCCCACCAGAAAAGCCGTAGGTTAAAACTTCTCCGTGCCAAAATTTTGCCGCCGTGGCCATTAATAAAAGATTATCGTGATTGAGAATTGCCACACTATCAGCAGCCATTTCAACTAACAACTCACATTTTGCCTCAGCGATCGCTTCTTCGGAACCCAGTAACTCAATATGTGCCGTCCCTACATTGGTAATTACTCCAATTGTTGGACGCGCTATTTGTGTAAGTTCGGCAATTTGTCCCCTACCCCGCATCGCCATTTCAATCACAGCGTAGTCATTTTCTGCGCCAAGTTCTAGGAGAGTTTTCGGAACACCAATTTCGTTGTTGTAATTTCCATAAGTTTTGTGAACTCGTCCCTTTGTTCCTAAAACTGCGGCGATCAATTCTTTGGTTGTAGTTTTACCCACGGAACCAGTTACACCAATTACAGGAATATTAAAGCGATCGCGCCACCATCTGCCAATTTGTTGATATGCCTTGAGGGTGTCTTTTACCTGCAATACTGGTAAACCGGGATTTTCGTATTCAAAATCTACAATTGCAGCTATTGCACCCTTTGCGATCGCAGTTGGCACAAATTTATGTCCATCAAATTTATCGCCTCGCAAAGCGACAAATACTTCACCTAGCTTCAAGGTACGGCTATCTGTTTGTATACCGCAACTTACTTGTGTTAAAGCAGTTTCAGATAAGTTTATCGGACTGGCCAAAAGAACTTCAACCAGTTGGGATAGGGTGGCAGAACAACGCATAAATAATTTACAATTTAAAGTTCAAAATTATAAAATCGAATTATGACACAATACTGCATTGAACAACAATATTTGGGACTTCTCGAAAAAGTCCCAAATTTAAGTCTATTCACAATAACACCAAAAATAGTGCCAAAGAAGCTTAAGTCCTTTGGCACGCCTTTTTTAGAAGCTATTTATATAGTTTAATTAAGCAGATGCTTTATTTTCCTATCCCCGGTTTTTAATTAAGATTACTTGCATGATTTGTAGTGCTATCTCACGAGAAACGCCTAAAGCTTGATATAGATCGTTTAAGAAGCTTTTTTCTTCTTCAGCTACAACACCTTCAGCTAAGACGAAATCAGTGGCTACTGCAAACGCTGATTCCCGCAAGTCTTGAGATAGAGAATCCTTTGCTGCATCAAATAAAGCGTTAAAACCATCGCCCTTGAGAATACCCAAGATTTGGTCAAACAGCCTATTCATCATCTCATGAGGATAACCTGTAAAAAGTTTCATCCGAGACAGCACAAAAGTGATAGAATTTGCTTGCTCAACAGAAAGATAACCGTCTGAAGCTGTTGCCGCCAAGACAATAACAGCAAAAGCTTCCGCTGAATTGAGTGCTGCTTGGGTTTGGTTTTCTGTACCCAACACAGTGTCGAATAGACTCATCTGTAGTAACTCCTTGGCTAGAGTCTCAATAGCGCTACAGTTACCTGTATGTTTGGTAGATTTACAGGTAAGACTGTAACGCTGTGAGACTTTCATGCTTTAGTATTCCCAAGATTTATCCACGGCGAACACTTGCACCCAATGGTTTTTGGCAAGAACTACAATTGCCATTTGTAAACTTAGCGTTCTCCTGCCTTTTCTATTGTTTCAATTACCGCTAAACCTATACCAGAAGCTGCTATTAACAGTACTGCTGATATCAAATAGGCATTAGTTAACATCCGTAGGGCTTCACCGAAAAAAATATAGGTGGTCATTGCTTCACCTTTTGAAATTTGTGCTGCTAGTACTTTTTATTTCTCCACACCCTGATAGGTGAATTTCGCTGAGAAACTGCTAGCAATTGCATCTTAACAAAACTTTAGCTCTTTCAGAACCCCATTCAAAATTTTTATTTCTGAAGATTTGATGAACTTGAGAAAAAAGTGCATTAAGTATGGGGCGTGAAGAAGAAACAAGGAAGAAAAGGGCTTACAAGGGTAGATATTTTGTATTTGGTCATTTTTTAACTATTTCAACCGATGTTTAAATCCTGAAACGACCAAACTACGTTAAACACTTGAGAATTTTCTCAACTATTTTCGATATGCTAAAGAACTTATCCTTGAAAGGAAGAAAGGGGGAGAGACTTGTCCCCAACTCTTCAGTTCAATAAACCTTGTCCTGCTTGATTTTTGTGAACTTTTGTTCGGTAATGAGGGGAACAAGGAAAGTTAAAGTAGACAGGGTTCAATTGTCGCTACAACTGATTGAGAAAGAGTATCAAAATCGTAACCACCTTCTAAGCCAAACAGAATTTTACGAGTTAACCCTAGACAATAATTAGTGAATAAAGCATAGTCTTCTGGCTGCAAATTGATACTTGCTAGAGGATCTGCGGCATTGCCATCATAACCAGCACTTACAATCAGCAAATCCGCTTGAAAGTTGGCTAAAAACGGTATGACTTGTCTTTCAAATAGTGGCTGATATACTGCAATATCACTACCAGGAGGTACTGGTAAATTTAATACATTATTATGAAAGCCGCGTTCTGTGGCTCTCCCAGTACCGGGATAACATGGATATTGATGTAGGGAACAGTAGGCGATACGTGCTTCACTTTCGACGATCGCCTGAGTACCATTACCGTGATGCACATCCCAATCGAGAATGGCGACGCGGTTAATTCCGGGTTGTTCGAGGGCAAAGAAAGCGGCGATCGCAGCATTAGAAAATAGGCAAAAGCCCATCCCAGCATCACTTTCTGCATGATGTCCTGGGGGACGTGCCAATACAAAAGCTGGATTAGCCGACTTTAACACAGCCTCAACCCCATCTAGCCATGCACTGACTGCCAACAATGCCACATCATAACTGCGTGGGGAAACTGGCGTATCTCCATCCAAAGGGCCGCCGCCACTAGAAGCAATTTGCCAAAGTTTTTTGATGTAAGCTGGGCTATGAGCCTTAACCAACATAGACATCAGTGATGGCTGTTCTGATACTGGTGTGGGCGATCGCCAGTCAATTTTATCTGCGAATGTAGCTGCTTTTAGGGCATTTGCGATCGCACTTAAACGTTCTGGTTTTTCGGGATGATATTTTCCAGTCTTGTGATCTAAAAATTCGTCGGAATAGATGACTGGCAGCATAGGACGAAAAAGGTCGGCAGCAGGACAATAAACAATTCGTAATTCGTAATTATGTTTTGTGACTGAATTTTAACCCTGACACAAAACACGCTGTTTATAGAAACGCGGGTATCAACCCCTATTCAATTAGGAATTACGGATTATATTGTATCGTTACTGGTACAAACAGTTTTTTCTTGTACTAGATCGTCGGTCGTTTACTTTCGAGGATTTCTGTCGCTTTCTGTTCAGGAAGTGGGCGATAGAAGAAATAGCCCTGTACCTCCTCACAGCTGATAGATTTCAAGAACTCCAATTGCTCTTCTGTTTCCACCCCTTCGGCTGTCAACTTCAATCCCAAGCTGTGTCCCAAGGTAACTATGGCCTGGATAATATGAGCTACTTTGGAATCCGGCTGCAAATCTCTCATGAAAGACTGATCTATTTTGAGATTGTGGAGTGGCAAAAGCTGTAGGCGCGAGAGCGAGGAGTGACCCGTACCAAAGTCATCAATGGAGATGTTAACACCCATCTGCTTTAGCTCCTCTAACACCGTTCTGGTAAAACCCAAGTCCTCAATAGCTGTGGTTTCCATAATTTCTAATTCTAAAAAGTGGGCATCTAGACCCGTTTGCTCTAAAACTGTGGTTATAATCTCCACCAATTTGGGTTGGCGGAACTGCTTCAGAGAAAGATTGACAGCCATAGTTATAGGTGGCAATCCTGAATCTTGCCAGGTTTTATTTTGCATACAGGCTGTCCGTAGCACCCATTCGCCGATGGCGATAATTAATCCGCTTTCTTCGGCGAGAGGAATGAAGACACTAGGTGCAACCAATCCCATTTCTGGGTGCTGCCAACGCAACAGAGCCTCCATACCAGTAATTTCTCCTGTGGCAATGTTCACACGAGGCTGATAAAACACCGTAAATTCTTCACGTTCTAGGGCATAGCGCAAACTTTTTTCTAAAGTTAGAAGTTCAGGATTCTTGGCGCTCAGAGAAACACTATAGAATTGGTAGTTATTTCGCCCTTTGTCTTTGGCGTAGTATAAAGCGGCATCTGCGTGCTGGATTAGTGTTTCAGCATCAGGACTGTTCTTATCAAGCAACGCAATACCAAGGCTAGCAGTCACATAAAGTTCATGCCCTTGGAGATAAAAAGGATCTTCTAAGGTTTGTAAAATTCTGTACGCCACTTGCGTTACTTCTTCAATATCAGTGACTCGTGGAAGTAAGATAGTAAACTCATCGCCTCCCCAACGGGCTATAGTGTCTCCCCCTCTGAGTAAATCTTGTAGTCTTTGAGCGACGTTTTTTAACAATTGGTCTCCCAAAGTATGCCCCAGAGTGTCATTAATTACCTTGAAGCGATCCAGGTCGAGGAAGATCACAGCTAAACTTTCGCCATTCCGAGTGGCATTGGGCAGAGTTTTATTAAGCAGTTCGTTAAATAGTAGGCGATTGGGCAACCCTGTCAGCATGTCATGGAGGGCTTGATAGCGAATCTTTTCTTCTACTTGCTGACGTTGCCGGGCACCAATGATACTAGCGGCCATTGTTAAAAGTGTGGATTCTTCGTGCTTTGACCAATGACGCTCAAAGGTGCAGTCTGCCAAGCCAAGATAGCCCCAGCACTCATTTTCCAAGCGGAGAGGCACCAAAAGAAGGGATTGAATGCCATCTCTAATGAGGAATTCTTGTTCGACCACAGGAAATTTTTGGGTGAGTCCACTAATTGACTGGCCGCTACAAAGAACAGTATACCAACGGGCTAATCCAGAACCTTGATAAACCTGATTTTGCCAATGCTGGTGGGTAGATTCAATTAAAGATTGCGTCCATTCAAACCGCAAACTGACTGCTATTTCCCCTGTAGCAGGATGGGGATGGTTCTGAAAAAGATAAGCACGATCTGCTTTGGCAGCTTCGCCCAGTATAGCTAAAGCCCGCTCAATACCAGTTTCGTAATTCATTTCCCCCAGCAAATAATTAGCGGCTTCTGCAACTGCTTGCAGCAAGCGATCGCGCTGACGCAATTCGGCTGTAGCTTGTTTCTGCTCTGTAATATCCCTAATAATAAAAGTTCTAATTAAATCACTTTGAGGAAGGTAGAGAACGGATTGTTCAAAAACTTCTGTATCTACTTCCACCTCCCGCACAAAAGAATTTTTTTCTAAATTCTTAACTGTACTCAAAAGTCCTGCTAATATTGGATGCTCTGTCCCAACTTCCCTGAGTTTGGGAAACTTGAGAGTAGCAGCAGGATTGATGTAAGTCACTATTCCCTCAAAATCCATTTCAACAATTGGATTGGGGATAAGTTCAGGGAAAGATGCTAGGCGAGCTAAGGCAGACTCACTAGCTGCTTCCAAGCTGGGATCGATAGCTAGGGTTTGAAAAGGATTGGCAGGACTGGCTTGCTCTGATAGAAAACCAGATAAATCTTCAACATCAAAAGATTCAGAAAATGCTTCTTCTGAAATGTTGGAGATAGCATAATATTTAGCCTGAGCTTGATGACTACCAAAGTCAATGGTATCTCCATTTCTAAGATTATGAGAAAAGGATTTAGTACCATTTATAAATAAGCCATTAGTACTTCCTTTCCCCTTGAAGTTGCCATCAATAATCTGGAAGCCATATTGGTCAGTCTCTGGAACAGTTACTCGCAACAAAATTGCGTGTTGCATTGATACTGACCGGGAAACCAAGACAATGGTGTTTGCAGGATGCCGCCCCAGAGAATAAGTAGTCTCTAGCAGGGGGACAGTTCTCCGCCCTTGCAGGTCTTTGATGACCAACAGATGGCGTATTTTTTCCCGCTCATTTCCTAGCATGGCTGTTCCTCAAATTCTCATATATTTTTGTCTTAGTCTGAAAAATACAACTCCCAGAAGTGCGGTCTGAAAGTCTTAACTTCTAGCAAAACTTACTTCATAAAATTTGTCACCACCTACGTAGGCGTAGCCCGCCGCAGGCATCACAAAATTGGTGTGAGTTTCAAACCAACCATTTTATTTATGATTGACCTCTTGAATAATATGGCTAATTATTCAATCAGTTTTGCGGTAGAAGTTATAGCTGTTTTCTAGACTCATTTGGACTTCCAAAAAATAAATTATCCAGTAGGGTATGTTATGGCCAGTAACGTACCACCTACAGATAACAGTTGTGTTACCTTGTCGCGATAACACACCCTACAACCACGATTGTTGGTTGGAAAATTTTTAACTGGAAGTCCCAGAGATAAGTTATCAGCTTTGTCCCTTCGTCTATTCAGCCCAACCTTGTCTTTCTTAGGATACCCAGAATAAAATCAAACACTGAAAAGAATATATAGTATATTTACGGGTTTTTATTCTAAGTGGTGGAGAAACTCCGAATTATATAAATAACCGTCTGATTTTTAGTTTTTAATGGCAAGAACCTCTTGTTAATGTACTCCTAGGTCGAAGTAGCGTCTCGTTAGAGAAATCTATTGTAGATGAGGTAAAAGAATAAACTGTTTCTAACACCTAAATTTTAAAAAGGATTATACAGTAAACTAAAATACAGACCGTTTTCTTGTAATGTTCTCTCATTTGATTCAACTGATATTAAAGGAACGCCCCAATCAAGACGAACAGTGAAGCGATCGCCTTGTGACCAACGCAACCCCAGACCAACAGCAGCTAAAGTATTAGGGTTGGGATTCTCTTTATCTGAACTATTCCAGCCAACACCAAAATCCACAAAGGGAATCACCTGTAACGTGCTATCTATCTTGGGTAAGCGCAGAATTGGTACTTGAACTTCCGCAGAGACAAAAGTGCCATTATCCGTTAATAGGTAATCTTGACGGTAGCCCCGAACGCTATCCTGTCCACCTAAGCCAAATTGCTCCAAAGGCAGAAGTGTTCTAGATGCAAGTTGCGTATTTAAACGAAGTAATAGTAAGGTTTCAGGAGCTAAAAGGCGTACCCACTGCGCTTGCCCTTGCCAAGCAAAAAAACGGCTATCGGGAGCATTTTGATTAATCGTGGGACTCAAAATATCTATACCCAAACTAAATTGAGAGCGCAGAGCGATGACTTGACGGCTGTTACGACTAGTCCATTCTTGAAAAAATCGGAATGCAGATACCTTAGTGTGTCCCTGTTCATCAGCCCCAGGCGAAAGTACAGAGCCGGGAAACCCTTCTCTTTGTAGAAAGGACGAAATATCACTTTCCCGTCGGGAGGCTGTCAATCCAAGGGCGAATTCTTGTGTCGGAGTTTGAACTATTGGCTGGCGGAATGTCAGTTCGTAATAGCGAGAATCTGAGTGGATATCTAAAACCTTGAAAGGAGGTTCAATGACATTGCTTGATGTGATGCCATAGTTGAAAGTCAGTGTGCCATTGCGGGGATTGAGTGGTAATGTATAGTTCGCGTCAAGGGAGTTGCTACCATCAGTATTAGTGTAAGCGACACCTAGAGCGTCTCCCAATCCCAATAAGTTGGCTTCATTCAATTGTAATCGGCGGCGAAAACTGCCAACACTAGGCGATCGCCCATTATCAAGAACTATCTGGCTACTAAAGGTTTTTGCCTCATTAACCTTGACTTCTAGAAGACTTGAACCAGTCCGTGATCCTGCTGATAGTTCAGCAGAAACGTTTTGAATCAAAGGATTCAGTTGCAAGAGTTGTAGTGCTTCTAGTAGACGCTGGCGATTCAGAGGCGGTGATGTAGCTATTGCTAGTCGGCTGCGGACATAATTCGGGTTCAACCGCCGAGTTCCAGTTACTTGAATATCTTCTAATTTACCTTCAACCACCTGAATTTTTACAACACCGGATTGGATTGTTTGGGGTGGGATGTATGCACCAGAGGTAATATAACCATTTCTGACGTATAGATCGGTAATTTTAGAGCGTGCTTGATACACTTGGGTCAGCGAGATCGGTCGTTTGGTAAATTCAGCAGTAGCTTTGGCTAATTCTTCAGGACTGAAAACTGTACTACCAACAACTTCAAACCGTTCAACAACAATAGTTTGAGGAAACTTACCAGGTAGTGGTTCATTAGGTGTGAGAGTTGGGACAGAGGGGGGAAATAGTTCTGCTGGTGAGGGAAGTGGCTGAGGCAGTTCAGGTGGGGGAACTGGCGAAGGTAAGGGTGGTTGTAAATCTTGTGGTGGTGGGAGTTGTTGTTGTGAAAGGATGAAAGTACTAGTTGGTAATTGTGTAGTATCAACAGCCTGAGCTTTGAGTGGATTAGAGGATATGCTGCTGAATAATACAAGCATACTCAGTGGTAAATGGGACGCTATAAGATTCTGAGGATATTTATTAATCATCGCACTGCACTATTTTTTGTCCGTAACTATGGAATTATACGGAAACTGTCTCAAATGTGAATCTTACTTCATCTTTTGTCGTTAAAGTTAATATCTTGGGCAAATCTCAATTTAAAAGCAATTTCAAAGCTCAATAATATGGTTAATGCAGATTTAAAAGCATCGATTATAAATCTGAGTAAAAAAGAAAGTAAAGACGTAGCAATACTACGTCTCTACAAAGGTTTTAGTAAACGCATAATTAATTTCACCGTTTAATAGTTTTCACGAAAAAAGGTAAAGGTTTAAAGCCTTGTCCGCAAGTGGCGCAACCTAGTTTTCCCAATTCCCCATTCCCAATTCCCCATGCCCAATTCCCAATTCCCAATTCCCAATCCCCTTTCATTCCATATCCCTTTGCTGCAACATTCCCATCAATTTACGTTTACGAGCGTGGGTTTGCATCAAGTTTTCACGATAGCTTAACCAGTCAGCTTTCTTCCCAGATTCCAAGTAGGCGGCACGGACTTTTTTTAACCATTCAACCGCATAGTAGTAATATTCTGCCTTACCTCCATCCATAATCTTTTCGGCACGGCGACGCGCATTAGCAATCACCCAAGTAGGATTGTGAGTAATAGCGGCATTCATGACGCGATGAATCAATTCTGAATAATAAGAACTGAGTTCACTAGCGATCGCAATTGCATCATCAATTAGCCCCTCATGCAATAATATATCCACTTTGGCTGATTCTGTTCCCCAACCACTATAAGTACGAATAATTCTCAGCAAGTCTATTTTGACAGTTTCCCAGTTTTCCCCAGCTAATTCTGCCATCTTTTCATAGTCAACAAAGGAGGGCTTGACTTGAAAAGCCGCTTTAATTGCTAATAAAGCAGCTTCACTATTACCCAACTCAACAGCTAAATCACTTGTCCAAATTCCTAATTCGTGCTGACAATTACCTGGTAAATTTAACCCACTCTGGGCTATATCTAGTGCTTGCTGTAATGCCCCCTGTTCGCTTAGTGTTTTCGCTAGGGCAAAGGCCTCTTCCATTGAGTTCATCTGGGTTTGAGCAGCATCAACTGCTTCTTCTACTCTGCCCAAACGCCCTAACATTGTGAGATACTGCTGGGTTTGTCCTTCTGCTTCTGCTAAATAGAGGTATTCTTGGTAACGTTCCTGACGTTCAAGAATTTTTAGCCGAATTAGTGCCAAATCATCTGCATAGTCTGGTACGTCTTCTTCCCAAGCTCCCCTTTCGGTAATATTACCTTGGAGAACTTGCACTAGGGGCGGATAATCCCAACCTTGACGTAAAGCTTCCATCACTAGGCTAAAATCAGCATTCCACTCATCTTGCCAAGCTTCCAAATTTATTTGAATATCAACTTTTTCTTCTGGGGTAAGTTCAGCAGTCAGAATTGCTTCACACCAAGCCTCATTTAATTCCCCGACAATTTCATCATTTTCAGCGCCGTAATCTGCAATGTCGTCCCAATTTTCCACACAAGTAAAGGTAATCGCTTCTAAAATAGCGATCGCATTTTCGCCCTCTCCCCGTTCGCTAAAACCTACCGCAGTTTGCACCACACTCACCAATTCTTCAGCAATTGGGTCTTCTTCACACCCTTCCTCAAAGAAGCGCACAGCATCCCGAATGATTTGCCGGACTTGCCGCCGAATGGGAGCCGGATCAATAGTCAGGCGGTGTACAGGTCTTATGGTTGTTTGCTCGATAATCGGATTCGTCATCCAACCTACATGACGATCAATCGCCTCAATTAGTGGTGGGTATTCATTTACCAACTCTTGCAGCAGCCTTTGAGTTTGGATATTATCCAGGCGATTGAGTAGTTGTTCTAGGGTGGGGCGCTGTTCAATACTTTCTGAATCACGCGCACAGACAAGCATCGTGGCGATAATGTGTTTGCACCAACCGTCAAAGTTGTAGGCACAGGTGCAGTTTGCCGAGGTTAACCCACTGCTATCGAAACTCAAATTGACATGATAAGGTCTTGCTTCAGTACCTGCAACTTCGGCTTGAAGCAGATGACCACGTTGGGTAACAGTATGAACAGCACCAGCCTCATAGTATGCCTCGCCGCGTTGGAAAGATTTGGTGTTGGCATGACGGCGGATAGTAAATTCAGTAATTTGGGGAATAGACATCGAGCAATCGCCTGTGTAAATCCTCTGGATGAATCCTAAATCCAGCTTAGGTGTTAGGCGATGGCGCTGTAAAGTTATTAGTCATTGGGAATTGGGAATTGAAAAGAGGCAGAGGGGCAGGGGGGAAAACTCTTCTCCCTTGCTCCCTGCTCCCCCATCGGGAGCATCTCACCTTTAGAGTATAAAAAAAATAAGTATCTAGATTTGACTATAATTACTGAAAACATCCATCTTTTCGCACGAAGTCAGTGAATCATAATTGAAGTTAGCAACACCCGAACGTTAAATCAATAAGTAGTTATCAGGCGGATGGTAGGGGATTTAAATCAGTTAGCAGTTTCCAGTGTTCACTGATAACTATGTGCTGGGGGCTTAAACCCAGCAACAAAACTGACAACTGATAACTGATAACTGTTAAAGGGGTTGCGCTGATTGTCAGTCAAGTTGAGAATAAATAGGCGAAGCAGACGGGGAACCTAACGTGAGTCAAGGATTTGATTACGATTTAGTCATTATCGGCGCTGGTGTAGGCGGACATGGTGCAGCCTTACACGCCGTAAGTTGTGGTTTAAAAACAGCGATTATTGAAGCTGCTGATATGGGAGGAACCTGTGTTAATCGGGGTTGTATTCCTTCTAAAGCACTGCTGGCGGCATCTGGGCGGGTGCGGGAGTTACGCGATGCCCACCACCTCAAATCGCTGGGAATTCAAATTGGTAACGTGGAATTCGATCGCCAAGCGATCGCTAATCATGCTAATAATCTCGTCTCAAAAATTCAAGGGGACTTAACCAACAGTCTCAAACGTCTAGGAGTCGATATTATCAGAGGTTGGGGAAAAATCGCTGGGGCGCAAAAAGTCTCTGTCACCGGAGACGGTGGCGAAAAAATCATCACAGCCAAAGACATCATCCTTTCCCCTGGTTCAATTCCTTTTGTACCTCCAGGGATTGAAGTAGATGGTAAAACTGTCTTTACCAGCGACCAAGGTGTAAAGTTGGAGTCGTTACCAGACTGGGTGGCGATTATTGGTAGTGGTTACATCGGCTTGGAATTTTCTGATGTTTACTCAGCTTTGGGTTGTGAAATCACCTTGATTGAAGCCCTAGATCAGTTAATGCCAGGATTTGACCGCGATATTGCCAAACTTGCCGAACGGGTGTTGATTACTCCCCGCGATATTGAAACGAAAGTAGGGATATACGCCAAAAAAGTCACCCCTGGTTCGCCTGTGGTAATTGAGTTAGCAGATTTCAAAACCAAAGAAGATGTAGATGTCATCGAAGTAGATGCTTGCTTGGTGGCTACAGGACGCATCCCAGCGACCAAAAATCTTGGTTTGGAGTCTGTGGGCATAGAACTCGATCGGCGGAATTTTATTCCAGTTGACGATCACATGGCTGTGCTATCAGGCGGTGAAGTAGTACCAAATGTCTGGGCAATTGGTGATGCTAATGGGAAGATGATGTTAGCACATGCGGCTTCTGCTCAAGGCATCATCGCGGTAGAAAATATAGTTGGGAGGGAAAGAATAGTAGACTATCGCAGCATCCCCGCAGCAGCTTTTACCCACCCAGAAGTCAGCTATGTAGGTTTAACAGAAACCGCAGCGAAGGAATTAGGAAAAACCGAAGGGTTTGAAATCGCCACAAGTCGGAGTTACTTCAAAGGGAATTCCAAAGCGTTGGCAGAAAATGAAGCCGACGGTATTGCCAAAGTGATATATCGCAAAGATACAGGAGAAGTCTTAGGCGTTCACATTTTCGGACTGCACGCCTCAGACTTAATTCATGAAGCGTCAGCCGCGATCGCAAACCGTCAATCCGTTCAAAGCCTCGCACATTTAGTTCACGCCCACCCAACACTCTCCGAAGTCTTGGACGAAGCTTATAAACGAGCGATCGCTATTTAGGGATTGGGTACTGGGTACTGGGTACTGGGGATTGGGAAGAATTCATTCCTAGTCTCTAGTCTCTAATCCCCAATCCCTAATCCCCAATCCCTAGTCCTCAATCCCCATTCCCTAATTTATGCAAATCCGTCGTCGTTCCCCTAATCCAGCTATTGATGTATCGATATTGCGTTACCAGGCTGCCGTGCCTGATTCAGCGCCAAACAATATCTTGGAAGAAATTGTCTGGCAGAAAGAAATAGAATATGACCTGATGCGGGAAAAGGTTCCTTTACAAGAATTGCAAAAGCAAGTACTCACTGCACCGCCAACTCGTGATTTTGTGGCTGCTTTGCGTCAAGGTAAGACGAAGCCAGCATTGATTGCCGAAGTTAAAAAAGCTTCACCAAGTAAAGGCGTTTTCCGAGAAGATTTTGACCCAGTAGCGATCGCCCAATCTTATCAGCAAGGCAAAGCTAGTTGTCTTTCGGTGCTAACCGATGTCAAGTTCTTTCAAGGTAGTTTTGAAAACTTAGCCAAGGTTCGGGCTGCCGTAGATTTGCCCCTATTATGCAAAGAGTTTATTATTTATGCTTACCAAATATACTTGGCACGGATTCACGGTGCGGATGCGATTTTGTTGATTGCGGCTATCCTGGGCGATCAAGATTTGAAATACTTCCTGAAAATTGCTAATAACTTGAAAATGGCAGCCTTGATTGAAGTCCATAGCTTGGCAGAACTTGACCGTGTGTTAGCCTTGGATGGTGTCTCCTTAGTAGGAATAAATAATCGCAATTTGGAAGATTTCTCTGTTGACCTGCAAACTACTTGCCAACTTTTAGCTGCAAGGGGTAGCCAATTGCAGGAGAAAAACATCCTTGTTGTCAGCGAGTCAGGACTACATAACCCAGATGATTTGAGTTTAGTGCTTACAGCAGGTGCATCTGCCGTACTCATTGGGGAATCTTTGGTAAAACAACCAGATCCCGGTGCTGCGATCGCCAGTATATTACCGAAGAATTTCTGAAATAAAAACTTCCCCTGTACGTCTTAGTGCAGGGCAACTAATGGGGCATACTATGCGTAGACACGCAGCACTTTGCTGTCAACTATTATCAATATCTTTGCCAAATCTTCATCGCTAATCAAATTAAAGCCATAAGCAACTAGTTATTTCTTATGTAACAATTCATTTACAAGAGATAAAATTTGACTAAGACAAAATTCCAAATATGAAATCAGAATTTAACTTCATGGAGCAAATTCCTCTACCTTCACCTATTCACTACGAACTTATACTTCAACTTTTAGAAAGACAAACCATGTTAGCAGTAAATGATAATCCAGATTTACGACATCAGGTAAATCAACTAATTATTACTCTCCGTAAAGCTGCGGTACAACAAAAACGACTAGAAGAAATTTGCGAATTTTCCTCTGTGACTGTCGATCACCGTTGGTCAATCAATCATCATAACGGGAGCAAAGTTGTTGCCCCTGATTGAAGCTGATAACTGAATATCTCAACCTCAAGTTTGGCATCTTTGTTAAGATAGTTTACTGTTATCAGGAAATAAATGTCTCTGTGTATTAAAGTAATAGCACTTAAAAGTTACGCCGCACTTCCTTGACTAAAAAGTACGGTTTGGGGTGTGATTTAAAATAATTTTGTTTAGAGAATTTTTTTACTTTGCAAAAATATCTACAGATATTAGATGAAAATTTGAAATTGACAGTCTTAATAATCAGATTTTTGGTGATATAAATTTTACTTTATTTAGCTATTTACCTAAAGTTATACATAGTTATTTTCTATCTAAATCCTAACCCGCTTGTTTACAATTTATACAATAATTATATTAATACTGTAGAAAAAGACTGTAATCTTTCTCAAATTTTAGATTGCAACAAGTTCATACTGATTTAGCAGGAACTGTAATTCAGCTAAAATATTTATGAGATTCTCTCTCGAATTTGACGAAAGATGAAATATAACAGCATTGATGAACTCTTCAGAAATAATCAGGCTTGGGTTGCGGAGAAATTAGCTATAGATCCAACTTACTTTCAAGAATTATCTAAGGGACAAACACCACCTTTTCTATACATCGGGTGTTCTGATAGTCGTTTACCCTTAACAAACCTTACTCGTACAGAACCAGGAGAATTATTTGTTCATCGTAATATTGCGAATCAAGTTTCTCTAACGGATATTAACTTTTTAGCCGTTTTAGAATACGCAATTTTACATCTTAAGGTGGAACATATTATCGTTTGTGGTCACTACGACTGCGGAGGAATTAAAGCGGCTTTAGAAGGAAGAACCATCGGAATACTGGATAACTGGGTAAATCCGATTCGGGAACTGTATTTACACAAACAAGAAGAAATTGATGCCTTACCAACCAGAGAAGAACGTCTGAATCGTTTGGCAGAAATAAATGTAGTGGCGCAAGTGAAAAATCTCTACCAAACTTCTATCATGCGTCAGGCACTTTATGAGCGAAAAGCGCCTATGGTTCATGGTTGGGTACTAGATATACGCACTGGCTTAATCAAAGATTTGAATGTCTCAACTGTGCAATGGCAGTTACACATCTGCCCTTTGCTTCTAGAGTTTAGACTCTATGCGATGTTAAAAAATGAGAGCTAATTCGGGATTGACTGCCACAGATATTAATACTGTATCGACATGATTTATCGTGTCTTTAGAGTTTTTTAAGTAAAAGAAACATGGTATTGTGATATATACGTGCAGACATCCAACTCAAAAATATTATTGTAGAGGCAATTGATTAATTGCCCCTGTAGAGATGGTTACACCCAATCTACTCGTACAAAGAATTATTTCTTAGCAATTATCCATACTGCATGAATAATTCCAGGAATGTAACCGAAAAGCGTCAGAACTATATTAATCCAAAAGTCTATACCAAAGCCTACTTGTAAAAAAACTCCCAAAGGCGGTACGAAAATGGCACACAAAATCCGAACTAAATCCATTTAAACCTCCTATTTATCTCACTGAAAATAGCTTGTTGACAAAGTTATTCACAACTGTTCAAGCATATTAGTACTTTTCAAAGATAACATTCTCTCTCTCAATCTAGATAACAGTTAAAATGCGGTAAACCGCACTCAAAATTAGCCACCGCTAATTTTGGCTTTATAACCTAGCTTGGTCAAAATCTCGACAATTTTCTGCTTGTGTTCGCCCTGAATTTCAATTTCGTTATCTTTAAGTGTCCCACCTGTCCCACACTGGGTTTTCAACTGCTTCACCAAATCTGCCAAGGTTTCTGGTTTAGCTTGAAAACCACTAATCACTGTGACAGTTTTGCCTTTACGTCCTTTGCGGGAAGCTTGTACTTTAAGATTTTGTTGTTGCGGAGGTAGTTCTGGAATTGATCTTTCTGTGGCGGCGGAGTTGTCGTTACCAAATTCGCGGTAGACGAAGCTTTTGTCAGAAGATTTAGAATTGGAAGAAGACATAAAATAAATGTTTAAGAAAAATTTCAAAAGCAGTGGAAGCTTCTACGCAACCATTCTGCTGGGATATCAATTTCTAGGCTAGCATTACAAATCCATTGCAAGGGATTGGGAATTGGGCATTGGGCATTGGGAATTGGGCATTGGGCATTGGGCATTGGGAATTGGGCACAGGGGAAAACTAATCCCCCATTCCCCATTCCCCATTCCCCATTCCCCATTCCCCATCCCCCATCCCCTAGATATACCCAGATATGTCCCAGACTTTTCTATAATAATTAAGTCATTTCCGTCATTGAAAACAGCCTGTGACTACCACTCCCCTCTCTCCAAGTTCAACTGCTCAGATTCCCGATGCGTTAGGTCGCTTTGGACGCTTCGGCGGTAAGTATGTACCTGAAACGCTGATGCCTGCGCTTGCTGAATTAGAAACAGCTTATCAGCAATACCGCAATGACCCTGGTTTTCAAGCAGAATTACAGCAGTTGTTACGAGACTATGTGGGACGCGCCACACCATTGTATTTCGCTGAACGCCTGACTGCTAATTATGCCCGACCCGATCGCACTGGGCCACAAATTTATCTAAAGCGCGAAGATTTAAATCATACAGGCGCTCACAAAATCAATAATGCCCTTGGTCAGGTTTTGTTAGCGAAACGCATGGGTAAGCAACGGATTATTGCCGAAACTGGCGCTGGACAACATGGAGTTGCTACAGCCACAGTTTGCGCCCGTTTTGGGCTGGAATGCGTAATTTACATGGGCGTTCATGATATGGAACGCCAATCTTTAAATGTATTTAGAATGCGGTTGATGGGGGCAGAAGTGCGTCCGGTGGAAGCGGGAACTGGAACCCTAAAAGATGCCACTTCTGAAGCAATCCGCGATTGGGTGACAAATGTGGAAACAACTCACTACATCCTGGGTTCGGTAGCAGGCCCCCATCCTTACCCGATGATGGTACGTGATTTCCATGCAGTCATCGGTCAAGAAACTCGCGCGCAAGCAATGGAAAAGTGGGGCACACTGCCTGATATTCTCTTGGCTTGTGTGGGTGGTGGTTCCAATGCAATGGGACTATTCTATGAGTTTATTAATGATTTTTCTATCCGCTTTATTGGAATTGAGGCAGCCGGAGAAGGTGTTAATACCGAAAAACACGCAGCAACCTTGACAAAAGGGCGAGTTGGTGTATTGCACGGAGCAATGAGCTATCTATTACAAGATGAAGATGGGCAAATCATTGAGGCGCACTCAATTAGTGCGGGGTTAGATTATCCCGGTGTGGGGCCAGAACATAGCTATTTGAAAGACATTGGTCGCGCTGAATATTATAGTGTGACGGATGCAGAGGCTTTAGCAGCATTTCAGCGATTATCGAAATTGGAAGGGATTATCCCAGCATTAGAAACAGCCCATGCGATCGCATATCTCGAAACCCTATGTCCCCAACTAAGCGGCAGTCCCCGAATTGTAATTAACTGCTCTGGACGCGGTGATAAAGATGTACAAACGGTAGCTAAGTTATTAGAGCCAGCGTAAATATACTTAAAATATTTGGGAGGAAGCAATGATGGATCAACAATTCCAACACGCTATGCTACCACAACCCACTCATGATGAGTTGGCACGCCAAAACTTTGTGCAAAGCCTGAAAACGCACATTTTCAGGAATATTTCTCCTGGCAATAAAATAGTTTATGAAAAACTAGCCAAGCCGAAATTTGAACAAGAACATCAGCGTCCTCCCCAAAATCGCCATGAAATTCGGGAAGTAATGCAGCATGAACCCTACTACCGATGGAGTAGTGCCCTCAAGCGCATCAACCAGGAAATATTATGGAATGCTGTAAATACCAGTGTTGACAGACAACTACCAGAATTGATTGAGCGTGCCAAAGATCGTGGTAGTGAACTGGGTACTTTAACCCTCGACCCAAATTTTCAAATACCTAATTATCAAAAAGCTGTAGACATTCACTGTATGCCTGGAGGATATCACAGCGAATTCATTGCTGATGATGTAGCTGCTGGTGCAACCTACGATCGCGGCGCTTACCTTTATGGTCTTGGTTGGTTGGGGCCGCTTAATAATGATATGGGGCTATCTATAGTCCAAAACTACCTTCTGCCAGAGTATCCAGACTTTCGACCCAGAAAAATTCTTGATATGGGATGTTCTATTGGTAATAGCACATTACCCTACGTAGATGCTTACCCAGATGCAGAAGTCCATGCCATCGATGTCGGCGCACCCATGTTGCGTTACGGTCATGCAAGAGCCGAAGCATTAGGCAAACGGGTACAATTCTCGCAGCAAAATGCCGAACACACTAACTTTCCAGATGAATCATTTGACTTAGTGGTTTCTCATATTTTGCTGCATGAAATTCCCCCGGCAGCCGTCCGTAAAGTCATGCAAGAATCTTATCGTCTACTGGCTCCCGGTGGAATCATGCTCCATCTGGAAGCACCCTTGTATCATCATATAGATGTTTATACACAGTTCATTTTTGATTGGGAAACTGCTAACAACAACGAACCCTTCTGGAGTGCAGTACGCGATCTGGATTTGGTGACGTTAGCTACTGAGGCTAGTTTTGCAGCAGATAAGACATTCGAGAAGTTTGTCCCTAATGGGGCATGGAAAGCAAAAGTAACTAATGGTCTTTTTCAAAATGGTAACTCAGGCAGCCTAAACACGTGGTTTGTTGTTGCTGCAACGAAGTAAATACCAATTCGTAATTCGTAATTGAGAAAGCCAGATTTGATCTGGGTTTCTTTGTTTTGTGTATGTAGTCTTACTTTGGAAGAATTGGTATTAGGATGACAAAAATAGCTAAGGGCAAACGACCTGTTTACTTAGACAATCCACAAATCGATAAATTGTTAGCGATCGTCATGGCTTTGACTGGCGAGGTGTCTGTGCTGCATGAGCGCCTGGACACCATTGAAAGGTTACTGGAGGTTAAAGGTATTTTATCGGCTACTGAGATCGAAGCTTACGAACCAGATACAAAAGTAACAAAAGAGCGAGAACTATGGCGTGCAGAATATATTGCACGAGTGTTACGTGTGGTGCAAGAAGAGTTAGAAACTCTCAACCAGAGCTAGTCGCACAGAGGCTTTAGTGGAGAAGATTATGCTATTTAAATAGCGAAAATAATCCTAATGGTAGAGGGAATTTTTTCATAAACAGCACTTTTTTCGTAAGATTGTGAATTTTAAAGTTTTGTAGTCGCGTTTGAACAAAAAAGAGCATAAACAGAAATATATAGACCTATAAGCAATTTGTCACATTTAGATTAGTTTGATTAGATTGTCTGGAACTTTACTTTCAGCACATGATTAAAAGAACAATCTACGGCGTTGCTTTAGGCACTATTGTCCTCAGTAGCGGGGCGATCGCTACTCCTGTAACAAATTCAACTTTTACACCAGTGTCTTCATCTATATCAAGTGATGCTTTCAAAATTGCAGCATCTAGTATCAACACTACTGCTTTAGAGCAATCGGTTTTCAACCAAATTAATAGCTACAGAACTTCCCAAAGGCTACCAGCACTAACTCGTAATTCTGCCATCGATAATCAAGCTAGGATTCATAGTCAGAATATGGCTAGTGGGAAAGTTCCCTTTGGACATACAGGATTTTCACAGCGTATTCAAGCAATCGGTATTTCTTACACATCTGCTGGTGAAAATGTTGCTTACAACCAGGGATCTACTGACCCTGCGACGACAGCCGTTCAAGGCTGGCTCAAAAGTCCAGGGCATCTAGCTAACATCAGAGGCAATTTTAATAAGACGGGGATTGGTGTCGCCAGCAATAGTGCAGGCAAAGTCTACTTCACACAAATTTTCCTTCGCTGATATAGCGGTTCTCAATTGCATAGAATACAGACTTAACAAGAGCAACCCCTTACCTACTAGCGTTGGGGAGTAAGATTCAAAACCTCTCTCATAAAAGTTTTCTCAAATTCCCCAGACTGAAGTCTGGGGAAAAAGCTTGTTCTAAATTAGGACTTACGCGAAAAGGCAGTGAAAGCCTTGATTTACCTAGGGGCAATACTCTGTGGGAAACCACTTTGCATCTATATGAATGCCCCGACATTTCATACCTAATCTGTAAGTCTTATATAGCAGTTATCGTTTGAATGCAATACAGTTTAACCTCTCTCCTAAAAGTAGAGAGGCTTTGAGTCTTACTCCCCTTCCCTTATAGAACCCATTTGACATCTAAGAAGAGGCTGCAAGCCTCTGAAGCATTAGCCGAATGAAACAAAGATTAACCTTGGCAGTTGCATTATCTAGAGTTCTCTCAAAGTTCTTAACGAGAATTTTGCATCTCTCAATCCAAGCATTTGACCGTTCAATTACCCACCTCGCGGCAACCGGAACAAACCCAGATTTCCCTAATTCTTTGTTTTGTTGTTTTGATGGTTTTGCCGAAAGTTCAAACCTGATTTTCGTCATCATTTGGGGATAAACTTTTTCTAGCTCCTCCCTCAAATACTCAGGGTGATAACCGTGGTCTAGCAGAATGGTGATTTTGGGAATATTGACGGGTTTTGACTGGAAATAATCAATGTTTTTAGTCAACATCTCAATCAAACCCCTATCATCAGATACATTTGCTTTAGTGCAATGAGTAAAGAAGGGAAACCCCAGGGTATCAACGGCTAGATGTCTTTTAATGCCATTTGTCGAGAAAGTAGAAACAATACCCTTTCGATGTAATACTCGCATTACAGGTGTTTTTCACCGCTTGAGAGTCGATAATTATCAGCGTCGTCCACTTAGCTTTTTTTTTACCTGTTCACGCACTCGTCCATGTAAAACTCTCATCAATTCTTCTATCACTCCTTTGGCCCGCCACTGCTTGTAATGCCAATATACAGTCGAGTAGGGGGGCAAGTCCTTGGGTAAGTCTTCCCAATTGCAGCCATTCTTTAGTTGATAGAAGATGCCATCTAAGAGTTCTCTTTTTGTCCAGTTGGCGGGTCTAGTCTGTTTCTTAGCAGGCAATATAGTCGGCAGTAGGGGTTCGAGAATTTCCCATTCTTCGTCTGTTAGGCTGCTAGAGTACGGCATGGCTGCTGGATATGGCTTTTGCCGTCACTCTACTTCAATACAGTAAAAGATGTCAAATGGGTTCTATAGGGAAGGGGCTGGGGGTTAGGTCTATATTGCACTCAATTAAGAACCGCTATAAATTAAATGTTGAATTATGTAGTATTTAATAGACAAATGTAATTGAAACTACATTATTTTTTAGTAATTCATGAAAATCTTAAATTCTCAGCAAAAATAACCGTTATTTGATGAAGATGAACTATTGAAATATTGACAATTGGAAATGATTTTTTCTATTTCTTATAAAGGATGTAGCCAGATTGCCGAAATTCATCAATCCTTAATAGTATCGTGGTATATATCGTTGGAACAATAAGGTAGAGTAGAAGTCTTATATCTCTACACATCACGCAATTCTCCATGTTCCGACAAACTGCTTTTGGCATCGCTTTAAGTGCGCTTGTCCTTGCTAGTGGATTAACGACTGTTCCGATACCAAATCATCCTTCTACGAATACATCCACCCGTAATAAGCTGTTGTCGCTTTTTTCCAGTCAGGTTGCAATATCGACTCCTACTTTTAAAACTACTGAGCTAGAAAAATCAGTTTTTGAGCAAATTAATCGATATCGGGCTGCTAAAGGACTGCCAAAGTTGACCCTGAATGCAAATATTACTCGACAGGCAAGAATTCATAGTCAGAATATGGCTAAGGGTAAAACCCCATTTAGCCATCAGGGATTTGAAGGGCGAGTCAAAGCTATCCCTATTCGGTACAACAGTGCGGCGGAAAATGTTGCTTTTAACCGGGGATATAGCAACCCCGTAGAGGAAGCTGTTACTGGTTGGATCAACAGTCCCGGACATCTAAAGAATCTGAAAGGAAATTACAACCTGACTGGAATTGGCGTTGCTACTAATAATCAAGGCGAAGTCTACCTGACACAAATCTTTTTTCGCACTAGGTAGATTTAATTTATGATTTTTTGCACAATAATAATGTAGTGTCTGACAAGACTTGTATCTGTTGGACACTGCTATTATTTTTGAACAATTCATGACATTACAAGATTTTCAGGTAAGCGATCGCGATCTCAGTGACGCAGCCCTTGGACAATATTTAGAATCGACAGCGATCGCAGTTGACACAGAAACGATGGGATTATTGCCACAGCGCGATCGCTTGTGTCTTGTCCAGCTGTGCAACCTAGAAGGGAAAGTCACTGTAATTCGCATAGCCAAAGGACAAACTGAGGCCCCAAATTTAAAAAAACTCTTCGAAGCGGCCAATGTTGTAAAAGTGTTTCACTTTGCTCGCTTTGACATTGCCACTTTGCGGGCCAATCTGGGGATTCAGGTTAGCCCTGTTTTTTGCACCAAAATTGCTAGTAAGTTAGCCCGTACTTACACAAATCGCCACGGACTCAAAGATGTGGTGCAAGAGTTAGAAAAAGTAGAACTAGATAAAAGCTCTCAAAGTTCTGATTGGGGTAACGCCATTAGTTTGTCTGAAGCTCAACTTAGTTATGCTGCCAATGATGTGCGTTACTTGCTTAGTGTGCAGCAGAAGTTAACAGAAATGCTCAAACGAGAAGAACGTTGGGAAATTGCTCAAAAATGTTTTGAATTTTTGCCAACGATAGTTTCTTTAGATTTATTGCAATTTAAGGATTTATTTGAACATTAAACCAAACACTAAATCTATTTCAAAATAGTATATTGGGTATTGCAAGAGAGATTTTAATTTTTCCTTGTGAGTGTAATTCATGGAGTCTCTTGCAAAATTTGTTGATGCTGTCCTCCAGCATTAAAAGTCAAAATATTCTGTATTTAGACTTGTGAATTGTGACTTTTCTGCTCCTAGAAAATCAAGATTAGACCTCTTGGAAAATTCTCTAACACCCCACCTGTAGCCTCTCCCTGTAAGCACACAGGAGAGACTTTGATGTAACTCAAAGCTATAGTGGGGTTTTTATTCTTGATTTCTGCAAGAGGTCTATCGCTAATTTTCTCAGTTATTTTTGCCTAAGAACCGACATTGGAATCATCTCTGTCTTTAGATTCACTAATGCCTTCTTTAAGGTTGCTAGCTCCCTCTTGAATACCTTCTTTGAGATTACTAGCTCCTTCTTGAATGCTGTCTTTGAGGTTACTAGCTCCTTTCTTGATGGCTTCCGTCGCGCTAGTACCTCCCTTTGGCTGATTTTGTTCGTGATTCTTTAGCCGATCTACGATATTGTAGTCGTCTGCACCTGCGGGAGTTTTTGATTCAACAATCCCTTCTGTTGGGCCACCAATAGCCTTCCATCCAGCAAGACCACCTATAAGTTGAGAAACATGCTCAAATCCATTAGAACGCAGTTGTTGCGCGGCTTGGGAAGTTTCTTCTTCATTAGCACCGTAAACGTAAATATCACGACTCTTATCCAAAGAAGGTACTGCACGCTCTACCAATTCATCTATTGGCATAGGCATTGCTCCCATAATGTGACCTTGATTGAAGGTGTTGCGATCGCGTACATCCAGTATTGTAAAAGCTGGTTCGCCCCATTCTAAACGAGACTTTAGGACATGAGCATCAGATTGTCCTTGTATTGGTGGTTGTGGGGGAATGATGCCGCCTACTAAATTGTTAACCATAGGTATTCCTTACTGACGATATTAATAGTAATTTAACGGAGTCAATATATTTAATTACTCTTTCTATAGGCTGAATCTATTCAAAATCTCTCTTGAGATAGAGTAGCTAATTAAAATATTTTCTACCATTTAACCCATTGCAAATATATTCAAATTGGACTATTAACAGATATTTTTGTTTATATTAATTTTAATAAAATAGTTAAATTTTATATTTGGGATATTTACCTATTTAAATAAATTTAAAACAATAGACTTTATTCTATTTTATTAAGTATCCTATCCAAGTCTAAAAATTAAAATTATTCAGCGAATATTAGAGGAATTACGTAGCTTTTCAATATCTGCGATCGCTAATAATAATGTTTCTTCAATCTCTTGCCGCACTATTGGAGTGACATCAGCCGCAATATTGAGGCAATCTACCAGAAGTTTATTACTATAATAATATTTTCGGAGCAATTCTTTTTGCTGTTCGCTGAACTGCCAATCATAACCAATATGGCGATACTTAATTAGCATATCTCTTAATTGTTCACCCCAAATTTTACTTTTAGCTTTCCACCAGTCCCTAAACTGCTCTGGATTACTATCTATTTTTGGTAGTTGTTTCTTGAGTTGTTGCAGCACTTGCTTAAATTTAAGATCAACAACAACCTCAATAGCTTTATCAAAGGCAATAACAAGGGCATGAGCATGATCGAGGGCATCATTGATAGTATGCTCAAAAGCAAAGTCAAGATCGTGAATACAGGCAACAGTACTGAATAGAAACTCATCTAATACAAGCTCTGCATTAAAGGTGATATTACCTACAAGAGCGCACTCAAGGTCATAACCATAGGTATAGACAAAAGCATGATGTCTACTGCAAATGCAAGAGCTTCGCTCAACGCGAACGAGGTAAAAAGCACGAATACCTGCTGCTTTGTGACTACTAGAAACTGAACTAGATTTTTGATGCAGCCAGGTTAAAAAATACTGTAATCTTTCATCATCAGCCAATAGAAAATCAACTTTTTGTTTCATTAGCTGCAATATTTCATTAGCATTTGGTAACATACTAATAGTTAGTAAAAATACCTGCCGCCAGCGCTTTTCAGTTAGATGATTTACGAGATTGTTACAATCATAGTCTTGGTAATTTTCAACAATTTTTCGAGCCGTGAAATACTCTTGAAATGTCAGATGAGAAAAAGAGTAAATTCCCCGTGCCCTTTCCACCAATAACCCATTTTGTACCTCAATTGCTTTTAGCAGTGCTTCATTATCTAGCTGGCATTGAGTTACATCGGAGTTAAGATTTTGTATGGGTTCAAGATAGTCAGCAATAAGTTGCAGGATATTTTCTTGCTCAAAAAAGTATTTTTTTTGCTCAAAAGTGATAGCTGCAAGTTGAAAAAGCAGTTTTTTCTTACTTGCTAGAGTTAACTTATAAGCAACGCGATCGCGTTTAATTCCTCTGACTTCATCCCATCTGACCAACAAAATATTCAGTGCTTGCTCATATAACTTTGCTGGATTTACGGGAAATTGATTTTTTACTTGGAACACTAAGCAAATCAAATGCAGCAGTAAGGGAGTGACCGCCAATTCTCGGATATGCTGATTTTCTGGTAGATGAAGCTGATTAATAAATAAATTTCCTATTGCTTCCCCATCTTCTTTGGACTTAAGAGCAACTCCAACAAACCAATTTTTCGCAAAAACTTCTATTTGTCCTTGGTCAAAGTCTTCTAACTCAACTTCAGTAAATCCCTGAAATCTATATTTTTGGGAAGCAATCCGACAGCTAATAACAAACTTATTTTTGTAAAAAGTTTGGGTAATTCTCCGAATTTCGATTGTTAATTGTTCTGCCTTTTCTGCTGGCACTTCATCTAATCCATCTAGCAAAATCAGCAGTTTTCCTTCTGTCAGCAGAGTTTTAGTTGATTCTTTTTCAACACCGCAATTGAGAAAATCTTGAATGATGTAGTTTAATAGATTGAATTCACTATCATTTTTGACATCTTCAGCAAATTCTTTCATCCTAATAAAAGTTGCGATGCGGTTTGGCTGAAAATCGCCTTTGTTACACTCAATCGCTAGATATTGTAAAAATATAGTTTTACCTGATCCTGGTTTACCCAGCACCATCAGTTTTGAGTGCCTTAATACTGCTTCCAACCCTGGTGATCTTCTCTGACGGTTGTATCCTCCAAGTTGATTAAAGCCTGATTCAGATTTCAAGTCTTTCAACAGGTCAGAAATTTCTTGCCATTGCAGGCTTACTATCTCCTCCAAGACATTAGTATTGGTGTAAATATCTATCAGTTGGACTGTCTGGGAAATGTCCAACATTTGCAGAGTGTTGCACTGGTCTTGGATTTTCTCTTGGCGCTTTTGACGCACTTCCTGCACCAGTGTATCGAGGTCAGTACCTTTGATTTGTGTCTTAGTTGTTACCTCAAATGCCACATTTTCACGTAAACCAGCAACCTTTTGCCAAGACAACCCTAGCTGTTGGCAAATTTGCACAAAACAAGATCGGGAAACTGACTCACCTGCAAAAAATTTGGAAACTGGTTGACGTGTAATGCCTAAAGCTATTGCTAATTTATGCTGACTCCAAGTTTTGTCTGTTAAAGCTGTTTTTGCTGCCCTTATACCTTCTGGTGATGCTCTCAGTCCTTGGCTTGTCATAGTCTCAGGCTGAAATTTGTAGTATAGTATATGCTTAAAAGGGTAGCTACATGTAAATGCACGTAGAGTGAATTTTCGTAGTCTCTCTTCAGGAGCAGATACTAGTTAGGTTCAAGTGGGATTGGGTAGAATCTAAATTGGCTCATGGCTTAGTTTGTGAGCCTTTAAATCAATCAGGGAGTACATTGCTTTTCCAAAGTTGTAGGAAACTGCCGTAGCGTCTGGTGTCTCTCTAGACTATTTTTGATTATAAAAATTGTCTTACATTAGACTTATCTTAAGTATTAAAGTCAATAACTATACAATGTAAATTCAAAATTATACAGAAATCATACAAAAATCATACAATTTATCAGCATTACGGTGGCTGAAGTTTTCATAAACTTCATGGAAAATTAATTGTATACAAGTACTACAGTAGCGATCGTACTCAGCAGAGACGCGCGTGAATCCACTCTCAACAGAAACACGTACAGCAAAACTGGCACAACAGCGAATCGCCCAATCTACTAATAGGCAGCATTATGGTTATGATTACCGCTACTACTCCTAAAATTCTGATTGTTGATGACGACTTCGGCGTGAGAAATCTCGTTCATCGTTTTTTGAGTCGGAAATATCAAATAGAGGCAGCAGCAGATGGTAAGACTGCCTTATCGATGTTTGAGCAATTCAACCCAGCTTTAGTAATTCTGGATTGGAATTTGCCGGATGTTAATGGTTATAGCCTTTGTCAAGAAATGCAGAGTCGTACTAATGTTTTAGTGCTGATACTGACTAGTAGGACTGATGAGGCTGATAAGATTAAAATCTTGAGTGCAGGTGCTGATGATTTCATGACTAAACCATTTAGTCTTGCAGAAGTAGAAGTTAGAATAGAAGCTCTTTTGAGGCGGATACGCTACATCAACCCTTCACCAACACAACGGATCATTTTCAAGCAGCTAGTAATTAACCCAGAGGGACGGGAGGTAATATTAAACGATAAACTTCTCGCTTTAACAGCACTGGAATTTAATATTTTACATTTTTTGGCAAGTCATCCTAATCAGGCTTGGAGTCGCCCACAGTTAATCCAAAAAATCTGGGGTTGCGACTACGTAGGAGATGGCCGGGTGGTTGATGTACATATTGGTCAGCTTCGCAAGAAGATGGAAGTCGATCCTAGCGTACCAGAGTTTATTAAAACTGTGCGGGGCTATGGTTACAAGTTTGAAGCACCCGACGAAAATACTACTTCCTGAGCTTTGCGATTTCAGGAGTAGTTTATAACAAAGAATGACTCATCTGAGTCAGCATTAGTCTTATTGTTTACTTAAATACTTTTACTGAGGCTTGACCGTATAACTTGCGTTAGTTTGGGGCGTTGATACAAACTGATTTGGTGATTTCGTGTCTGCTCAAGAATTACCATCTTAAACTCGGTCAAGTCTGGCTGTTATTGAGCTTTTGCTCTTCTATCTCGCAGAGAATCAAGCCACTCATCAAAAATATTTTTTCATCTACTGTCAGATAATTCCTAATTTCTCTTGGTTGCACTTCCATGATTCTTATAAATCATGAAATAATTCATAGTTTTCTCACCGCCAACTTTTGACTAACCAATTCAGCCGCTAAATGTATCGCTGCTTTCATACTCGTAGCATCAGCAATTCCCTTACCTGCAATATCAAACGCTGTTCCATGATCTGGTGAAGTCCGAACGAAGGGAAGACCAATAGAAGTATTAACTGCCCGATCAAATGCCATCAACTTCACAGGAATTAAGCCTTGGTCGTGATAAAGTGCCAAATAAGCATCAGCAGGATTTTTTACTACAGAATTTCCATACCAAGCTTGCCCAGGTTTAACCCACATCGTATCTGGCGGTATCGGCCCATCTAGCTGTAATTGTGGTCTACTTTGCCGCTCTTGCTCCAACCAGGGAATTAGCCAATCTTGTTCTTCATGTCCGAGTTGTCCCTGTTCGCCACTGTGGGGATTTAAACCTGCGATCGCAATTCTCCCATTTTCTATGCCGAAATCTTTCTCCAAACACTCCACCAGCAAATCCAATTTCTGTGTCAACAACTGCGGTGTCAATGTATCTGCTACTTGACGTAGGGGAATATGTGTAGTGGCAAGTATTGCGCGGAGTGTCCAATTAGTATAGGGCGATCGCGCCACAAATAACATCCCAAAACGGTCAACACCTGACTTGTGCGCCAAAAGTTCTGTTTGCCCTGGATAATTATATCCTGCGGCTTTCCAAGCAGATTTAGCGATCGGCCCTGTGACAATAGCATCAAATTTACCAGCGAGTGTTTGTGCGATCGCACATTCCATATAGGCAAAACTAGCCGCACCACTAGCCGCATTACCTATTCCTGGAATAATTCGACCTTTAATTTCTCTATCCAATTGCACATCACAAACAGACAACTCTTCTGGATTTGCCAAAGGTTCTAAATTCTCGATTAAATTCGATTTGTGATAAGTCTGTGCCAGCAAATCCCCATTACCCACAACTGTTACGTCGTATTTTTTACTAATTTCCGGTTCTGCTAAAGCTTTTAAAATCACCTCCGGCCCAATACCTGCCGGATCTCCCAGTGTCAGCGCCAAACGTGGGCGATTCTTTTTGCTAAAATTCACTAAATCACCTTGATTATTTTGATACATAAAATTTATTCATAATTATTATCATTAAAATTTTCCCCATTCCCCTCATCTCCCGCTCTCCAGTAGGGATTGCCCCCCAAACCAGTAGGGATTACTTGCTAAACTAGTTTAAAATTATTTACACAGGTCTAATCCTACGGCAACTATTGAAAAGCTTCTGCTAGACCTAGTTTACACACACTAATTTGCATAAGGAGAATCACACCAATGGGCGGCGAAATTTTGAATGCAGCTATATTGTCCTTCGGTTTAATCTTCGTGGGCTGGGGCTTAGGCGCATTGTTACTGAAAATTCAAGGCGGAGAAGAATAACTTCTACGGTAATTGACTATTGAGAGGGAAGAGGTTTTCCTATGCCTTGAAAAGTTCTGTTCGCCCCAAGCTGGCGTTCATACTTTTAGCTAACTGGGAAAAAAGCTTGTCCGTTTACCGGACAGCAATTTTCCCATGAATTTTTCCATAACAAACGATTTTCTTAGAAAAGATGTAAACTTTTGTTTACATAGGTTATTCTGATAACATTCTTTTCATAAAACATTAAAATTTATTACAAACCTCATGACATTATTAATCGTCGGTGCCACTGGCACCTTAGGAAGACAAGTGGCTCGTCGTGCAATCGATGAGGGATATAAAGTACGCTGTCTCGTGCGGAGTAGTAAAAAAGCAGCTTTTCTTAAAGAATGGGGTGCTGAACTTGTACCAGGAAATTTGCGTTACCCCGATACCTTAGCGGAAGCTTTAGTTGGTGTAACCCAAGTGATTGATGCGTCAACATCTCGCCCTACAGATTCACTGAGTATCAAACAAGTTGACTGGGAGGGCAAAGTAGCATTAATTCAAGCAGCAAAAGCAGCTGGTGTAGAACGTTTTATTTTCTTTTCAATTTTGGATGCTGATAAATACCCAGAAGTACCGCTAATGGAAATTAAGCGTTGTACAGAACTATTCTTAGCTGAGTCAGGCTTGAATTATACCATCTTGCGGCTAGCTGGTTTTATGCAAGGGTTAATCGGTCAATATGGGATTCCCATTTTGGAAGGACAGCCAGTTTGGGTGACAGGTAATTCTTCTCCCATTGCCTATATGGATACTCAGGACATTGCTAAGTTTGCAATCCGTGCATTGAGTGTGCCCGAAACGGAAAACCAAGCTTTTCCTGTAGTTGGTACTCGTGCATGGAGTGCAGAAGAAATTATAAACTTATGCGAACGCTTATCTGGAAAAGATGCCAGAGTAACGCGGATGCCGATAAGCGTACTGCGTGCTGTACGGGGCTTAATGCGCTCTTTTCAGTGGGGATGGAATGTAGCCGACAGGCTAGCGTTTACAGAAGTATTGGCTAGTGGTAAACAGCTAAATGCTTTAATGGATGAAGTATACACAGTTTTTGGCTTAGATCCACAACAAACCACAACCCTAGAAAGCTATCTCCAAGAGTACTTCAGCCGAATTATGAAGAAGCTCAAAGAGGTAGACTATCAGAAAAATAAAAATAAAAAGCAAAAACCTAAAAAAACTCCTTTTAAACAGTCTTCAAAAGCCAATAGTCAATAGTCATTACAAAACACACATTAGTCATAAAACTCTAGACTCTGGATATCTGATTCTAGATTAATGACTACATGACCAAAAATGTGTAAGGATTACATAATACAAAGCATCGCCTAAAATTGGATATTTGAGTGTGCCGAAAGCAGGCATTATCTACAATGACGTTAAACCGATAGCGGGTCGTGTCGCTATCGAGTTGAAAGACAAGCTAACCGCAGCCGGTTGGGATGTGTGTATCACATCAAGTATCGGTGGAATATTGGGCTACTCTAATCCAGATAGTCCTGTATGCCACACCCCCATTGACGGTCTAACGCCCCCTGGTTTTGACTCAGATATGGAGTTTGCAGTGGTGTTAGGGGGAGACGGCACTGTTTTAGCAGCGTCTCGTCAAGTAGCCCCCTGTGGTATTCCACTATTAACAGTGAATACCGGTCACATGGGATTTTTGACAGAAACTTTTCTGAATCAATTGCCCCAAGCACTAGAACAGGCAATAAATGGTGAGTATGAAATTGAAGAACGAGCCATGCTCACCGTCAAAGTATTTCGGGGAGATGCAGTACTGTGGGAAGCTCTCTGCTTAAATGAAATGGTACTGCACCGAGAACCTTTGACCTCTATGTGCCATTTTGAAATTGCCATAGGTCGTCATGCACCAGTAGATATCGCGGCGGATGGTGTGATTGTTTCTACGCCTACTGGTTCTACAGCTTACTCATTGAGTGCTGGTGGCCCAGTAGTGACTCCTGGTGTACCTGTTTTACAGCTAGTACCCATTTGTCCCCATTCTCTAGCTTCTAGAGCATTGGTATTTCCAGATACTGAATCGGTCAACATTTATCCAGTCAATATTCCTCGGCTAGTGATGGTGGTGGATGGGAATGGAGGGTGTTATGTCCTACCAGAAGATAGAGTATATATGGAGCGATCGCAATATAGTGTCCGATTTATTCGCCTACAACCGCCTGAGTTTTTCCGAATTTTACGAGAAAAATTAGGTTGGGGTTTACCACATATTGCCAAACCAACTTCAGTGGAATTGCCGTAGGGATTGGGAATTGGGCATGGGGCATTGGGCATTGTTAAAGAAGCGAGTCAGCAAACAGAATATTCTTTCCTTCTGCTCCCATTCCCCATTCCCCATTCCCTAATTTCCTTCCAGAATTACTGGTATAAGGATGGTATTTGGATGTAGTTATTAAGATTGCGTCAGAGAATTCAATGGCTGACACCTGAACGTGCTAAAAGATTCTTAGCAGCACGTCAAATCAGGATTGCTTCATCGTTAAAAACTCGTAATTGCACTTTATAACTGATGTAAAGATTTTCTCTGGAACATCTTTACAATCCCAAATCCAATATCCCAAATTGTTATGACAGTTGCTCCAAGTCCCTGTGTTTTGGTGATTGAAACCGATGAGAGCCTAGCAAATCACCTTGCTTGCGATTTGCAAGAAGCTGGCTATGAATCAATATTGGCTCATGATGCAACCAGTGGTTTGCAATACTGTCACGATCGCCAACCTGCTTTAATTGTTGTAGACCGGATGCTAGCAGGAGAATCAGGACTCTCATTGTGTAAAAATCTAAGAAGCACCGGTATGCGATCGCCTGTGTTGATTTTAATGGCAAGGGATACTGTCGACGATCGTGTAGCTTGTCTAGAAGCAGGAGCGGATGATTACATCCTCAAACCTTACCGCTCAGAAGACTTTTTGAAGTTAATTCGCCTCTACTTAAAACCCGATGTGGATACCACGGAGCAATTACGCTTTGGGGATCTTATTTTAGACATCGCAAGTCGCCGTGCTATCCACGGCGGTCGGGCAATTGACTTGACAATGAAAGAGTTTGAACTATTAAAATTCTTAATGGAACATCCTCGTGAGGTGTTAACCCGCGAACAAATTTTAGAAAATGTTTGGGGTTATGACTTTCTGGGTGAGTCGAATGTCATTGAAGTGTACATCCGCTACCTGCGCCTCAAAATTGAAGATGAAGGTCAAAAGCGCCTAATTCAGACAGTGCGAGGTGTAGGGTACGTTTTAAGAGAATCCTAGTAGAGATGGCGAAAGTTTTGCCTACCTTAGACAATGTGCTTAAGCCCATTGTCTAGTTAATTGAGCCTAAAAACGGCTGTGTATTACCAGACAAATAAAAACGTGAGCTTTCTAGCTTAAATTCTGTAAAATTGAAATCTAAATTACAAAATCAAAAATAATTATGAATCGTTGGCTAGGTTTATTCTCAATGTTGCTGAGTGTTTTGTTGATGGGCTGTTCTGTGCCAACAACGGCTAAACCTCCAACCCCCACGTTTGATTCTAAAACTCCAGCTCCAGCGAGTTTAGGTCAAAAACTACCGATTTCTGCCAAAGCCATTGTTCCTAATGGCACAACTATTCAGCTAGAAGTGGCGAAGACACCACAACAGCAACAAATGGGGTTGATGTATCGACCAGCTTTGCCAGATGACCGAGGAATGCTATTTGGGTTCGCTTCACCACAACCAGTTAGTTTCTGGATGAAAAATGTACCTGTAGCCTTGGATATGGTATTTTTACAGAACGGTATAGTTCAATATATCCAAGCTGCTGCACCTCCTTGTGCAAGTGAGCCTTGTCCTACTTATGGCCCCAACACACCAATCGATAAGGTAATTGAACTTCGCTCTGGAAGAGCTGCCGAATTGAAGTTGAAAGTGGGCGATATTGTCAAAATTGAGTTCTGATTAGCTACTTTTTGAGGATAAAGATTTGGATAGTTGCTCTGTTCAGACCGTATACTACCTAAATCTATGTTTTTTTTGTAAAAAATGTCACGTGTTGTAGCAAAAAGTCATCTGTAACGCTACTATTTAAAAACTGTGGTAATAATGTAAAATTCTACTGTCTTCAATCTGAAATCGCGAACTTGAGGTTTGGTTGCAAAAATATTCCCTTCGGCGTAAGTGTAAATAGTCGCCAATAAGAGAGTATAGGTTATGGAATCTTTGTTACTACTTGTGTAATTAAATAAAGTACACAAGTAAACAAGATGGAGTCATTGAATTAAGTAAAAATGCTGCTTGATAATTGAGCAGATGACAAGCCTCTCTTAAAGGCAAATCAAAAAAAACTGTGCTGGGGTGTATAGCCAATAACGGCACAGTGACAGATAAAATACTGGCTACTGGCTACCGAGCAATGGTGAACTGATATATGACAATACATTCTGCACAAGGAGGTGAGACTCAAATGTCACCATCAAAATATTCTCGACTGATTCATTTTTTGCAAGAAGATTTGGCAATTTCCACAGCATCGCTGGCGGTTGCACTTCGTCATCGGGAGCAAGACCCAGGCCCTTTGGCAATGATTCTTTGGCAGTATGGTTTGATTACTCTAGAACAGTTAGAACAAATTTATGATTGGCTGGAGACGGCATAATTTATGCAAATTTTGGGTTTTAGATTAAAAGTCTCTATCAAAAGGCTGTTACCGGAATCTCAAACAATACTATTTATGCAAATTCTGGATCATACTAAGTTGCCAAAGTTGGTATTGTTTGGTGTTAAAAAAGCTGTGTGACTGTCTCCGAAGCAAATAATACTATCTAGGGCAAGTTGGTCTCATTTAAGAGAATAAGAGTATGTCACATCAACTCTATCTTATACAAAGGTTGATATATAGGTTTATTAACTCTGGCGGTTTCTACTTATTTATATACAACAAATCAAAAGAGCGAGTTGATAATTTAACTCGCTCTTTTGATTTAGTGCTGAGTAATTAGGACTGACTAAATACTCTAACTGCTGCTGCTATACCAGATCCAGGGGTGAAATCTTCGTACCCAAGTTCCTTTAGGGTAACTTCTAAGGATGCTATACAGCTAAGGATATCGCGATCGCTCACAAAGCCCAAGTGACCAATGCGGAAAATCTTATTACTCAAATGGTCTTGACCACCTGCTAGGGCAATATCAAAGCGTTTTTTCATCAATGACCGAATCTTATCTGATTCAATTCCCTGTGGTGCTACAGCCGTAATTGCTGGACTAGCGGAATTATCTGCTGCAAACAGGGGTAAATTCAACCCTTGAATGGCGGCGCGGGTAGCATTCTTAAGCCGTTCGTGTCGAGCAAATATTGACTCCAAGCCTTCCTCTTTCATGATTCGCAACGTGGTGTGTAACGCTACGATCAAGTTTACGGGTGGAGTAAATGGAGTTGTATTTTTGGCGGTGGCTTTGCGATATTTGCCTAAGTCCAAATAATATTTCGGTAGCTTCGCAGTTTTGTAAGCTTCCCAAGCCTTGGGGCTGACAGAGACAAAACCCAATCCTGGGGGAATCATATAACCTTTTTGGGAACCGGAGGCGACGATATCCAAATCCCAAGCATCCACAGGTAGATTGAACGCACCCAAGCTAGTGACGGCATCAACGATAATTAAAGCTTCACCGTGTTCTTTGACGTGGCGGTTGATGGTTTCTAGGTCATTCAACACACCTGTTGAGGTTTCACTGTGGGTAATAATTACAGCTTTAATTTGCTTTTGAGTATCTGCTTGGAGTTTTTCGGCAAATACTGCGGGGTCTAAGGGTTTTCCCCATTCCACCTTAACTTCTTCTACATTCAAACCGTAGGCTTGGCCAACTTCTACCCAGCGTTCGCCAAATTTACCATTAGAGCCAACTAAAATGCGATCGCCTGGAGAGAGAAAATTAATTATTCCAGCTTCTACAGCACCCGTACCACTGACATTCAGTGTCAGCACATCACTTTGAGTTTGGTGCAACCACTTCAGATTTTCCGTCACCTCTGCCAAGATGTTGCTAAATTCACTGGTACGGTGTCCAATGGGATGCTTGGCTAATGCCAGTAAAGCAGCTTCTGGCACCGGCGTTGGGCCTGGAATCATTAGCATCAGCTTATCGTTCATGTGTCTATCCTAAAAGTCAAATAAAAGTCAAAATTGTGGGAAATTGGTTTAGTCTGGTAGCAAATTCTAGATATTCATCTACAAATCACACTCAGATCGCCACCAGTCTTGTTGTATATTTTCCAAATTCATAGGAAAAGTATCGTGGGAGTTAATGATCGGTCAGCTTGACCTTCGCAATTTCTACGAGACTCCAACTCAAATAAAACCTCTGTTCCAGGCAATCTTACCATACACTTAGACACCAGGTTAAGGCGTGTGCTAGTGGGGGAGTAGCTAAGGCTGAAGCGTCCATTTAAGCTCTCATAATTTTAGGTATAGATATTATAAATTCTTAAATCTTCCTCATCATCGGTCTCAGTTGTTTTGATAGAAATATGCGAAATCGATTTAAATATTGTGGAAATCGTCGGTGAAAAAGTTGTGTTTTGCTTCAACGAAGGAAGTAACCGCCTACACTATGCGGAAGAGTTAGATGTCATCGTTTGCTAAAAGATAAAAGATACCCAACCAAAAGTTTTCAATCTGCTTGGATAGCAAATTTGTTGTTTGGTTCTCATTCTCTAAAGGACACCTCTATCTATTGAGTAAGTGATGATTTATTGCAGTCTAAATCGCTTTCGTGCGGGTATATAAGCCATCTCAGGCTTACTTGATGGCGATTTTTCACTGATACTTTCCCGTTTATTTGCTGCCAAATTTGAGATATTTATGCTGCTAATTGCTGCACATTTTGAAACTTTACTCAGAGGTCGGCGATGCCTACGCCTACGCTAATCAACTATAAGTTTTTATACTATACTTACAAACTTGCTACAATTGTGCTTAGTTTCGTTAGTTACCATTCATGGTGAGTCGTTTTTAACTAGTGTTCAGTTCATAAACTGTCACTCACTAGATCCCCGGTTTTCTTGTAAAAGAGATATTCTTAGTTAGTGCAAGGAGTGATACCATTTCACCAAATGTTTGTCACAAGTTATCCCCCCAATACTCCCTGATAAAGGGGTGTTGCAGATTTCAAATGTTGCATCAAACAAGTGAGTTGGTATAAGCTTTTACGAGGAAGCGCTTGAGTGAGCAAAACTCTCAAGCGCTTTTTCGTGTACAAATTAAGACAGTTTAACTCTCTGAACGATAATATAGATGTTTTTAAATACACATATACCAGAGAAAGAAACTACTGTTACAATATTTTTTGCAACAGATTCTTGATGGTTTTAACATCTGTGAATTACATCAAAATCTTTTTAAGTGACTGGACTGTACCACACGAATTAGTTTTCCTTGCAACGCTTGCTCTGCTGTCACAGCCTCATCTATCCGTGATGCAAACTGTCCCCAATTACGATTGTTCGTACAAGCAATAATACCGAAGTGGTTAGAATCACGACGATGCAAACGGATAAAATCAACTCTGTTGATAGAAGTCTTGAGCAACTGGTGTAGCCTAGAGGGAATAGACATTTCAGGTTTTCAGTACATAAGTCTTAAGCATATCTCTTCCCTCTACTTTTAGCTGACTACAAAATTCACCAACTTTCCAGGCACTACAATTACCTTTTTAATCTCTTTGCCTTCGATGTAACGCTGGGCAATTTCTGATTCACGGGCGTATTTCTCCAACGCTGCTTTATCTGCCTGTGCTGGTACTTGAATCGCGCCGCGAGTTTTACCCATAACTTGAATCACCAAAGTGATTTCATCAGCTACCAAAGCCACAGGGTCAAATGATGGCCAAATTTGAGTGTGAATTGAATCACTTTCACCCAACAAATGCCACAATTCATCAGCAATATGTGGTGCAAAGGGTGCGAGTAACATCACCAAAGTCCGAATACCTTCTGCGTAAATTGGTGAATTTTTGTCGGCATCACTTAGGGCATTACTCAACTTCATCAATTCGGAAATAGCTGTGTTGAATTGATATTCGTCTTCCACGTCTTCTGTCACAGCTTGAATAGCTGTATGAATCGTCCGCCGCAATTCCTTTTCAGCTTTAGTTAAATCACATTGGGCTTGCTTACGGGATACCCCAGCCGTAATATAATCCGTCACCAAACGCCAAACCCGATTTAAAAAGCGGAATTGTCCTTCCACATCGGCTTCATCCCATTCCAAGTCTTTTTCTGGTGGCGCTTTGAACAAGATGAACATCCGCGCTGTGTCTATACCATATTTGGAAATTACATCTTCTGGCGCGACACCGTTGCCCTTTGATTTAGACATAGTGGCGTAGAGACGTTGCAAAGGTTCGCCTGTCTGAGGGTCGCGGGGGTCAGCAGAATTGACTAGATTAGAAGGAATCCATTTATCTTTACCGCCCTTATTGGGATTTAGGTAAGTTAAACCCTGTACCATCCCTTGAGTTAACAGACGTTGGAAAGGTTCATCAAAATTCAGTAACCCTCTGTCCCGGAGTACTTTAGTAAAGAACCGCGAATACAACAAATGTAAAATCGCGTGTTCAATCCCACCCACGTACTGATTCACTGGCATCCAGTCGTTTACTTTACTGGAATCGAAAACCTGTTGTTCATTTTTAGCGTCAGGGAAGCGCAAGAAATACCACGAGGAATCAATAAAAGTATCCATCGTGTCAGTTTCCCGCTTCGCTGGAGTGCCGCAAGTTGGACAAGTTACATTTACCCAGCTTTCCAACTGAGTTAAAGGTGAACCACCACGTCCAGTAAATTCCACCTCTTCTGGCAACTGGACTGGCAAATCTTTGTCAGGTACTGGCACTATCCCACAGTTGGGACAGTGAATTACAGGTATCGGTGCGCCCCAATAACGCTGCCGGGAAATTAACCAATCCCGCAAGCGATATTGCACCCGCACTTTACCAAAACCTTGTTTTTCGGCGTATTCAATTATGGCTTGTTTAGCATCTATGGAAGATATACCAGTAAAAGCCCCAGAATTAATTAAAATTCCTGGTTCAGTGTATGCCTGCTTATAGTCAACTTCGACAAGTTGTGTGACTCCATCAATCTCTGATGTTGGAGTTAATTCAAAATCTGCAACATCATCTGGGGAAGCGATAACAAAATTAATTGGTAAATCGTAATTTTTAGCAAACTTAAAATCTCGGACATCGTGTGCGGGTACACCCATTACTGCCCCAGTACCATACTCATACAGTACATAGTCAGCAATCCAAATAGGCACTTCTTCCCCTGTAAACGGGTTAATTGCCACCCCACCAGTGGGGATACCCCGCTTAGGTTTGTCTTCAGAAGTACGTTCCAACTCACTTTGATTAGAAACCTCTTTAATAAAGACTTCTACCGCCGCTTGTTGTTCTTTTGTGGTGACACTTTTTGTTAAGGGATGTTCTGGTGCTAATACTAAATAACTGACACCATAAACGGTATCTGGGCGCGTGGTATACACAGCGATTTTTTCATCTATCCCAACAATGGGAAATTCTAAATAAGCGCCTGTAGATTTACCAATCCAGTTTGCCTGCATCAACTTGACCCGTTCCGACCAACCTGTCAACTTATCCAAGTCATTGAGCAATTCTTCGGCGTAGTCGGTAATCTTAAAAAACCACTGCCGCAACAATTTGCGCTCAACTATTGCGCCACTGCGCCAGGAACGTCCTTCGTTATCAACTTGCTCATTTGCTAATACAGTTTGGTCAATGGGGTCCCAGTTTACGGCTGCTTCTTTTTGGTAAGCTAACCCTGCTTGCAAAAACTGCAAGAAAATCCATTGCGTCCACTTGTAATAATCTGGTGAACAAGTAGCTAGTTCACATTCCCAATCAATTGATAAACCAAGACGCTGCAATTGCTGCCGCATCTGGGCAATATTTTGATAAGTCCACTTTGCTGGCGGTACACCACGGTCAATAGCGGCATTTTCTGCTGGCAAGCCAAAGGCATCCCAACCCATTGGGTGTATTACCCGATACCCTTGCATTCGCTTGAGACGGGCAATCACGTCAGTAATAGTATAATTACGGACGTGACCCATGTGTAGGCTGCCCGATGGATAAGGGAACATGGATAAAGCGTAGAATTTTGGCTTGTTGCTAGCTGAAGGTGTTTTATCTAAGCCAAGTTCTAACCATGTTTTCTGCCATTTTTCCTCAATCGCTGCGGGGTTATATCGGGAATCCACCAAAAATTCTCCTAATGGGTCTGTCTAGGTTAACCTGTTATGTCAATCTCTTAGGTTAACCTATATTGTAAGTCAACTAATCACAGATTTATATAATTGAGCATCAGCCAAATTATGCCTGAACTGCTAGTGTTTCAGGTATGGCAACAGTCATTTGATAAAGGTTTAGATGGTTGAATTAAATATAAAATTTTCTGATTTGGTGCGGGTTTTTGTCTACGGCACACTCAAACCAGGTGAAGCTAACTATAAAAAATACTGTGCTGACAAAGTAGTTGATGTCAAAAGAGCTTTTGTAGAAGGTAAATTGTTTGCTCTGCCAATGGGCTACCCAGCAATGACGCTGGGAAATAGCAAAGTTTACGGATATTTACTTTCTTTTCCCAACTCAAGAATTTTAAATGAGCTAGATGTGCTGGAAAATTACCAGCCCACTAGACAATCAGCAGAAAACCTCTATAATCGGCAAATTATCGAGGTTTATGAACCACAGTCGCTCTCTTATAGTTGGGCTTGGGTTTATTTGATGACTCTAGAGCGAGTTGATCAATTAGGAGGATTCTTCCAACCTGATGGTTGGTGGAGTGGCTGTAGTTTAACCGTGAATTGTTAATCCAATTAATTTATGTCCTGTTTAGAGTCGCGGCTTTGCGGTTGTACCGGATAGATTGGATTTTTTGGAGAAGCTACTGCTGCTTTAGGAATTTCAATTACCGGATTATTTAGTCCCACCATCAGAGGAGAAGGTGGAATTATAGACGCTGAGGACGTTTGAATCGGCTCTTTTTGTGGTCGTTGCGCCAGTTGCGGCACATTCAAACTACCAGGTACTAAGCTAGATACTGCACCGATTACACAAGCAGCAACGGCTGTACCTCCCGCCATCCAGTTTAAACGGGAACGTCGGCGCAAACGTGTAAATACTTGCTGAACTGTTGCTTCTGATGACTCTTGGGCTGTGGGCACTGGGAGAGTCCGCAAGCCTTGGCGCAGCTTTAACAGTCGGGCATACAAACATTGAACCGAGGCATCATTTGCCAGCCATTCTTCTACTTGTTTGCGTTCAGGGGCTGTGACTTCACCATCGAGGTAAGCACTCAATAACTCGAAGCGATCGCGCTTCACCATATCCATAAGACCCGTTGATTCATTGGTATGCTTGGCCATTCCATCTGACAAATCTTGAGGAAGTTGCAAAGAAGAACAGTCGTAAAACTGAGAATCAGTAGTCATCTTAACATTATTACCAATTCATACACGGGTAAACTGGGCGGGAATTTCGGGAAAATTAGCCATTTTTCCTTCTTAGGACGGAAGCAATCTACGTCTTTGGTGTAATTCTTAATCTATGCTTAAATTCTGTCATTGGGCAGAGGCAAGATACTGTAAATTAGGAGTCTAGATAATTCTGCAAGTGAGCTTGCAGCCTCGATCTAGCTCTGGCTATTCTTGACTTCACAGTTCCTAAAGAAACTCCAGTGATTTCAGCAATTTCTTCATAAGCCATGCCCTCGATTTCTCTCAGGACAATGGTAGTACGAAAGACTTCTGGTAAATCCGCGATCGCTTCCCGTAATTGCTCGTAAAATTCTCTAGTTGTCAGTTCTTCTTCAGGGCCGGGAGTATCACCAGCGATTTCCCAATCCATCTCACCATCCTCTAACGAACGCGGAGCATCCAGTGATAAAGGGCTAACAACCCGCTTGCGTTTCCGTAACTCATCGTAAAACAAGTTGGTGGCAATGCGGCTTAACCAGCCCCGAAATTTAGCAGGCTCTTGTAATCGGTTAATATTCCGATACACTCGAATCCAAACTTCTTGAGCTAAATCGGCTCTGTCAGACCAATCTGGAGCTAGGTGGTAGAGAACTCTATCAACTTGACTTTGATAGCGGCGTAATAGTTCTGAAAACGCAACACGATCTGGCCGCAGTCCGGCTTGACAGCGCAAAATTAAATCGTGGTTAGGGAGTTTGTCAACTTGCACTGATGCTTCTGGATACTTTGCATCAACCGTTGACCAGGATACAGTAATCGACTGACTCATAGATCGTACTGGCTCTAAATCATCCCTATCTATTAGACCTGCTAATGGGACAGAAGTTCCATGTTAAGGTGACGGATTTATGACTGGAACACGGAGGCAGACAATTTTGGATACATTTATGGCAATAAGGTGAACCACTTTTTCCTTATACTGCTTGCATAGTTGCCCTTACAACCATCAACTCAAAAAAGCGCAGCAACATGCACATTTTAGTACTTTTAGCAACTGGGTATATACGCTTGATAAAAATAATTAAATCTGGTTATTAAGGATGAAGAGAAAAATTTTGTAATTTTACCTTCTTGATACCTTTAAAATTCAGGTAATAATTTCTGGGAGTTGGGTTTCTGTGGTTACTATAATGGTGATTTATTTTTTTGATTTTGTTACCAGAATAGTTGCTGATTGTTCTAGTTGTGACCCGTAGATAGCACCAGAGTTATGTTGCTCTGGTACACGAACTTGAAAAAATAAATTGAGGGAAAATGTAATTGTGACTGCTAGCAATAGTTTTTCAAACATGGTTTTTCTCCCACCGACACCACTAATCATTGATTGCTACATTGCAAAAGTTCCGCCAGAAAGTCTAAGTATTGGCTTACAACCCCCAGAACTTTGGAGGAATGAGGTTGGTCACTTGAAGTTTTGCTGCTGGGACAATTTGCATAGTCTTAGTTTGCCCAGAGGTGTTGGCAGATTTATAACGGAAATGATAAGTATTGATAAATTTTTGATAATCGGATGATGAAAACATCCAATTTCTCGGCTGGATATGTCAGGGATAAACAATAGGCGATGGCAATGGTAAGAAACGAATCTGTAGGGCGGATGGTAATGTTGCTCTGTTTTGGCACAGCATTTTTATCTTTAGCTGTCCATTGGCGCATTACTACGGCACAACGGCAGTTTGATAAGTCTGCATCTACTTCGATGCGGCGAGATTCTACCCTAACCAATCCCAAGGGAAGCCGCTCAGAGGGAGTCTACAAGAATCTGTCACAAGTGAGCTTAGGGGAAATTGCGCTGGGTGCATCTGTGCCACCTGATGAAGTTGCCCAAGGCTCAAGTGTTCAGAGGGCGGTTACACCAAAGTCCTCTGCTATTAAGCCTCGAAATAAGTCGAAAATAATTAAGAAGAATGTAGCTAAAGCAACGACTCGCAAGGCTTCTACACCAAAATCTTCTACTATTAAGCCTCAAACTCAGCCGAAAACGATTAGAAATAATGTAGCTCAAGCAACTGAACTACCAATTAAGATGCAGCTGGTGGCGCAAGCAGAAAGACAAAATCCAGTTGCGGATAGTTGGCCAAAAGGTTTATGGTCTAAGGCTTCAGCCCAACAAGCACCATCCGCATCTGATAGGCTAGCAGATGGCAAGACGCAAGTGGTGGTTGATTTAAGCGATCGCCGCACTTACGTATACGCAGGAGATGAGGTAATAGCTAGCTACCCAATCGCTGTAGGTAAGAAAGGTTGGGAAACGCCCACAGGTTCTTTCCAGGTGATCCACATGCGACACTATCCAATCTGGCGACACCCAATTACAGGCAAAGTATTTCAGGCTGGTACGGATAGTCCCTTGGGAGATAGATGGATTGGTTTTTGGTCAGATGGACGCAATGAAATTGGCTTTCATGGTACGCCGGACATTGACCTGGTAGGAACGGCTGTATCCCACGGTTGTTTAAGAATGCGTAATTCTGATGTCAGAATGCTTTATGAGCAAGTGAGTATCGGGACAACAGTACTAGTACGTAATTAATTACAAAGTCATTAGTCCTTTGTCCTTTGTCTAAAACAAATGACAAATGACCAATGACTATTGGAATTATAATTTTTGCTCAAAATTAGGTGCGTATGTCTGAAGTAAGGCACTAACTTGGCGTACAACCTCATTACCAGTGTTTTTGCCCAAGGCTTGCCGTTCTGGGAAGAAATTGGGTCGATCTAGGTAACGATTAATCGCTTCACTCACTTGCTGAGAAATTAATTCTTGCAGTTCTGCCTGAGCCGTTTGGCGCTGGAAGCTAGCACCCTCTTCTGTAGTAGCATATAAAGGTGGTAGTCGATTGAGAGCATAAGCGGCAATATCTCCGACATCTAGAGAACTTTCGCTGGTGGCTTCAATTTCTGCGACTCTGGCGATCGCTTCCGTCAGTACCAATTCTTCCATGACGTTAATGAATTGTTTGCGAGGTACCGCCACTACCTCACCAGTCAATAGCGCTCCCATGAGCCGATCCAGGGCCATGTACTCTTCAATTGAGAGTTCCGAGGCGTTATCACAGATTCTACCGACTTCTGCTTCCATTGCTGGTGTCAAATAACCATCCTGGAGAGCTTGTTCTACAATTTTTTCGATACTCATAACACTTATCATCATTTATGTTAGCAAAGCTTGGTAGGGACGGTATCAATCCAATTTATTTTGCCTAATCTTCAGCAAAAAAAACACAAATTATGCACAGACGCGATTAATTGCGCCTCTACTAATTAACGACCTTAGTTCGCCAAGGTGTTGGATCAACAGATTGTCCATTGACATACAGACCCCAGTGCAAATGTGGCCCCGTGGCAGCACCTGTTGAACCAACTGCGCCAATTACTTGACCAGCTTTTACAAGATCACCTTCTTTAACGTTAATACGACTCAGGTGCATGAAAATACTGGTGACTCCTTGACCGTGGTCAATGCCAACTACGTTACCGTGTATCCGAAACCCTTGGGATACCCTACCTACCAAAGCAACTCGCCCAGAGGCTGGGGCAATTACCGGAGACCCGGCAGCACCAGCGTAGTCAAGACCACGATGATAGTAGTCCTTTGCAAATGTACCATTATAGTAGCGACGTACACCATAGTTTGTACTCATCCGCCCTGCATTTGGCTTCAAAAATACCCCATTCCAATACTTTTCTGGTGTTTGTAGTGCCTTGAAAGCCGCTACACGCTTAAGTTCATATTCTGTGGCATCCACTCCGGCTTTGCCAGGTGGCAAAGTAATACGTTGTACGGGGAATTTGCGATTAAGCACATTCACAGCTAAGTTTTGTACTTGACCATCCCCTGCAACTTTAAGTGTTCTAGTTCCAGCTTTTTCAAGTGGAGTTGTGGGAACAAAAGCCCGATATTGATTGGGGGCAATTTGAAAGGCTGGGTATGTATTATTACCAGTCGCTACTGTTGGATTTGTACCATTTTCAGGATTATCTAGATTAATCTCTACCGAGATTGTATCCCCTAATTTAGGACTAATTGGAGTCACCTTTACTTGTAAAGCATCTACAGGCAATGCCAAGGTAATAGGGAGAACAGCAAATATTCCCTTCAACACATTTATTGCAAGGCGATTGGCTGTCAAACTTTTGACATCAAAACCGAGCAACTTCTTGTTTGAACTACTAGCACTATTCTCAATAATCATAGAGCTACAAAAATTCCTTGCTTGTGTTGGAAAATAGATTAGCTTATTTTTACTCGTGTTTCCTCTTTGAAGTAGATGTTTTTGAAACCCTCCAGAGACTTATGGACAGCAGACTTACATCAGGTAGGAAATAAGAGAGAATGATTGGTAACTGTAATTTAGTTAGTTGGCATTAACTTTATGTATTACTATATATTACATGTGGCATTGGTAATGATATTAAAATTTAACTAGTATTGAAGCAAAGACTTTATAGTGATTTGCCAGGGTATCATTTATTAGGCAACAAAAGAAACCCATTGTAATTATACCCATTACATAATACTTGAAGAAAATATTGAAATCAACTGGACACTTGTTCAACTGAACACTCGTACTATATTGTGAAGTTAAAATTAGTGTGAGTAAATGGCGTAACCCATGTAAAGCAAGGGCAAAGTATTACAAATAACCAGATTAAATTTAGGCAAAGTTCGATTTAGTAAGTTATAGAGCATTTAATTTGCAAAAGCAGGTAGGCAAAATGCCTACCCTACAATAATTTTTAGTAAAATAATATAGTGTTAAATTATAGAATTTTTAATTTATCTAATTCTTAATCACCGTTTACACACTAATAACAGATATAGGAATCCGCTTTGATTTTTGTTCGCGTAGCGTGGCGTAGCCATAGTTACTTGCGTGGGAAGGCAAGAGGCAATAGGCAAGAAGGCTTTTTGAGTTGTACGAAGTCTTTTTAAAAATCAAATATGAACTCTATATTATTATTGTTAATATAAGGTATAAGACAACAGTGATTTTACTTAAAATTTTCTGATTTCGATTTTTGAGCTTGAGGAATGAAAGCTGATTAACTTTAGGTTGAGAGTGTTAATTCTGACTTGAGCTTACCATCTTCCATATCAACGATGCGATCGGCAATGTCAAGGATGCGGTTGTCATGAGTAACCATCAAGATGGTACAGCTTTGTTCTTTTGCCAGTTTTTGCATAAGATTGACTACATCCCGGCCCGATTGACTGTCAAGGGCGGCGGTGGGTTCATCTGCTAGGATTATTTGAGGATGACTAACTAAGGCGCGAGCGATCGCTACTCGTTGCTTTTGTCCTCCAGATAGTTTTTCAGGATAGTAATGTAAATGATTTCCTAATCCTACCTGCTCTAACATCTGGGCTGACCTAGCTAGCATATTTTTTAACCCAAGATATTTGTGCAATTCCAAAGCCATTTTGACATTTTGCAGTGCCGTTAAACTCCCATGTAAGTTATGTGCTTGGAAAATATAACCGTTATGCCGTCGCGCTTGTACTAATTGTTCAGCACTAGCACCACAAAGTTCTCGCCCCAACACCTGCAAACTACCAGATTGGGCACAACGTAATCCACCAACCAAGGTTAGCAAGGTAGTCTTTCCAGAACCAGAGGGCCCAGTCATAATAATAATTTCACCGGCGTTAATCTCTAAGTTGATATTAGATAAAACTTGCTTGCGGAGGGAACTGTTACCAAAGTGGTGGTCGAGATTTTTAATAGAGATCACACGTTGACTAGTCATAAATGGCTCGGTTACTGGTAACAATTGTCATTGGTCATTTGTCCTTTGTCCTTTGCAAATGACCAATGACAAATGACAAATTTAGAACATATCAGCAGGATCAGTGGCTTGAAGTTTGCGGGTGGCGATCGCACCGGAAATTGTACACATAATGATAGTCAGCACTAATACCTGCAATGCCCGAATCGCAGTCATGTACATGGGTAAATTTGTGGCACTGCGAGTCAGTTGGTAAAGTGCTAAAGACACTCCCAATCCGGGGAGGAAGCCCAGTGCTGCTAATATCAACGATTCTTCAAGCACCACACCCAGCAGGTAGTAATTGCGATATCCCATTGCTTTAAAGGTGGCGTATTCCCGAACATGGGCATTAACATCGGTAGAAAGGACTTGATAGACGATAATCACGCCCACCACAAAGCCCATTGATACACCCAGGCTGAAAATAAAGCCAATTGGGGAATTTGTTCTCCAAAAGTTGTTCTCAAATTCAATAAATTCGGCGTGGGTTAAGACTCTGACATCATCTCTCAGGTAGGCTTTCAAGCTTACTGCTACTTTTTTCGGGTCATAGCCTGGTTTTACCTGAATCAAACCTAGACTGATGCTACTTGACTGTCGCCCAGAAAATAGCCGCAAAAAGTTTTGATCGCTAGTAATCAGATTGCCATCAGAACCAAAGGAAGCCCCGACTTGAAATAAGCCACTAATGGTAATTGTGCGCCGTTCTATTTCGGTGGTTAGGGTTTTACCTTGGTCAATTTGAGCGATCGCTTTTTGATAATCTCCTCTTGCACCGCGATCGAACAAAACGATATCTGGTAGCTTAATTGCCTGCAATTGCTGGTTAACATCTGGTAAGTCAAAGGCTGGCTTATCTGGATTAAACCCAATAACTAACACCCCCGTCTCACGATGTGTTTGAGGATTTTTCCAGATTGTATTATTGAAATACATTGGTTCTGCCGACTTCACCCCTGGTATATCCATTGCTTGGTAAAGTCGCCGACGAGAAAATGTAGACAAGCTTGGCAGGTTACGGGCTTGTGGACTGGTTAAAACAATGTCTGCTTGCAAACTGCGATGTAGTCTGGTGTTACTGTCATACAGCGCAGTCTGAAAGCCCAGCTGCATGAACATGAGAAGATCCGCAAAGGCAATACCTGACAAAGCCACCAAGAGGCGGCTTTTTTCATGGTTCAGTTGCAGCCATCCTAGAGGGGTTCGCCGTCGCAGTTGTTTGATCAATCCCATTATTAAGAGGCAGGGGGCAGGGGGCAGGGGAGGCAGGGGGAAGGGGGAGACAAGGAAAATAACCATGCCCAATGCCCAATTCCCAATGCCCAATTTATAATTCAATTACTGCCTTAACTTGCATATTGGTTAAGCTGGCAGCTTTTCGGCTGGAGGCTTCATCTAGCCGGATATAAACTTCTACTACTCTGTTGTCGATATTGCTGACGGGATCTGTGTTAATGACATTCTGCCGTCGCACTTGCAAACCTTTGCGATCTACGATTCCCTGCAATTCAAGGGGGAGGTAATCGCCAAATATTCGTACTTGTTGCCCTGAATGAACTTTGCCGATATCGCTTTCATAGACTTCGGCTATGACATACATTTGGCTAGTTTGTCCAATATCAGCAATGCCATTATTTGATACTAATTCGCCAGGATGGGTGTGGATCTCAAATACTTGTCCATTTTGGGGCGATCGCACTTGGGCCTGTTTTAGATTAACTTTTGCCAGATTCATGGCTGCTACAGCCCGATTGATTTCTGCTTGGGCAGCTTCTACATCTACTCCTCGTACCTCAGAAATTTCCTCAAGGGTTGCTGTGGCTTGTTTTACCTGTTGCTGGCTAGTTGATTGGGTACGATTTAACTGTGCTTGTGCTTCTTGCAGGCTTTTTTGGGCGGTTTCCAGGTTTAAACGCTTACTATCTCGTTGGGAGGCGGAAATTGCACCCTGTTGATATAGCTGCTGATAACGTTCGTCTTCTGCTTGGGCATTTTGCACTTCGGCTTGGAATCGCTCAATTGTCGCTGCTTGAGTATTAATATCACCTTGGCGTTCTGCTTCTAAGCGAGCGATCGCGGCTTTTTGGGCGACAATTTCACCACGTTTAGCACCTGCTTGAGTGCGGTTTAGATTTGCCTGTGCTACTTTTACCTGTTCTTGCGCCTCCTTTAATTCTGCCTGCAAGCGATCGCGGCTATTCAAAATTGCAATCAATTGTCCCGTTTTTACCCAATCTCCCTCCTTTACTAACAACTTTTCTACCCGGCTTCCTTCAGCAGATACCGCAGCAGAAAGTTTTATTACCTTTCCCTGTGGTTCAATTCGCCCTAAAGCTGTTACCGTTTTTAACTGTGGTAATTGTGTTGCTGGCACTTGTGTTTCTGGATTTGCATAATTTTGCCAGCGTTTTACTATATAAAAACTTATTCCGCCAACCAATAAAGATGCAATTATACCTATAGCAACAGATGGACGCAGAATAGACTTAGGGAACGTTCTGTACCCTAGCTTTGAGTTTCGCACCATAGATTACCTCTTAACTAGTGGCGCAGAAAAAACTAAATAGATTAAGTTTTTATCCTTACTTCTGTTAGTTGTTGTTAATTTATCGATTCAAAGTTCATAAAAAATGAAAATTGTTGACAATTTATCAATCTGCTGCGATTTTCTGTATACGATAATAAATCACTCTCCAGTATTAATACCATTTCACTTTAAGATTGATACAAATAGCCATCAGGAGAGCAGGGTGACAGAATTAGAGACAAATCATTTGTATCAGTCATTTCGTAAAATGGTATAAGAGCCTTATGTTAATGATGAGCTAGTTTTCTTTTTTGAAAGTACTTAGGTATAGTAAAGGGTTTCCAAATCGCGGGTTGTAACAGTGCCAACAATCCGAGGCAAATTAAGCCAAAAATAAATATTCTTTGTCATGATAAATTAATAATATTTAATTCCTAAAAAATCTCTTTAGATTTGATATTTCTATAATTTTTTGTGATATATTTTCACTATTAAAAGTTATTTTTGTAAATTAATTCTGTTAGTATATCCGCAATTTCTTCAGGTGTTATAAGCTTTTATTTAGAGATACCTTCTAAATATCTATCCACATAATAAGGGCGCACAGCTAAGTGTACGCCCCCATAAATAAATGTATTCCACTGAATTGAAATATGTGATTTAGCTCATCGAATTGCTCAAAAATACGATGCCGATTGCACAGAAAGCGAAGCCAGCAATGCTAATTTTCCAGGGTAGAGTTCGGTTTATTTCTCCCATACCCATTGCACCACCAATTTCTCTGGCACTCATGGCAACCACAAACAGAGTCAATATCATACCTACTATATAAGCAATTAGTGGGAGCATTTCTGCCCCAATAATAGAATCAGCAACAGTGTAACCCTGAAATAAACCAGCACTGATGCCCATCAGAGCAAGTACCACAAAGTTTGGTTGGTTTGGCATCATCAGCATAGTACTAAAAACGATGGTAGAAATAGCGATGGCTGCGCCAACGCTTCCAGCGAATGCTATTTCTATGCCTGGGAAATTTAGCTGGAATAGATGAATTACAATGCCTAAGATTGCTGCTAAGGCAAAACATCCAGCGATCGCAGCGCCACGAACAAACATAGATGACAGTAAGCCAATAGCAACAATCCCCACTAAACAATCTAAGCCAATTACTGGATCTGCCAATCCCCAGAGAAAGCCTTCCCACCAAGTAGTGATGGTATGACTATCTGGCGTTGCACTCAATGAACTCAGTAAGCTAATTAAAATTAAAGCTGCGATCGCTCCAATATGACGATCCATTAACTTCGAGGTGTAAAATTCCTGTGAAGCACGGAATTCTGATAATTTCCTTTTGAACATCACTATATGCCAAATTAGTTTTTTCGGTAATTTATACTACCCACCTATCCCAAAAAACTAACGTGGTAATTACACTACTTTGTACTAGCTTCATCAAGTTATCCAAAGCCACGGTGATTGAAAAGTATAACGGTCTACGTAGGCGCTGCTATAGCCTCTTGTAGAGAACCCGTCACAGACATCGCTACCAATAATTAATTATCAATATTTGATATTAAACACGGTATCTAATAGACTGCAAATGTAGTCAAAGAATAAAGCCAAATTTCCTTTTGTCCTGGTATTTTCTCTCAGGGAGAATGCTCACCTTTACTCAATTTAAAACTTCTCTTAATTGAACTCTATTCAAAAGAAGACTAATCTAGAAAATATCTTCATTGGAAGAGAGAATGAAACTCATCAAATTGTTGGTACTATTTAGTACTGTTCTCATCTTCTTTGTATGGATTAGTCCACTGCACGCTAGTCCAATAGCCCAATTGCCAACTCCTTTACTTCCAGTTACCCAACGGGAAACAACATCTCTAAAAAATTCCCAGGATGTATTGACTGTTGCAACTTTTAACGTCGAGAATTTAGACCCAAAAGATCGACGCTTTGATGATATTGCCAAAATTATCCAAAAGAATTTGAACGCCCCAGATGTCATCAGTTTGGTTGAAGTTCAGGATAACAACGGGCCAACCAATGATGACGTTGTGAATGCAAACGAGACTTACCAAAAACTAATTGCTGCGCTCGAAAATATCGGTAGTCCGGCATACGACTTTGTGGATATTGCACCCAGTGACGACCAAGATGGTGGAGAACCTGGAGGTAATATCCGTGTCGGTTTATTATTTCGGCCCAGTCGGATAACTCTAGCAAAATTGCCCAAAAAAGGCGGTTCATTAGATGCTGTGGCTATTTCTCAAGGTAGAAATGGTCTTGACCTTTCACTCAACCCAGGTCGGATTGATCCTACAAATAGTGCTTTCGAGGCAAGCCGTAAGCCACTGGCGACAGAATTTATATTCAACGGTCAAAAGCTGTTTATCATTGCTAATCACTTTGTTTCTAAGTTGGGAGGTTCTCCTAGCGATGTTCAACGAGTCAAGCAAGCCGAAATCGTTAATGAATTTGTAGGGCAAATATTAGAAGTTGACCCGCAAGCCAAAGTAATTGTACTGGGTGACTTAAACGATTTACCAGATTCTCTACCTCTGAAAACTTTAAAGGGTAATATTCTTGAGAATCTGACGGATAGTTTACCTGCTAGCGATCGCTTTACTTTCAAATTCCGGGGAAAACCTCAGCTTATTGATCATTTGTTGGTCAGTGAAAACCTTTCTGGTTTTGCTCAACCGGAAATTGACATTGTGCATATCAATGTTGGCTTTAGTCAGCCTGTCAGCGACCACGATCCTGTGATTGCAGCATTTACATTACCTGCTAACCAGTCCACCTCTGACCCTATCCCTCCAGTTGTTCAACCCACTCCCACTCCCGTAAATGATTCGGCAATTATATTGCCTCAATTATCCAAAGTCGCTTTAGTTAAAGAACTTGCTAAGAAGTATACGCCTAGCAAAACTTTGAACTACGATCGCGCCAGAGACGAAATGTTTGGCATTATTGACAACCAAGCAGGTATTGTGACAGACATCTATGCCAGTTACCAAATTCGTCTAAATGGTAATGGCGATCCTAGTCAGGAAGCTGACAAATTAGGACTGAATACTGAACACGTTTGGCCACAAAGTAAAGGGGCTGACAACGGTAATGCTCGAAGTGACCTTCACCATTTATTTCCTGCACGAGAAGATATTAATAGTGAGCGAGGAAATAAACCCTTCGACGATATAGCCGACACCAGTACTAAAAAATGGTATCGAAATGATACTGTTCAATCTACAATTCCTAGTAGAGCAATTGACGAGTTTAGCGAATCATCTTCTTCTAAATTTGAGCCTAGAGAAAAAGTAAAAGGGGATATAGCTAGGGCAATTTTCTACTTTTATATCATCTATCGGAATCAGGCTGAGAAGGTAGACCGAAATTACTTTCAGAATCAGCGTCAGATTTTGTGTAAATGGAATCAGCAAGACGTACCTGATATTACTGAAATAGAACGCAGTCACGCGATCGCCAAATTTCAAGGTAATGACAATCCATTCGTGCTAGATGTCACATTAGCTGAACGGGCATACTGTAAGTAGGTTGGCGGAAATAATTATTGTTGGTATAAGGCAGGGGAAAGGGGAATTGGGCATGAAGGGGAGACAAGGAAGAGGGGGGAGACAAGGGAGAGACTTATTCTATAATTTCCCCTTATCCTCCTTGTCCCCCTTGTCCCTTTGTCCCCCTGCTCCACTTCGGCTACGCTCAGTGACCACCTGCCCCCTTGCCTCTTCTCTTCGGTCAAAACTTTAATGCAGTAATTCCTCAACTTGATGCTGGCTCCACAAAGTTCTGTATAAACCCTGTTGTTGCAATAGTTCTAAGTGATTGCCTATTTGAACAATTTTTCCCTTTTCCATCACAAAAATTCTGTCAGCCGCAGCCGCCGCAGATAATTGATGGGTAATGAAAATTACTGTTTTGCGTTGAGTACCACTGGAGAGATTTTTGAGGATTTGCGTGGCTGTTTGATTATCCACACTAGAGAGAGCATCATCCAAAATTAACACTGGCGCATTGACCAGCATAGCTCTAGCTAAGGCAGTGCGTTGTCGTTGACCACCAGAAAGAGTAATACCGCGTTCACCAACAAGAGTTTCATATTGCTGAGGAAAACTGTTAATTTCTGATTCAATTTTGGCAAGTTTAGCAACAGATTCTATCTGCTCTTGTTCGCTAATTGGATCGCCATAGCGGATATTATTTTTGATTGTAGTACTAAATAGAAAACTATCTTGAGGAACGTAAGCGATCGCACCTCGTAAATCTGCCAAAGCTATTTTAGTAATATCCAGCCCATCTAAAAACAATTGTCCTGATTCAATATCCAACAAGCGCGGTAAAGCATTCGCCAAAGTGGATTTTCCCGAACCAATTGCCCCAACAATGGCCACGGTTTCTCCAGGAGCAATAGTAAAGTTAACGTTTTCTAAAGCTGGAGTAGAAGAACCAGGGTAACTGTAGCTGAGATTTTTCGCTGTCACTTCCCCTTTAAGTTCAGCTGCTGGTAGATGTATAGCATCGGCTGCATCTTGAATTTTCGGTGTGACAGAGAGAATAGATTCAAGGCGATCTATACTAACTTCACCCCGTTGGTAGGCAGTAATTGTGAATCCTAAAAGGGCTGTGGGGAAAACTAGACGCTCTACATAAATTAACAGTGCTAAAAAATCGCCAACCTGAAGCGCTCCAGAAGACATCCGCGCTGTTCCTAGCCAGATAATTACCAACGAACTGACATTAGCTAGTCCACCAATTAGCGGAAAAAGTGTATTTCGGAGTTTTGCCAGTTCCAAGTTAGCAGTCAGTAGCTGCTGATTTTTCTTGGAGAAGGCTCGACGCTCGTTTGCTTCTTGGGCATAAATTTTAATTAAGGCAATGCCACTAATATCCTCCTGGATGAGTTCGCTGATTTCAGAGAGTTGCTCTTGGACTGCTGCTTGTTGTTTGCGTAAGCGATCGCTAAACAGACTCACCAACAAGAGCATAAAAGGGTAAACTGCCAGAGACGCTAGCGTCAGATCCACACTAATCGCTAGCATTACTGGCAGTGTCAGGGCGTAGGCAAACACGGTATTTGCCAAACTCAAAACGGCAAAACCCAATAACCGTTTGATATTGTCCACGTCACTGGTAGCCCGATTAATCAAATCGCCAGCAGTATTACTGGCAAAATAAGCCGGCTCCAGCTTGAGTAAGTGTTCAAAAATCCGTTGTTTCAGGTCAAATTCCACCTGACGACCCACCCCAAATAGCCAAATGCGTGATGCCATCCGCATTAGCCACATCGCCGAACTGAGCAAGACAATGATTACTACATAATGTAGTATTTCGTTCCAGTTGAAGGTTGTTGAGAGTTTATCAACACCAGCACGAATCAACCAAGGGATATAAACACCCAGTGCATTGACAGACAACAAAGCGAGAATGCCTAATGACGCTTCCCGCCAATGGGGTCGTAAGTAAGCACTAAGTTTAGCGATTCGTCGAGATTTTGCCATTAAAGCAATTTTGCAACTTTATCATCCTAGATTAACTGCTAGCCCAAGCAGGCAGCTATGTAGAGGGAATGGGAATGGGGAAGGGAAAAACCTATTTGGGGACAGTGGCTAACTAATTCAACCCTTTGCCCTTTGCCCTTTACCCTTTACCCTTTACCCTTTACCCCTTTTTTTTACTTTATTACCGTTGAACACGCAAAAACCTGTAAATTTCAACGAGATAACTTTCCCAAGTTCTTGTTGTCAATTGCAACGTTTCCGAATTTGGTACAAAGTCTTCAAGTCGTAAACCGCGTGTGCGAATATCTTGAGGATTTCCTTGTAACAGGTAGGGAGGCACTCTCAGATTATAAGAAATAATGCTATCTCCCTTTACATCTGAGATGTTTGCTGTGGTGTTTGGTTGCCCTAATGCCACCAGTATCCCAGATGTTGGTGCAGCAGATGCTACAGATGTGTCACCTGTCATTGCTAGAGGTGCGCGATAGAGGAAATAGGCTACTGCTGGTGTACTTGCCAACAGCAAAATCGTCAGTGCCCAACCTATCAAGTATCCTCCTGGTTTTTCGATTCCACCTCCTTTAATTTTTTGAGCAGCCAAAATCATCAGTAAAACAGAGGCCCCCAGAGGCTTCAGTGGAAAAGATAGCATTCTCCACAAAGATGCCACAGCTGGTTCACTGGGGTTAAGAAATGAAAGGGCTACGATTACCAAGATAACGACTAAGATTAATCGCCCTACAAAAGTTCCAGAGGGATAAAATCGCTGGAACAAAGAATATACGATAGTGCCAATCAGCAGCCACAGCAGTACCCGGCTTAGCAATAGAAACATAGATTAACTCTCAAATTTTCTGGTGCGGTGAGCCAGTGTGGTGGTAAGACAGTCCACTTGACTAGGGGTTTTTATGCCCCAGGAGTAACTGTCCTGCATGGTTTCCCTGTATAAAACAACTAGTGACTTCTTAGCCGCGACGCTAAAAGCGTCACCCATAAGGGTCAACCTAGAGGTTTCGGGAAATGGATTTATTTTATTGTCAAATTGTAATCGTACTGTTTGACTTAAAATACTTCAAACCTCACACCCAAAGACTACCGTCGTAGTGATTTTAGTTCAAATTTTTAACACTGCGTCTATTATTTATAATTTTCCAGAAGAGTAATGTGGCACCGGTAAACTAAATTAATTGAGTAATCCACTTAAAAGGAAAAACTATGTCGTCTGGAAAACCTACCATTTTGGTAACGGGGGGAGCTGGATACATTGGTTCTCATACGGTGCTAGCTTTGAAGGAAGCGGGTTATAACGTTGTCATCCTTGATAATCTGGTCTATGGGCATCGTGACCTGGTAGAAAAGATTTTACAGGTAGAACTGGTAGTAGGGGATACAGGCGATCGCGCTTTGCTAGATCACCTATTTAAAACCCGTGATATTGCTGCTGTGATGCACTTTTCTGCCTACGCCTACGTAGGAGAATCAGTGACTGATCCGGCTAAATACTACCGTAATAACGTTGTTGGGACTTTGACTCTGTTAGAGGCGATGCTGACGGCATCTGTGAAGAAATTTGTCTTTTCTTCTACCTGTGCTACCTACGGCGTGCCAGAATTTGTACCCATTCCAGAAAACCATCCTCAAAATCCGATTAATCCTTATGGCGCTACAAAGCTAATGGTAGAGCGGATTCTTTCTGATTTTGATGTTGCTTACGGTTTTCAATCAGTGCGTTTCCGCTATTTTAATGCTGCTGGTGCTAATCCCAATGGCTTACTCGGCGAGGATCACAATCCAGAAACCCATTTGATTCCCTTGGTGCTGATGACAGCTTTAGGCAAACGAAAATCCATCTCAATTTTCGGCACCGATTACCCCACGCCTGATGGTACTTGTATTCGTGATTATATTCATGTTAACGACTTAGCAGATGCCCATATTTTGGGATTGGAATATTTATTAAAAGGTGGCGATAGCGAAGTTTTTAATTTGGGCAATGGTAGCGGCTTCTCTGTCAGAGAAGTAATTGCAGCCGCCGAACAGGTGACAGGAACTTCGATACCAGTAGAAGAACGCGATCGCCGTCCCGGAGATCCCCCAATTCTCATTGGCACCAGCGAGAAAGCCAGAACAATCTTAGGCTGGCAACCTCAGTATCCATCCATCGAAGATATTGTCGCTCATGCGTGGCAGTGGCATCAGAAGCGACATAAGTAGGGAATGGGGAATTGGGCATGAATAAGAGACAAGGTAGACAAGGAAGAGGGGGGAGACAAGGGAGAGATTTGTTCAATAATTCGCCCTTGCCTCCCCTGCCCCCTGCCCCTCTGCTCCCCTGCCCCTCTGCTTCTTTCCTACTCCCCACCCCCTCTCATGTTTCGCAATACGACAACTAAGATGCCGATAAATCCGAAGATTGGTAGTGCGATCGCCCAAATGGGTAATTTCTGAGATTCACCCTCTACTAAATCACCATTGACATCTCGCTGAACTTGTGTATTTTGTGTAGAACCGCCTGCTACAGTAACTTCAAATTTGAACTTAAAAGGTTTGAATCTTGCCCCAGAGACTGGTTTACCATTTAGTTGCAACTCATAAATACCTGGTTTGGGAAAGGTAATTTCTGCACCTGGAATACCTTGATAACGTTCGGCTGCTACAGCTTCTAACCGTGGTTCTAAGAGTGCAGGCTCTCCGGTTGCATAAGGTTCAGCATAAACAGCCAACCGACAATTACACTGTGACAGGGGAATAACCCTTCCACCTCTGCGGGTAAGCGCAAACCAGACTTGGGACGGTTCTCCAGCCCGAGGATTATCATTTGGTTCAATGTGGAGAGTACCACCAACATCTCCAGCAACTTCCACCTTATGAGCAGATGCAGGGTAAAGATTAGTGACTGACATAACTAAGAAACTCAGGAATAATAAATACTTTATTGTTCCTTGACTCTTCCAATAAATGCCTTTGAGTAGGTGATGCCTCTGTTTTTGACTCGTTGGGATTGAGCCAGAGAACAAGGATAATTTACCGCGATTTTGTTGGGGGGACATAAAACTTTTCTACGGCTAACTTTGACCAAAAAAAACGCGAACGCACTAGTAAGACACTGAGGGTAAGAATTCCCATCAGTACTGCCGCTAAGTTATTTCCCCAAGTTGATTGCAAGGAACCCAGGTAATGGGAACCAATCAACACAGCATGAATAGCACTCAAGAGCAAAGCTGGCACACCCAATAGATGAATCTGTCGCCAACGCTTGCCCAAAGATTTCTGCAACGATTCCCAACTCGTTAAAGCGGCGGGGGACATTAATATTAATGCTACAGCACCCGCAGCCATACCCCACTGAAATTCTGGCGGCATAAAAGAAAAGGCGGCAAAATTCCATTGCAATGAGTGTTCTATCATGTGGAAGGTGTGAACCACAGAAAGCACAAAAGATCCCACCCCCAAAGCGCGACGATAACGCAATGGTGAAGCCCACAACCCACTGATAGGACGCGCAATTAACGCCAATATTAAGCAGAATAAAGCGGTGTGCCCGGTGTAATCTACCATTGTGTCACCAGTCCGTAACAGGGTAATGATGCCAATGGTGAGTGTCACCCAACCGCCTAATCGAAATAACTGACTGCGCTTGTCTTTACTTACCAAGGATGTAGAGATGCCTACACCTAGCATAGTGGGCAGGGTTCCTAGTCCAAAAGCCAGCATGGTTGCCCCACCCATCCATAAATTGCCAGTTTCAACGGCTTTAATTTGGGCAGCATACAGGAAACCACAGGGCATTAAACCCCAAGTCATCCCCAAAAGTATTGGTGTCCACCATTTGGTTTTAAAGGAAAGCTTAACCATTCCTGTGCCGAGGCGATCGTGTAGCTTACCTTGTAATAGGGGATGTAGAACGGGAATATGCGGGAGCAAATCTGGTTTTACTTGTCCTAAGCCAAACCAAATCAGCATCACACCAGTCAGAATTGCCATCCAGTGCCGAAAGTCGCTGCCAATACCCGCTAGCTGTCCACTTTGCAGCAATACCGAACCTAACGCCCCAATTCCAGCACCGACTAGAGCATAGCTCAACATCCGCCCCAGGTTTAACAAAAGATGAAATTTTAATTGTTGTCGCCAAGTGTTCGGCTTGTCTAAGGGTGATGTCCCTTTCGGCTGATGAGACAGGGAAAATGCCACTGTTAAAGGGCCACACATCCCAAAACAGTGCCCAAAACTCCCCAGGAACCCCAGGATTGAGATCAGCAACAAATCTACCATAAAAAAAGTCCTGAGTTCTGAGTCATGAGTTCTGAGTGTCAGAATAAAGATTTTGAAAATGTAATAAGAAATTCTTTTCTTCTTTACTTAGTACTCAGCACTCCTCTATTGCGGCACTCTACATAAAGTTGCGATCGCTGTCAAAAGACAAGTTGTCAAACTTGACATTCACTATATAAAAAAAGTAAACAAGCCTGCGTGTAAACATTTATAAAATTAATTTTACAAATAAAGTACACCATCCCCAGCTATCCCCAATGTATTGAGTAGAGTAGGTGAAAGTGTGAGTGGGGTATTATTTTTACCTCACAAAGTTTAAATCTGCTGTATGAATTATTTTTACAGGCTTAATGGTAGTATAACTGTGAATCTTGTCCAACCTTGAGTACTGGTAAATTCTATTGTGCCTTGGAGATATTCTACAAGCCTCTTAACTAATGCCAAGCCTAATCCTGTACCGCCATTTTTCCAGAAATCGTTGTCAGGAATCCGGTAAAATGGATCAAATATTCGAGATTTATCTTTTTGAGGAATGATTACGCCAGAATTGCTAATTTTAATTTCAAAGAAGGGGACTTGAGAATCGATTTCTATCCCAGATTGAGCATCTTCATTAATTAAATCTTTTGTAAGGTAGATGATCTGAGCAGTTAATTGAATCTCTTCATCAGGAGGAGAACATTTGCAAGCGTTGTTGAGTAACTCTGAGACAATTTTGGACAGAACAGCTAAGTCGGTAACTATCGGTGGTAAGTTTTGAGGGATGCTAACCTGGAAAATCTGTTGCTGAGATCGAGCGCGTTCTCGAAAATACAAGGCTAAATGAGGGAGCCACTCTTGAAGTTGAAATGAACTTATTTCTAATGGATAGACATCTGTATCAATCATTTGCATAGATAGCAGATTGTTCACTAAATCTAGCCCCTCTTCACACTGTTGACGCAGAATAGTTAGGTAGCCAGCTACAGACTCAAATGGAGAAAGTAACTCTGAATTGAAAATGCCTTCTCGCTCAAGAATATTTTCTAGCACGGAGATTGTCATTTTGATATTCTTTAATGGCATTCTCATTTCATGAGAAGTGGTTGCTAAAAAATCCTCTTTAAACTGATTTAGCCGTTGCAATTGTGATAATTGCTCCCGTTGATAGCAATTGAGTGCTGTTTGAATGGCAACATAAAGTTGTTGTTCTTTGATAGGTTTGAGAATGTAACCAAAAGCAAATGTCAATTTAGCCCGATCCACAGTGCTTTTGTCAGAATGTCCAGTGATGTAGACAATAGGGATTTGAAAACGATTCCAGATTAGTTCTGCCGCATGAATACCATCCATCTCACCCTGCAACTGGATATCCATCAAAACCAAGTTTGGGAGTAATTCAGCAGCTTTCTCAATTGCTGTTTCTGCGGAATCAGCTATATCTGAAACAGTGTATCCTAGCAATTCTAAAGTTTCTTGTAAATTCATAGCCAGGATATATTCATCCTCAACAACCAGAATCCGAACTGTCTCTGTTGTCTGAGTGTTTGATAAAATACTGTTCATGTTCATAAGCTGCTTTTTCTCAAATAAGTTTTGAAGTCAGTAAGTTGGCACAATAAAATCAAACTATGTAATATTAATTAACTAGGCTAAAATCCTTATTCCTATTGACTATTGACTATTGACTATTGCCTTATCTCAACGACAATTATTTCCGCCCACTTACTTATATAAAAATAATAAAATGCTATAAGCTAGCTTTTGCAATCCGGGCGAAAACGCCCAAATATCGGAGTTTTGTTAAATATTTGTTTGAAACATCTGGGCGTTTTATTTTTTCGACATCCCTGAACTTCGTTCAATACTGATAAACAATATTGAGAAAGTAATATAGTTGCTTACTTGCTTACTAAGCTTTGCATACGAAATATAAGTTTTAATTATTTTAGTATCAAACGTTGGAGGTAATTTAGCAGTATTATTTCAACCGACATAACCCAATACGCTTAGGTTCAGAAGTGTTGAATGTTAAGAAAAATCCGATAAAAATAGCCCAAAATATGGTAGTTTTGGGCTAAGGCTTAAAATATATTAGTTTGATTGTGATTATAAATTCATTTCCCAAAATTGTCAAAGATATACTGAAAAGCCTGCCAAAAAACGATTATCCAGTATTGAACAGTCGTCTGTTTTTTGAGTGCTGGCTATCCTATGCCCTGGATAACAGCTTAACAAGTATGCGAGATTTGTTTAACAGATTAAATAACAATTGTTTTGAGGTAGATATTTCTACTTTCTCTAAAGCAAATTTACATCGAAGCCAAAAACCTTTTCAAGAGATTTACCAAAAATTAAATGAATTAGTACAGAAGAAAGTTCAAAAAAAGTTACACAATAAATATGCAATTTGTCCAATAGATTCAACAATTATTACTCTCACAAGTAAATTGTTATGGGTACTAGGTCATCATCAAGTCAAGCTGTTTAGTTCCTTAAATCTCTCCACAGGAAGCCCAGAAGATAACTTCATCAATTTTGGACATGACCATGATTATAAATTTGGTTCCAAAATGATGTCTAGTCTCCCAATAAATGCTGTTGGAGTAATGGATAGGGGTTTTGCTGGATTAAAATTTATCCAAGAATTAGTACAAGAAAACAAATATTTTGTTTTGCGGATAAAAAACAATTGGAAACTAGAATTTGATGGCTCAAATGGATTGGTCAAAGTTGGTGCATCTGATGATGCTCAAGCTTATAGAGTAATTAATTTCTGTGATTTAGAGACAAAAACCGAGTTTCGCTTAGTGACTAATTTACCAGAGTCGGGAGATGCAGCTGTTCATGATGATGAAATTAGGGATATTTATCGATTACGTTGGGGAGTTGAATTGTTGTGGAAGTTTTTAAAGATGCACTTAAAACTTGACAAACTCATTACCAAAAACGTCAATGGTATTACCATACAAATTTACGTGAGCTTGATAGCCTATCTGATTTTACAGCTTTTATCTATTCCCGAACAATGGGGACATACACTATTAGATAAATTCCGCTATCTTCAATCTTGTATGTGTCAGAAAATCAGCTATGTTCATTGGTTTGAGGAGATGATGTTTTGCTGACTAATTTAAGCTTTTGAGACTTAGTGTAACTAAATAATGTAAAGTTTTGTATCAGCATTCAACATTTCTGGCTTAGGTTAAGCGCTATTTGTACAAAATCGTGGGTTTTGAGACGCGATAAATTGCCGTCTCTACAAATGTTTTGGTCTTATCTGAACTGTATTGCAATATAACCTAACGTCATTATAGTCTTAGCAGAAAAAATGCTATTTTGATCCGCTCTTGAATGATATGGACTCCCCAGACAACCAACAACTTGAAGCATAGATAATTAAACTTATAACAATATAAAGATTTTATGTGAGGCTACGCTTTATTGATGTAGGGGCAATTTATGAATTGCCTCTATAGCCTGTAGTTTTGCATCAGTCTTATAGGCGTATCTTCAGACAGAAATGATATTAATAGAACTTGGATGAGCAAAGGATAAATCACATGAAAAAATGGATTTGGCTAATGCTGTCGCTGCTAGTGACTGTTGCTGTGTTGGGTAGCAGAGGTAACACGCTTTTTGAACAGCGTCCCTCACCAGGAATTGTTGAAAGCATTCCTGTGGAAACGCCGGAACCACAACTAGAGTTAAAAAAAGTTGACGATACCCTACAAGTGTCTACTGATAAGCTATTAAACCATATCCAAAAGTTAAATTTTCAGCGTTACACGACAACAGAGCGATCGCTCACTCGCACTTATATCACAACTGAACTGAAAAAATTCGGCTGGAAGCCCAAATTGGAAAAGTTCTCTGAGGGTGTAAATATTTTCGCTGAACGTATAGGAACTAACAAAGCCGCTAAAGCAATTCTCGTCGCAGCGCATTACGATACTGTTGCTTTATCCCCTGGTGCTGATGATAATGCTAGTGGTGTAGCTGTAGTGCTAGAAGTTGCGCGGTTGCTTGGTTCTCGTCCCACGCCACGGACGTTACAGCTAGCTTTTTTTGATAAAGAAGAAGCAGGACTTTTGGGTAGTCAGGCTTTTGTGAGCAAGACAGCACGCTTGCAAAACTTGGACGGAGCGATCGTTATGGATATGGTTGGTTATGCTTGTTACACTGTTGGGTGTCAGAAATACCCGGCGGGTTTGCCTGTTACCCCACCTAGTGACAAGGGCGACTTTTTGGCAGTAGTTGGTGATACAGAACATTTGCCTTTGCTGAATGCCTTTCCAAGCTCACAGATTCTCCCCTCAACCGCCCTGAATAAACAGGAATCAAAACTGCCACCAGTCCTAATACTACCAATTCCTTTTAAAGGTTTACTGACACCAGATACTTTACGAAGTGATCATGCACCATTTTGGTATCAGGGTGTGGGTGCTGTGCTGGTGACAGATACAGCCAATTTACGGACTCCGCACTATCATCAACCTAGCGATGTTCCAGCGACTATCGAGCGATCGTTTTTTACAGGAGCAGCGCAGATTGTGGTCAATGCTACTAGGAACTTGTTAAATAAGAATGAGGTTTTGCAAACTCAACCATCAAGCCGAGTGAATAATTCTTAATTAAATAGGACTTATGCAAACAATGGTTAAAACCCTGATTCTCAGGTAGGGGCAATTCATGAATTGCCCCTACCATGTCTAGTTTCACTTAATTCCTAATTAAATAGAAATAGGGCTTACGCAATAGTACAGGCGGTAAAGGCAATAAGCTACTTTGCTTCTAAATTAGTTGCCCTCAGAGGTTGTTTGAAAAGTCTTTCATTGTGACTTTAGGCACTTTAGATTCCCCCTAACCACCCTTAAAAAGAGGGGGAAACCAGGATCAAAGTCCCCCAATCGGGGGATTTAGAGGGATATAAAACTTTTGATACAGACAAAATAAAGGACTTTTCAAACAACCTCTAAGATGAAAATTCGGGTTTTGACTATTGTTTGCGTAAGTTCGATTAAAGAACAAATCACTAATTAGGCGTAGCGGTACTAGTATTTGGTTCAGGAAAAGTCAGCGTCCAGCTCTGTTTCTCATTGATTTGGAAGTACAAACCTTGGAAAATGAGCCGCAAAGCCGTTCGAGTTCTAATAAACTTCTGCACCAAATAAGTTCCTGGTTCGGCAGAGATACCATTAAAGTTTTTTTTATAACCAAATTGTTTTGAACAGTAACTACCAGCACCTTGGACTGTTACTACAAAAAATGGAGCTTGTTTGTATTCATTAGGAATCATAAATATTCCGTATACATGGTGACGACCACGCCACGGCTGAACAATAACCTTAGTAGCATTTACTTGAAATTTTCTAGTTTTTGATACTAAAAGATCCCCGAAATTACAATCAGAATCATTCATAGGCCACCACAGTGTAATAATACTCAGGGAGAGTAGCAAAATTAAAATATAGCGGAGTCTGCGACGCATAAAGCCAAGAAAAATTGTTGATGCGGCTAGTAGAATTTAATGAGTAATGATAGTGCAGCGACAGCAGTAAGACTATCGACCTGCAACACCTCTGCAACACCTTCTAAAAGGCAAAGACAAAACATTAAGCTGCCGTTTAAAATTTGCTGTCAAAAAAATTGCAGCCACTCAATTTTGAACTTTAGTTTCTAGATGACCACATACATAAATCTAGTTGCTCTGGATAAATGATTTTTGATTTTTGCTAACGAAATTTTGACATAGCTGAAACTGAGATAAATGCTGAAGCTTTTGTAAACGCAAGAATTTTGTATTTAATAATTCAAAATCCAAAATCTCAAATTAGATGAGGATATCAGCCGGCAAAAAGTGCAAATTGGAGATGCGTAGTTTACCGCCGCAGGCATCGCTTCGCCTGTTCTATAGTTTAGTTACAGTATTAAACCTAGCGGAGAAACAATCAGAATTTTGTGGCTGTTAACACTGATTCATGCTCAAATTTTTAGCTGTGATGAATTATACAATTCGTTACTTTTGATGAGCTTTGATTGCTTTGAGCGGATCGGGGCGATTCCTATCAAGTTCAGGAAAAAATCTGCTTTGATTTCTGAACGATTAAAGGGGTAGCCAAAGACACAAATATTCGTTATATTCCCCTAAGTAAGAGTTGGTATAAATATTTATGGGAAGAAGTTGGAGAAGTCTTAAGACAGTTGCAGGTTTCTTTAGTGCAATTGTACTTACACAGTTTGGGGTAAATACTACGGCTATTGCGGCTGACACTGTTGTTGTGCGTTTGGGTGTATTTACAGAATCCATCTCCCTGACTGAGTTGCAAAACGCTGCCAAAACAGGGGAATTGCCTAGCAGCTTGCAGTCTTATACTAAAGGATTATCTGAACAACAACGCCGCTTCCTATTAGGGGCACTAGGTATGAATATACCGATGAACGTTGTCACCATTAATAAGTTGCTTAATACTCAGATTGGCACAACTATTCTCAATGACTTCGCTACAGCCTTAGCCCGAAAAGACAATGCTGGGGTACAAGCACTGAGAGGAGGATTGGTATTAGGCTCTACTGCGCCGCAGGGTCTTTCTATATTAAGTTTTATCGCTGCTTATCCGAGTAAACGCTTAGAAATTGATTTACCGAAAGCTTTTATAGTTGCAGGGAGTTTGAATACAGCTTTTTGGCGCACGCAGCAATTTATGCTTGCCATTGCTCCCCGACTCGACCCTACAACACCGAAGATTGCTTTCCCTTTTGATCCCAGCCAACCAGGAACGGCTCAAGTAAAAATATTCAACTTAAGCCTGAATGACCAAAAGCGCGATGCCTACGGCGGGCAAAGCCAACGCAAAATTCCAGTTGATATTTACTGGTCAAATGATGTAACTGCCAATAAACCCTTAATTGTCTTTTCCCACGGCTTAGGATCAGTCCGCACGGACTTGCGTTACTTGGCAGAACATTTAGCATCACACGGTTATGTAGTAGCTGCTTTAGAACATCCTGGTAGTAATGAGGATAATATTAATTCTGCATTACAAGGCAAAACCAGACCTGTGAAGCCTCAAGAATTTTTAAATCGCCCTCAAGATGTTAGTTTTGTTCTCGACGAGTTAGAAAAGCTCAACCAAACAACTAATCATCCCCTACAAGGGAAACTTGCGACCATGAACGCGATGGTTGTTGGTTATTCCTTTGGTGGTGGTACAGCTTTAGCACTTGCGGGAGCCGAGTTACAACTAGAACGGCTCAAACAACGCTGCAAAAAGAACTTGGCTATCTTAAGTCTAGGAGAAGCTATGCAGTGCATCGCCCAAGAACTGCCAGAAAATAGCTATCAATTACGGGATACGAGAATAAAACAGGCGATCGCTCTCAATCCTACAACTTCTCTGATTTTTGGCGAAACTGGGTTAACTAAGGTGCAAATTCCAACTCTAGTGTTAGCAGGTTCCGCAGATAAAACCACCCCAGCTTTAACTGAACAGATTGTGGGATTTGACAAAATTCCATCCCCCAAATGGCTAGTTGGTATAGTTGGGGGTACTCATCTGAGTGTAAAAGATCCCAGTAAAACTATGGATCAGGCTGGACAACCAAATACACCCATTAGTGGCGGTGAAGTTGTAGGCGAACAAGCAGCAGATATTCGCAAGTACCTTAAAGCTATAACTTTAGCATTTGCTGCCCAGATGACACCAGAAGCTAAAAACTACGCTGTGTTTCTGACACCAGATTATGCTCAGTTTGCTTCGACTAAAGCATTTCCATTTCGCCTAATTACGCAAATTCCTTCTGATGCTATGGCAGTGGTAAAAGAATTTGCTGATAAATAAGGAACTGGCAATTAAACAAATAAGCTGTTAAGCATTTAATTTGCACATTGAGACCGCAGGGGGCAGGGAGCAAGGGAGAGAGTTTGGAGCTTTTATTACTAAAACTTACGCATTGACAAAAAACATTATCTATGAGTTCTAGATAAGACCATTACTGTTCAGGTTAGCAAAAATATACTCATATACAACTAAAGTGAACAGATTCCGTTGTACTTCATAGCAATTGCTAATAACTTTTTCAGAGTGCATAAACTCCAATCTAACAAAAGCTTGAAGTGAACAAAATATGTGAGTCTTAATTGCATAGGTATCTCTAACCCTTGCGGGTTCACCAGTCGCTACAACGGGGGGTGTTACTATTCTTGGCTTGACTCCCCAATTTATTATTTCACTCACCATATCTCTAAAATAATCGTTTTCAGGACTTACGGATTGACAGGAAAGACCAAATATAGATCAATACGCTTCAGCTATTGTCAAAAAGCATAAACTGTGTATGAGCGATTCATGTAGACACAAAGCAGCTGCTCTATGAGTTCTCCAATCGAGTACCCAAAGGATATTGCCCTACAGCACAGGTCTATTTACCATCAGAAAATGATTAATAAAAATCTGAAATGACATATTTAAGTTGATACAGAACATGATTCTTGTGTCCAGTACGTAAGTAGTTTACGGGTATAATACAGTAATAATTATGATGCCTTTTCCTAGCTAATACACCAATAAGGAACGGTAAAACAAGTATTTATACAAAAGCTATGTATGTATAAAAAACATCAGACTGATATTAAGATGTTAGATAAAAACTAAACCTTTACAGTAAAAATAACTATTTGGATATAAACTTTATAATATCTTTGTTGAAAATCATGGAAGCTTAAGAGTGTAAAAAAGTAAGAGCATCTACTGGATAATATATGATGTATGTCTTTTAGCTCAAATACCAAAAATCAATAAGCACAACTCGCTTTATGTGAAAATATCTTTGTGTATTGATTGGTGTAATTTTTTTGATTCACAAAAATGCCTTAGCTTTTTTATTTGCTCCAAACTATAAATAAACCAAAAATAAAAAAGTCAAGGCTTGTTTTGTTTACTTAGATAATAGTTAGTTTTAGGCACATAAATTGGATTCAGATTTCAAAAATTCTTCTATTTCACCTAAGCTGATGCAACTATATACAATTCTTGAAATCGAACAACTCCAGGAATACGAAGACCGTCCTTACTTACTTGAAACTATAGAGTGGGTAAAAAGTTTTTTAGCAAGACCTCATCCTAACTTAGGAAGACCCGGCGTAGTTTGCCCTTTTGTACCTCACTCTCTCAAGTCAAACAGTATTCGCCTAGCAGTTATTCGTACCAAATATTTGTATCCAGAACAACTAGAAGAGATTGTTGGACGCTATCGAGATATCTTCCTGAAAATGGAACTTAAAGAGCAAGAGTTAGCAATAAATAAAGCTTTTTTACTTATTTTTCCTGATGTCCATATAGAAGACGCTTGCAAATCAATAGATAGTATCCAACAAAAACTTAAACCTTTCTTTGTTGAGTCAGGACTGATGATAGGAGAATTTCATAAACGTAATGAAACTCCTGGTCTGCACAACCCAAACTTTCGTCCACTTCGTAGCCCTATACCCTTGTTGGCTATACGGTTTATGGTTGAAGCTGACCTCCCCTTTCTTCTGAGTCCGGCTGATCCACGCTTACGTATCAGATATTTGGAAGCTTATTTAAAGTGTTTTGATCATAAATTTACGGATGAAACAAAGTTTAGAAATGCTCATCAAGCATTGGCTTTAGCCAAAGAACAACTTAAACAAGAAAATTTGGTGCATTAGCCAAAATTTATAATTATGAATACTCTACCCATGAAGGGATAGAGATTTATAAATGGAAGGTGTGTTGCACTGTTGCTAACACACCCTAATGTCATATCAAGGCTAAAATGTTACAAAAAAATTGTAGCAAGTGGCGTTTGAGGCTTTGCGTAACCCAACATTCTGATATACATCGGTTCTCGTTTGGGTGCAGTACAGTTTTGACCTCTCTCCTCTTAGGAGAGAGGCTTTAAATGTTACTCCCATTCTCCTTGCAGATAGGTCTGTATCAATACGGTTCAGTTAAGGCTTAACTCTTTATCAAGGTCAATTTTTTAACGTAGACGCTTCTCTACGAGACGCTACGCGAACGGCTTGCCGCAGGCTACCGCAAAGGGCGCAAAGTACACAAAGGAAGAGAAGAAAGAGAAAGAAGAAATGCTTAACTGAACTGTATTGAGGTCTGTATTGGACTCAGCTGCAAACCACTCGCTATATGTTAGGTTGCGCTCTGCTTCACCCAACCTACGTCTAATCCACTATTTTAGTCTTGCCACGCTACTACAACTATTAAATGACTTATGTTTTGGAATACACTTAACTTAAATGTTCCGTAAATAATTTTTGGTATCATATTTTTCTCGACTTTCTCATCTGAGAATTTCTCTGTATAATTTACCTACCAAAGTGTATAAATGCGTTTAGGACACATGAACCCATTCTGTTGTGCTTGTGAATAGGTCAGGATTTGCAGCAATTGGTACATGGAGCGATCGCAGTTTAGCTTGGATTTAGCGAACAAAAAGATTCCCGAACCTATACCCCACAAAAAAGAATAAATTATTGCAAAGCCTTATCTAATCAACTCTTGAGCTATTGAGTACATGATTAAGACGTATTAATAGATGGGCTATTTCAGATGAGATATTCATATATGCAGTATTTATTTAAAGTTAACTGAAAAGCGCATAATAAACTGCTTGCTTGGTAATGCCTACCTGACTCTGGCTATTTTTAATTCTTCTATTTACGTGTTCTGATCATGCAGTTGAGAGACGGGGACAAAAATCATATTATGAACAAAACCTTTGCAACCGTTGATGGAAATGAAGCTGTCGCCCGTGTTGCTTACAAACTAAATGAAGTGATTGCCATTTATCCAATTACCCCCTCTTCAGCAATGGGTGAATGGGCAGATGCTTGGTCAGCAGAAGGTCGTCCCAACCTTTGGGGTACTATTCCCAGTGTCGTGCAGATGCAAAGCGAAGGGGGAGCGGCTGGTGCTGTACATGGGGCATTGCAAACAGGTTCTCTGAGTACTACCTTCACGGCATCTCAGGGATTATTGTTAATGATCCCCAACTTCTACAAAATTGCTGGTGAGTTGACTAGTGCTGTGGTTCACGTTGCTGCGCGTTCTTTGGCCACCCACGCTTTATCAATTTTTGGCGATCATAGCGATGTGATGGCAGCCCGTGCTACTGGTTTTGCCCTACTGTGTTCTGCTTCGGTACAAGAAAGTCAAGATTTTGCTCTCATCGCCCATGCTGCGACTTTAGAGACGCGAGTCTCGTTTATGCACTTCTTTGACGGCTTCCGTACTTCGCATGAAGTGCAGAAAGTTAAACTGCTTTCAGATGGAGATTTGCGATCGCTCATCCACGATCATCTCATACTCGCCCACCGCAGTCGTGCCCTCACCCCAGATCGTCCAGTATTGCGAGGGACTGCCCAAAACCCTGATGTCTACTTTCAAGGACGAGAAGGCGCTAACCCTTACTACAACGCCTGTCCAGAAATTGTCCAGCGCATCATGGATCAATTTGGAGAACTCACGGGGAGGCATTACCAAATCTATGAATATTACGGGGCCAATGATGCCGAACGCGTTATCGTTCTCATGGGTTCAGGCTGTGAAACCGTCCATGAAACAGTAGATTACCTTAACGCCCGTGGGGAAAAACTTGGTGTAGTAAAAGTACGACTTTATCGCCCCTTTGATGTCCAAAGGTTTGTTGCAGCATTGCCAAATAGCGTCAAAGCGATCGCAGTTCTCGATCGCACCAAAGAAGCAGGTAGCGCCGGGGAGCCTTTGTATTTGGATGTTGTGGCTGCTATCCATGAGGCGTGGGGAGAAGAAGCAGGGGAGCAGGCTTGCCGTGAGCGTAGCCGAACGGGAGCAGGGAGCAGAGGGGAGGATCTTCTCCCCCTGCCCCCTGCCCCTCTGCCTAAAATTATTGGTGGTCGCTACGGGCTTTCTTCTAAGGAATTTACGCCGGCGATGGTGAAGGGGATTTTTGATAACCTTGCCCAAGTTAAACCAAAAAATCACTTTACTATTGGGATTAATGATGACGTTAGTCATACTTCTTTGAGCTTTGACCCTAATTTCTCTACGGAATCGGATAATGTTGTTAGGGCAATGTTCTACGGCTTGGGTGCTGATGGCACTGTTGGGGCTAACAAAAACTCCATCAAGATTATTGGTGAAGAAACCGACAATTACGCCCAAGGCTACTTTGTCTATGATTCCAAGAAATCTGGCTCGATGACCGTTTCTCATTTGCGCTTTGGCAAAGAGCCAATTCGCTCCACCTACTTGATTGACCAAGCTAATTTTATTGGTTGTCATCATTGGGGATTTCTAGAACGTATAGATATTTTGAAAGCTGCTATTCCTGGGGCAACTTTACTGCTTAACAGTCCATACAATGCAGATAACGTCTGGGAGAATTTGCCGTTGAAGGTACAGCAGCAAATTATCGATAAGCATTTGAAGTTATACGTAATCAATGCTAGCCAGGTTGCCCGTGAAAGTGGCATGGGTGGCAGAATTAACACTATTATGCAGGTCTGTTTCTTTGCCTTGGCCGGAGTCTTGCCGCAAGAAGAAGCGATCGCTAAAATCAAACAAGCGATTGACAAGACTTATGGTAAAAAAGGCGCAGAAGTTGTCCGTATGAACTTGCAAGCTGTAGACAATACTTTAGACAACTTGCATAAAGTAGATGTCCCACAGACAACCAACGATCTAAAATCCACAATCAACAACCCAAGATTGCTGGACAGCGCTCCCGAATTTGTGCGGGAAGTTCTGGGGAAAATCATGGTGTGGGAAGGTGATGATTTACCTGTTAGCACACTACCTATTGATGGCACATTCCCTGTAGGTACTGCCAAGTGGGAAAAACGTAATGTTGCCGAAGAGATACCTGTGTGGGAGCCGGATGTCTGCGTTCAGTGTGGTAAGTGCGTGATGGTTTGTCCCCACAGTGCCATCCGCGCCAAAGCTTATCAAGCCGATGAGTTAGTCAATGCACCAGGAACTTTTAAATCAACTGGTGCAAAAGATAAAGACTTTACCAATCAAAAATTTACCATTCAAGTTGCCCCAGAAGATTGCACCGGATGTACTATTTGTGTAAATATTTGCCCTGCTAAAGATAAATCTGAGCCATTGCGGAAAGCGATTAACATGGCGCAGCAGTTGCCTTTACAAGAGCAAGAGCGGAAAAACTGGGATTTCTTTTTGAGTTTACCTAATCCTGACAGGCGATCGCTAAAATTAAACCAGATTCGCCAACAACAACTGCAAGAACCTTTATTTGAATTCTCTGGTGCTTGTGCAGGGTGTGGTGAAACACCTTATTTAAAATTATTAACACAACTGTTTGGCGATCGCGCCGTCATCGCCAATGCCACAGGTTGTTCTTCAATCTATGGTGGGAATCTCCCCACAACTCCTTGGACAACTAACGCCCAAGGACGCGGTCCCGCGTGGTCTAATAATCTATTTGAAGATAACGCCGAATTCGGTTTTGGCTTCCGCCTCTCCCTCGACAAACAAGCTGAGTTTGCGGCGGAATTGTTGCAACAATTGGGGAATGGGGAATTGGGAATACCTCACGAGTTGGTACAGTCCATTCTCAATGCCAAACAAAACACTGAGGCTGATATTTGGGAACAACGAGAACGAGTAGCGCTGTTGAAACAAAAGCTAGATGAACTGTTGGAAAAAAGCAATTACCATTCCCATACCCAAATCCAAAATCTCAAATCCCTTGCAGATTACTTAGTGAGAAAAAGCGTCTGGATTGTTGGCGGTGACGGTTGGGCTTATGACATTGATTTTGGCGGCATCGATCACGTAATTGCTAGTGGTCGAAATGTGAACATCTTAGTGATGGATACAGAGGTGTATTCTAATACAGGCGGTCAATCTTCTAAAGCTACGCCACGAGCCGCAGTTGCTAAATATGCCGCCAGTGGCAAGCCAGGAGGGAAGAAAGACTTGGGTATGATTGCCATGACATACGGAAATGTCTACGTAGCGAGCGTAGCTCTTGGTGCTAGAGATGAACATACTCTCAAAGCATTTTTGGAAGCAGAAGCTTATGATGGGCCATCAATAATTATTGCTTACAGCCATTGCATCGCCCACGGAATTAATATGACTACCGGGATGAATCATCAAAAAACTCTGGTAGAATCAGGTCGTTGGTTGCTGTATCGGCATAATCCAGAGTTGCGAGAACAGGGTAAGAATCCATTGCAACTGGATATGCGATCGCCTCAGCAATCTGTAGAACATTCGATGTATCAAGAAAATCGCTTTAAAATGCTCACCAAGAGCAAACCCGAATTAGCCAAGCACTTATTAGAACAAGCTCAAGCTGAGGTAGATGCACGTTGGCAGATGTATCAATATTTGGCAAAGCGTGATATTCCCACAGCTTGAATAAGAGGCAAGGGGGCAGGGGAGATTAGGAGGATGAGGGGGACAACGAGGACAGGGAGGATAAAGGGAGAATTATTCAACAAGTCTCTTCCTTGTCTCCGCCCTCTTCCTTGTGTCCCCTATCTCTTATCGATGCCCAATTCCCAATTCCCAATGCCTCTTCATTGTGGGATAAAACCGATGTTTACAACGGGCTACCTTACGCACTTACCAGAAAGTATCGATCGATCTCTGTCGTCAGCATTTCAAAGTCCACAGGTTTGGTCAAGTGGCATTTGAAACCAGACTTCAGCGCAAGCTCTCTATCCTCCTGTCCACCGTAACCGGTGAGCGCAATCAGAATCGCGCGAGTAAATTTAGAGTCTTTACTCAGTTCCTGTGCAACGGCGAATCCATCCATTTCGGGAAGTCCGATGTCACAAATAATTATATGAGGCTCAAGTTCTCTTGCAGTTTCTATCCCTAAAATTCCATTCTTAGCAACGGAAACTTCATGCCCGAAATGCTCAAGCACTGCTTTTAATGTTGTAGCTGAATCGTCGTTATCTTCGATGACTAAAATCTTCAACGATTTGTTAGCCGCCCCTATAGTCTCCAGGCTGTTGTCCAAGGTTGTAACCTCTTCACAAGCAGGGAGAGTAACTTTAAATTCTGCCCCCAAATTTATCCCTCGACTTGAGGCTTCAACATTACCACCATGAAGTTCGACAAGACTTTTTACTACCGAGAGTCCCAAACCTAGCCCGCCCCTAGAACGATCTAAACTGCGATCGGCCTGGGTAAATGGCTCGAAGAGTTCTGGTAAGATTATCGGTTCTATCCCCATGCCTGAGTCTCTTACAGATAAGACTGCTAAACTGCTTGAGCCATTTTCACCTGGAATATATGAGAGATCCACCCAGATCGCCCCATCTGGTTTTGAAAACTTTAAGGCGTTATCAAGAAGGTTTCCAAATATCTGAAAGAAGCGGGTAGAGTCAACATAAGCCCACAGAGGTGTGTTTGGCAGGTCTTGTACTACGTTAAGGTTCGATCTTTTTATTGCTTGTGCATGGTCATTGAGACTTTGGCGAACCAATTCTACTAAATTAACCTTCTCAAGGTTTAATGAAATCTTTCCATAAGTAATGGACGATACATCAAGTAACTCATCGATCAATTTCGAGAGGTGCTTAATCTGGTGTTGCATTTTTAAAACTGTTTCTCCGACTGCCCCAGTCTCACCCAGCTTCAATTTGAGTAGCTGAACCCCGTTCGAGATGGGGGCAACCGGATTTCTCAACTCGTGAGCTAGCATCGCAATAAATTTGTCTTTAAGCGCGTTCTGGGTCGTAAGTTTCTGGAAAAGTTGAACGTTTGCGATCGCCACTGCTGTAGTGTCGGTCAAAATCTCAAGCAGTTCTATTTCTTCAGGTGTGGCTAGGTGTGGTGTACTCCAGTAGGCTCCGATCGCACCCAGTGGATCGGCAATCCGTATGGGAACCATCACTAAACTCTTAACAAAAGTTACTTTGTAAGCATCGATAGGAATTCGAGCATCCTGGTAAATGTCCTCAATCACGGCTGCTTGTTTATTGAGCATTGCCCAACCGGAGATGCAAGATTTGAGCGGAAAACGCATACCTTTCCAAAGTGGGCCGATGGCGTTTTCATCAACATAGTGGCAACAGTCACCGTCCCGCAATACAAAAGTTACTCCATCAGCATTCGTAAGATCCCTGGCAGCCAAACGCACAATCTCAATAATTTCCTCAAGAGTCCGCACACAAGCCAAATCTTTCACGACCAAAAGCAGCCGATTATAAGACGAAATGCTATAGCTCTGATGTAAATTCTGTTCTTTAGCAATGGAGGTTTGTAATATATTTTTCATAAATAACTCCGAACAAAAGGGATGTCTGGATAAAAACTTAGGTAAAGCGAGTAGGTTTCAGCAGACACCTACTCTTAATCGTAATCTTAACTTTGATGTTAAGAGTACGAGATGTCACCGCATTTTGCGTTCTGTTTTTTACAGGTATAAATATACTCCATTAAATAGGTAAAGATTCTGAGTCAACAAAAGGAGCTAATGCAATTTGTGGTGTTTAATAAGACTGGGAGAACGTGGCTAGCAAACTCACTACTGAAGCGTAACAGAATGGAAAATGCGGACATTAATTCCTCAACATAGACAAATTATTTGGCAATCGACAGATAATATTCAAATCGCTCTCGAAGTTGTTCAACGGTTAGATTCTGAGTCCAGTACTCGACTAGAGCGTGACCAAATGCCCAGGCGTTGCGATCGGGTGAAGTGGAATTTTCTAGCAGTAGCGGCCAGAGGGATAGTAATTCAAAGTTGAGCGGGTTAGAGTTAGCTGTATTCAAGAGCGAGAAAAGCTCATAAGCCATTTGGAGTTTGCCAATCACAATCGGCAACTGTTCCACGGGAATTTGCTCTGCCAGTATATATGCTAGGGTTGGAGATCCAGTTGATAGGGTAGAAACAAACTGGAGGACAGGACTTTTGAGCAATGCCGTTAGTCCCTGTGTTGTCGCCATCTGGAAGGTGTAGTGGTCGATGATTTTGGCGGCGGCGACAGTACGAGCTTCAAGGTTACGCAAAAAGCGGGCGAGACGGAGTTGTTTGGTAGGTGCGATCGCGTCCACTAATCCCAACGATAGCGCCTCCACTCCCCAAGCAACTCGACCTGTTTTGCTGTCACCTGTAACCAGTGGTAGAACTAGATTACAGAAGTTTCCCAGTAATTTGGCGCGATACTCAGTAGCTTCCCGAATGGCAATTTCTTTTAGGCGATTGCCCCATTCCCAATCATAAGGTGGTTGCCATTCGCGGATGGGACGCAGCCGATCTACCTGAGTGACGATCGCGATCGCAGGTAAATCTGCAACTTCTGCTTTTATATCTTGTAGAAAGTCTACATCCATTTGCAGGGAAGGATCGAGGGCAGGGGTGACTAACAGCAGCAAATCTGCATTGATGGCATAATCAAGCACTAAGTTTCGCAGGTCGGCACGGTTGACTTGTTCGTAACCAGGTGTATCCAAAAGCGTCAAGGTTTCACCACTTTGGGTTTGCCATTGATAATTTTGAATGCGATCGGTACTGGGCAAAACATCAATGGCTGCTAAATCTGCCTGAAATAGCGTGTTAATCAGGCTACTTTTTCCTGAACCTGTGCGCCCCACCAGCAGAATATTCACGGGTTTTTGCTCAACTACTTCGGCTGGTTGAGCTTGAGTGAGGATTTCTCGGAGTGTTTGGGTTTTTGCCTTGGGTAAAGTTGGTGTGGATACTACAGTTCCTGAAACTGGTAATGTGCTACGTCCGTAGAGTGCGATCGCCTGCCGACACAAGTTTTTCAGGGCAGCTTCTCGAAATAACTGGTTCAAATTCCCCAATAATTGCTGAGTTGCTTGGTTACTAGAACCCTGGCTGGCTTGTTTTGCCACCGCCGCCACCGGATTTAAAAGCCACTGTGCCCAGTTCCAAGCTTTCCAAAATTTTCGAGCCGATGGTTCCAACTTCCGGTAGACCTCATATCCTTGGTATGCTTGTCCAACCGTCACCTGATTAAGAACTGGGGATAATTTTTGCATCCACTGATCCATATCATCCACCGTTCCCCGAATCAGCCCGTAAGCTTGGGGGACGTAAATATTCAGCAGGGGATATTGAATTTGAGGATTGTAGATATGAGCGATCGCTACAACTAAATCCTGGCATCGTGTCCAAAAGGTTTGCCAGTCTTCCCAAATCGGGCGATCGCTTTGTGAAGCTTGCAGAATCTCTTGGAGTGCGGTTTCTGCAAGCTTTGTGACATCACTTCCTGCTGGTGTTCTAAATCTATCCTCTGCTGTCGATTCCAGTTCTTCTTGAACTTGAGCTAATACAGCTTCCACTTGGTTAACAGCTGGTTGAGTCCATTTTACGAGTAGCCAGCGCCAACCAACGAATAAAAGGGTAAACACACCCCAAATCCAACTAATACCCCAGGCATGAATTTGCGAACCGGCGGATACCAGTAAGAAAATAATGATAAACGCGATCGGGATTGCCAAAACGACCCACTGCCACGGTTTTAATCGCACCATTGCCCCATACCTGCTTTGGTTAAACTGCTTATATTCCTATTGTCGATCTAAATCTTATGGTGAGTTCTGGATTACTCCGTGTATTTAAAGTGTAATAATACCTCCCACTGGTTGCTAGTCAATCTGATGTGTTGTGGTAAGAGTGGAGATTTGCCTACCTTTAAGATAATATTTACGTGAATAAATCACAAAAAACTGCCTTGTACGGCTTGAATTATGCTTGTAGATTTTACGGTTGAAAACTACCGCTCAATTAAAGAACCTGTAACCCTAAGTGCGGTTGCTCAAAAACAAAGCGATCGTCAGACAAGCCAAAGCAGCAAACGCAAACGAGTGAAGTCAGATCATGAAATCACACCTGGATATTATGTTGAAGGATGGGACATTGAGCTTTTACCTGTTCTGGCAATTTTTGGAGCTAACGCGTCAGGCAAGAGTAATGTTATCCAAGCTCTCGATTATTTATTGCTGATGATGGTTCATGGTACTCAGGAAGCAGTGACATTGCAGAGAATCTTTAAATATGCAACATTAAACCCTTTTAAATTAGATAGTATCTCTATTCATAACCCTACAAGATTTGAGTTAAGAACTATATTTAATAATGCTATTTATACATATTCTCTAGCACTTGATCAGAATCATGTACTCTTAGAAAAATTGGACTATGCTTTAAATACAACTAAGCGTCCACGCCGTTTATTTTCTCGTCAATGGGATAATAGTAACAAAAAATTTATATGGAAAACTGGTGATAATTTTGCTGGGGCGCATAATCAACTTCAGGATAATATTAGAGAAAATGAGTTATTTATTACTACATTATTAAAATTAAAAGTAGATAAAATTCAGTCTTTTTTAGATTGGTTAAAAACTGCTTCACATGGAATCAGTTTGAGGATTGAAGATTTCTTTTTAGCTGTAATTACGGAGAATCCAAATATTTCATTCTTCAATAAATTACTTGAAGAAACATTAAGTATTGTACAAAAATTCGATACGGGACTGTCCAGAATAGAATTTAAAAAAAAATCTGATGAACGGATTGGGTATAACATATATGCTGTACATAATACTAATGACGGTAATGAAATCCACTGGCTTTTCGATGAAGAGTCTCTTGGTACTCAGCACTTATTTCAATTGGCATTCCGCATAGTATTCTCTCTGGAAATAGGAGGATTGGCAATTGTTGATGAATTAGGCACAAATATTCATCCTAATATTGTAAGAAGTATTATCAGAATATTTCAAAATCCTAAAACCAATCCAGAAAACGCTCAACTTATTTTGACAAGTCATGATCATACCTTACAAAGAAATAACTTGTTACGCCGTGACCAAATTTGGTTCACACAAAAGCGCCCTGACCAAAGCACTGAGTTGTATCCCTTAACTGATTTCCATGTGCGAAATGATTTGGCAATTGACAAAGCTTATTTAGATGGTCGTTTTGGAGCCGTTCCGTTTCTCCCATCTGAAGAGGAAATGATTTTACAGGGTGATGAGCAGTGCCAAGAAAGTTAAATCGTCGCCCACCTAGCAGGAATATTGCTCAGAAAATACTAATTGCTTGTGAAGGAAGTAAAACAGAACCAATTTATTTCAATAGTATCCGCAATGAATTACGTTCATCAACTTTAGATATTATTGTATTGCCTCATCAAAACAAAACTGATCCACGTAGCATTATTGAAAGACTCATCGAAGAACGACAGCAGAGGACAGATAATCAGCAATGGAGTAAAGATGATATGGCTTGGGCCGTTTTTGACGGAGATGAGCATATTGAAAAGAGTCTGGAAAATTGGCAAAGTGCAATAAATCGAGCTACAAGCCAAAAGATTAATCTCGCAATTACAAATCCTTGTTTTGAACTCTGGTATTTAATTCACTTTCAAGACCATTTTGCACAAATCAATCGTGATAGGTTAGTTAATTTACTCGGCAAGCATATACTCAACTATGACAAATCAATGTGCTTGTATCCAAAACCATTGAAATCATTAACTGAACAAGCGATTCAACGTGCTGAGAAGATGGCAAAGCAGATAGAACGGAATGAATTATCTGAGCATTCAAATCCCTGCTGTAGTGGCTTGCCTAAACTGATTAGTATTTTATTAAGCTTAAAGAATAGTTAGAAAAATTTCTCTGTATTACTTTATTTTGCAGGAGAAACGCTAGTTAAATTCAGCTAAAAAAACTAAAATTAATAGGCTTATCATAAATATTGTTGAGGTTTAAGCACAATCTAGATAAAATGTTCCCGCTTTTGATAAAAATATTTTTTGTTTTCGATGAAGCTTACTTCACAAACTTGGGAATAATAAACTGTGCCTGAGAAAAATTTTAAATAAATCTCAGCGCATTATGTGTGTTTATATCGGCGCTTCAAGGAGCAAGTTGTTAATGAAAGTAAGTTCATCAGGGATTAAGCTAGGTTGTGCAATTCTTAGCAGCAGTTGTTTAGCAGCAGCGACGATCGCTTTAAGTGGAGCAAGTGCTTTTGCCGCTCAATTCATCACAATTGAAAGCACTGGCACATTATCAGGAACAATCGAACTTCCCAGAAATAATCCAAATTTCAATAACAGTATTACTCGTATTGATACGGATGACACTGGAACTTATTACCGGAACTTAGGTACTAATAATAATCCTAATTATGTTCCTGTATACCAGTCAGACTATTTGCAGGTAGAAACGCGCTCTGATGGAAGTCTGCATTACTTTGTTGACTTTAAAGGTATTCCCTTTGTCTCGTTCGATGGTGTTCTCACATCGCCGGTTCTTTCTGGTGGTCAGTTGACACCCTATAAATACCAAGGACAATTAGCAGGAACCAAATTTCAAGGAGTAGTTCAGGATGAATTTAATTTCATAAAAGCCTTATACGCTGGTACTGTCACCGATCCAGACACCGGAAAGCAGTATCAGGGCACTTTTGAAGTAAGTGGATATGGAGTGCGATATAGCGATGCCGATGGTAGCTCAACTCCCACAGTCTTTGATTTCCAGTCTGATATCCCAGGTTCGCCAACTGTAACATCCTTGAACATCACTAACGCTACTCTGACGAATTTAAGAATCAAAGTACCTATTGATGAAACTTCTATTCCAGAACCCGCTAGCGTTCTCGGCACTTTTTTGGTAGCTGGTTTTGGTATGCTTCTGAAAAGAAAAAAAACACATCTGTCCTAAGAAGATGTTTTGAAAGTATCGTATGACTAAAAGTTATTACTACACAAAGCTGAGTCCACCTCCGTGAAATAACCAAAACCAAGGTTTTTCTAACTTATAGAGGTGGGTAAATAAGGTTTCATGTAGCTGTGACTTAATAGTTGCCCAGGCGAGTAATAAATTAAACTTTAAAAACATCTTCTATGAAGATGTTTTTAAGGTGAGAAGCTGGTAAGTTTTATAATCACACAGGATAGTTTTAAAAACGAGCCGAACTAGCAAAAGTCCGGCTCGTGTTTAATCAATCATCTATACGCAGTAGCTTGCGGTAAAACGGTTGTGAAAAATCGGTCAAGCGATGGCGTTTATAGTTGTCCATAACTTCAATTAAAAAATTAATAAACTCGAAACTAGCCATCATTAGTTCGTAACTCAAGTCAGCATTGCCATCAAACTGAATTCGGCAACGGGTTAAGTCAGAGGGTAAAGTAGCAACATTCCAAGATGCGACAAAGGGGACATGTTCACTAGCTTCTATCTTCCTGTGTCCCTCCAAAACCCCTTTTTGATAAAGACTAATGGCATAGGGTAAAAAATTGCGCTTAGTGCCTTGGACATAAGGTAAGTAAACACTGGCTTGTTGTTGATTAGCAGGCTGGAGTTGCTCAATAGACATGGTTAAATATTCCTCAAGTTAGTTGGCAACTAGGGATATTAGTGGATGTTAGTAGTGTTCCCAAAAGATGTGTCTAAAGCACACAGTAGAAAGAGGGAGTGGGATTGGGAATTGAACATGAAGAAGAGACAAGGGATACAAGGGAGACAAGGAAGAGGGGGGAGACAAGAGAGAGACTTGTTCAATAATTCCCCCTTGTCCCCCTACCTCCCCTCTCACAGGTGTAGGTATTTAACAAATGTGGCTGAAATAGGGTTTTTCCGTTGGTTGATAACTCAAATGTTAATTTCTGATTTCCCACCCAAGAACGAAATTTCGTTATTTGAACCACGTTTAGAACTCTGTTTGAGAGTGCCCACTCATGCACAAATAAAAAACCTACACCTGTCAGCCTGCTCCCCGCCCCTCTGCCTCTTCTCATGCCGCATAAATGAAGTTACTGCTAAGAAATATTAAAATTTCGGTTACAATAAGGCTGCATTAACTTGATCGCAGCTGGGCGCAACAACATAACATAAAAAACCCACACTATAAATTTGTGGATGTTATTATTACTGTTTCTCCCAATAACAAGCTGCTGTCACCTTGGTATCACTTTGCCTAAACCGGAATTCTCATTGGAGAAAGTCCGACTCTACAAGCTTCCTGCCCAAGTGGGTATCAAAGGAATCAAGCCTCTGTCTAAGAGTAACAAATGTGGTTAATGCTCAGTAATTACCCAGAGTGACAGTGACAACAAAAGTAGTCCCGGCGGCTTTTGGCTTAGGGATAGCGGGTATTGCAGTTTGCCCATTCCGATTAAAATCGGGAAAAGTAGCTTAGGGATATTTGTCCGTAAAATTACTAACTGTAGACAAATACTGGTTTTTGAATCAAGCAACCTAACCTATGCCAGCGAATTCCTGGCCCGAAGAAGATTCTTATCAAGAGCTTGATCCGCTCAACTCCTTGTTGTCTGACCTATCAGTAGATGAGGAGTCAGTGTTAGAGACAGATCCTATGTCTCTACCATCCCGGTTTCAAGGTCGTAGAGGCAAAGCAGCTCTAGTCTTGACTATCGTCTGGAGTGGCACGATCGCTCTACATTTAGTTTCTTGGGCTTCCATATTTATTCTAGGACTGACCACCATTCTAGGATTTCATGCCTTGGTGGTCGTGTTTACTAAATCTCGTCGCTATCCAAAAGAAATACAGGGGGATTTGCCCTTTGTATCTGTGTTAGTAGCTGCGAAAAATGAAGAGGCAGTAATTGCAAAATTAGTCAAAAATCTTTGTAATCTGGAATATCCAGGTGGGCAGTATGAAGTATGGATTATTGACGATCGCAGCAGTGATAGCACACCACATTTATTAGCAGAACTAGAGCAGAAACACGATCAACTGAAAGTACTAAAGCGTTCAGCAGAAGCTAGTGGCGGCAAATCGGGGGCGTTAAATCAGGTATTGCCTCTGACAAAGGGCGACATCATAGCAGTCTTTGATGCCGATGCTCAAGTTACACCAGATATGCTGCAACAAGTAATACCCTTATTCCAAAGAGAAAAGGTGGGGGCGGTGCAGGTGCGAAAAGCTATCGCCAACGCTAAAGATAACTTTTGGACTAAGGGGCAAATGGCCGAAATGGCCCTTGATACCTGGTTTCAGCAACAGCGCACTGCCCTTGGCGGTATTGGCGAATTGCGAGGCAATGGTCAATTTGTCAGGCGTTCAGCCTTGCAAAGCTGCGGTGGCTGGAATGAGGAAACCATTACCGATGATTTGGATTTGACAATCCGCTTGCATTTGGATAAGTGGGATATTGAGTGTGTTTTCCATCCAGCAGTGCAAGAAGAAGGTGTAACAAATGCGATCGCACTTTGGCATCAACGCAACCGATGGGCAGAAGGCGGTTATCAACGCTATTTGGATTATTGGGATTTAATTCTCAAAAATCGCATGGGATGGCGCAAAAGCTGGGATTTGCTGATTTTTATGCTGATTATGTATATCTTGCCGACAGCAGCAGTACCAGATTTGTTAATGGCGATCGCCCGTCATCGTCCACCAATGTTAAGTCCCATTACAGGCTTGTCCGTTACCATGTCGATGGTAGGGATGTACACAGGTCTAACGCGCATACGTCAAGATCAAAAATTCTCACTTTCTACATATCTTACGATGCTAGTGCAAACCCTGCGTGGCAGTTTATATATGTTGCACTGGTTGGTCGTCATGAGCAGTACTACTGCCCGGATGTCAGTAAGACCAAAGCGCCTAAAATGGGTGAAAACTTTGCATACTGGGAATGGGGAATAGTAGGGACTGGGGACTGGGGACTGGGGACTGGGAACTGGGAAAAGAGGGATTGAATAAGTTTCTCCCTTGTCTTCCCCCTCTTCCTTATCTAGCTTGTCTCTTCTTCATGCCCAATGCCCAATGCCCTATCCCCCATACCCAATTTATTCATCATCAACTTCTGATTCCTCTACCCATTCAGGTGTAGTCATGGAATCAGAGAATTCTGGGAAATCATCTGCAAAGCGGATAATTTCTCCGTTGAAAAATACTGCTAGACGTTGAGCAGCGATCGCTACTTCATCAACTTCCCAATCAGGTGCAGGTGTTTGCTGTGGCTGCGGAGGCAAATTTTGCGCCCCATTTCTATTTGCCCCATTTCCATTTACACCATTTCCATTTGCCCCATTTCTATTTACACCATTTCCATTTACACCATTTCTATTTACACCATTTCCGTTGCTTGCTGTCGGCTCGGTTTTTAGTGGTGCTGGTGCTGGCGTTGCTGGCTGTGGTACTGGCGCTGGAGGCGAAATTTGCTGGTTATAAGTAGGAGTAGCTGCTTGCTGAACGCGACTAGAGTCTTTTGGCGGAGGATTTTTTTTGGCTGAGGTAGGAGTTACAGAGCTTACTTGTTCCAGATTTACCTGAACTTCACACCCAAAAGTCTTTTGGAAAGCTGTCTTCATCATTGGGAGATCGGATTTTAGTGTCTCGTACCACTTAGCCCCTTTGACAGCAATACGCGCTACAGTACCGTTAAACTCTATTAGCTGGCACATTTGCCCCAGTAAAGCTTGTCTGGAGGGCATCGGAAAATTAGCACGCACCTGTTGCCAAACCTGAGTTAAATCATATTGTTCTTCCCCAGCAACTTCTGAAGTTACTGGTTCAACGTTTACAGGTGACACAGAAACAGCTACAGGTTCTGGGGTTGGTGGTGAAACAGAGTTAGCAGCAGAATTGTGATTTGTTTGCTGTTCAACTGGGGGAGATGAAGTGACGGGCTGATTTTGGGCAGCCGCTACCTGATGGTTTGCGGTCACTGAGCCTTGTCGAAGTGTAGAATTATGGTTTGTTTGCGGTTCAGCTATCGGCAAAGAAGAGACTACATGATTTTGGGCAACTGCTGGAGGATAGCTTAGAGATACAGCAGGTGGAGTCACTCGTGGCGCGATATTTGGGGCTTGTGGTTGAATATTAGTCGTTGCACTGGGTAACAATCCTAGTAATGTTACTTCCAACCACAAACGCGGCTGAGTACTGTTTTTAATTTGCACTTCAGCTTTTCGCAGGTGTTCTTGTCCTAGCAAAATCACGCTCATATCGAAGTATTGAGCAAACTCAACCAATGCTGTCCAGGTTTGCTGAGTACAAGCAACCAAATCGTGGCGGTTGGGTGCTGTTTTGGCTATGAGTAAATCGCGGTAGAATGCGGCGAGATTTTGCAGAAGAATTAGGGGTTCTCGACCACGATCAAGAATTTTGTGGGTATTGTCAAGAACTGCTTCGGGTTTATCTTGAGCGATCGCATTTAAAAGTCCCAGTAAGTCCTGTTCGCTTACTGTCCCCACCAAATCCCAAACTCGATCCGGTGTCACTTCACCCGCTAACAAACCCAATTGATCGAGTAAACTTTCAGCATCCCGTAATCCTCCCTGAGAAAGTTGGGCTACCAGGGTTACGGCATCGGGCGAAATATGAATATTTTCTTTAAAGGCGATCGCACTTAAATGCTTAACCATCGCTTCTAATTGAATGCGTCTAAAATCAAACCTTTGACAGCGTGAAATAATCGTTGGTAACACCCGTTGCGGGTCTGTTGTCGCCAATACAAAAACTACGTGTCTCGGTGGTTCTTCTAGGGTCTTAAGTAGCGCGTTGAATGCTTGGGTACTGAGCATGTGGCATTCATCGATTACATAAACTTTGTAACGACACTGCACAGGAGCAAACTGAGCTTTTTCAATCAACTCGCGGATATTATCGACACCAGTGTTACTAGCGGCATCGATTTCAATTACATCTAAGGCGTAACCCTTGGTGATTCCCTGACAAACATCACACACGCCGCAGGGTTCAGCAGTGGGCTTGTCGCTTTTGAGACAATTGAGAGATTTAGCCAAAATCCGGGCACTAGAAGTTTTCCCCGTACCTCTTGGCCCAGTGAATAAATAGGCGGGGGCAATTTTGGATGTGCCGATCGCATTCGTGAGGGTGGTAGCGATCGCCTCTTGTCCCACCAGTTCAGCAAAACTTTTGGGGCGATATTTGTGGTGCAGGGGTTCGTAAGACATGGAAAAATAGACTTCAATGCCTTTCAACGTGAATAAGTAGCACCGAGTCGAGTTTGAGATTCAATTATTTTAAACTCTCGTACCTGCTTTCTTTATCGATGTTGCCATAGCGCTTACACTCAACTAATGCCGTCAATTTTGGCACTCAGGAAAGCAAGCAACCAGATCATATTTTTATTATGATTCCAACATCAACGTATCGGAATTATAGCATAGCATTTAGTACATTTGTTCTCATAAAGAGTAGGAAGTAGGGAAAAAAGAACTAATGACCAATGACAAATGACAAATGACAAAGAACTAACGCTATAGTCCAGTGCGATCGCTACAATTTTAGGATAAGCAAAACTCGATGGTGCAGCAGATGCTCAAGCGGCTATTTCAATGGCTCAAAAAGCTTTTTCAGAGCTTGTTCGGTGGTAAACAGTATGTCTCAAAATCTAAAAGGAATATCCCAAAAGAACCAGCACCACCCCTAAGCGATACGGATCTGGAATTTCTCTTCACCGAGCTGTTGCAAGGAGTACATCAAGCACGAGGGGAAGCCTGGGCGCAAAAGTGGCTGCATAATATTGAACATCGAATTACAACTGAAGACTGGGTTAAGTGGTTAGGGCGCTTTGGTGAAAAATTGCTAGCATCACCTTCACCGAATAATGAAATAGCTGCACGGTTAGTACAACTGGGTGAGTTGAACATCGGAGAAATTGGAGATGTTGCCTATAGTATTGGGATGCAGTTGTTGACGCGCAATCAAGGCGAACCAATTTGGGAATATGAAGGGCCAGACGCTTTTAGCACGACTTTACAATCTGAGACAACGCCCTCGATATCAGAGTCAGTAGATGCACCAGAGAATCCCCCAGAGGGAGAATACCAAACTGTCACCCTAGAAGAGTTGTTTGTGATGTTGCAAGACGATGAAAACTTACGTCAGCAGATTGCTCAACAGCTTGCCGTTGAGACAGACGACCCACAAGTGCTTGTCCAGGCATTGATCAATCAACTATATCCTGCCGGTGAATCAACTACAGAGCAAACAGAAAATTAGTCGAATCGGGGAATTGTAACGTTGTAATGCTTTAATCTTGAATGTTTGTATATTTTTTGCTAACCTGCGACGGAAGCGCCGTCACAATCTAATGGATTTTTACGTAATTGATGATTTTTTTAACACAACGATGGCTACAATCTAGAAAAACAAAATCCAATAGTGTGGCAGATGCTCAGGCGGATATCGCAGTCGCTTAAAAGGTTTTTAAAGCGCCTCATTGAAAGTAAGCAGGCTAGTTCTCTCAAGGGTGCGAGAGGACACAATCTGGTGGAGGTACTACCAGAACTAACCAATGCCGATCTAGAACAATTGTTTATCCAATTGTTAGAAGGCGTGCATCAAGCACGAGGACGACAGTGGGCATTGAGGTATCTGCAACGGGTTGAAAATCGGATTCCGGCTGAACGCTGGATAGATTGGTTGGTGATGTTTGGCGAAAGCTTGCTAGCTTCACCTGCACCGAATCCTCTTTTAGCATCACAGATGGTGCAATTAGGAGAACTTGGTGTGGGCAGAATTGGAGATGTTGCTTATGACATTGGCATCCGAATGATGCAAAACTCACCTACACAGATAGAGAATCAGGATAATTATCCAGAAGATGGCTTAGAAATTACTCCTGAACAATATGGGGTAGAAATCGCTCCTGGAGAAGAACTGATCGGCAATTTAGGCGAGCAGTTATGGGAGTATGATGAGCCGGATGTCGTAGAAACTACTCCTGGGGAAGAACTGATCCGTAATTTAGGCGAGCAGTTATGGGAGTATGATGAGCCGGATGTCGTAGAAACTACTCCTGGGGAAGAACTGATCCGTAATTTAGGCGAGCAGTTATGGGAGTATGATGAACCTGATGTTGTAGAAATCACAACCCATGAAGAAATTATCCCAACTTCACCTGGGCAAGAGCTAATTCGTAGCTTAGGTGAGCAGTTATGGGAATATGATGTGCCAGATGTTGAACCAATCACCTCAGCACCTGAAAATGTCTCTTTTGAGGAAAGATTCACCGAAAATTTAGAGGAACTGGTATTGGAGGATGAAAGGGAAGAAGCCCAAGCCACAATACTCGAAAATCTCCCTCTCCCCGCAAAGGAAGATTCAATCACCTCATTAGCCCAACTGAGGTTCGATGATGAAGAAGTTGTTCAAAGTACAACAGGAGTAAATCTCCTTTCTACTAGGCCAAGAAGTGAATTAACAACTTCTCCCTCAGTGGAAAACTGGGATAGCGCCTTGACAAATTTAGAGCCAAATGTGGCTAATACATTAGATGAGTTATGGGTGAGATTGGATCAAAGTACCAATTTAGTCCAGCAACTTGCTTCTAACTTGGCAGTTCAAAGCAGTAATTCCCCTGGTATTATTGAGCGACATAGCGATAATCCAATTACCAACGCTCAAGGATGGTTTTACCAAGGTCTAAGTCAAGCAAAAACAGGTGATTTGTTAGGCGCGATCGCATCTTACGATCAAGCTATTGAACTTCAACCTGAAGTCTCAGAGTATTGGTTTAATCGAGGCTTGACACTGTTCCATTTAGAACGTTTTGAAGAAGCGATCGCATCTTACGAAACCGCCATAGAACTAAAACCCGACTTCTACAAAGCTTGGCACAACCGGGGTGGCACTCTCGGAGAATTAGGATATTTTGAAGAAGCGATCGCTTCTTTTGACAAAGCCATAGAAGTCAAGCCAGACTACCAAGAAGCTTGGTCTAGCAAGGGTTTGGCGCTACTGAAGTTAGGTTGGCTACCGGAAGCTATTTATAGTTACGATCAAGCGCTACATTTAGAACCAGAAGATCAGGAAAACTGGTATCACCGAGGGATAGCCCTAGCTGTAGGCGAACAATTTGCAGAGGCGATTATATCCTACGACAAAGCCCTAGAAATTAACCCAGAGTACCACGAGGTTTGGATAGACCGGGGTGTAGTGCTGTTTAATTTAGGAAGGTGGTCAGAAGCGATCGCCTCCTGGGATAAAGCCCTTTCAATTCAAGCCGACTTCTACTTAGCTTGGTACAACCGAGGCATAGCATTAGACAACTTAGGTCGTCGCCAAGAAGCGATCGCTTCCTATCGGCAAGCAATCGCCATCAAACCCGACTTCCACCTAGCTTGGTATAATCAGGCAGTAGCGCTGTTTTATTTAGAACAATTTACCGAAGCGATCGCTTGTTATGACAACGCTTTGGAAATTAAACAAGATTACTGGGAAGCTTGGATTGGCCGGGGAACTGCGATCGGTCATTTAGTAGATTCTGACGCATTGCTGAATTTATCGAGTAATATCACAGCGACAAATCCCGACTTACAACAGGTCGGTTACGAAGGAAAATTAGCCAGCTACGAAGAAGGGTTAAAACATCTACGGACAGATACCCATCCAGAAGGTTGGGGTAGATTGCATCTGGCGATCGCTAATACTTATTACGATCAAGGCAAAAAACATCCCAATCCCCGCGATTATTGGCGCAAAGCTGCATCTGAGTACCACCAGGCGCTGTTAACCCTGACACTAGAATATTTTCCCCTGTTCCACCTAGAGGTTTTGCAATCTCTAAGCAAAGTACTGATGGGCTTGGGACAAACAACACAAGTTCAAGAATTGCTGCAACGCGGTACAGATTTATTGCGACAATTGCTGAATGAAGAAACTCGCTCAGACGAAAGTAAAAAACAGCTAGCTTTGAAATTTGTAGGCTTCGATCAATTGGCAGTTGATTTAGCAGTAGAGTCTGGTGATTTAGTTGAAGCTTGGGAAATTGCCGAACAGGGCAAAAATGCTTGTTTAAACTGGCTACTTTCTGGCTGGAATAATAATATTTACTCGCCCCATTATGGTGCAATTCAAAAACTATTTAATCCTACAACAGCAATTATTTACTGGCATATTAGTCCAGTCGCCCTACATACTTTCATTCTCAAAGACCAAGCGCCATCGCCAATCCTCCTGTTTACACCCATGCAAGATGCTGGTGCAATACCTTTAGGAGAAGACGCTATCCGTCTCAATGAATTGCCGCTACCCGAAGCAGTGCAACGCCTAATTGATTTTGAAACTTGGCTAGAAGATTGGCATCAACAATATCAAGAATATCGCACTACAGCCCAAGACAAAGAAAGTAAAAGCCAGCATTCTTGGCGAGTGGATATGGAACACAAACTGATGCAGTTGTATGGCATCTTGAATATTTCCACAATTGCCCAAGAACTCGAAGGCATCACCCAACTGGTTTTAATTCCTCACCGCGACTTGTACAGATTGCCCATTCATACACTTTTCCATCTTTCTTCCCCATCCCAGGAAGAGTTGCCGAATGTGGAGTCCAATTTCACCGTCACCTATCTACCTAGTGCCCAAATAGGTTTATCAATAAGAACTGAAAATATTTGGCAATGGCAAAATCAGTTATTGCTCAGTGTTGAACATCCTGAAAGTGCAGGTTCTCCTACATTAAAATTTGCCAAACTGGAGTCTGAAGTTGTTAGTCAGATGTTCAATAATATTCAACGAATTCAGGGAGCAGAAGCTACAAAAAATATTGTTGAAAATGCCTTGTTTGATAATTACAACATTTTTCATTTTACAGGTCATGTCACTAATAATTTGGCTGAACCCAAAAAGTCAGAATTAGCATTAGCAGGTGAAGAAAAACTGACTCTAGATGAAATCTATCAACAAAATCTATCAACTTACAACCTGATTACTCTCTCTGCGTGTGAAAATTTAACTACTAGCAACCACACTATCAGTAGTGAATATGTGAGTTTAGCCAGTGGTTTTGTAAGTCAGGGTGTTCCTCATATAGTTAGTACTCTCTGGAGTGTAGAATCTTCAGCTAGTGCCTTGGTAATGATAGAGTTTTATCGGAGATTACAGCCTAATAAATCAGCTGTTACTGCTTTAGCGGAAGCAACACGGTGGCTGAAAGAACTAACTGCTGGAGAACTGACAAAATGGTATGAAGATATTTTGAATAATCTGCATCCTGAAGAATTACGAATTCAAACTTATTTAGCGACGCAACTATATAGAAATAGTAAAATGGCATCAGATAAAAATCTTTATAATCATCCTTACTACTGGGCAGCATTTACGATTACGGGTAAGCCGAATTAATACTTTGAGGTAGGGGCAATTCATGAATTGCCCCTACCTCAAAATTTTTACTTTTAGTTTATAAACCTTTGAATTAAGCTTAATCTAACTCTCTGCGTCCTTCCAATGCCCTTGCCAGGGTCACTTCGTCGGCATATTCCAAATCACCACCTACAGGCAAACCAAAGGCAATCCGCGTCACTTTGGTAAACGGTTTCAATAGCTGACCTATATATAGTGTTGTTGTTTCCCCTTCTACACTCGGACTAATTGCCAGAATCACTTCTTGAGGTTTTTGCTGATTTACCCGTCGCTGCAAAGCCAGTATATTCAACTGTTCTGGGCCAATTCCATCAATTGGAGAAATCACCCCACCCAAAACGTGATATTTGCCTTTGTATTCGCGGGTTTTTTCCAGCGCAATTACATCGCGGGGATCTGCTACGACACAAATAGTATTGTTGTCACGGTTGGCATTGCGGCAGATTTCACAAACAGGTTCAGCAGATAAGTGAAAGCAAACAGAACACAAGCCTATCTGTTTTTTGGCTTCAATTAAAGCTTGTGCCAAAGCTTCTACTTCTGCTTCTGGACGCTTCAAAATATGCAAAGCCAGTCTTTGGGCAGATTTAGGGCCAACTCCCGGCAGGCGTTGCAATTGCTCAATTAACCGTGCTAAAGGGCGTGCGTAAACCGTTGTCTTATCTCCAGAATGTTTTACCTTAACTATGATGACATTTTTCAGGTACTTCCATGTGTCTAGTATGGCGTTTATGATGGAAGCTTTTGAGCCTATCAAGTTGGCGAGGTTAACTGTGAGGTGCGATCGCTTAGTTTAATCAATGTAAATAGTATACCTGGTAAATACACGCATATATAAATAATTATGTGTATATTTTTATTTCCATCTGAATAATTTTTATTTATTGGAGTGATAGCTATTTTGTAGAAGTGGCTCACATTCAACAAAACAATAGGTTTGATTTTAGACAATTAATCTAGCAATGACATCTTAGGGTAGTGAGGCAAAGTCCAGCCAAATTAAATTTTGCATCTTCCGAAATAGGCTATTTCCGAGTTGTATTTAAAACGTGTAACCTCAATTAATTCAAACAAAATAGATGAATTGTTGATTGAGTATTCTCCGGAGTTTCTGTTAGAAATAACACTTGTACTTACTTTAATGAGTATGATTAGTCTGCAATATTCACCCAATTTATTCAGATAATCATCCAAAAAATAGATTAGTACATCTTCCAAGTTGCACGAATCTAACAAATAAGCGTGATTTTATACATTAATCTATCTCCTATGATTGCCCTAACAAAGACATTAGTAAAAACAGTAGCAGAACCAGAACAGCTAGAGAATATTGATTTACTTAACTCGAAGCGAGCTAATTTCTTACAAGAAGTAATTGAAGGCTTAGAAGACGGTATATTAATTTTAAGCCAAACTGGTGAAGTAGTACATAGTAATGCGTCTGCTAATCGCCTTTGCTGCCAATTCAATCAAGACAATTTTAACCCGAATTTTGTACCGTCAGCTATCTGGAATCTTTGTGAATCTTTACTCAGTAGCCGATATTTGTTTTCTGATAAACTTCTGATTTTGTCGGATGAAATTGTACTTGATAAGTCAAATATTTTTCGGATTAGGGTGAGACTACTAGATTTAGATGGGTTTGAAGTGCCTTGCTTATTAGTTACCATAGAAAACCAATATGAGTCTGTAAAAAATGTAGCACTCACTGAAGTTAAAAAATTTGACCTTACGCCACGAGAAGCTGAAATTTGGTTTCTCTATAGAAGCAACTACAGCTACAAAGAAATTGCTATGAAGCTTTACATCACCATAAACACCGTGAAGAAGCACATGAAAAATATTCACACTAAGCGACAAGCCAACTTTTCTGATAATTGAATGATAGGACGGTAATAAAAATCAATTTGTAAAATTCAATAGATTATTAATTATTAACCTATATCCACAAACAAGTATTTTATGAATCAATTCTTGATTGTTTTATAGATAAAAAATACTAGCCCTTGCTTTCATACAAGGGTAGTTATTTTAACCGCGATCCTGTCTAATTTTAGTGTTGATGAGATTTTAACTAAGGAGAATCAGGGGTTTTTTGTAGACGTAATAAGGTATTATAAACCTGCTGTTTTAAAAGATCGTTATTTTGTAGTTCTATAGTGATTTTGTTAAACTGATCAATGCTCAAACCATTATCTTGGACAATTTTTTGAGAGCTATTACAGTAATTTACTGCGATATCTTGAGCCTTTCTAGGAAGACCATTTATGCTGTTAGAATCGTTACAAACAATTTTGGGAATTTCTCCATTGCCAATAAGGTTTTTAATGGTTTCAAAAGCCTTTTGACGTGCTGGTTCCATTGCTAGCACTGCTTGAGCGTAGCTGTCAATTTGAGTATTATTAGCTATTGGTGATGAAGTTTGACCATAAGCTTTTGAATTAACTGAAAAAGCGTTGGAAATGACACTCGCAGTAGCGATCGCGCCGAAAAAGAATGATTGGCAAAGGATTCGCTTTCGGCTGGATCGGGAAAGGAAATTAGAAATTTTATTCATATAGTGTGTGACACAAAACTACATCAGGGATATTATAAGGACTTTGAATTATTTTCGGAGTTGGAAGTTCCAGCAACTGTTCAATACATCAAGTTTTTATATTTGATTGTCAACTTCCTCGGCATACTTGACAAAGTTCGATGACTTTAGTCTGAAATGTTGACATTTCTGATGCTCCTTGCTTGAGGCTCACTTCTAACTCCAATAGTAGAGGTAAGCAGGAGATTAACTGTTGCATAGAAAGCAGTTTGATTTCTTGTTGTAAGAAGTAGATCCGCTTGGGATTACCGATATCAGCAGCAATAGCGATCGCTTGTTGGTTGCGCTCACCACTTTCTATCATAATCTTGACCCATAGCCAGGTGCGAAATTGTCCAATCAGTGTGGCAACTATTCGTAATCCCGGCTCGGAAGCATTGATCATATCTGCCAAGGTTGTCAAAGCTTTCGCTGTATCTCCTATTCTGATTGCTGCTGCTAATTGTAAACTATTTTGAGTAGTATTTCCTACTAACTTGGTAACCGTATCTACGTCTAAAGGCTTATTGGTACCGTGGGCATATAACCGTAATTTCTCTATTTCATTGTATAGCAATCGCGTATCATTTCCAACGGATTCTGCCAACAGTTGGGCAGTATTGGCAGTCAATTTTACGCCTACAGTCTGGGCTACTTGATTAACAGATTGCACTAGTAATTCGGTTTTCCAAGGAGGAATGAGGGGAAATTCTCGGAATTCGGTAGCAAATTGTTTTAACAATTTCGTAGATTTGAGGCGTTCATCTGGCTTGTTGCGGCTGCTGAGTAATAAAAATGAGTTTTCGGGAATGACTCTTAGCGATCGCACCAATTCCCCTAAGACATTCTCTGGACAGTGCTGACACAGGGTTGTATTTATCAGCCATACCAAGCGCCCACCAGCGCCAAAAGTGGGTGTCATCACCTGATTTAACCCCTGGATGGCAGCATCAGCTTGATCTGGGGTGAATGCAGTGTAATTAAAACTTATCCAATTGGGATCGAGGACGCGATCGCGCAAAACAGTGATCGCCTTTTCCATCGCAAAATCATCTTCACCCCAGTAAACATAGATTGGCATAGATAAACCTCATTGGACATGGGGAATGGCGCATTGGGGAAGAATTATTAAAACTCCTAACTCCTAACTGCTAACTCCCTCAGCCCCAAAAACTAAATACTTTTAAAATCATTCTCTTATTCGGGATAATTTTCCCTAAAATCTATCAAGTGAGAGCGTGAGGCCATGAAGATTGGACGACAACTATCAAACTTACTTAAATCGGTTAGCACGACTGACGCTGCCAGAAGCCTACAGATCCCAAGCCCAGCATATTCAGGAATCTTCTAAATTTCAGCCAAATTCTGGTTTGAGAGAAGCAGCGTCTTTTCCTGGGTATACGCTAATTACAACGCCTGCGGCAGAAGAAGAATCAGAAAATTCTGCTTTCTATGCCAAATTACAGACTTACCAACAGGAACTTTTGCAGTTGCCTGTAAACCGTAATTTGATTATACCTGTACCTCCTGCTAGCTTCCATGTAACTTTAGCGGATTTAATTTGGGATCATGCTTACCTTGATGCCCGCGAAAATAATCCTAAATTTGACGAGGAGTTACCCTTTTGTTTAGCCGAAATGTTTCAGCAATATCAACAATTGATGACAAATAGGAGTCATCCGATTAAATGGCAAATGCTGGGACTGATACTGATGCCAAGAGCTATAGCTGTTTGTTTAATACCTCAAGATGAAAGCTGCTATGAGGAAATTATTAAATTCCGCCGAACAATTTATCAAAATCCCAAGTTGATTGCCTTGGGTATTGAGCAGCATTATCATTTCACTGCCCATGTTACATTAGCCTATTTTGGGGAGGTTTCATCTGACTTAGACCGCACAAGTTTCAGTACAAATCTTTCGGAATTGAATGAAAAATGGCTGTTTAATTTGCCAGAATTTTCGATCAATCGTGTCGAATTGCGAAAATTTGACAACATGACACACTATTATCGTGAACCAGACTGGCCGATTTTAGATTTTTAAGTCATTAGTTAGTAGTCAGTAATTTTCACTCACTGACTACTGACTACTGATTATGATTTTTAGGTAAACTTAACTTTTTACCAATGCTGCAAATAAAATTTTTCGCCTAAAACTTAGGTTCTTGATATACGAGATAAACAGCTTCTAAAAATACATCAGGTGTAACAGCCTCTGGCAAGTTTTCTAAATTAATAATAGCTACTACTTGCTCGGCTAACTTTAGAGATAGTGACGCTCTTGCCTTTAGTGACATTGCAGCCCGTCGCTGCAAATATTCACGAATAACTGCAAAATCATCGGGCAATAATTTCGATACATCGGCGATTTGGATTAACTGTTCATAAAGTTCCTTTGCCTGTTCTGAAATTGTCAATGTCGCAGATGCAATGGGTGTTTCAGCTTGAATTACAATTGTACCGGCAGCCAAATCACCTAAACGCTTTTCACGACTACCCAACATAATTAAAAAAGCGCCAATAAATAAAGTCTCATCAAAGGGTCGCAGTAGGGCACGGAGAGTTGCTTGTTGTAACCCAATGAGCCTGCCATCATCTCGAACTACGCGAATTTTAGCAACCCGTTTACCAGGGGTTTGCCCAAACCATAAGGTTTCAAAAAATACAAAATAGCTGATGTAAATTGCAAAGGCAATAATGAAGAAAATTGCTAATAACCAAATGTCTAAATTTGGTAAACTCGTAAAAAAGTCTTCAAGTAAATTTACTAGCTGCGTTGAAAAGACAGTCCAGGTAAAGACAAACAGAAGCAAAGTTATACCCAACACTGTATAGTCAATCAGCAGTGCTAAAGCTCGATTACCAATTCCCGCTAAAGTAAATTCCAACTCTACACTTTCTGGAGTCTGGAATGTGATGCGATTAAAAAAGCGCATATTTTAACCAATTGAAAATTAATAGAGTTGAATTAAGGCGTTAAGTTAACGAAAATCTTGTGTAGGAGGTTGTCTTAACTGCAAACCCAAACCCTCACGCCGAGTCCGCAAATCCAAGTATAAAACAGCTTTTAGTGCTTGCCAGAACGGCATGATCAAAACTCCACCTACTAAGCTACCAATCACAGAAATAAAATACACAATTCCGTAGATGACAGTACCAGGCTCAAGCTTGATGAGGAATAAGCTAGGTACATAGTTTAATACAAACACTAATGGCAGTGTAACGAAAAAAGCAACTAAAACAACGCCCTGAATGCGAAGTACCGAGGCTTTAGTTAACTCCCAACTTCTAGCAACACTTTCGCCACCATTAATATTTTCTTCGACTGCTAGCGGTACCTCAGCTACTATCCAACGAGAGTAGAACCAGGTTAGTCCCAACAGTAAAATAATTACCATCAAAATTATTGTCAATGTGGTTGTGACTATAACACCCGCACTACCTAATATTCCTCCTAATAACGCTACCAACACAGCAGACAGAATACCACCTGCGATCGCCAATCCTAAATAAACTAGCAGCAAAGATACTCCTACCTGAAAACCAACTCTTAAAAATGACCAGAGACGCGGATTGACATGGCTGCTGGCGGCTTGGATACTTTCAGGTTGGTAAATCAATTCTCCAAAAGCCAAGCGTGAAATTAGTCCAGAGATGGCTGCATATTTTGCCCAGCCATAAATCGGAACGATAATCCACAAGTGAGCGATCGCAGCCAGTTTCAGATAAGTCTTAAGATGAGAACGATACAATCGCACCGCAGCACTGACAACATTTCCTACACTCAGTGGTTGTATCTGGCCGGAAGATCCAAAATTTTCAGACATAATGGCAAATTTACCTTGAAACTACGGAGATGAATTTGAGGCTATCTTAAGCTAAGTTAAACTCAGTGTTCCCAAAATTCATGAATATTCAACGTTGGATTGCGCGACGAGAACCAAATTGGCAACGTCTGGATGCCTTATTAAAACAGATAGAAAAAAGAGGACTAAAGTCTCTACGGTCAGCAGAAATTAGAGAGTTAGCGAGTTTATATCGTTCAGTAGCGGCAGATTTGGCTCGTGCCCGTACCCAGCAAATCGGCAATACTTTGATACAAAGTTTACAATCTTTAACAACTCGTGCCTATACGCAGATTTACCAAGGTTCGCGGCGACAGGAATGGCAAGCGATCTTAGAATTTTACAGATGGGGATTACCAGATGTAGTCCAGAAAACATTTGCATATATTGTTGTAGCCACAGCACTGTTCCTACTGGGGGTACTAGTGGCTTGGTGGTATTCTTGGCAAAACCCCAGCTTTATGACTTTGATCGTACCTGAAAGTTTGATTACCAAGGTGCGAGATGAGCATAAATTATGGATGGGGTCAATTGTTGGTGTTGAACCTCTGGCATCCAGTGGTATTACGATCAATAATTTGTCCGTTTCTTTTGGTGCTGCTGCCGGTGGCATCACCTTTGGTCTATATACAGCCTATTTGATGGTATTTAATGGCTTATTAATTGGTGCTGTTGGCACTTTAGTTGGTCAAAATAATCTGGCTTATCCTTTTTGGGCCTTTGTGTTTCCGCATGGTTCCTTGGAATTACCCGCGATCTTTTTTGCTGGGGGTGCAGGATTTTTATTAGCAAGAGCAATTTTATTTCCTGGTAAATATCGCCGTGGAGATGCACTGAAATTTTATGGCTCTCAGGCGGTGCAGCTAGTATTTGGGATTGTACCAATGTTGATTATTGCTGGTACGATCGAAGGCTTTTTTTCACCTAATCCGAGCATACCTGATGCAATTAAATATTTGGCAGGAATAGGATTATTTATACTTTTGGTAATGTATTGTAGGCGCAAGAAAGCATGAAGTAATTTATATTGCGGCGGATTGGGAAATTGAAAAAATATTTTAGAATAAGGTAAATACTAACAATGTCAAAAAGTTTTATAAGTTGAAGCTAGGATAATCATGGTACAAATATCAGGGTTAGCGCGTCTCAAACCCTATTGACAGGTGGATTCTAGCTCCATTGTTGAGTTTGGGAGAGCCGCAGCCAACACAGAAACCATGTACTGATCATTCATAGCTGCTCTGCGTGACTTTTGGCGAATACTGCGGCGAAAAGATGTTTCTCGTTCTAAGGCATTGAGTGCAATGCGACGTAGTAAAGCAAAATTTTGTGGGCTGTGTAGAGAACGAATCCGACATTCATCTTCGTGGAAGGTAATATCTAATGTCCAATGAACAGAGTTTTCAATCCCCCAATGCTGTCGAATTGCGCTGCCAATCTTGTTAGCATCACTGGTGAGACTAGAGATGTAAAATTGAACTTCTTGGGTAGTTTTATTCCAATGCTGAATTGAACGCACTACCATCACCACTGTTGTCAATCCTACCCAATCATCTTGTTCATGAAGTGTAGGAAGTTGTGAGACTGGCACAGTGTAAACTTGACGATTTTCAATTCTGTGATGCCCCTTTTCTACCCGTTGACTAATACTCACATCAATATCTTTAAAACCAAGAGATAGTGAATTTTCAAACCAATCCTTCACTTGTTGGTGTAGTGTAGGATAGCGTAGCGTTAGCGAGTCTTCGAGCGTCTGATTATCTTTCAGGCTCAAAATATAATCAGAGTCACCTTCTATAATTTTTTGGCTAATCGATTTTTGTGTACCCATTGCATCAATAGTAATGATACAGCCAGATAAATCTAGTATTTCTAAGAGTGTTGGAATTGCAGTAATTTCATTCGATTTGGCACTGACCTTTGTTTGTCCCAAAACCAAACGGTGTTCACTTGACCACGCACTGACTAGATGCAAAGCTTTTAGCTTAGATTCTCGGTCATAGGAGCCTCTATTAACTTTGCCATCTATGGCGACTACCTCTACACCCAACTTCTCAACCAGTGATTGTACCCACCGCCGAAAACATTTCTCAAACTCTTTAGGATTAATTTTCTCAAACACCATAGCTAAAAGTATCTGGACTGGGTATACCTTCTGGTAGTTCTAGAAACGTCTCTAACCACTCCTTTTTATTTAGTCCATACTCCTCAATATCTTCCCAACCTTGTGCGCCTGCTATTACTGCCAAAATCGCTATGGTGATGATATCTGTGAGTAAATGATATCTTGTTCTTTCCACTCTGGGGTCTTTCACTTCTGTGAAATATTCCTGAAACTTACTGGTAATGTCAAAGCTATCTACTGGAGTTTAGACTAAGCAATGGAAAATGACCCAGCAGGGCTGAGTTAATCAGAGACTTAGCAAAAGTATGAAGAATCTTGGGTATTAAACAGCAACAGATGGTTCTGAATGTGGTCGTGCTACTGTTTTTTTAACAATGGGACATCGGTTTTTACGGTAACGCTTCTTTCCTTGTTGCCAACCGGGAGACTTTCCGCGAGGTTTAGGTGCGCTTGTGGGAGTACCAATAGCCGCAAAAACTCCACCTATAGCTTGAGCAACTCTTCCAGGGGTCAATTTATCTAGAGACTTCTGCCAAGGTAAAGGATTGTCAGTAACGATATCGCGGGCTAACCACAATTCCCAAGTCATCAGAGGCATGAGATCACTCCACCTTTCACAATGCTATTGGAGTACCAAAGTTTGGTACAGTCCAATGTAAACGTTGCTTTAAAAAGCGATACCAGTGGTCAATGGTAAAGCGACGCAAGTAAAGACACCAAACTTCTTCTAGGGGTGGCATTTCTTCTCCTACCCAAGCCAACCACAAAGGTTTGGATACTCTCATGTTACCTTGCGCGTCCAGACAGACGTTCAACCCGCAGGAGTAGCATTGGTCGTGTAGCAGCCTGACGGAAGTGTAAATCTTTCCACAAGCTCACACGCACACGTCCTAATTTTGGGTCATTTATTTCTAATACAGATGTTGCTTGATTCCATGTTGTTGGCTCATTGAGTTTAAATTTATCACCATGCTTTTTGGGTCGCCCCTTTCCAGAATAAGCTTCTGGTTCCCCTCATAAACATAAATTTGAACGTAACCGAACTAAAATATCTGCGGGAATATTGGCAGTTTTTAAGACAAAAGGCGCACAACCGTATTCACTATCCCAAAGGGAAATCGGTCTGACTCTTAAATATTTACATACCTGTTTTAATTGCCAAATTGCTTTGCTAATTGGACTTTCGGCACTTGTAATTCTTTCATGCCTTAAGGGTAATGCCCAACTACCCTCCGTGTCTGGTATCCAGGCAATTGTGCTATACCCCTGTCCTACGGTTATTGGTTTATTTCCCGCTATGGATGTGCCACTATGTTCATAGGTTCTTTCTTTGAGTTTAACTGCATCTGGACGTGACCAGTTAGTGTGGTCGCCTGCCAATAGAGGTCGTTTCTCCGTTGGTATCTGTTTGATATATAGCTGCATCAATTTCTGTCGCTGTGGTCTGCTATCTTGTAGTGCCTCATAGATACTTGGCCACTTGCGTCTAAATACTGGTGATAAGGACAACTCTGCTAGGCAATAAATATTTTTGGTCAGCAATATCGCATCTGTCAATTCAAAGGTAGCATCTTTTGCTCTACCTAGATATTTGTAGGCGGCTTGACGGAATTGTTCTAATCTGGCACGTTTCATATTGGCGAATGAGAGTTAGTAGTATTTCTCTCAGGTTCTGCCAAAAGGGGGTCTGTATTCAATCAGACTCCCTTTTTTTTCTTGAACATCACCGATTTAGTCTAAACTCCAGTATCTACGCTGGCTGCAAAAGATGTTTTAGTTTTATGCTTCTTCTTAAATCCTGTTGACATTACTTTAATATTGCAGTTCGATGAATTAAATCTTACCCTACCTAAGATGGTGTCACTTTGTTTCCCACCTTATTCCTGATCAAGCAAGTCCTTTTGTCAATAGGTTTTGAGACGCGCTAACCCTGGTACAAATATCAAATAAAATATTGACTCTGGAAGAGTTTATCGCACTACCAGAAACTAAACCGTATTGCGAATACATTGATGGTAAAATCATTCCAAAACCTATGCCTCAAGGAAAACATAGCACTATTCAAGGAGAACTATGTCACACAATCAATTCTGTTATCGAAGTCCAAAAAATTGGTTGGGCTTTTCCAGAATTGCGTTGCACTTTTATAGGACGTTCTATAGTTCCCGATGTCGCTGTATTTTCTTGGGCAAGGCTTCCTGTAGATGAAAATGGTGATATTGCCAATACATTTACTGTAGCACCCGACTGGATAATCGAAATTCTCTCGCCCGAACAAAGCCATACAAAAGTTACAAAAAAAATCTTACACGCTTTCAATCATGGGACTCAAATGGGTTGGTTAATTGACCCTGATGAGCGATTCATTGCTGCTTATCCTGCGAGACAACAACCTTTACCTTTTGAGGAAATTGAGTCTGTTTTACCAGTACCAGAATTCTGTCAGGGTTTACAACTGACAGTAGGTGATATTTTTGGATGGTTAAAGGTGACTGCGTAACAAATATTTCGTTCAAGCCAACTACTTTTCTTGCACTGAAAAATATGCAAAAACGCATCATCACCGAACTAATTGATAAACACAGATTTTTATCCACAGGACTTACGCAACTGGCACAATGCGATCGCTAATCAATAGTACATATGTATTGAGTTGGTAAAAATGTATTTTATTGGCTTGACTCGACTTAGTAACAATAATTAATGATGTATATCACATCCAAATTTTCTGGGAAAATTGATAGAGTGTGCATCAAAAATTCGGAAAAGCGATGAGATTTACTAAAATTAATTATTGCCAATATTTACTCAGCAGTCAAATTAACTATACCATGACTAACTTGGCTGAACACTTAGAGAATATTAGTCATGATAAAATTAATTACTATTTAAAACATGAAAAGCTAACTCCTCGTTTACTTTGGCTTAGTTTTTAGGCGCTCGGCGCGTTCGACGCACCATTGCTTATGCCAGTTGCGTAAGTCCTAATAAAATCTGCTTCTGAGATAAATAAGTTTTTAAAGTCTATCCACTCATAACGCTCTACACTTTGCCATAGCAAGACAACTTTTGCTCTATGGGTATCAATATCAAACTTTATTGCAGCCCCTATATCTCCCTGATGTGTTTGACACAGTAGCTTGAGTTTCTGAAGTAACTCTAAATCTAATTTTGCTAAAGGTGTTTCATATCTCTTTGTATTATCGTCATCACCATCAAATCGTTCGACTGTATCGCTCACATGTGAAATAGAAGAGTTGCCAGCAAAACCCATGTCAAATATTATAGGGTCTTTGAGTAGTTTTTCATGTTCAAGTATTACTTGATATATAACTTCTGCTGTTGTGTCTGTAGTTACATCACTGATTTCGTTATGTCTGCCTATAAGCTTGTGCTGATTAAATTGAATGTCTCCATATATATCTTTTTCCTCTATATAGATGAATCCGGTTCTAGTATCTTCCAAATGTGTGATTTCATGATGAGTTGCAACTTTTTGAATATCCTGAGCCATTCCATAAACTTCCAGACATGAAGCTAACAGTACTGCCTGAGTTGCACCCAGACCACCAACACCTTTACCCCATTCATCAGTAGATCCTCTTCTGCTGATTTCCCCAATTGCATAAATTGTTGCTCCTACATGGTTACTTTTATCTTTTTCTACCCTTGTTGTAATAGAACTAAAACTTATAGGAGAAGTCTGTATTTCGTAATTTAGAAAACCTGCTCCCTTTTTATTAACAAGTGCAATATCAGTTCTTCTGCCTGGGTATTGGTATTCTTGAATTGACTCAAAACTTTCTTGTTTAAAGTAGGTTTGAGTAGTTGCATTAAGTATATTTTTTGCTCGACTTTTGGCATGTTTATGTACTGCACTTTCGCTTCTAGTACTGAGAAATTGATTGTATCAGCAATCAATTTCTGTTTCTTGTACTTCTTCTATATTGACGTTATGAGAAAAATGTCCACAAACCCAGAATGATGTTTCTTTGCGTGTTTTATGGTGCGCCTTTTTATAGAAAAGTGGGCGATCGCAGAATATACATGTGAAAATTTTATCCTTATCGTAGAGGCTCAATTGAGCATCAACAAAAATACGGTTCTTATTTAATGCGTATCGAACCATATATACTAAATTTCCTAGCTAAATAAAAAAAATCAATACTTATAAATATTATACTAATTTTTATAAACTTACACTGGATAATTACTTAAGTTATCTCTTCCTTTGTAGTTCGTTTAATAAAAATTACCTGCATCTTCATGGAGAATTAGTATTAATAAATAAATTTTTTATCTTGTGTCTTGGGACGAAACAAAATCCATACCATTATTCCGAGACTCCAAATAGTAGCCGCCTTTCTGTAAACAGAAAGGCGGTTAGCGCTGAGGTACTACGAATAAGCATCCATTGGCAGACAAGAACAAACAAAATTCCTGTCGCCAAAAGCTGCATCAATGCGACCAACAGCAGGCCAAAATTTATATTCACGAGTCCAAGGCGCAGGGTAGGCAGCTTGTTCACGAGAATAGGGATGCTGCCATTCGCCGGTAATTAAACTTTCGGCAGTGTGGGGTGCGTTCTTCAAAACATTATCTTGGATATCCACTTTGCCAACTTCTATTTCGGCAATTTCTTGGCGAATAGAAATCAACGCATCGCAGAAACGATCCAACTCTTGTTTAGATTCACTTTCTGTAGGTTCCACCATGATTGTACCCCCTACAGGCCAAGAGACAGTCGGTGCATGGAAACCATAGTCCATGAGACGCTTGGCTACATCATCGATTTCGATCGCAGCTGATTTTTTTAGCGATCGCAAATCTAAAATACATTCATGGGCAACTAGACCATTTTTCCCCTGATACAAAACCGGATAGTACGATTCCAGTTTCTTGGCAATGTAGTTAGCGTTGAGAATCGCCACCTTAGTTGCTTCGGTCAAACCATCTGCACCCATCATGGCGATGTACATCCAAGAAATCACCAAGATACTTGCACTACCCCAAGGCGCAGCCGCCACAGCACCAATACGTTGGGTACTGGGGATTTCCTCTTTCCTAGTCCCCAGTCCCCAATCCCCAGTCCCTACTAGAGGATGTCCAGGGAGAAAAGACACAAGATGAGAGGCTACCCCAATAGGCCCCATACCAGGGCCACCACCACCATGAGGAATACAGAAGGTTTTGTGCAGATTCAAGTGACAGACATCTGCACCAATATCTCCAGGACGGCAAATTCCCACTTGGGCATTCATATTTGCCCCATCCATGTAAACTTGTCCACCGTGACTATGGACAACAGCGCAGATTTCCTGAATTGGCTCCTCAAAGACACCGTGAGTTGAGGGATATGTCACCATTAAGGCGGCTAATTCATTGCTGTGTTTTTCTGCCTTCGCCTTCAGGTCATCAACGTCAATATTACCTTGTGAGTCACAGGCAACAGCCACCACCTTCATCCCGCACATCACCGCACTTGCAGGGTTCGTCCCATGTGCCGAGGTGGGAATCAAACAGACATTGCGGTGTGCTTCACCGCGATTTTCGTGATATTGACGAATTACTAAAAGTCCGGCGTACTCGCCCTGAGAACCAGCATTTGGTTGTAGAGAAATTCCCGCAAACCCAGTAATTTCAGCTAACCATGCCTCAAGTTGCTCAAACAAGATTTGATAACCCTGAGTTTGCGATGCAGGTGCAAATGGATGAATCTTGCCAAATTCTTCCCAACTTACCGGAATCATCTCAGCAGTCGCATTCAACTTCATTGTGCATGACCCCAAAGGAATCATCGATGTAGTTAGCGACAAGTCCTTGCTTTCTAGCTTGTGCAGATAACGCAACAATTCAGTTTCTGAGTGATAGCGGTTAAAAACTGGGTGAGTGAGATATGTGCTTGTACGGGAGAGAGAGAGATGGGGGGATGAGTCAGAAGTTAATTGTTCTAGAGTGAAGGGTAAATCATCTGTACCAGCGAAAATCTGCCAGAGGTCGATTAAATCTTTTGGCGTAGTTGTTTCATCCAGCGAAATACCAACAGTAGTGGCATCAAAAACCCGCAGGTTAATTTGAAGTTGTTCACTAACTGCCAGAATATCTTTTAAATTGTGTCTTCCCAGTTCTACTCGCAGTGTATCAAAGAAATCTTTGGAACTGATGCTGTAACCCAAACGCTTCAGTCCTTCTGCCAATAACACCGTCAAAGAATGGATATTTTCGGCAATTTGCTTCAATCCAGTAGGCCCATGATAGACGGCGTACATACTCGCCATTACCGCCAACAAAACCTGTGCAGTACAAATATTACTAGTAGCTTTTTCGCGGCGGATATGCTGTTCGCGGGTTTGCAAGGCAAGACGTAATGCAGGCTTACCTTGAGCATCTTTTGAGACTCCCACAATTCGCCCTGGAACCAGCCGCTTATACTCTTCCTTAGTCGCAAAGTATGCCGCATGAGGCCCCCCAAACCCCAACGGAATACCAAAGCGCTGGGTGCTACCGACAGCAATATCAGCGCCAAATTCCCCAGGAGGGGTGAGCAAAGTTAAACTTAAAGGATCTGCTGCTACCGTCACCAATGCACCCTTAGCATGGGCTTTTTCTATAAAAGCGCGGTAGTCGTAAATGGTGCCATCACTAGCGGGATATTGCAGAACAGCCCCAAAAATTGGTTGATCAAAATCAAATGTTTGATGATCGCCGACAATGATCTTAATCCCTAATGGTTTAGCCCGTGTTTGCAACACGTCGATAGTTTGGGGATGGCAGTCATGAGAGACGAAATAAGCATTTGCCTGATTTTTACAAACACCATAGCTTAGACTCATTGCTTCAGCTGCGGCTGTGGCTTCATCAAGTAAGGAAGCATTGGCAATTTCCAAACCTGTGAGGTCGATAATTAAGGTTTGAAAATTTAGCAGCGCTTCTAGTCGCCCCTGGGCAATTTCTGGCTGATAAGGAGTGTAGGCAGTATACCAACCAGGATTTTCTAGGATGTTACGCCCAATTACAGGTGGGGTAATACTGTCGTAATATCCCATACCGATGTATGAACGGAAAACCTGATTTTTGCTAGCAACTTTTTTTAAAAATACCAGTGCTGTATACTCACTTTCGGCTTCTGGTAACTTTAGCGGTTGCTTCAGCCGAATTGTCTGGGGAACTGTTTTATCGATTAGGGCATCCAGGCTGGGAAACCCCAAAACCTTAAGCATAAGCTGGATGTCGTCGGAGTTAGGACCAATATGTCTTGGCGCAAAACTACTTAAATTTTGACTTTTTTTGTCCAGCACTTGCTGCTCATTAGACTTGAGAATAGGGGCGTTCAATACCACAAATTACTCTCCAGATGGTACTATTTCATATTTTGCAATAAATACTCTTAAACTGGGGGCTGGGGACTGGAGATTTGGAAGATATTGGATAGGTGAATAAGAGTAATTGTTAACTACCTCCTCCACTCACCTACTCCCCTACTCTTCCACTTAGCACGGGCTAAACCCTAGCTAACAGCACTCAGCACTCCTACTCTCCTTCCACTTGGGCGCGATACTCATCTGCTGTCAAAGCATCTTCAACTTCACCAGGGTCATTGACGCGCACTTTCAAAAACCACCCTTCCCCGTAGGGGTCTTCTGACACTTCTTCAGGAGAATTAATTAAGGCTTCATTCCGTTCTATAACAGTACCTGTTACTGGGGAATTAAGCTCTTCAACGGCTTTCACTGATTCAATCGTGCCAAAGTTTTCTCCCCTGGTAAGAGCGTCGCCAATTTCTGGTAGTTCCAAAAAGACGATATCACCCAATTCGTGTACGGCAAACTCAGTAATGCCAATGGTGGCAATTTCGCCATCTATTCGCACGTATTCATGAGAATCCAGGTATCTAAAATCTTGAGGATATTCAAAAGACATATCACTTCCTCTCCCTTATCAAAAAAATTATTGCCCCAACAGTCATCCAAGCCATATATGGTAATGAACCTTACTGTAGATTGAGTAACTCACAACACATTATTCCTCAAAAACCTTGGCGCTTGTTAGTTAGCAGCACGATTTTTTGACCGATAAAAGGGACGTTTAACTACAACTGCTGGATAAGCTTTACCACGAATTTCGACTTCTAGCTGTTGACCAATAGTTGCTAATTGGGTAGGAACGTAAGCTAAAGCAATGGGATAACCCAGTGTAGGCGACAGAGTGCCACTAGAAACTTCTCCCACAACTTTACCTGCGGATAACACTTGGTAGCCATGACGGGCAATGTTGCGTCCTGGAGTTTGTAGACCCACCAATCGACGCTGCATTCCAGAGGCTTTTTGTTGTGCTAAAACTTCCCGACCAATAAAATCACCTTTGGTATCTAAGTGGACTAGCCAACCCAAACCTGCTTCTAAGGGTGTGGTGGTATCATCGATATCTTGTCCGTAAAGTGCCATCGCTGCTTCTAGGCGTAGGGTATCTCTCGCACCAAGTCCACAGGGGATAACACCAGCTTTCTGGAGATTTTGCCACAATTCTACTCCCACATCTGGGTCTACCATCACCTCAAAGCCATCTTCTCCGGTGTAACCTGTGCGGGCCAGGAAAGCAGGTTTACCTAGTAAGGTTGCTTCTAAATGTCCGAAGGCTTTGATTAGTTGTAAGTCTTCTTGCACTAAAGGCTGGAGATATTTAATCGCTTTTGGCCCTTGCACGGCAATTAAAGCTTTTTCTGGTGAAAGGTCTTGGAATTGCACTTTATCCAGGTCAAGATGTTGCAAAATCCATGCTTTATCTTTACCAGAGGTTGCTGCATTGACGATGATAAATGCCTTTTGTATACCAGTGGTGTCTTCACCTTGGTAATAAACAATGATATCGTCAATAATTCCCGCTTGAGGATTTAACAGTACGGTGTATTGTGCTTGACCGGGTTGCAATCGACTCAAGTCTGAAGGCACTAGAGACTGGAGTTGGGAAATGAGATTTTTACCTTGGAGGGTAAATTTACCCATGTGTGAAATATCAAACATTCCGGCTGTATTTCTTACAGCCTCGTGTTCGCGGCTAATGCCACTAAATTGCACGGGCATTTCCCAGCCACCAAAGCTGGTAAAGCGGGCTTTGAGTTCTACACCCACTTGATATAAAGGGGTTCGCGCCAGAGATTGGGCGTTGTCTTCTTGATTAGCCACAGGTAATTTTGCGTAGATGCGGAGCAACTTGCCGTTAGGCATCGCACCTCAACATATATCATCCTACGAGATGCTTTCTGGTTTTACAGTCTTGTGTATCGAATTGGGGCATTGGGCATTGAAAAAAGGCAGAGGGGCAGGGAGCAGGGGGGAAAACTCATCTCCCCACTCCTTTGTCCTCTTCTGTGAGGTTTAATAGTTAATGGTAGAAGTGTTGAGATTTATTAAGAAGAGATTATGAAATATTGGCGGCTGTTAGCTAGCTTTGTCTTAGCTATGGTTCTTTTTTTGTTTCCCCTATCGGCGGAAGCTGCAAGTTCTTCTAGTATTACCCGTTCTGTGGGTAATGATGAACTAAAGGTGAAGGATTACTCTGGTCAAAGTTTAGTTGGTACTGAGTTTACTAATCTCAAATTAGAGAATGCTAATTTTAGCAATGCTGACTTACGTGGTGGCGTGTTCAACGGTACCCTATTGGAGGGAGCAAATCTGCATGGTGCTGATTTTAGTGAAGGCATAGCTTATCTCACAAGGTTTAAGAATGCTGATTTAAGTGATGCGGTGTTGACCGATGCAATGATGCTGCGTTCTATTTTTGATGATGTAAATGTCACAGGCGCTGATTTTACGAATGCAATTTTAGATGGGACGCAAGTGAAAAAGCTTTGTGTTAAAGCAAGTGGGGTAAATTCTAAAACTGGTGTAGATACTCGCCAGTCTTTAGGATGTAAGTAAAATCTAACCCCTCTTCTTCGCTGGTGGAGAGGGGGATATTTTATTTACGAATTAAGAATTACGAATTAGGCGCAGCGATCGCGTAGCGTGCCGGAGGCGATCGCTAGTGATATGCTTCTCTTAAAAAGCTGGCATAATTTGCCCGAATCGTCATAGTAGTAGGATGACCTACACCTAAAGTCCGTTCACAAATTTTCAAAGCTTGCTCAAATAAGGGTTTGGCTTTCTTGTAGCGTCTTGTCTGGCGGTAGAGTGATGCGATATTATTCAGGCTAATGGCAACATCGGGATGTTCTTCTCCCAGTAGGCGTTTACTTAGTTCTAAAGCTTGCCGATACAAAGGTTCAGCTTTGCTGTAGCGTCTTGTCGATTCGTAGAGTTGCGCTAAATTATTCAGGCTAGTGGCGACATCAAGATGGTTGTCTCCTAGCAGGCGTTTTCTCATTTCTAAAGCTTTCTTCAGCAAAGGTTCGGCTTTGCTATAGCGTCCTGTATAACAGTACAAGGCTGCTAAATTATTCAAAGTAGTGGCAACATGGGGATGTTCTTCTCCCACTAGGCGTTTCCACAGTTTTAAAGCTTGCTGATACAAAGGTTCAGCTTCTTTGTAGCGTCCTGTAGATTCATAGAGTAATGCCAAATAGCTTAAGGTAGTGGCAACATCAGTATGTTCCTCTCCCAGCAGGCGTTTTCTCAGCTCTAAAGCTTGCTGATACAGTGGTTCAGCTTCGCTGTAACGTCCTGTAAAATCGTAAAGTTGCGCTAAATTGTTCAGGCTAGTGGCGACATCGGGATGTTCTAAACCAAAACGATTTTTAGTTAGCTCTACACACTGCTGCAACCAAGGTTCTGCTTGCTGATAAAGTCCTTGACCTTGATAAAACCAGGCTAATTTGGTAAATAGAGTAATGAGATTTTCATCGCTCACATACTGGGATAAGTGGGTTGCAACTTCTATTATGTGCGGGATGTGTGGAGTGAAATTGACAATATCTTCAGGGGTAAGCTGTTGCGGAATTAGCTTTGCTACCTCTAACATCATCGCTGCAAATTTAGTTTTTGCTTCATCCGCCTCACCTGATTCCTCCAACTTCATTTGGAAAAGTTGCCGAATTATTGGATTTAGATGATAAATTACTTGACTTTTTTGTTGTAGTAAATGTAATTCTAGTAAGTCGGCTATAGCTTTCTCCCAAAGTTCTTGTTTTTTGTCATCTTTTACCGTCTCAATAGATAAGGGAATATCAGCTAAAGCACACAAACTTAGCAAACAGCCAAAGCTTTTTGCATTTTCATCCAACTGTTCCCAACTCAACTCAAAAGCTTCAGCTACACTGTCTTTATCAGGCATCAATGAGTTCTCATTGACCACGTTTTCATGTTCCACTCGCTTTTTCTCTAGCCGCTTCAGTAGTATTTCCAGAGACAAACCTGGCATCTTATCCAGATATTGCCCTACTAACTCTAACGCTAAAGGTAAATATCCTAAAAATTTACAAATTCTTCTCGCAATCCAAGGTTCTTTTTGCAGTCTTTCCCGTTCCACTAGCGTTTTTAATAATTTCATCGCCGCTAATGGTTTAAGGATATTCAATTCGCTATTATATTTTACTGTCAGGTAAGATTGTAACTTTTGTAGTTTGTCCCGACTGTTGGAAATTGTTAACTCAGGATAGTTTTGGACAAACTTGTTATATACTTCATCTAGCAACTTTTTTAAAACAGCAATATCAACGTTTAATTTGCTAGCAAGTTTCACTTCACTTTTATCTAAGTGTTCAGTCTGAAAATACTCTACAAAAGCCGCTGTTTGCTGTAGGGATAAGCTATGAGTAGCAGCTTCGTTGGCTAGAAAATTAGCCCATTGCATAAACAGTTTGTCAATTTTATTTTAAATTCTACTTCGTCTGCATTTGAAAATCTCCTCTCTTGGGGGTAGAAATCCTATTTACATATAAAGATTTCAAAGCAGTGGCTTACGGTTAGGAGTCTTCATTTAAGTTTCTAAGAGTGAAGGTTGAGCCTTTGAACCTCAAATTTTGAGTTTGGAACTCAAAACAGCTAGGCGATGTCTCTGACGGGCTATGCCTACGCTCTATTTTTTACTGTACTTGGATACAGATATGAAATCTTATCGACAAATGATACTATCGCTCTTGACTTAGGAACGAATTAATTAATATTTGCCTCTTGACTAATGACCCCTAACTCTTGACCATTAACTAATGACTCAAGTAGATATTCTCATTTTATCAAATGGCCCTGGTGAGATAACAACCTGGGTGCGCCCAGTAGTCAGGGCATTGCGGCAACAATTCGGCGATGACCGAAATCAAGTGAGGATCAGTGTAATCTTATCACCTTGCTCAAATGCTAGTGGTAAAGAAGCTGCGATCGCACTTTCTTATCCAGAAGTAGATAGAGTACAGGCCGCAGAGCATTTTTGGCAATTTTTGCTCTGGGGTAAAACTTTTGAAAATTGGGACTGGAGAAGTCGCGGTGTAGTTGTTTTTCTGGGTGGCGATCAAATTTTCCCTGTAGTTATAGGTAAAAAGCTTGGATATCGCACAGTGGTTTACGCCGAATGGTCAGCCAGGTGGCATAACTGGATTGATCGTTTTGGTGTGATGAAACCCGAAGTTGCTGCCCGCGTCCCCCAAAAATATGCTCAAAAATTTACCGTTGTAGGTGATTTGATGGTAGAAGCTAGTAGTCATTTGTCCAACGACAAAGGACTAATGACTAATGACATAGACGCGTCAGCTACTTCCCACAGCGTAGGACAAAAGACTGAATTGATTGGTCTACTCCCTGGATCAAAAGCAGCAAAATTAGCCCAAGGAGTACCATTAATTTTAAGCATTGCCGAATATGTTCACGCAAAAAGACCGCAAACTAAATTTGTGATTCCTGTAGCCCCAACTTTGGATTTAGAAACTTTAGCTAGTTTTGCCGATCCTCAAAGGAACTCTATTGCTGAAATCTTTGGTTTTGGTGGTGCTTCCTTAATTGTCCCAGAAGACGGTAGAGGCAAAGCATTGCTCAAAACAGCAACGGGCGTAACTGTGGAACTGTGGCAAGAAAACCCCGCATATCACTTATTATCCCAGTGCTGCATCTGCCTGACTACAGTGGGAGCAAATACTGCCGAACTCGGTGCTTTGGCAGTGCCAATGATTGTTTTACTACCAACCCAGCAACTTGATGCTATGCGTGCTTGGGATGGTTTACCTGGGTTGTTAGCAAATCTGCCAGGGGTAGGTACACCCTTTGCTAACGTAATCAATTGGTTATTCCTAAAATTCGTGAGACGCAAAGGTTTATTAGCATGGCCAAATATCTGGGCACAGGAAGAGATAGTACCAGAACTTATGGGTAAAATTCAGCCGCCAGAAATTGGGGAGATGGTTGTAGACTTATTAGCCCATCCAGAAAAATTGGATCATATCCGCGCTAAACTCCGTAATATTCGTGGCGAAAGCGGTGCAGCCCAGAAGATAGCACAGATTATTTGCGAGGAAATTGAGAAGTAGGAGGAGAAGTTGCAGTCAGTTTTTCCTGTTCGTCTCTCTACTTAATCGGAAGATTCTCCATCCCTGCGCCCAAGTTCATAAATGCCGGCACCCATACAAGCTAATATTCCTGTACTAATTCCCCAACTCTCACCTAAACTAATTTCCAGACCCCAGTTACATAAAGCACCAACTACCAGAAAAGGCGTGATGCTAAATAATGAGGCGTAGAAAGCATTTTGGGCTTCTCTGCCTTTGCGAGTCTTTTCAAACTCTGTTTGGCTAGTATAAAGCGATCGCTCGGCAAAGTTAAACCAACGGTTGAGTTGTTCGATTACCCATTGATTGACAGGGGAAAAACCTAGATATAGCGCTAATGACCACAAACTCGCTCCGGCGATCGCGATCGTGTCTAACTCAAAGGAAAAAGGCAAAATTTCAGTCAGCATTGCTTATGGGGGTCCTGCAAAGGGTCAACTTTAGCTTTTAGTAGATGCTAAAAAAACCTCTTGTGCAATTTTAAGCATAAAGGTTGACACTATTTCAACTAGTTGGCAACTCTCTTGCTTCTTAGTTTATTCAAGCCAATTTGCTAGCTGAGTGCATAGTAATATTGCTTAAGACTTTTTTAGTAAACTGTCTACAGTTAATATCATAAGTTAATATCATAAATAATTTACTGCTCATGATAAACTTGTATAAAACAATACTAATTTAAAAGCGCATCTACGACAAGGCAACTATTTGTTTAGTTGTAGTCATATTGCTACCTTCGTCTGTACTAAATACAGTCTAGCTTTTCATTTGTATGAATAAGTTAGCTCAATATCGTGAATCAGAAGAGTGGTATTTATAAAAAGTGATTGATGAATTAGCACGAAATTGAAGTAATTTTATATGGATAAGTTTAAGTCGATGTTTTGGATATTTAATTTATAGCTTCCGACTGACTAAAAATGTTGCACCAGGAATATAATTAGCAAATTTTTGCTGATATTTTACAGGTAGAGCTACAACAATTACAGATGTTGAGGATACATTGGCTTTGGCTAGCGACACTTGCTTTACATCTAACACTAGGATATTTGCAAGCACAATAGGAGATGGTAAAGAACCTTCCTTAGTGGTAGGGGGTACAAGTGTAACGTCTACAATGTCACCTGCTTGCAGATTCTCACTTAATGTAATAAGAGGTATGACGGGAATGCCAACAGCAATTGTATCGATAAGGCGAAGTGGATCTATTTTGGGACTAAGTTGATTTTCTGTTAAAGGTTTTTGTTTAGGAAGTTTCACCAGAGAGTAGCGACCTACTATATCTTGGGATTTTGTTAGGGTATTTGAAGGTATATCTCTAGCAGCAAAAGTTTTTTTAAAAATATCGCCCGGTTGGATCTGGTAATAGGCGGGTAAGTCTCGTGCTGGAATTTGAATAGAAACAAGAGTTTGGATTTCATGCCAGTCTAAGTAAACAGCACCAACAACCCCAATTAGAACAGCAATAATTGCCAATAAATAGCTCAGTTTGATTGAGAATCGCTTACTCATTAAGGTTGCTTTTGATCTGAAATTGAAGTGTTTTCATCGTTGATATATTCTAAGTTTATAGGAGAGCCACGATATATAAACTGACATATTTTTTCCCAATTCTCTCGCTCATCTTTTTCATTTTTAGGTAGTGGTAAACGCATTTGCTTAGTAAGCTCATTTCGATAAAGATCGAAAGCAGTTTTGATTTGATGAGCGTAACTAATAGCATTGCTCAAAGCTCCTTTATAAGCTAACCAAGCAATCAGTAATCCTCCCCAAAAACAAATTAAGAAAAGCCACCAAGCTGCACCGACAATTAGCAGATAAATCCCACTTATAAACGCAAAAAAAACACTGAGTGAAGATATAATTAGTGTAAATTCAAGGGCACTTTTGGTTTCAGCAATAGTTTGAATAAAGCGTTCTGGAAAAAGTTGATAAAGACGTGGCCAAATCAGAACAGCATCAATTTTATAGCGCAACATTGGATATAGTTCAGAATTTTTGAGGATATTGCCCAAGCGTGTCGGCATTACTTCCTTTTTACGAGTAGGTGGTGGGTAAAGTAGATAAATCTGCTCATAACTAAAATCTTGAGGATTGTCCTTGATCTTATTCTCTAGTTGTTCCAGAGCAGTTTTATGCCAGGTTGTACCAATTTTTTCTAAAAAAGGTAAATTCCAGTAGCCTTCATAAAAACGTATAATTAGAGTTAAATAGCTGCTTATAACACTAGAAAAAAATGTTATCCAACTTATCAATATAATTATTTCAATAGTTTTGAAAGCAACATCTTGTTGATTCCAAGATTTAATCACTTCATATATATTCCAGCGACCAGCAATTATCACAATGATTAGTAGTCCCCAAAAGATGAGGCTAGGAAAAAAGGTATTGAGGAGAAAGCGAGAATTGAAGATACCTGTAACCTCTTTTAAAACACTGCTAAACATCACAGTCTCCTTGTTTAGGATAATTTTAATTCGTGTTCTGGAGGCTGAGGATTTTGACACATCGGGGGGTATTCCGGATCAAAATATGGTATCTGATTAGGATAATTGCAAACTGCACAACATCTCTCACTAGGCAGGGTTGAAATTGTACCTTGTAAATTACGATCAGTGCCAGAGAAACTCATCCCCCCAGTCCCAGAGAAACTCATCGCAAACTGAAATGATGAATTTACTCGTTTTGGGATTGGGCTTAACAAACTGTTAGGTTGTTGGTTTTCATCAAAAATAGCACCAGCTTGTATGTTAGATAAGTCTGTACTGACCTGAAGTGTTAAGATATCGTCTCCTGATATACCATACTTTGCGAGTATCTTGTCAAAGTTAGAGTTTTTCAGGATCTCACGCATTTCCTCTTCAATTTCGTCTTGTAACTGTTGTAAGGTTTGAGAATCTATTACTATTTGCTGTGTTTGCTGTAAGTTTTGAGAATCCATAACTATTTACATTCCTTGCAACCTAGTTTTATACGTACTTAACATTATGGTCAGCGCATTGTACTTTCAGATACTATATAGTTACCACTCAAAATTATTTAGCCCAATCACAATCTTACTGTGTTTCTCAATTCGCCCAATAACCTTTTTTTGCCATTGATACGTAACTCCTAGCCGTGCCATTTCAATGCATCGACTTGTATTAATGCATCAACCTGCAAAATTAATCCAGATTTTGCAGCCCCATCGCAATTTTACTATGTTTCTCAATTTGCCCCATCACTTGTTTGGCTCGTTGAATCACCACTGCTGGTAAACCCGCCAATCTTCCAGCTTCAATACCGTAAGACTTATCTGCGCCTCCCGGTTGGACTTGGTGTAAAAAGATAATTTGGTCGGGTAATTCTTTCACCGTCACTTGATAATTAGCTACATTCGGTACAATGCTAGCTAGCTCATTCAATTCATGGTAGTGAGTAGCAAAAATCGTTCGCGCCCGAATATCCACTGCGATATATTCTGCCACTGCCCAAGCGATAGAAAGACCATCAAATGTTGCTGTTCCCCGGCCAATTTCATCTAATAATACCAGCGACCTAGATGTGGCATGGTTGAGAATATTCGCCGTTTCATTCATTTCCACCATGAAGGTAGATTGACCAGTTGCAAGATCATCTACTGCCCCTACACGGGTGAAAATGCGATCGCATATTCCCAATTTGGCCAATCTAGCTGGTACAAAACTACCAATCTGCGCCATTAACTGAATCAATCCCACCTGACGCAAATAACAACTTTTGCCGCTAGCATTTGGCCCGGTAAGGATAATCAAATCGGGATTGTCATTTGTTATTTGTTCTTGATTATCTGCTAATGACAGATGACTAATGACTAATGACTCTTGACCTAATTGAGTCGAATTCGGCACAAAGAAACCCGCAGGTAAAGACTGTTCCACCACCGGATGACGGCCATCAACAATGTTTATCTCTCTTCCTGGCAACATTTCTGGACGACAGTAACCTTGATGCACTGCCAACTCAGCCAAACCACACAATACATCTGCCGCCGCGACTGCACGAGATAGATTGCGAATTACTTCCGCCTCTTGTGCTACCTCTTCCCGCAACGCCGTAAAAATCTCATATTCCAACTGATTTAAATCATCCCGCGCCGAGAGAATCCGGGCTTCTCGTTCTTTCAAATCTGGGGTGATGTAACGTTCCTCATTGGTCAGGGTTTGCTTGCGGATGTAATTAGCAGGTACTTGGTCAGCTTTGGTGCGGGAAATACTGATGTAATAACCAAAAGTTTTGTTAAATCCGACCTTCAATGTCGAAATTCCCGTCTTAGCCCTCTCATCAACTTCTAAGTTGGCAATCCATTGCTGGTCTGCTTCTACAGTCGCTTTCCTTTCATCCAAAAGAGGATTGACGCTAGGGCGAATTAATCCGCCTTCTTTGATTAGTATGGGTGGCGACTCCACAAGGTGCGCGTGTAACTTTTGTGCTAATTCTTCCAACACACTTGGGACTTTCTGCAAAGCTTTGAGGAATGGAGAATGCGCTTCAGTAACTAAGTGCGATAATTCTGGTAAACGTGAGAGAGAATCTGCTAAAGCTACTAAATCTCTAGCATTAGCTGTACCAGAACCAGCCCTTCCCGTGAGGCGTTCTAGGTCATAAATTTGGCGTAACAACTGCCGCAAATCTTGACGCAGGGGTGTATTTTCCATCAATTCTTGGATGGTATCAAGACGTGCCCGAATGCCTTTAATATCGAGTAGTGGTTGCAATAACCACCGCCGTAAAGCCCGCCCACCCATCGCTGTACTCGTTCTATCTAATGACCAGAGTAGGGAACCGTGAAAAGTGCCATCCCGGACGGTTTGGGTAATTTCCAGGTTACGGCGGGTTTGACTATCAACAATTAAGTAGTCGGTGACAGTGTAGCTGCGGAGTTTTTGAAGGGGAACTGGGTTTTCCTTTTGGGTATCTTCCAGGTATTCTAGAAGACCGCCAGCCGCACGAACAGCGAGGGGAAGATGATCGCAACCTAGTCCTTCGAGCGATCGCACCTTAAATTTCTGCAATAATCTAGGTCTAGCTTCGCCTTGAGAAAATGGAACTTGCGATCGCAAACTATAACAAAATGATGGTGGCAAACACTCCGGCAGATGTGGCGAAGTTTCTCCCGGACGCAGCAAGCTACCCAAATCAGGCGCATTTGTCGGAACTAGCACCTCTGATGGTTGCAAGCGCATTAATTCTTGTCTCAAGTGTTCTAAATCACTACTTTGAGTAGTAAGAAATTCCCCTGTAGATATGTCTGCATAAGCTAAACCCCAATGATTTGCGGCAATTACTACTGCTGCCAAGTAATTATTGCGACTGGATTTGAGCATTCCTTCTTCTAGCAAAGTGCCGGGTGTAAGAATGCGCGTTACCTCCCGCCGCACCAATCTACCAGCAGCTTCCGAAGCATCTTCTACTTGGTCGCAAATTACGACTGCATAACCTTTTTCTACTAGCATCGTTGCGTAGCGTTCCCAAGCGTGATGTGGAACACCAGACATTGCCACTCTTCCCTGTTCCCCAGCTTGCTTACTAGTGAGGACTAATTCTAATTCTTGTGCTAGTTTTACAGCATCTTGGAAATAGCATTCAAAGAAATCTCCTACCCGATACAACAATACCGCGTGAGGATATTTATCCTTCGTCTCGACATAGTGCAGGTACATTTGACTTAGCTTACTGCGATCCACCTGTTGATGGTCAGAAATAAAAGTACTTGCGTCGGGTTTGGTAGATGGAGTTTCAGAGTGAGAGGCGGTCATAGATGCTATCGAGTTACGCACGGAAATTCCCCAATATCCGATGATAACGTGATGTGAAAGTTGAATGGCGATCGCTCAAGGATATTTTACCTTTAGATGATCAGTGGCTCAAGTTCCCGATTATGCCATTGTCGCTGATGCCATTCGGCAACCAAAGGACGGACAATAAACTTAGGCTGTCCATCGCCTTTAACGTCAATGCGTAAACCTGAATATGGTCGTCGCTTCTGAGAACCTTGACCGTTGCGACCAATGAAGAGATGCGATCGCGCCACTAATTTATTTCCCTCCATTAAATCTGCTCCCTCAATCCTTTGGCGGCGCAAACTAAACCCGCTACCACCACAAACAAGCCAGTGGATATGAGAATCAGCGTGTCCTGTTTCCATTGTCTCAAGATGTTCTAAGCAGTGGGCGTGACCGTTTAATACCAAATCAACCAAAGGACGACCCTGATTTAGAGAACCTATTTCTTTCGCTACTGCATCCAGCACGCCACGCAAGCGATCACGAACGATCAAAGTTTGTGCTTGTTGCCACTTTGTCGCTTCAGTGACATAAGGAGGATGATGGAAATAAATCACTCTTCCCCGAACTTCTGAATTATTCCAAGATTCAATTAATCTCTTTTTGAGCCAGTCTAGTTGTTCAATATCAGTCTGCATTGTTTTGTCACTAGCTAATTGCTTCTTGATATCAACAATAATTTCTTCAATTTGCGATAGCTTGGCATGAAAGTCGTCTAATTGGTCGGCTTCAATGGGGTTTTCAGGACGAAGCTTGGCCGAGGTTTCAATAATGTGCTGCTTTTCTTGTTCTAAATCTTCACGACGCTTTTCTAATATTTTGCGATCGGCATCACCTTGTTTTGTTTTAGGTAGAGGTGGTGGATCGTTAAATGTATTAGAATCCAAGGCGAAGAAATCAATTCCACCATAGCGAAAAGTGTAGTAACGATTGGGAAGGCGGGTAAAATACCCAGGTTCATACTTAAGACAAAGACCTGTATCTGTCTTACCTGTGTAGTACTTACCTAAATGGCTGCTTAACTCTCCGGGAGGCTGCAAGGCTTTAAGATAGTCTATAAATGCCTGTGCGTAAGCTTCGCCAGTTCCTGAGCCATGCAAGCCTACATCTAGGTCTAACCGCGATCGCAACAAGCGACGAATGGGTAATGTTGTGAGAGATGCCAAGCTCAATAAAATTGGCAAGTTATAGTAATCGTGATTTCCCGGTACTGGTAAAATTGGTAGCTTAAAAATCATCTGGTCATAAGCAATCTTTCTCGGATGCTCCCCACCCAAGATAAACTCTCGGTAAGGCTCGATGAAGTTCTGCTGATAGTATTCACTCGACCCCACTAAGTAAATCACATCCCCGGTATGCAGCATAAAACGGGATTCGTCGTGATGGGGCAACATGAGTTCAGCTATCTGTCGTTGGGGATTGTGTCCCCGATGCCTACCAGAACCACTATCACCCACAACTAAAAATGAGAACTCAGGATTATCTGCTTGACCATCTTCCAACACCAGGCGAGTTTGGTCGATGTTTCGTTCCACAATTAACGGATCTTGCCACCTTACCCGCTGATTCATTTTACGAATTTTGTTAGCGATCGCTGGATCTGATACAAGTTTCAATGCAACATACTCCTGAATCTTGAATTGCAGGGGACGGGAAGGCAGGGGGGCCAGGGGACGGGAAGGCAGGGGGGCAGGGAGCAGGGGGACAAGGGGGAATTATTGAATAAGTCTCTTCCCTTGTCTCCCCCCTCTTCCTTGTCTACCTTGTCTCTTCTTCATGCCCAATTCCCAATTCCCCATACCCTTACTCTTCTACCGTATCTTTCATCTCAATAGTCAAATTAGGGAGTCCTTCTAGTTTTTCGGTAGGCTCAACTTCTTCTACTAATGGCACAAAAATCTTCAACCCACCTGGTATACACTTAATTTCTACTGGTGTTGTGCCGACTATTTCACCATCTAGAACAACCTTTTGCGGTGGCTCAGTTGTAATTTTAAATTGTTTGGCTCGCAGAAAGCCAATATCATCCCGTTCTACGGCGTTACCTGTAGAAGCCGTTTGAAATAGATGGAATGTTGCAGCGATCGCTCCCGCCTTATTAACTGGAGCGACAATTGTTAAATCTAGCAACCCATCATCATAAATCAGACCTGCTGGCCCCTGAGCTAAGACTGAAGTCGGAGGTGCGGCATTTGCAACTGTTACTGCACTGGCGCTAGTTTTAATGATCCTGTCTTCTGTTTCAATTTCAACATCAAAGTTTTTTAAGTTTCTCAGTTGCTGAATTCCAGCGAAAACGTAGGCCATCATTCCAAAGCGATTCTTGGCATCTCGGTCTGCCAATTCTACAGTTTCAGCTTCAAAGCCAATACCTGCCAAGAGTACCATTGGGCGATCGTTGCAATAGGCTACGTCTACATGACGGGTTCCCCCCTGCAAAATTGTTTTACATGCACCTGCGATCGTATCAGGAATTCCTAGAGCTGTAGCAAAAGCGTTTGCTGTTCCTCTGGAAATGATGCCAAATGCAATATCAGTACCCACTACAGCCGCCGCCGCCGCGGAGAGAGTCCCATCTCCCCCCGAAGCAATGATTGTATCTACCCCTCGCTCTACAGCTGCATAAGCTAGTTGATCGGCATCAATTTCTTCAGTTGTGAGATGAATATCTAGATCAATATCTGGTTCTAATATTGCTCGAATTTCTGCCAGTTCTATATCTGGGTCTCCTTGACCCGCAACTGGATTAAAAATAAGACAGGCGGAACGATTCATAAAATATAAAAGCTAAACTTTAGATCACTAAAATACCAAATTCTTTCTAGCATTCTTGTGAAATTTTACCTTCCTTCTGACGGCTAGTTTATCTTTTGTAACAAGTTTATAAGTCTTCGGCGTTGAAACATATCAATGCTGCACATTTTGGTATCTTTTGTCTATACTTGCCAAAACAATAAAATTTTTGTCATGCGTCAATTATTACTAGTTTTGGCAAGTATGCTAACTCTTAGCAGTTTAGATAATACCCCTTCAATGACAATGGCAGGCACAACGCCTGATTTGCCCCAGATTCGCCTAGTTCAAACATTTAACTGTAATAATCCTCAAACTCAAGCAGCAATTAATGAATGCGCGAAATCATCTTATCAGAATGCAGATAAAAAATTGAACCGAGCTTATCAACAATTGCTACCTACCTTAGAAAAATCTAGGAAACAGAAATTGATTGCTGCACAACTTGCATGGGTAAAGTTTCGAGATACCAATTGTGAGTTTGAAAGAAGTAAATATGAGGGAGGGAGTATTGCCCCTAGCATTTATGCTGGGTGTCTAGAAAATCTCACAAAACTGCGTACCCAAGAATTACAGCAATATCTTAAATCTGACCCTTAAGTACTCTAAATAGAGTATTTCACAAATTGGTAGCGAAAAAAACTGAAATCTCTGCGAGCCTCAGTGCTACTCTGCGTTGAAAAATAGCATTCCTGGTACTGCATTACGGATTGGTAGCGGTGAAAAAGTGTGTGGACTTACGCCAGGATCATATTAACATCACCAGTGAAGTAGGAATAGGTACAACTTGTGCGATCGCTCTCCCACTAAAAGATAAGTCTAATTAGTATTGTCCGAGATTCCTCAAACCAGCTTTTGGTAAAGAATTGTAATCCAAAATCCAAAATCTAAAACCCAAAATTCGCATGAGTCCCTGACTACGGTAGTCTAGATGAGAGTGAATTTATCGCCTTGTTTGATATATTGTTTTATGACTTCAGTTGTTTCTAGTCCCCCACGCACTATTCGGATCGGTTCACGCAAAAGCCAACTTGCTCTAGTTCAAACCTATTGGGTACAAGAGCAACTCCAAAAAAGCTTTCCTGATATCACTTTTGAAGTCCACACCATGTCTACCCAAGGCGACAAAATCCTTGATGTAGCATTAGCTAAGATTGGCGATAAAGGACTTTTTACTAAAGAACTTGAAGTTGGAATGCTCAATCAAGAGATTGACTTTGCGGTTCATTCCCTCAAGGATTTGCCGACTAACTTACCAGAAGGATTGACACTGGCAGCAATTACTGAACGGGAAAATCCGGCCGATGCCTTAGTTGTGCATGAAAAGCACAAAGATAAACAAATCGATACTTTACCCGAAGGTGCAGTAATTGGGACATCTTCACTGCGGCGGTTAGCACAGTTGCGCCACCACTTCCCCCACTTTACTTTTAAAGATGTGCGGGGAAACTTGATTACACGATTGGCAAAACTGGATGCAGGCGAATACGATGCCTTAATTTTGGCAGCCGCAGGATTAGAAAGATTGGAAATGAGCGATCGCGTTCATCAAATTATCCCCAAAGAAATCTCCCTCCACGCCGTTGGACAAGGTGCATTAGGGATAGAATGCCGTGCTGATGATAGTGAATTGCTAACTTTACTCAAAGCAATCGAACATCCTGCAACACGCGATCGCTGTCTTGCCGAACGCTCTTTTCTATGCTCTTTAGAAGGCGGATGTCAAGTACCCATCGGTGTAAATACAGAAGTATCTGGTGAAAATTTGACTTTAACAGGCATAGTTGCCAGTGTAGATGGTCAAAAAATCGTCAAAGATACCGTCACTGGAATTGCCAACAATGCCGAAGCACTAGGCAAAGAACTAGCAGAATTATTACGGCAACAGGGAGCTACAGAAATTTTATCAGAAATTTTTGCGGTAATTCAGCGCGGTTCCTAAGCAATTGGGTAAGCCGATGTGATTAGATAAGAATTGATCGCCGTTTTACCAAAGACGCGAAAAATTGCGTTGGTCGCGTGCGATCAAAGAGTGAATTGGACAATTCTAGACAGAACCGGGGAAGCAAAAATTACCATGCGGATTCTATTTGTTGCAGCAGAAGCAGCACCCATTGCAAAAGTAGGAGGAATGGGTGATGTTGTTGGGGCATTACCCAAATTTCTGAGAGAAATGGGGCATGATGTGCGGATATTCTTGCCTTACTATGGCTTCCTGCCAGACAAAATGGAAATTCCCCAAGAACCCATCTGGTGGGGAGATGCCATGTTCCAGCACTTTGCAGTGTACGAAAGTGTTCTACCTGGTACTGATGTTCCTTTGTACTTATTTGGACATCCATCCTTTATGCCGCGCCGCATCTATTCTGGAGATGATGAAGATTGGCGGTTCACATTATTTTCCAATGGTGCAGCCGAGTTTGCCTGGAATTACTGGAAACCGGACATTATCCACTGTCACGACTGGCATACGGGGATGATTCCCGTGTGGATGCACCAAGATCCTGATATCACCACAGTATTTACTATTCATAACCTGGCTTATCAAGGGCCGTGGCGTTGGTATTTAGAGAAAATTACTTGGTGTCCCTGGTATATGCAAGGACACAACGTAATGGCTGCGGCGGTACAATTTGCCAATAAAGTAAATACAGTTTCGCCTACTTATGCAGAACAAATCAAGACAGCAACTTATGGTGAAACATTAGAAGGTTTGCTGTCTTTTATTAGCGGTAAATTATCTGGGATTATTAACGGGATTGATATTGAAGTTTATAATCCCGAAAATGACAAATATATTGAGCAAACCTTTACTGCTGATACTTTAGAAAGACGTAAAGCTAATAAAATTGCTTTGCAACAAGAAGTAGGATTAGAAGTTAACTCCAAAGCCTTTTTTATTGGGATTGTAACCCGATTAGTGGAACAAAAAGGCATTGATTTGATATTACAAATCCTTGATCGCTTCCTCTCTTATACAGATGCACAGCTTGTTTTGCTGGGGACAGGCGATCGCTACTATGAAACTCAGATGTGGGAATTAGCATCCCGCTTTCCCGGACGCATGGCAACTTACTTACTGTATAACGATGCCCTGTCTCGCCGCATTTACGCTGGTACTGACGCTTTCTTAATGCCTAGTCGTTTTGAACCATGCGGTATTAGTCAAATGATGTCTTTACGCTACGGTTCTGTCCCTATTGTGCGCCGCACAGGTGGATTAGTTGACACCGTAAGCCATTACGACCCTGAGAATGCCGCAGGCACTGGTTATTGCTTTGACCGCTATGAACCCCTAGACCTTTTCACTTGTATGATCCGGGCTTGGGAAGGCTTCCGTTTCAAACCGCAATGGCAAGAACTACAAAAACGGGGTATGAGTGAAGATTTTAGTTGGCATCAATCTGCTAAAGAGTACGTGAAATTGTACAGGTCGATTTACGGTTTGCCAGAAGAAGAGGAAAAAGAAAAGACACCAGAACCAGAGTTAGTCTTAAACGAAACAGTTAAGAGTAAAACCACTTAAACCCAGGGAATGGAATTCGCAGATACACAGAGAAAGTCCACAGAGGTGGGCTAATAGAAAATTAACAATAGGCTTAAGTTTATTGTTTTTAACCCGCGCAAGCGGGTTTTGTCTGTGTAGACGCGGTTTCTAACCGCCCTTTTAACTCCTAACTATTAAATTAAGCTAATCGTCCTTTAAATTGCACTATTTTCATAGTAATAAAAGCTGCAAACCCTCTCCCTTGCTCCCTGCCCCACTTCGGCTACGCTCAGTGACCACCTGCCCCCCTGCGGTCTCAATGTGCAATCTTATTTGCTTAACAGCTTACTTGTTGCTTTCGCCCTAATTAACCAGTCACCATCATTAGCGCAAATTTCCCGACCAGAGGAATCTCCTAAGCGGTCTAACGCTAATAAACAAGCGTATTTCAAATCCCAAATTGGGGTATTGAGGCAAATTTTGATTTCAGGAATTGCTCGTGAATCGCCCAATTCACCAAGAGCGATCGCACATGCCGCACGAGATTTCTGAAACTGTGGTTCGCGGTTGTGCAGATTTTCTATTAATAAATCGTAGGCGGGAGCATATTTTAGCCAACCGAAAAGTTTCATTACATGATAATGAGCGCCATAATCGTTATATGCTTTGTCTAAATAAGTTGTTAAAAGTGCTTGGGGTGCTTCTTGGGGATAGATATCTAGTAAGGTTTTGGTCGCTAAATAGCAACGTCCAAAATCGGTTTCGTAGAGTTCGTTGATCACAAAATCTAATACAGGGGTTGCATCATACTCATGTACTAAATCAAGGTCGTTGGGACGATCGTAAAGTACTTGTTCTAAGTAAGGTTGAATTTCTGTAAAGGTAATTTCACCACTAGGAACGCCTGCATCCAAAAGCATTCGCAAACCTCGCAACCGAAACACCAGAGATACAGGACAACGAGCAATTTCTGGGATGGCTTTGTAGTAGCGTGCATCAATCAAGTCTTGAATGCAACCGCGCCGTGCATTGACGCTGGAACTTTGCAGCAGCGTCATCACCTCAGTTATTTGGGAGTAATCACCGGTCAAACGACAAACTGTAGCGATCGCAGCACTACGGGTAGGTTCATCTTCCGCTTTAGTAAATTTATTTACACGTTCTAAAGACGGCTGATAATCAGCATTAGCTAACATGTGAATAATGACTCGATATATTTGACCTGGTTTATCGAGCAATTGTGCTACTTCTTCGAGAATTTCTGGATCTTTAGTCCCGATTTCCCCGATCGCCCACACGGTATTTTCGACAGTATAAATATCATCATCTTTAAGACATTGCCGAATTACAGGTAAAGCTGATTCCGCCTGCAATCGCCCTAAACTTTCCACAGCCTTGCGTCGGACAATGCGATGATCTAACTCATCAGGGTTACTGGTTTCAATCGCTCGTACCAAAGCCGCGATCGATTGCTCTGTGGGATAGTTAATTAAATGGGAAACAGCAATATACTTATCAGAAGCATCTTCGAGTTGTTCTAATGGTGTATCGATAATTGCGATCGCTTGATCTTCTGTTAGCCCAAACATTTTAAAAAAACGTTTATCCATTGATCTGTAAATGGCTCTTGGATAATTGCTCAGAGGTGATGTTTACTATCGTACTAGGAATTGAGCATTGAACATTAGATGACCAAAATAGTTAAGTCGAAGTTTACATCAAAATAAAATCTGCTTACTGTCTATTAAGTGAGAATTGTAATGTCTGACGGCTACTTTGCATCTACGCAGCCATTTGAGGATGATAAAAATAGATATGAATGATTATTTAGAAGACTACGAATTTAATAACCTCGATTTTTACAGAAAAAATCATGGGTTACAGCTTTATTACAACTGGTCTGGGGAGATTTCGTGGCAAGAAACACCAGATAAGCCAAAAGAAAAATTGTTCTCTATTATTGGGATGAATGCTACCAAAGTATTTCTCAAACCCGATCCTGAACACGGCGAAGTTGGGTATCGCATCAATAGAGAATTGGGTTTATTTTGCGATCCTGATACACAAGAAATTCTGCACTTTTGGAAGTCACCAACAGCGAGTCAGCCAGTACCAGTAGTTCACATCGCTAATCGTATTGTCCAAGGTTCAGTCAAACCAAAGAAATTTATCATACCTAAAGGCAAGGGATATATTACCTCGGTTATGGAAATTCCTTTAGAATATCCACATCCGTTAGCAGGAGATAGTAAATATTCAGATTATTGCCCTGGAGAAAAATTTAAGGGAGTTGAGTACTTTATCTCAAATACTTGCCGACCCGATGCCACTGAAGTCCCTCCTGCTAAATGGGCGAGAGACTGTCCTTGGATGCCCTGGATGAAGTTAGGATATGCTCATCCAGCTAAATTAAGATTTGAAACAACAATATTTAGAGTAGATTCTTTTGAGCAGCTTCATCCCAGCTTGGTCACGTTAGTAAGAGAAAAAGTACCAATTTATGAGTTCACGCCGACAGAAAGTGATGAACCGAATATCACGAGCATTCAATACTTTAAGAAAAACTTTGAATCTTACTTACAAGGAAATATTTTCCCACTAGAGGAAACATCTTAAAATAATTGGGAATTGGGAATTGGGAATTGGTAACTAATTTTGAAGATTTCTATCAAAAAGCTTTACCAGTGGTAACGCGATCTGAGAAGATCGGAATATATAGGACTCCTACTTGATTTTTGAACAGAACTCAGTATAGCTTTATTCCTTCTTTCCTCTTCCCCATTCCTTTTTCCCTCTCTTTACGAGTGATTCAAGAATCAAATCGGATTCCTATATGTATGTGTCAGCTATTAGTTAGTTGCCTCTTGCCAATAGTTCAATTTTATGCATCTGCTAAGTGCCGATCTTTAGCAAGTAACCAAATACAAACGATAATCGAACACTGACTACACATAATTTATATAAACACGCATTTAGGAAACAAAAGTTATGGATGAAACCTCAGAATTCACAACAACCGATAACATAACCCCTCAAGATGTCGCCGAAGTGATTGCAGAACTTGAGCTATATCGGGAACGTCTAGTTCAAGAAACTACAGAAACAGCAAAACGGGCTAAGTTGATGAGAGTAAATGTTATGGCACAACTGGAGCCTGAGCTTGCCAAGATTGATTCTGCACTTCAAGAACTCCGTAATCAGCAAGCTGCCCTGAGCGCCAGCAACTAGTAATCATCTTGATAATTTAGCTATAAGTCACATGCTAGACTCCAAAATTCAATCCGGGGAGGATTCGTTAAATCTGTCCCAGGCAAAAACTGATGCAATACTAGCAGCAGTCAATGAGCAATTAGGCTTAAACTCCTTCAACCCTGATGACCAACAGCTACTCAAGCAGATGATTGAGAGTATGGGAGACTCACGGGGGATGATTCGGTTGAGTTTTGCAGAGGCGTTGGGTAAAGTCGGGAAACCGGCAACCCCTTTGTTGATGGAAGCTGTAGCAAATCACCCAAACCCAGTTGTCCGCAGAGCCAGCGCTAAAACCCTGACACTGATTGCCGATCCGATCGCAGTTCCCACTTTGGTTAATGCCCTCTTAAATGATGAAGATACGGTGGTTAAAACCTCGGCGGTGGGGGGGCTTGCCAAAATTGGTGAGGCAGCTGTACCAGCATTGCTGCAAATCTTAGCATCAACCGAGTATCCAGAAAGTGCCAAAGGTCATGCAGTATGGGCGCTGGGATTTATTGGGGCAGAGGCGAAGGAGCATTTATATCGAGAAATTAACTCAGACTCGGCTGATGTTCGGGCTGCGGTGGTGGGTGCGATCGCTAAAATTGCTGAAGAAGGCACTGAAGAGGGAGCATTTCACATTCTAGTGAACGCTCTCACCGATTCGTCTCTAATGGTGCGGTGTGAAGCGGCATCTGCTTTGGGCAGTCTGGCTTATCAACCAGCGATTCCTAATTTGGTGGAGTTACTGCATCATCCCGATTGGGAGACTCGAAAAGCGGCGGCTCTGGCATTGATGAAAATTGGCGATCGCACTGCTTTAGAACCCCTACAAGCCGCATTAACCAAAGAAGAGGAAGTAGGAGTTCAGGCGGTGATTGAATTGGCGATTTCTCAAATTGAGAGACAGTTAGAGGAAGATGCTTGGTAATAAACCCTATTGCAATTGATAAAGGTAGTTGCATAAAAGTGCGATCGCTACCTTCCTTTATAATTAATCACTTGATCTAATCGGGGCAAAGCACTCACTGCTGATTCACGAACATACGGATCGGCAGATTCATCATTAGTTAATGCTGTCAACACTTCCACTCCCCGCATATCACCCATCGAACCCAGTGCATTAACAACCGCTACAGCCAGGGCAACATTATCTATTGTTTTCAGAGCCTCAGTCAAAATCTCAAAGGCAGGAGAACCAATTTCACCTAGCGCCATTACTGATGCAATATAGACAACGGCATTTTGATCGTTGAGTGCTGTTTTCAATCCCTCTAAGCCTTCAACCGGGAAAGGAACATCGGGATGGTTAGCAGCAACCTGTGCCAGAGCCTTAGCACAACTACCCCTAATGGTTGCATTCTCGCTATTTACTAATGAATCTACCAATGATGGGACAGCATCTGTACCAATAGCACCCAGTGCCTTAACAGCAGCACGACGGTAAGTCACATCTTCTTCATCCAAAATACCCATCAGGCGAGAAATAGTATTTTCATCACGAACATCAGCCAATTCCCACATGGCTCGTTCCCGCAGATTAGGGTTGGGGTGTTTCAACTGTTCAAATAGAGAATCTATGGTCATAAAAGAAAATTTCCCTGTTTAAATCCCCCAGGTTCAATCATTAATTACGAATTACGTTAGCGACGTAGGAGGGTCATTACGAATTAGTAACAACTGAGGGACTCTTGGCCAGTCACTCAACCAGATACAGGCAAAGCAACAGACTAAGAGTCCCTGAGTTTTAGAGTATGACGATCGCTCGTCTACGTCTAGTCAATCCCTATTACTATGAAAGGGAGTTGATTACGTAGTCGAGAAGAGCGCGGAACTCACCTAATGCTTGAGGAGACAAGTCACGAGGAGAACAAGCGCGATCGCGAGTGTAGGTCAATGCGGTAACGTAGGGAGCAGTAGGCAGACCCAAAGAGCGATAAACTTCACGAGCGCCTGCAATACCCCATTCGTCTAGAGGGCCAGTACCGCCCACAACTAAGCTGTAGTTAATCAAGCGTAGGTAGTGTTTGATGTCGCGGAGGCACTTGTCTTTCTTAACTTGAGTGTCGCCAGCTTCACCTTCTTGGGTCAGGTAAGGATACTTCTTGAAGGCAGCATCATAAGCTTCTCTAGCTACGTTATCGATACCAGCAGCTAGCTTTTCAGCAGCTTCTAGACGAGCGCTAGCACGTTGAATGCTACCTTGAACTGATTCTAGATCGGAGGTGGTTGGAAAACGACCTGCTGCATCAGCAGATCCAATAACCGTAGTGATAACTGATTTCATTGCTTTTTATACTCCAGATTTGATGTGATCGGGTTTTGTATTTCAGTTGGCTTGACTAATAGGCTTAAGACGTTAGCGATTAGCAATTAGCTCAGAGCAGAAATAACGCGATCGAAGTAGCTAGCAGCTTCAGCAGCTAGAGCAGAGCAGTCGCCTTGAGGAGTGTCAATCTTGCGGAACTTCTTGCCAGCGTTAGCTTCAGTATTGGTGTTGGTGATGTGAGCGACGCTGATAGCCTTCAGGATTTGGAAAGCGCGAACTGAAGATCCAGTAGGTACGCCCAAAGCTGTGTAGGTTTCTTTCAGACCGTTCAAAGCGCGATCGTCTAATACGGAAGAATCACCAGCCAATAGTGCATAAGTTACATAGCGCAGAACGATTTCAGCATCACGTAAGCAAGCAGCCATCCGGCGAGTGGGGTATAAATTACCACCAGCTTGAAGCAAACCTGTGTTTTCACAAGCAATCCCAGCGATCGCATCCGAAACTGCACAGCTAGCATTGCTGGCGATCGCATTCACAGCATCAAGGCGCTTGTTGCCTTCAGCAATGAAAGACTTAAGGGCTGCTAAGTCAGCACCACCGATAGGAGCGGTTTTGGCATCAGCCGCAATTACAGCTCTGGAAAAAGCATCAAGAACCATGAGTTCTCCTTAATATTCACAAATGGCGGATATTATTTTTGGCCTGTTCTCGATCAGATTAACTGTGAGTAGCCAAACAAAAACATAGGGGATCGATAGCGCCCTAGTCTTTACTATGAGAGACAAAGTAATAATCTGTAATATTTATCTTGGGTATGGGGAATGGGGAATTGGGAATGAAGAAGAGACAAGGTAGACAAGGGAGAGGGGGGAGACAAGGGAGAGACTTATTCTATAATTTCCCCTCATCCTCCTTGTCCCCCTTGTCCCTTTGTCCCCCTGCTCCCTGCCCCTCTGTCCCCCTCCCCCCTGTCTCTTCGCAATGCTCAAAAAAATTAAGACCTACGCATTTTAATGGAACTCTGCCAATGCGTAAGTCTTAAGAAAAGGATATTCTTTTTTCTACTCGATCAAGCTTGTTTTAGGAGATGTTTGACCAAATTATCTTTTACCATCATCTGCCGTAAAACTTCTAACAAAAACTCCTGAGCTTCTTGTTGACTCAAATTCTTTACTTGGTCTTTCAAGTTCTGTAAGCGAAACTGTTGCTCTAAGGTTAGTTCGACTGGAAAATCCATCATTCACTCCTCTGATTGACTGAATCGAAGGTATTTGTTTTTACTGCTAGTGTGAAGACGATCGCTTTCTACTAGTTTAGCACTAAGATATTAAAATGTCTACATTGTCAAGCTATAAACAATCAGACTTATAAAAGTTTACAATTATGTAACGACATCTCCATCTCACTCTGTGTTGAGAGTTTGTTGAAGCCGATCGCTAATGGTTGTAATGTTTAGAATGTTTATATACCAATAACTGTAAAAAGAAAAAACGCGTATAACATCATCCGCAGGAGTCATAAGTAGGAGTCAGAAGATTGATAGACGCAATGGAATTTTTTCAGCTAAGTGCTGGTAAGTGGCGATCGCAACGGGCAACTCATCACCTAGCGTTCAAGCGCTCAGAGACGGGAGAATCGGATATACAGGTAGAAACTCTGGAAGCGAATCATCCAGAAATCATTGAACTGTGCAAGTATCATGAAATTGACCCCAGCCTATCAGTAGGAGGGTCACGTGTGCGTTGGCTAGGCACAATGGCTTGGGATAGAGAAAATGAAGAGAACCATCAGGGAAAAACTATATTTGCGATCGTGCCTGATGAGGATAACCCTAGGGCTGGTAAATTACTGCGCGAAAGAGGCTATGCCGAAATTGTGCCTGTAGTCGGTCTTTTTCACATGGACGATGAAGACGGACTAGTGTTGACAACCGAATACGAAACAATGAGTTCCATTGAGAGGTTCTGGTTTGCCAGCCCAAATATGCGACTGCGAACCAGTACAGTAAAACGGTTTGGTGGCTTCAGTACGGCATCGTTTTGTACTGAAAGCCGCATCGAAAGTTCTGTTGAGGTTTCCGGCACAGAACAGGCAACAGAAAGACTTGGGCAGGATATTCTAGAAAAAAAACAGTTCCATTCAGTTCTGGGTTGGTGAATTATCTCAAGCAAAGTGATGCTTTTACTCGTGGGCAAGATTATCTGCATCGGGTGCAGAGACTTGCCCTAGAGCCGGGGATGGTGGATGTGTTCGATAACCTGCGCGATCGCATCCCCATTTGCACTTGGATTGGCGAAAATATTAATACCGTTAACGCTCAGATCAACGCTTACTTAGAAGTTTGTCATGAGTGTTTTCATCCACAAGAGCGTCGCCACATCCAAATTTTTGCAGTCCCCATAGCTCAATCTTTTGGTATAGACGGGCTGTGCAATATTCTCACAAATCCAATTACTATTTTGGTAGATGTCGGGCGAGTTGCACCTAAAGACTGGTTTGGTGTAGTCGTCCACGAATACGCCCATGCCCATCTAGGAGACTTTGGTCACAATCAGCAGTTTGCTAACATTCTATCTCATCTGTGTTTAGGACTGGGATTACAACCACCCGACTGGGAAGAAGGAATGGAAGCAACTTTACGTAGCTGGCCTTACTGTAAGTCAACCATAGATCCCCTGGAATTTTGGATAGGTCGTTGAGGAGGCAGGGGGCAAGGGGAAAGAGGGCAGGGGGAGCAGGGGAGGCACGGGAAAAAAAACTATTAATTATTGTCTAATGCCCAATGCCCAATGCCCAATGCCCAATGCCCAATGCCCAATTCCCAATCCTTCATTAATTTCTTTTGCTGAATGTTAAATTTTATTGCTTCAGTTAAAAAAAGTGAAACTCAATCTTCTAATCTGAAATATGTGAATAAAATTTTTTAGTCATTTACAGTAACTATTAAGCTGGAAGTTGCACTACTTTTTTTATTGATTAGCTATGGGTTGAATCCAGTGTGCTAATCGTTTTTCATACCCAATACTTAAAATCACCCTTAGTTAAGTTTCGTGAAATTTTATCAGAATCTGAGGTTCTGATACAACTACTCCCTTAATATGTGATTTAAAGTTGTTAACTTTAATTAAGAACATGGAGGCTTTAGAATGGCAATTCCTCTGTTAGAGTATGAACCTTCAAGTCAAAACCAGCGTGTCGCTGGATATGAAGTACCGGGTGATGAACAGCCCAGGATTTTTACTACAGACAACATCCTGTCTCCATCAGATTTAGGCGATCTGATCGAAGCAGCATATCGTCAACTTTTCTTTTATGCTTTTGCTGCCGATCGGGAAACATATTTAGAGTCCCAACTCCGTAATGGACAAATTACAGTACGAGACTTTGTTCGTGGATTAGTGCTTTCTAATACCTTTAAGAAAAGCTTTTACGACCTCAACAATAATTATCGCTTTGTTGAGCAAGTAATTCAGCGCGTTCTAGGACGCGACCCATACAACGAGCGCGAAAAAATCGCCTGGTCAATTGTGGTCGCTACCAAGGGTATTGTAGGCTTTGTTGATGAAGTTCTCAACACTGAAGAGTACCTGAGCAATTTTGGATATTCCACAGTGCCCTATCAGCGCCGTCGGATATTGCCATCTCAATCTGCTGGTGAGTTGCCATTTAACATCAAGTCTCCGCGATACGAAGATTACCACCGTGCTAAATTGGGTTTCCCCCAAATCATTTGGCAGGTCGAAGTACGCAGATTCCTTCCACAAGAGCAAAAGCCAAAAGCTGGCGATCCGGCTCTATTCTTGAATATGGCACAAAGTGTCAATGCAAGTGGCAATACACCACAAAGAATCTCGTCATTCAACATTGATATCGAAAAGTCTGTACCTTATCGCCAGTTAGCTGGAATTAAGTAACAATTTTTGGTCTGCGGTTGTCTAGTACATCGCTTTGATCTTTTTATAGCGTGCATAAGTCTTGGGTTATGTAGGAGTTTCATTTAGGTATAACTAGTGAAACAGACTCTATCCCATGTCTAATGCACGCTAATCGCTTGTTTAGATGCACGGTTTAGAAGTTATTTGAAAAGTATTTCACTGTGACTTTAGATGCTTTGCCTAACTTCCTTGCCTAGTCGTAGCTTAGTAGATTTAAAAGTAGGTAAATTTCAATTTGAGTAAAATCAAATAGCACCAAGGGTTTCTCATGCTGTGGCTGAGTGGAGAAAATGGCTAAGGATCGTATAGAAATTAGAAGGAAGAGATACTTCAAGCTCAGTTCACAAATTGCTCAGTTGGATAATGAACAATTGCGTTCTCTGTTTGAGAGTAGTGAGACGAATGACTCAAGCACAGGTTGGGGAATGAATCACACCATCGTCCTTGGAGAATCCAAGGTTTTTGTGAAACGTGTTCCGGTTACAAACATCGAATTTGATAACCTGTTCTCCACCAGAAACCTCTACGATCTGCCAACTTACTGCAATTACGGCTTTGGTTCCACTGGTTTTGGTGTCTTTCGAGAACTTGTTACCCATATCAAGACTACCAACTGGGTATTGGATGGGGCAATTGCCAGCTTTCCACTGATGTACCATTATCGGATTATTCCCTTGGAGGGGCGACGTGCGGATATGGATAGGTCGCGTCTAAAGGCTTATGTGGAGTACTGGGGCAATAGTGCGAACGCCGGGAATTATATGTTAGACAGAGCGAATGCCAAGTATGAGTTAGTTCTGTTTCTAGAGTACATACCGTATATTCTGGAAACATGGCTGCTCTTAAACCCTAACAAACTTCAAAAACCTCTGGATGAATTACGCACGACGATTACTTTTTTGAGGGCGCAGGGAATCATCCACTTCGACGCACATTTTCGCAACATCCTTAGCGACGGCGAGCAAATATATTTGACCGATTTTGGTTTGGTACTTGACAAGAGTTTTACGTTAACGAAAGATGAAGAGTCTTTCTTTAAGCAGAACACATTTTACGACTATGGTGAAATCCTGCGGAATCTTAGTCACCTAATTCGAGCGCCTTATGATTTATGTTCGGAGAACGATAAACGCAGGATGATGGAAAAATATGGCATAAAAGAAGGCTTAAAACCTTATGAGATGAGGTCTATATTACTCGACAACATCGAGCAGATACATTCTGATGGAGACATGAAGTTAGACGAGTTCTATGTTGCCAGCATCGTCAAATACCGCAGCATCATTGCGCTGATGCAAGACTTCTTTTCTGATATGTGGGAAAATAAGAAGAAGGACACGAAACTTCGTCACGCAGAACTACAGCTACTGCTCAAAGAGGCTGAGTTTCTGACTTGTGCTGAAATTCATAACGGACATGAGTGAGCAATTAAGGTAATTGCACTTTGTTAAAAGGTTGTTTTTCTCTAAGAAAAATTTTTAGTTAAATACTTGAGTGCGATCGCTACGGTGAGCTACGCGATCGCACTTTACAACCAAAAACCCTGGCATCAAATACCGAGGTGAGCGCGAAATCTCCTACAAGAGGCAGTTCTAGGGGTTGTGCTTCTGGTATTTGCTGCGATCGCCTTTGAATAAAACAACGTTAAAGTGCAATTCGTCTTTTTAACATCTCCAAAAGTTTTGTAAATTGTGTGGGAGGGGTAGCTGTCACCTCAATCATCTCGCCAGAGATGGGATGCTGCAATCTTAGTCGCCAAGCGTGGAGTGCTTGACCGGACAAATTTACACCCACTGAATGACCAGAACTATAAACTGGGTCGCCGACAATGGGATGACCCATTTTGGCGCTATGGACGCGGATTTGATGGGTGCGTCCAGTTTCTAGTTGGAAGCGGATTAATGTATAGTTGCCAAGGCGTTCTAGTACTTGCCAATGAGTGACGGCAGATCGTCCGCCTTGTTCAATAGGCATAATAGCCATTTTCTTGCGGTCTTGTGGATGGCGACCAATGGGTAAGTCAATTGTGCCATTTTCGACTTTTGGCGCACCGTAAACCACACCCAAGTATTCTCTGCGTGCGGTTTTAGCTTTGAGTTGAGCTTGTAGGTGATGATGGGCAACTTCTGTTTTTGCGATCGCGATCGCTCCTGTTGTATCCTTATCTAATCGATGCACAATTCCTGGACGTTGGACTCCGCCAATTCCTGGTAAATTGGGACAGTGAGCCAATAAAGCGTTTACCAGTGTACCATCTGGATGACCGGGTGCGGGATGGACAACTAAGCCTGCGGGTTTGTTGAGAATAAGTAATTGGTCATCTTCGTAGAGGATATCTAAAGGGATATCTTCTGCTAGCAGTTCTAGGGGTTGTGCTTCTGGTATTTCCAGAGTGATGCGATCGCCTAGCTTGACATTGATTTTCTTAGAAGTGCAAACTTTATCATTAAGTTGAACATTACCCTGTTCGATTAACTGTTGGATGCGCGAACGGGATAAATCTGGTAATTCTTGGGAAAGGAAACGGTCAATGCGATCGCCTTTAGTGTCGGTGCAGTGTATCGTATTACTGGAGGGAAGTAAGCTAGGTGCTGCATCCTCTATATGAGAAGACAAGCGATCGCTATTTTCTTGGATTTGTAAATTAAATTCGGTCACAATTACTCTAGATTATTAATTCCCCATTCTTTAAGTAAAGCGCGGAATCTCTTTATTTGGGTGGTTAGAAACCTAGTCTACACAAGCAAAATCGACAGAGGTGGGTTTCAAAACCTTAATTTGGACTTAAATTTTGTTTGTATAGGGGTAAATTCTATTCACCCTAGCTATCTTATGTTTGTTCTCTTAAGCATTGTCGAATCTAAGTGCTGAACTTGTTCCTGTGGTTCGTGCCATTTCCACAAACGTTAAATTCTCTTGATCTCTCCTCCGTGTTCTTTGCGCCTCTGCGGTTCGTTATCCTAAATCTATAACTTCTTGCGGCAACTCAAACAAACCATTTTCCCCAGCTTCAAAATCAACCACCTGATACACAGCATCAATATTTAACTCACCATAAATGTGAGGAAATAATTCGCCAATTTCAGCCTCTTCATAACGAATTTCAGCTTGTACTTTCTCAGAATCAATAAAAAGTAGTACTAATTCTTTTTGATTATTAAAAAATCTCTTTGCAACTTTGAGTATTTGCGTTGATTGTGAACAATGTATAAAACCTTCACTCTCTAACGAATCAGCGCGATATGTACCGAGATTTTTTGCTTGTTCCCATTGTTGGCGTTTGGTAATGTGGAGAATGGTGTTCATAGATAATCTAGGAATTGCTGCATCTTCTAATATTTTCAGAAAATCCTCTAAATTTGTAAAGTCTTTAATTACTTTTGTAGCACCTACACTTATTAATTTTTTATCGCCTATTCCAATAAAAGCAATACTCAAGTCATAGGCTGCTTTTACATCCCAAACCCAATCACCGACAAAAACAACTTTCTGAAATTTTTCAACTTGATAAAAATTCTCTGCTTTTATAATAGATGTTTTTATAATATTTTCTCGTGAAAGTGCATCATTAGCTGAAGCTAAGGGGATACCTTCTATTTCTAAATTAGCCTTTTGAAGTTTTAATTTAGCAGATTCACGCCAACCACCAGTTGCGATCGCAACAGCCCAATTAGGGTTTATCTGTAATTTAGCTAATATATTTGCCGCACCAGGAATTTCACTGAATAAATCTTGGTTGTTAATAAAAGCTTCCTGAAGTAGACTAACAAAACGTGCTTTGAGTCTGACTAGCTCTTCATTTAAAGGAAGACGTTCTAATTTTTCTTGGAAAATTTGCTGAGTAATTCCAGAATCCGTCGTGTATGCGTATTCAGCCCAATTTGTATTTATACCAAAAATACCAAATTCTAATGCAAGAGCGCGTACAAAACAATTTTCATCAATTTTGCAGGTATTTATTAGTGTACCATCAACATCAAAAATTACTAATTGCATAATATATTTACTGTAACTCACAGTTAATTTTAGAATCTTAGAAGCCAATTAAGCGATCGCTAAAAAAATTACCATTTAAAATCTCGCCCAAAGGCACTAGATGCAAATTTTATCTCTACATGAGGTTAAAAATCGGTAGCGGTTACATTTGGCGGAATACAAACATCTGGCGCACATAAGCCAAAAAACTCTAGCGTCGTCACCTCACGAGTATTCAAATCTACGCGACGGATGGCATGATTATTGGTATCAGCAATATATAAATATGAGCCGTTAACACTCAATCCCGAAGGTTCAAAAAATCGGCTATTCTTACCTTGTCCATCTTGTAAACCAGCAGTACCATCTCCTAAAACTGTTTGACAATTGCCACTAAGACTAACTAATTTAATTTTGTGATTGTAGGTATCTGCTACCCATAGAAAATTTTGAGCAAATTCCACTCCTAAACAATGTTGTAAACGGACATCTTCACCCTGTCCATCTACATCACCAAAACCAAATAAACCCCCACTACCGCAAACGGTTCGCACTTGATACGGTTCTACAATTCCCACACCACGAATTGAACTAACTTCACTGTCAGCGATATATAATTCTTTTCCATCGCTGCTAATACCACTGGGTTGAGCAAAGGCAGATTCAGTAAGTGAACCATCAATGCAAGCTTCTACACCAGTACCAGCATAAGTTTTAATCATGCTAGTTTCTAAATCCATTTCCCAAATTTGATGCGGCCCAGCCATTGTAATAAATAAGGTATTTCCCACTTTCACTAAATCCCAAGGGGAATTTAGCGCAGTTTCTAAACCAGCACCGCTATGAGGATGAATATTCCGGCTTTGTTCTCCAGTTCCTGCGATCGCTTCTACTACTTGACGCTTAAAATCAACTCGCCGCAGGGTATGATTTTCTGTATCAGCAACATAAAGAATTTGATTTTCTGCATCATAAGCCATTCCTTGTGGTGCAAAAAACTGCGCTTCATTAAAAGCACCATCGGTTAAGCCAGATTTCCCAGTACCAATCAAATGCAGAATTTTGCCGTCGAAGCTACTCATAATCAGGCGATGATGTCCAGAGTCAGAGATGAACAAACCCGCTTGGGTAGCTAAGACTTTACCAGGAAAAGCTAGGGGAGTAATTAATGGTTGGTGCTGTTTTTCTAATATCAAACTAAGTTCTTGAAAATTAATTGTGCCTTTATCCTGGTGTTGCTGAATTAACTTTTGAATCAACTCGTCTAAAGTGTCACGGTTTACTTCACCAGAAATCTGGCCAATCACGTAACCTTCTGGATCAATAATTATTAAGGTAGGCCAAGCACGTACAGCATATTCTTCCCAAAGTCGAAAATTGCTGTCAACTATAACTGGGTGTTCAACGTCGTAGCGCAGGATAGCTTGGCGAATATTTTCTGTTTCTTTTTCGTTATCAAATTTGGCAGAATGGACACCAATAACGGTAAGACTATCTTTATATTTATTTTCTAAATATTTCAGGTTTGGCAGAATATGCAGACAATTTATACAGCAGTATGTCCAAAAGTCTAAAATTATGACTCTACCCTTGAGTTGTTTAAGAGACAAAGGTTTATCGGTATTGAGCCAAGAGTAATTTTGTGGTAATTCTGGCGCTCTAACACGGGGAAGCATAATAGTTCGTAATTCGTAATTCGTAATTCGTAATTAATAATTGAATCTGGGTGTATCTGTTGTGAAAGGATTTGAAAAATTAACTACCACGGAGTTATCAGCTTGGGTAGAACAAGCTAAAATTCTGGCTAAACAGGGACGAGTTATCGATCGCATTCCGCAACTAGCTAAAGCTTATCCTGGTTGGTTTGCAGTTCACATCTGCTGTAAATCGGGGAAAAATATCAGCTTCGGGGATACCGCTTGTGTCTTCCCACTAATGAGCGTTATTAAGACATTTTCTTTACTTTATCTGCTGGAAAATTTTGGCGCAGAAACAGTTTTTGGCTGGGTTGGGGTGGAACCATCGGATGCACCCTTCAATTCTTTAGAACAATTAGTTAGCGATCGCGGCCGTCCCCGCAACCCTATGATTAATAGTGGGGCAATTACCCTCGCTGATAAGTTACCAGGAAAGGATGCTACTCAACGCACTCTTTTATTTTGTCAATGGCTCAACCAATTAGCAGGTTGTCAACTAAGGTTAGATGAAGTGATGCTGGCTTCAGTGCGATTAACACGTTCAACAGCCAATGAAGCCATCGCACACTATCTTGCCGAAACAGGTCATTTAGAAAATCTTGAAACAGCACTTGACACTTATAATCAAATATGCTGCATTTCGGGGCGAGTTGAAGATTTAGCCCTGTTAGGAAAAATCCTAGCTTGTGAAAATAGCTTGGCAAACTCACAAAACCGCCGAATTGTCAATGCAGTGATGTCAATTTGTGGACTTTATGAAGCTTCTGCCGAGTTTGCAGTCAGAATTGGTTTACCGATGAAATCAGGGATTGGTGGTGGACTCGTCGCAATAGTCCCAGGTGAGGGAGCGATCGCTTGCTACAGTCCTGGGTTGGATGATACAGGAAATCCTGTAGGTGCGATCGCATTTGTTGAGGGTTTATCTCAAAATTTACAGTTGAGTGTCTTTAGTTGATTCTAGTTTCTCTGCTTCGGGAGCGCTTATTTTAGTTAACGGCGTTGATTCTGGAGTTGGCGTAATTGTTTCTGGTATTGGAGACTCGATAATCTCCGGCAGCGTGGGTGGCAAACTCGGAGATGGCGCAACTGTTACTTGTGGAGTAGGTGTCTTGCTCGTTCGACGCTTAAAAAATCCGCCAAATCTAGATTTTGTTGTCTGAGGCGCAACTTTTTCCGGTAACGGCGTTGATTCAGGAGTTGGCATTACCTCTGGCTGTGGTTCTGGTGTTGGCGTAATTATTTCTGGTGCTGGAGGCTCAATAATCTCTGGTAGCGTGGGTGGCAAACTCGGAGATGGCTCAACTGTTGCTTCTGGAGTAGGTGTCTTACTCGCACGACGGTTAAAAAATCCGTCAACTTTAGGTTTAGTTGGCTGAGGCGCAACTTTTTCAGGTAGCGGCGTTGATTCTGGAGTCGGCGTTACCGTTGGCTGTGCTTCTGATGGTGTCGGGGATAAAGTAGGAGATGGTACAACCGTTGGAACTTCTAATTTTGGTTCTTTTGGCTGTGTTTTAGATTCTTTCGGAACTTCAGTTTCAGGAAGGGGCTGTTTTTCTACCTTCGGTTGTATTTGGGGTGTTTTTTCAACAGAAGGCGTAGGTGTGAGTTTATAATTCGGGTCTACAATACCGCGTACCTCATCTGCTGTGAGTTCTCCTCTGACAATTTTCGACAAAGTGTCTTTACCCTTTGGCTGGAAGTCAATCAGTCTAACTGTAGTATTAAAGGCATTTTTGAGAGGATTTCCCTGATTATCGAGAAATTCTAGCTTTATCCAGTTTTTACCAGTTTGGAAGCCTTTCAGATAAACTGCCTGCCAGCGATCAAAAACAAAGCTTTCACCATTAATTGTGACGCGGATGCGCCAATCACTAAATCCTTCGTTAGTGTTTTCCTTGTCAACGAGATGCAGGGGAGCGTTAGTGAGATAAAAGTCCAGTAAGATTGGCTCTGCCCCGTAGCTACTTTGAGGACGGCTGTAAGTTAGCAGGGGTAACTTGGGATCTGGGTTGTTGTCGTCGGTTTTAGTGAAGACGTGAAATGTTGTCTCGGCATAAGCGCCTTCATTCTTAAAGCTTTCATGCCAAGGACGAGAAGCAAAGACACGCAGAGTATGAGTACCTGGAGACAACTCTGGCAAAACCAAGGGTTGGTTCAGGTCGTAAACAGGAATATAAGGTTGATTATCCAGAACTACATGGAGATGTGGCCCCAGTTGTAATTGTGGATCTTTAAATATTGGTAGATCCTTAACCTGAAAACTAGCTGTAACTTTATTATCTTGGAAAAATTCATCAGGTTTAGGAGTCACAATTGCCACTTGTGGTTGATAAACTTCCAAACTTGGACGCAGTTCTTGAATAACAGATGGTGGGGAAACTTCCGAAAATTGCTTTGAAATTTGAGAAATCTGTGGAGGGTTTTCTCTATAACCAGTTGATACTTCTTGGCTATCGGCTTTCTCGCCGCAACTGGTCAAGCTTAATACCAGCACCAATGTAATTATCCATCTAAGAATCGGGAACCTCTCAGGAAGGAGCTTCTCTAACACCCTTTTCTGCCACGAGTTCATGCGTTGCACCCAGCGATAGTCTTCGACAATTGCACAGATTATTTTCGCTCAAACTGTCCATCTGGCACTATAGCCCAAAAGGTGAAATCTGCCTCACATCCCTAAGTTTTTCTGTGTCTATTTCAGTCAATTTAAAACAAGTCATACTTTTTACAGCTTTTTACTTACAACAATGGAAATATGACACAAATGTTCATAAGTAATAGCAGTAAAAGCTGTAAGCCAAGTGTATACAGCAAAATCATAAAACTTACCAATTGTTATTCTTTGTAAATTAAAATGGTTAATCTATTGACTTTTAGACAAATAGTTTGAAGTTAAAAGGCAGATAAGACGGTAATTTCAGCAATATTCCACCAAGTTTGAATTATTGTTAAAATATCTCCAACAAAGTGCAGGTGAAGACTCTATAATTCAACGAGAAACAACTCTCCACATAGGGTCTTCATCGCGACTTCAGTAAAATTCTGAGTATGCGGTAATGGTTCACTTTGTGGTATTCATGATTCCTCATTCCTTATCAAGAGAGGAGGTCAAATGACAATAAGTCCTCCGGAGCGAGAGGAAAAGAAGGCAAGAGTAATCGTCGATAACGATCCGGTTCCAACCTCATTCGAGAGATGGGCGCAACCTGGACACTTTGACAGATCCTTAGCCAGAGGTCCCAAAACCACCACATGGATTTGGAACCTGCACGCACTCGCCCATGATTTCGATACACATACAAGCGATTTAGAAGATATATCCCGCAAGATATTCTCAGCCCACTTCGGCCACCTAGCCGTAGTGATGGTTTGGTTGAGCGGGATGATTTTCCACGGCGCGAAGTTTTCTAACTACGAAGCTTGGCTAAGTGACCCGTTAAACGTTAAGCCTAGCGCTCAAGTCGTTTGGCCTATTGTTGGACAAGACATTTTAAACGGTGATGTTGGCGGTGGTTTCCACGGTATTCAAATCACCTCCGGTTTGTTCCAAGTATGGCGTGGTTGGGGGATTACAAACTCCTTCCAGCTTTACTGCACTGCGATCGGTGGCTTGGTACTAGCAGGCTTATTCCTATTTGCTGGCTGGTTCCACTACCACAAACGCGCTCCTAAACTGGAATGGTTCCAGAATGTGGAGTCGATGCTAAACCATCACTTGCAAGTCTTGTTAGGTTGTGGTTCCTTGGGATGGGCAGGTCACATAATCCACGTGTCCGCACCGACCAACAAGCTTTTGGATGCAGGCGTTGCTCTTAAAGACATCCCCTTGCCCCACGAGTTCATCTTGAACAAAGACTTGTTGACCGAGTTGTATCCCAGTTTTGCTGCTGGTTTAGCACCTTTCTTCACCTTGAACTGGGGTCAGTATGCTGACTTCCTTACCTTCAAGGGCGGTTTGAACCCAGTAACTGGTGGCTTGTGGATGAGTGACATTGCTCATCACCATTTAGCGATCGCAGTTCTCTTTATCGTTGCTGGTCATCAATACCGTACAAACTGGGGTATTGGTCACAGCATTAAAGAGATCCTAGAAAACCACAAAGGTCCTTTCACTGGTGAAGGTCACAAAGGTCTCTACGAAAACCTGACCACATCCTGGCACGCTCAGTTGGCTACTAACCTGGCCTTCTTGGGTTCACTGACCATCATCATCGCGCATCACATGTACGCGATGCCCCCCTATCCATATTTGGCAACTGATTACGCTACACAGTTGTGCATATTCACTCACCATATTTGGATCGGTGGCTTCTTGATTGTTGGTGGAGCAGCTCACGCTGCGATCTTCATGGTGCGGGATTACGATCCAGTTGTGAATCAAAACAACGTATTGGATCGGGTAATTCGTCACCGTGATGCGATTATTTCTCACCTGAACTGGGTATGTATTTTCTTAGGCTTCCATAGCTTTGGACTTTACATCCACAACGACACAATGCGTGCATTGGGTCGTCCTCAAGACTTGTTCTCTGATACAGGGATTCAATTGCAGCCAGTATTTGCCCAGTGGATACAAAATATCCACGCCTTGGCTCCTGGTACAACTGCACCCAATGCCCTAGAACCAGTTAGCTATGTCTTTGGCGGCGGTATTTTGGCTGTTGGCGGTAAAGTGGCAGCTGCACCCATTGCTTTGGGCACAGCCGACTTCCTAATTCACCACATTCACGCTTTCACCATTCACGTCACCGTCCTAATTCTGCTCAAAGGTGTGCTGTATGCCCGTAGCTCTCGTCTGATTCCAGACAAAGCAAACCTGGGCTTCCGCTTCCCCTGCGACGGTCCTGGTCGTGGCGGTACTTGCCAAGTGTCTGGTTGGGATCACGTATTCCTCGGACTATTCTGGATGTACAACTCCCTGTCTATTGTAATTTTCCACTTCAGTTGGAAGATGCAATCAGATGTTTGGGGAACCGTAGATGCAGATGGTACTGTGACTCACATCACTGGTGGCAACTTTGCCCAAAGTGCTATTACCATCAACGGTTGGTTACGGGACTTCTTGTGGGCACAAGCTACACAAGTCATCAATTCCTATGGCAGCGCGCTATCTGCCTATGGTCTACTCTTCTTAGGCGCTCACTTTGTCTGGGCATTCAGCTTGATGTTCCTGTTCAGTGGTCGCGGCTACTGGCAAGAACTGATTGAGTCCATTGTTTGGGCGCATAACAAACTGAAGGTAGCACCAGCAATCCAGCCTCGCGCTCTGAGTATTATTCAGGGTCGGGCTGTAGGGGTAGCTCACTACCTCTTGGGAGGAATTGCCACAACTTGGGCGTTCTTCCATGCACACATCCTTTCAGTAGGGTAGCAATCAGTTATTGAGTGCTGAGTGCTGAGTGCTGAGTGAAAACTTAGAACTCAGGACTCAAAACTCAGGACTCTAGACGCTGATATTTGATGGCTAAAGGTCAGAGGATTTATTAAACCTATGGCGACAAAATTTCCGAAATTTAGCCAGGATCTCGCACAGGACCCGACGACTCGTCGGATATGGTATGCGATCGCTACAGGCAACGATTTTGAAACCCATGATGGCATGACGGAAGAAAATCTTTACCAAAAGATTTTCGCAACTCACTTCGGTCACTTGGCAATCATCTTCCTGTGGGCATCCAGCCTCCTGTTCCACGTAGCCTGGCAAGGTAACTTCGAACAGTGGATTAAAGATCCCCTTCACATCCGTCCCATCGCCCATGCGATTTGGGATCCCCACTTTGGTAAACCAGCAATTGAAGCTTTTACCCAAGCGGGCGCTAGCAATCCAGTAAACATTACCTACTCTGGTCTTTACCATTGGTGGTATACCATCGGTATGCGGAATAACGGCGAACTGTACAACGGTTCAGTGTTCTTGCTGGTATTCGCTGCTGTACTACTGTTTGCTGGTTGGCTGCACTTGCAACCCAAGTACCGTCCTAGCTTGGCATGGTTTAAGAGCGCTGAACATCGCCTAAACCACCACTTAGCAGGTTTGTTTGGTGTTAGTTCATTGGCTTGGGCTGGTCACTTAATTCACGTTGCTGTCCCCGAAGCTCGCGGTCAGCATGTAGGTTGGGATAACTTCCTGAATACCCCACCCCACCCAGCCGGTTTGACACCATTCTTTACAGGCAACTGGGGTGTTTACTCTCAAAACCCTGACACTCCTGGACATATCTTCGGGACATCGCAAGGTGCAGGAACTGCAATTCTGAGTTTCTTGGGTGGTTTCCATCCCCAGACAGAAGCTTTGTGGCTAACTGACATAGCTCACCACCACCTAGCGATCGCAGTTTTATTCATTGTTGCTGGTCACATGTACCGGACAAACTTTGGGATTGGTCACAGTCTCAAAGAAGCATTGAATGCCAAGAGTTTCTTTGGTATTCCAGTTGAAGGGCCGTTTAACCTACCTCACCAAGGTATCTACGACACCTACAACAACTCCTTGCACTTCCAATTGGGTTGGCACTTAGCAGCGCTAGGTGTTGTTACTTCCCTGGTAGCGCAGCACATGTACTCCATGCCTTCCTACGCATTTATTGCGAAGGACTACACAACCCAGGCAGCGTTGTACACGCATCACCAGTATATTGCTGGATTCCTGATGCTTGGTGCTTTTGCTCACGGTGCGATTTTCTGGGTGCGTGATTACGACCCAGAGCAAAACAAAGGTAACGTGCTTGACCGCGTGTTGAAGCACAAAGAAGCGATTATTTCCCACCTCAGCTGGGTATCTCTTTTCTTAGGCTTCCACACCCTTGGTCTGTACGTACACAACGACGTAGTAGTTGCTTTCGGCACTCCTGAAAAGCAAATCTTGATTGAGCCAGTATTTGCTCAATTCGTCCAAGCTGCTAACGGTAAGGTGCTGTACGGTTTAGATACTTTGCTATCTAACCCCGATAGTATTGCTTACACAGCATGGCCTAACTACGCTAACGTTTGGCTTCCAGGTTGGTTAGATGCCATTAATGCTGGTACTAACTCCCTGTTCTTGACAATTGGCCCTGGCGATTTCTTGGTTCACCATGCGATCGCTCTAGGTCTGCACACCACCACCTTGATCTTGGTCAAAGGTGCTTTGGATGCCCGTGGTTCTAAGCTGATGCCCGACAAAAAGGACTTCGGCTATGCCTTCCCTTGCGACGGACCCGGTCGTGGCGGTACTTGCGACATCTCAGCATGGGATTCCTTCTACCTCGCTACATTCTGGATGCTCAACACCATTGGTTGGTTGACCTTCTACTGGCATTGGAAACATCTCGGTGTTTGGCAAGGCAACGTAGCTCAGTTTAATGAGAACTCTACATACCTTATGGGCTGGTTCCGCGATTACCTCTGGGCTAACTCCGCTCAGTTGATTAACGGTTACAACCCCTACGGCGTGAATAACCTGTCTGTCTGGGCTTGGATGTTCCTGTTTGGACACCTAGTTTGGGCTACTGGCTTCATGTTCTTAATCTCCTGGAGAGGTTACTGGCAAGAGTTGATTGAAACCCTTGTTTGGGCACACGAACGCACTCCTCTGGCTAACCTAGTTCGCTGGAAAGACAAGCCCGTTGCTCTGTCCATCGTTCAAGCTCGTGTCGTTGGTCTAGCTCACTTCACAGTTGGCTACATCGTGACTTACGCCGCGTTCTTGATTGCTTCTACTGCTGGTAAGTTCGGTTAATTCGGCTGCTAGTTTTGTAGATAAGTAATAAAAATCCCCTGCCGCAATGGTGGGGGATTTTTTTGAAATTAGTTAAGTTTAAAATTACAGTAAGAAAAGTTGAAGATACTATAAAAAGAAATGGAAATAAAATGCAATTCCAAGAAAAACCTACTCTCAAAGAAAGTTGGTGGCTGATGTGGTGTAGTTTTCCTAACTTAAATTGGGCAAGATTAAGAACCTACGATGATTTATCCACTGAGATATTAGATTGTGATGGTTCTAAATACACATTTTCTAATGAGGAAGAGGTACGTTACTACTTAATGGAGGATGAATTCACACAATTTGAATCACTTGACCAAGAAGATGAACAAGAACTTGGTATCCCGTTGTGTCTCATACAGATACCAAAAGGAAAAAACGAAAGGAATTAATAGAAAAAATGTATGTAAAACAAAGCGAAATACGAAATGAATACTAAACTTGTTGAATCACTGTTGCAAGTTATCCTATCTCTCTCTGATGAAGAGCGATCGCTTTTGGAAGAAAAACTATTTTTCGATTCATCAGAGCCTTCAACTTGTGATTTAATGCTACTTGCCCAGACTGGAGGAGTCTTTAACTTTCTTGAAAATGAACCAGACATATACTCACTTGACGACGGAGAACCTATCTAATGTCTCTCCAAACAGGTGATATCCTCTTGGTTCCATTTCCATTTATAGACTTGAGTGGAACAAAGCTAGGTCCTGGTTTAGTTTTATGGATAGATACCATAGGCGATGATGTCACTTTATGTTTTATTTCATCTCAAAATATAAGTAGTTTGAGTCCAGAAGAGTTTATTTTAGAACCTTCAGATCCAGATTTTACTAATACTGGATTACGGGTTGCTTCTAAAGTTAGGGTTACTCGAATAACTACTATAGAGCATAGGCTAATCACCAGAAGGATAGGTAAATTAGGAGAAAGTCAAATTCAGCAGTTGAATACAGTGATTCTTCAAGCTCTGAAACTGACATAATCTTAAATGTGTTACGTCTTATTAGACATCATATTTCTCATAAATCCCAAAAGGATAACCAGGGTGCAATCCCGCCAAATTTGCTAGAAATTGCTAATACTGAATCGAATAGTGCTTATTTACGACACTGCAAAGCAGCCAAAATTAGACCCTATCAGCCTGTTATCTTCAAGGGTTTGCTAAGTTTTCATCAAATTCTTAATTGATGAAGGTGATATGGTTTTAGATCCATTTGCAGGTTCTAACACAACTGGGTTTGTTGCTGAAACTCTGCAACGCCAATGAATCTCTTTTGAAATTAACGAAATTATGTAATGGGAAGTTGTTATCGTTTTAGCCATTAATCAAATTAAGTAAATAGTCACGAATGACGAGTTAAAATTTATAACTCCTCACTTAAATTTCTCCATTCACCTGCATTTGATGAACTTGATCGGCTAGCTCTTGACGACCTTGATCGTCTAGTTTTTCAATAGCTAACATTCCCATGAGAATTACTTCTTTCAGTGTTAAACGTGTCGAATGTGCCTGTTTTTGCACAATCTCCTTAATAATTGGACTGACACCAATCGCTGTACTAGCTCTAGCCACGGGAGAACAAACACTAATGATTAAGCCTAAATCTTAGCACTTCCAATGAAGTTATTTTCTATAGTTAAAACTTAATTTAAAGGTGTTTCAACTCATACTTCTACAGGCAAACATAAACTTGAAATTATATATACAGAACTACAAAAGAAGTACAGAGAATTGCTCTAATATTGGATAATCTGTATCAAACCCTAAATCATCCCATCAAAGCTAAGAGTCAACTTTTGGATGAAAATAAATCTAACTTTTGCTATATCAACGCAATCTGTATAATTTTTGACTGCACTATAGATGACTTTATAATTATCCCCAACCAGTTTGAGCGCCCAACTTTTTTATAGGAAGTTCTTAAATATCAACAATAATAACCTTTTTATTGCTCAAAAACAGCGGATCATCGTATGATATCAACTAATCGCAAACTTATACACACTTACAATATTTGTGGGCACTGAGTTATAAAAAATGGTTGTTTTGTGAAAATAGTGCTTTAAGTACCAGTATTTTCGCAAATCAGACTTGTATACCACCGAAAAAACCGTACTTTAAAGAGATCGTAAATTGTCTAAGATAATCTACTCAACACGCTTTACAGAACTATACAGTGTAAATAAGAATAATAACTTAACCGAAGTAAAATTTTCCTGAATACAGGCAACTAATGCTGTGATAGGGAAAAGCAGTGAGTAGAGGAGAGAGAAAGCGATGAGGGACCCTTATCTGTTGGCAGCAGGCTTGTTAACAGGATTAGCAATACCAGCATCGGCTCTTCCACATTTGTCGATTGTCCTGCCAGAAAGTTCTAGATTCCTGTGGGATTTAAAACAAGGCTCGCAGACAATAGTAAGTAGACAAATCATCCCCAGCGTTGATCTCTCCTTACCAGAACTCAGTGGGCAAGCGTTCCAACCCCTAAAAAATTCGCAGCCGACGGTAGACGAGAAAAACGTCTCTAGCGTACCCGAACTCAGTAGTGAAGGATTACCAGCCTCAACAGAATCATTAGTCAAACCCAGTGCCCGAGCAGCTGGTATTTCTTTGACATCTGGTAATCAACTTTACTACCAAAGATTGGCGGCTCTGAAAACAGGTCAGATTTATACGCGCGTAGATAGTGATAATTTGCAATCTTTGTGGGAGTCGATCAGGAAGCGTCAACTAACTTATGATGACTGGAAAAGTTTATTAGCTCTAGAAGCTAGAGCGATCGCTCAAGGTCAAGGTGCAAATCATCTAAGCATCTTAGTTGGTGATTCTTTGAGCATGTGGTTTCCTAGAGAAAAACTCCCTACTGGAAAATTGTGGCTCAATCAAGGTATCTCTGGAGATACTTCCAGTGGGGTTTTAAAAAGGTTGGGGGCATTTTCGGCAACCCGGCCGGATGTGATTTATGTCATGGCTGGGATTAACGACTTACGAAAAGGCGCTAGTGATGACACAATTTTGCGTAATTATCGCCGGATTGTCCGTCGTTTACGCGAAACTCACCCAAAAGCTCAAATCATTGTCCAATCAATTTTGCCTACTCGCCTAGCAAAACTTTCTAATAGCCGCATTCGTCATATCAACACCCAACTAACCCAAATTGCTAAACAAGAAGGCGCTAATTATCTAAATATTTATAGCTGGTTTACTGATATGGAAGGCAATATGCGCCCAGAGTTGACCACAGATGGTTTGCACCTGTCGCAAGAGGGTTATGATGTATGGCGCTCGGCATTACAGCAGATAGAATACAAGGTGACTCAGCGTGAAGATTAAGCGATCGCTCGACCCTTGAAGCGATGTCTATGATGGTCACTGAGCCAAGTCGTACCACTTCGTGGAAGCAAGCTACGCGGAGCGTCTCGTAGAGAAGTGCGGGCTGCGCCTACGCAATTTTAGATTTATGGAAATTACCGACAACGATGCCATCACCATACGTTCTCTAATTGAAAACCAATTGGCAGCCTTTAAAAAGGATGATGCCCAAGGCGCTTTTGCCTTCGCCAGTCCAGGAATTCAGGCGCAATTTGGTACCCCAGAAAATTTTATGCAGATGGTGAAGATAAGTTACCCAGCAGTATACCGTCCTCGCTCTGTCTTTTTTGAGAAGATAACAACCATCCAAAAAAATATAACTCAGCCAGTGCTACTACTTGCTCCTGATGGAGTTCCCTTGAGAGCTTTATATTTTATGGAAAAACAGCCGGATAATGCCTGGAGGATTAACGGCTGCTTTCTAGTTTCTGTAGAAGGTAAAGAAATATAAACTGGATCTCTCTCTATAAAACCAAAATTTTATAATTTAACGCCCAAGACTTCTCGATTCAAAATTTGATTCAACTTACCACTGCGATAACCTTCCAAATCCAGAGTTACGTAAAGAAATCCAAAATCCTGAAATACAGAAACTACTTTTTGCAAATCTGTCGTTAACACAAACTCTTTAATTTGTTCTGGTGATAATTCAATGCGTGCTGTATCGCCTTCCGATCGCACGCGCAAATTCTGCCAACCTAGCTTTCTTAAGAAAATTTCTGCTCTACCAACTCGTTGTAACTTAGCGACAGTAATCTCTTCACCATAAGGAAACCGGGAACTTAGGCAAGGTTGAGCGGGTTTATCCCACCAAGGTAAACCGAGTTGTTGCGAAAGTTGGCGAACTTCAACTTTGGTTACACCCACTTCAGCTAAAGGCGATCGCGCCCCTCTTTCTTTCGCTGCTTGAATTCCTGGGCGATAATCATGCAAATCATCGGCATTTACCCCATCTACTACGTAGGGATAACCCAACTGCAAAGCTAAAGGTTTGAGAGTGTCGTGCAACTCACTTTTACAAAAATAACAGCGATTAACCGGGTTAGAAGTGTAATTGGGATTCTCCATCTCGTGAGTCTGGACGATTTTATGAGCAATCCCAATAGTTGCGGCTTGAATTTTGGCATCTTCCAACTCTTCTGGCAACAGCGAAGGAGAAACAGCCGTGACAGCCAGAGCGCGATCGCCCAAGGCATCATAAGCAATTTTGGCAACCAAAGTGCTATCAACGCCCCCAGAGTAGGCAATCAACGCCTGCTCCATCTCTTGAAATAAGGCTTTTAATTGCTCAAATTTTTCTGTCAGCATCATTTCCCAATCCTACTCAAACCCCATAGCACCCAACCATTTTTATTGTAGTCATTTGTTATATTATGGAGCATTGGGAATTGGGCACTTGTACTGAGCGAAGCCGAAGTATTGGGCATTGAACATGAAGAAGAGACAAGGGAGACAAGGAAGAGGGGGGACACAAGAGAGAGACTTGTTCAATAATTCCCCCTTGTCCCCCTGCCTCCTCTGCTCCCCACCTCTCTATATTGGCGGTTTGCTGTACTTAGCCACCAGACTAGCTAAAAGTGGTAAATCAATCGGTTTAGAAATATAGTCATTTACTCCGGCTGTTAGACAGGTTTCGCGATCGCCTTTCATCGCCATTGCTGTTTGAACAATTACCGGAATCGTCTGATATTGCTCGTGTTCTCTCAGTTGTCGCACCAAGTTCAGACCATTTCCATCTGCTAGATAAACATCCATTAAAATCACTGCTGGGTCTAGCTGTGTTAGAGCTTCCCACATCTCAGCAGCATTCTTAACCCAAGTCACCTGATATCCTAATTTCCGTAGATAAATTTGCATCAAATCAGCGTTGGGTAAGTCATTTTCTACCAGCAAAATATCTACAGAAGAACTAGGGGTGAAAGGCAAAGGAGATAAGGAGTAATTTGCCTCCCCTGCCTCCCCTGCTTCCCCATCTCCCCCCACTCCTACCTCTTGCTTAAGGGGAAGTAAAAGGGTAAAACGGGAGCCGCTATCTACTTCAGATTCCACTTTCACAGAACCACCGTGAATTTGGGCGAGTTTGCGAGTCACTGCTAAACCCAAACCAGTCCCCTCAGCACCACCAGCGACAGCCTTAGCAATTTGGAAATAGGGTTCAAATAATTGAGTCTGGTCTTCTTGAGAGATGCCACTACCAGTATCCCAGACTGTAAAATGTACAGATCCATCTTTGGAAACAACCTGTAAGCCAACACTTCCTTTGCTGGTGAACTTTAAGGCATTGAAGAGTAAATTCAACAGCATTTGCTTGAGTCGCAAAGAGTCGGCTACTAGGCTTGTGATCTCGGGGTCAATTTCTAGGCACAGTCTTAAACCCTTATTAGCGGCTTTCTCTTTCACCAGTGCCAAAACATTGCTACATAACAGTGGCACATCTACACTTTCCCACTGCACCTCTAGTTGGTTTGCTTCAATTTTTGAAAGATCCAAAATATCATTAATTAGAGCTAGTAAGTGCTTGCCGCTAGACTGAATGATATTTAAATACTCCCGTTGACGTTCTATAGTTGGTTCGTACCCTGGAGCTAAAAGCAGATGGGTAAACCCAATAATAGAACTAAGCGGTGTGCGAATTTCATGGCTGGTGTTTGCCAGAAACTGGTTTTTCAGCTGATTAGTGCGCTCCAATTCTTGATTGGAGTTACTTAACTGTTGATATTGTTGCTGCCAAGATAGGATGTGTCTTAGTTGTACCAAAGCTGTTGTACAGTATTTGGCAGACCTGGACATCAATTGCGATCTGAGTTGGGCTTTTGATTCTATGAGCAACTCACGATCAGAACTTAGGGGCGCTGCGGCGATAATTAGCCAGCCCATAATACTGCCAGAATCATCATCTAACGGCCAAGCGCTTGGTGGCTGTTGATTCTCAAGTTGCTGTAAATCTTTGAGTTCTATAACCTCTTGCAATCTCAACAGCAGCTTTTTTTCTGCTGTCAGCACATCTACAAATAAAGGTTGTGAGTTTTGAGATGGAGAACGAGAAACATAGCAAACTGTGGCTACAGTTTCTTGTGGTTGAAACATAGCAATGCCGACGGCATAATCTGTAAGTGCCAGATTAGTGCTGTTCATTACACTGTTAATCTCGTTAACCACAGCTTGGAGAACTTCTGATTCTGCGACTTCTGCCTGTAGGACATTGTGACAAGCAGAAAGCAGATAATAATTAAGGCGACTTTGCAACTGGTTCAAGCTGCTCTCCAGCCACAACTTGGCGCGAAGTTGCTGAATTGTTGTCAAAAGTTTTGGCGTTGCATCTATCTGTGAGTTTTGGTCTGGTAAGCTTGAGTACTGCTGCATGGTCAACTAGACCGCTTAACAAATTTAGCTTCACATAAAAATCCGAAAAGGATTTTATGTATATTAGCGGACAATTCTTTTTTATTTATAAACCATAACTTATGTTGTTATAAACCATAACTTATGATGTCGAATTTAGCAGTTAGTCCAAAAAAATTATTATCTGAACCACTGACCTAAAATTTGTTAAAGCAACTCAAGACTTATGGATACACAATTCGCCCAACTAATCGTCAATGGAATTGCGGTAGGGAGCATTATTGCTCTAGCCGCAGTCGGACTGACTCTTACTTATGGAATTTTACGGTTATCTAACTTTGCTCATGGTGACTTTTTAACTTTAGGAGCCTATCTCACCTGGCTGATCAATAGTATTGGAGTTAATATTTGGCTGTCAATGATCCTGGCGGCGGCGGGAACAGTAGCAGCAATGCTGTTATCGGAAAAGTTCTTGTGGTCAAAGATGCGCTCTATCCGTGCTACTTCCACTACGCTGATTATTATTTCTATCGGGCTTGCCTTATTTCTTCGCAATGGGATTATTTTTATCTGGGGTGGCAAGAACCAAAACTATAATTTACCTGTCACCACAGCTTTAGACATCTTTGGTTTAAAAGTACCGCAAAATCAATTATTGGTATTGGGGTTAGCGATACTAGCAATTTTTGCGCTGCATTACCTGCTGCAAAATACCAAAATTGGTAAGGCGATGCGAGCAGTTGCTGACGATCTGGACTTAGCTAGGGTTTCAGGTATTAATGTTGACCGAGTAATTTTCTGGACTTGGCTAATTGCTGGCACTCTTACGTCATTGGGAGGCAGCATGTATGGGTTGATTACAACCGTGCGTCCAAATATGGGATGGTTCTTAATTTTACCCTTATTTGCCTCAGTGATTCTTGGGGGGATTGGCAACCCTTATGGTGCGATCGCAGCAGCTTTTATCATTGGCATCGTCCAAGAAGTCAGCACCCCTTGGCTGGGTTCACAGTATAAACAGGGTGTAGCACTGTTGATCATGATTTTGGTGCTGCTTATTCGTCCCAAAGGTTTATTCAAAGGAACGATTTGAGCAGCACCATTCCACTTCTAACTATTCAATAATGTGGAAATACCAGGCTGCTACCAGGAAATTGATAGCTAATAAGAAGATTGCCCAGCCTGTGCGATAGGGGTAGGGAGGTTTAGCTCCACTGTCGGCAACTGGGGAATTTGCAGGATTCTTCGTTGTTTTAGCGGTCATAATCCGATTCTCCTAATGTCATGACTTTCTAAGAAATACCAAACTGGCGTACCAAATACCCAAATTCTTTAAGAATATTTGTGTGAATTTGGAAATTGGGCATTGGGAATTGGAAATTGGAAATTGGGAACTGGAAATTGGGAATTGGGAATTAGTTATTTACCTCTGCCTCCTGCTCCCTGCTCCCTGCCCCCTGCTCCACTTCGGCTACGCTCAGTGACCACCTGCCCCCTGTCCCCTGCTCCCTACTCCTCATCCCCCACTCCCTCTTCTCCAGCATGATAGGAACTGCGAACCAGAGGCCCAGAACGGACATGGTTGAATCCCATTTTCCATGCTAATCTGCCGAGTTGAGCGAATTCTTCTGGAGTCCAATATTTTTGGACTGGGAGATGTTCTAAGGAAGGACGCATATACTGCCCAATAGTCAAGCGATCGCACCCTACAGCTCTTAAATCAGCCATTGCTTCGACGACTTCATCAAGTGTTTCTCCGTGTCCCAGCATCAAACCTGATTTGGTAGGAATTGTCGAATCTATTTCTTTAACCATAGCAAGTACCAAAAGTGAGCGATCGTATTTGGCTCCCCGGCGCACTGGCCCAGTTAACCGCCGCACTGTCTCGATATTGTGATTGAAACAAGCTGGTTTGGCTTCTACAATCATTGCTATCCGTTGGTGTTGACCTGATTTTCCTATACCTGCACCACCCCAAAAATCTGGGGTCAGCACTTCAATTTGAGTCTCTGGGTTTAACTGACGGATAGTAGCGATCGTCTCCACAAAGTGAGCTGCGCCCTGATCGGGCAAATCATCACGGGCAACAGAAGTCAGCACCACATAACGCAATCCCAAAAGCTGTACTGCCTGTGCAACCTTTTGAGGTTCCTCTAAATCAAGAGGCATCGGTGCATGACCTTTATCTACTTGGCAAAAAGCACAAGAGCGTGTACAGGTAGGCCCCATTAGCAAGAAAGTTGCAGTTTTTTGGGCATAGCACTCTCCCCGGTTGGGACAGCGGCCTTCTTCGCAAATTGTGTGAATTTGGCGCTGCTTAATAATGCGTTGTACGGTAGAGATTTCACTGGCTTTACCGATAGGGCGACGTAACCAGCTAGGCATTGCCGCAATTTCAGACTTTAGTTCGGCTTGTTGTGACGAAATCATAGACATCCAAGCAAGATACGGATATAAAGTGGTGGTCTTTCAAGGAAGAGGCAGGGGGAAGAGGGCAGGGAGCAGGGGGAAATGACCCCTTCCTCCTGCTGTGAAGCAAAGCGGAACATGGGTCTGAGTCTCCCACTTCTGTTAAGTGGTTCTCGTTCAATTGGGGTCGAATCCCCTTTCTGTTCTATTCCCCCTGCTCCCTGCTCCCTTGCCTTTTCTTCAATGGACAAATGATAGACAAGAATAGACGTAGAAGACGGTCTTAATATCTCCGTGTCTCCATGTCCTTATATGCTTTATGCCTTAAAACAGAGCTAAAGCCTTAAATATCACCATGACATAAATCGAAAAGAGCGCCAGCAAAAGTTTTACAAAACACCTCTAGCAATGTCATTTATACCGAAATATACTATCCCCCAATTGCTAGAAATTTTGTATATAGTGGGAGGATTCTCAAGGACAATCGGCAAAGCCGCTATTTACACTTAAAGTTTCTGTTAGAGCAAACAGTCGTGGCAAGCAACAAGATTTTAGTTATCGATGACACTACAGTTGTCAGGGTAAAAGTACGAGAAATGTTGCCTCCGGGCAATTTTGAGGTACTAGAAGCAAAAGACGGTTTGGAAGGACTAAATTTCATTCTTCAGGAAAAACTCAGCTTGATTATGTTGGATTTTCTGTTGCCTAAAATGAGTGGCTGGGAGGTTTTCCAGAAAGTTCAAGCCGATCCGGAATTAAGGAAAATTCCTTTGGTGATCATGTCTGGTCGCAAGGAAGAAGTAACTGAGAAAATCACAGAACCCTTTGAATACTTTGAATTTCTTGGTAAGCCTTTCGATCAGAAGCAACTAATTAACGCAATTAAGTTAGCTATGAGCAAGGCGAAACTGCCGCGCCCAGAATTAGTCGCAGTAGGAGCAGGGGTTGCTGTTAAAAATAGCACAGTTGCTACCTCTAGTGTTGCTACTACTACGGTAGCAGCCCCTAGCGTTGCAAATACTGCTACCGTAGCAACTCCTACTGCTGCCCATACTGCGATGCTTACAGCGGCAAGCAACGCAACCCCTACTGCCGGAGGAGTCTCTGAGGCAGAAATTAATGCGTTGAACGAGAAAATTGTCAAAATGCAAGCTGAAATCGATGGCTTGAAGAAACAACTAACTCAAGTTGTTACCTTTATTAAACAAAAAATAAAGTAGCGTTTGTGTTCATTATTATTATCGCAGCCTAAATACCTCGTTCATCATACTGGGTGTGCTATTAAAAGCGGGTAAAAATAGTTAATTCAAAAATACTTATCTTGACAAACCATCGTTGACAACAAAATTCAAAAACAGGAAAAACTACATATAGGGGTAATTCATGAATTGCCTCTATATTTAATTTTGTCTAAGTTTTATAGGTGCCTCTTCAAAAATAAATATAGCAATTCGATTTGATTTCTGTTCGCGCAGCGTGGCGTAGCCATAATTATTTGCGTAGTGCGCGTTCGCGTTGGCGTTCGCGGAGCGTGTCGCAGACAAGCCTCTCGTAGAGAAGCGCAAGCGAGATACGCAGGAAATAGTCAAGAAGGCTCTTTGAGCTATACTGATTTTTTCAATAATCAAATATGAGTCCTATAGTATCAGTTGTTAGTCTAATGAAACAGTCCTAGACCAACTAAACCTGTCACAGTTTGTTCTTAACCTAAGAAAAACGGCATATTTTTTATTGGTTTGTCTTCCACATATACAATCTGTGTATCAGGACTTGACAAATAACCTACAGATAGAAGGCAGCAATACGTAACATTTGCCAGATAAAGTTAGTAAAAATATTTTTACTAACTTATGCCTTTATACCCAAATTAGGTTAATAAAAATTACATAGTTCCAAAGAATATATTTCTGAAAAAATTATTTTTATTAATACAAATTAAATGAATGAAATTATTATTTCATGATAATGATAGCCTTCGCACGGGAATACTAAGACATAGAAACAATAATTATGAGCATAGGCTGCAATGTTAGTAGTATTAGATACATTATATGCGTTTCCTGGCTATCACATCACCGAGCAAATATACTCAGGTAGTAAAACTCTAGTTTATCGGGGCATTAGAGAACAAGACCAAAAACCAGTTGTTCTCAAATTAATGCGGAATGAGTATCCTACGTTCGCGGAAATCGCCCAGTTCCGCAATCAGTATATCATCACCAAAAACCTCGATATTTCTGGCATACTCAAAACCTATAGCCTAGAAAGCTACCGTAACAGCTACATCTTAGTGATGGAAGATTTTGGCGGCATTTCCCTGCAAGACTGGCGAATAGAGAACAAGGAAAAGAAGGAAAACTATCTTTCTCTCAATGAGTTTTTCAACATTGCGATTAAAATTGCTTCTACCCTTGAAGGACTGCATCGCGATCGCATTATTCACAAAGATATCAAGCCTGCCAACATCCTAATAAACCCTACCACAGATGAAGTAAAAATCATCGACTTTAGCATTGCCACCCTCCTACCAAGAGAAATTCAATTTCTCACGAATCCCAACATCTTAGAAGGGACTCTGGCTTACATTTCTCCAGAACAAACTGGAAGGATGAACCGGGGTATTGACTACCGGACTGATTTTTATTCCCTTGGTATTACCTTCTTTCAACTCCTCACTGGACAGTTACCCTTCACTACTAAAGATCCGATGGAGTTAGTGTACTCTCATATCGCTAAACAACCGCTAAAAGCCAGCCGAATTAATTCTAAAATTCCGACAATTTTGTCTGAAATGATCGGTAAACTAATGGCGAAAAATGCCGAAGACCGCTATCAGAGTGCTTTGGGGTTAAAGCATGACTTGGAGGTGTGCCAAAAGCAGTGGCAAGAAACAGGAAATATTGCACCCTTTGAAGTAGGTATGAGGGACATCTCAGACCGTTTCGTAATCCCTGAAAAACTCTATGGTCGCCAAGGTGAAGTTGAAACCTTACTTGCTGCTTTTAAGCGTGTAACAGAAGGGGTAACAGAAATGATATTAGTCGCGGGTTTCTCTGGCATTGGCAAAACTGCTGTGGTCAATGAAGTCCACAAACCGATTGTGCGACAGCGTAGTTACTTCATCAAAGGAAAATTTAACCAGTTTCAACGTGACATTCCCTTATCAGGATTGGTGCAAGCTTTTAGAGATTTAATCGGGCAACTACTTTCAGAAACTGATGCCCAAATTCAACAATGGAAAACCAAAATTCTGCGGGAATTGGGTACACAGACTCAGGTAATTATCGATGTAATCCCTGAACTTGAACAAATTGTTGGTAAGCAAGCTCCGGTTACAGAACTCTCTGGCAGTGCTGCTCAAAATCGGTTCAATTTATTGTTTCAAAAATTCATTCAAATCTTCACAACTAAAGAACATCCTCTAGTTATGTTTCTTGATGACTTGCAATGGGCAGATACAGCCTCTTTAAAAATAATTCAGTTATTAATGTGTGAAAATACGCCATCTTTTTTGGCAAAGAATACAGAACACACTCATAACAATCAGGGAGGTTTATTGTTAATTGGTTCTTATCGAGACAATGAAGTTTTCAAAGTAGATCCGCTTTATTTGACACTACAGGAAATTGAAAAATCCGGAGCAGCTATTAATACAATCACTTTAGCACCTTTAAATCAAGGTGATTTAAATCATCTCATTGCTGATACTCTGAATTGTCCTGAAGTAGTTGCGATTCCTCTCACTCAGATGGTGTTTGCCAAAACCAAAGGTAACCCATTTTTTTCCGTGCAATTCCTCAAGTCTTTACACAATGATGGGCTAATTATATTAAACTTTGATGTTGGCCATTGGCAGTATGATATTTCCAAAGTTAAAGAGTTAGCTCTCACAGATGATGTAGTAGAATTTATTGCCCTACAAATAGAGAAATTGCCAATATATACCCAAAAGGTTCTGAAACTAGCAGCCTGTATTGGTAATCAATTTGACCTAAAGAGTCTAGCAATCGTCAACGAAAAATCTGTAGTAGATACAGCATCAGATTTGTGGCAAGCCTTACTTGAGGGACTAATTTTACCGCAGACTGAAAATTACAACATCTTTGCGAAAGAAAATACTAATCCAGAATTCATTGTTCATGGAATAGAATCTATAGAATTTTCCAGTTCTAATTTACAGCTACCTAAATATAAATTCGTACATGATCGAGTACAGCAAGCCGCTTATTCTTTGATTCCTGAAGAACAAAAAAAGCCAATTCACTTAAAAATTGGGCTACTTTTATTGAACAATATTCCTGTTGCAGAACAGGAAGAAAAGATTTTTGAACTTGTCAATCAGTTTAATATCGCAGTAGAATTCATCTCTCCTCAAACTAAACGAGATGAACTAGCCCAGATGAATCTAATTGCTGGAAGAAAAGCTTTAGCATCAACAGCTTATCCATCTGCTGTGAAGTATTTAACTACAGGCATCCAACTGATGGACGATGATAGCTGGGAGACCAAATATAAGCTCATCCTAGCTTTGTATGAGACAGCAGCAGAGGCAGCGTATCTAGCTGGCGACTTTAGGCAAATGGAGCAATTAGTAGAAGTAGTATTGGCACAAGCGAAAACACTGCTGGAGAAAGTAAAAGTTTATGAAGTCAAAATTAAAGCCTATGGAGCGCAGAACCAAGCACTCAAAGGAATTAATACTGCAATAGCCTTTTTGAAGCTTTTAGGAGTAGAGTTTCCTGAACATCCAAGCCAATCTGATGTTCAGCTAGTAATGGCAGAAATAGCATTAAATCTAGCTGGGAGGCATATTGAAGATTTAATTGATCTACCAGAAATGACAGAAGCTAAAATACTGGCAGTTATGAGTATTCTATCAAGTACTCATGCTTTGACCTATCAAGCTGTTCCTGAACTATTCCCACTTATTCTTGTTGAACAGATAAAATTATCTCTACAATATGGCAATGCACCATTGTCTGCCTTTTCCTATGTTAATTATGGAGTAATACTGTGCGGGCTAGTGGGAGATATTCAGTCCGGTTATCAATTTGGTAAACTAGCTGTAAATCTTTTATCTAGATTACAAACGAAAGAAATTAGTGCAAAAGTTCTTGGAGCTTTTCTTCCACTTATTCAACCTTGTAAGGAACACGCCAAGGAAATATTAAAACCTTTATTAGAAGCTTATTTTATCAGCAAAGAAGTAGGAGATTTAGAGTATGCAGCTTATGCTCTAGCATCTTATTCTTACTGTTCATTTTTTATCGGTAGAGAACTGTCAGGTCTAGAACAAGAAATGGCAAATTATAATAATGCCATTAGACAAATCAAGCAAGAAACAGTATTGCAATGGATCACTATTTATAGGCAGAGTATATTGAACTTAATAGGGCGTGCAAAAAATTCATCTAGTTTAATTGGTGAACTTTATAATGAAGAGGAAATGCTGTCGATTCATTTGGAAACGAAAGATAGACTTGGACTTCTATATCTGTACGTCAATAAACTTCATCTTTGTTATAGATTTCATAGATTCCATCAGGCAGTTGAAAATGCCAAACTAGCAAAAAATTATTTAGATACTGCAATAGGACATTTAGTTGTTCCAGTTTTCCATTTTTATGATTCCTTAGCAGGTCTGGCTGTGTATTCTGAAGTATCCAGCTCTGAGCAAAAATGTATTCTCGATCAGGTTCAAGCTAATCAAGAAAAAATGAAGCATTGGGCGCATCATGCTCCAATGAATTATTTACACAAATATTATCTTGTAGAGGCTGAATGCTATCGGATTGGTGGTCAATATCTTGAAGCAATGGAATTCTACGATCGCGCTATTTTCCTTGCCAAAGAACATGAGTATATTAATGAAGAAGCCCTCGCTCAAGAACTTACCGCCAAATTCTATTTAGAATGGGGTAAACATAAGATAGCCCAAACCTATCTAACAGATGCTTATTATAGCTACGTTCGCTGGGGAGCGTTAGCGAAAGTTGATGATTTGGCAAAACGCTATCCTCAATTACTTGCTCCTATATTCCAGCAAGAAAAAGTAAGTATCAAGTCTAGCGAGGAAAACACTTCTTTCAATAACACATCTATATCATCTCTATCTACTCTGAGTAATCATCAAACTGTTATTGGCTCGAAGACAAGTATTTCTGACTCTCTGGATTTAACCGCATTCATTAAAGCATCTCAAGCACTCTCTGGGGAAATCGAGCTTGAGCGACTACTTTCTACCTTGATGGAAGTTGTTATGGAGAATGCAGGAGCTTCTAAATGCGCTTTAATTTTGAGCGAAGGTGATAACTTAGCATTAACTATTACGGCGGTTTGTTCAAGTTCCAACTTTGAGCAAACCTACACTGAGTTTCCATCAACTTTGCTTGAGTCAAGCTACGATATTCCCATTAGTTTGATTAACTACGTTAAACGCTCTAGAGAAATCTTGGTTATTGACGATGCAAGGGCTGTTTCTTTTCTAGCAAGTGACAACTACATTATTAGCGAAGAGCCTAAGAGTTTGTTGTCTATACCTCTTCTAAATCAAGGTAAATTGATTGGGATTCTTTATCTAGAAAATCATCTGACAACAGGAGCCTTTACCCACGATCGTGTAGAAGTACTTAAACTCCTCACCACTCAAGCAGCAATATCCCTAGAGAATGCTATTCTCTATAAAAATTTGGCTAAAGCTAAAGAAAGCTTGGAAGAATACAACCATACTTTAGAAGAAAAAGTCCACGAAAGAACGCAGGAACTTAACGACAAAAATAACTGTTTACAAGAGACTCTACAGGAATTACAGCGTACCCAGATTCAATTGATTCAAAGTGAAAAAATGTCTTCTTTAGGACAAATGGTTGCGGGCATCGCTCATGAAATAAATAACCCTATTAACTTTATTCATGGCAATATTAATCATGCGGGTGAGTATGTTCAAGACTTGCTTGATCTGCTAGTTATTTATCAGCAAGAATATCCCCATCCTTCGCCTTTAGTTGAGGAGAAACATGAGGAGATTGATATAGATTTTCTAGCAGAAGACTTGCCAAAAATTCTAGATTCAATGAAAGTCGGGAGTTCGCGTATCCGAAATATTGTTTTGGGCTTACGTAACTTTTCTCGTCTAGATGAATCTGAGATGAAGCCTGTAGATGTTCATGAGGGAATAGACAACAGCTTAATGATTTTGCAACACCGACTTAAAGAAAATAGCAATTTTTCTGAAATTGAAGTCCTCAAAGAATACGGAAAACTACCAGAAGTTATTTGTTATCCTGGTCAACTCAATCAGGTATTTATGAATATTCTTAGTAATGCAGTTGATGCTTTAGAAGAGTCATTTATTATTGGTCATCAATCATTGATAAATGGTAAAGAACAAATAACAAAGAACATAGACGCATCAGTGGCTTCTGATATAGTAAGACAAATTCACATCTTTACTGAACTAACAGATTCTAATACGGCGATAATTCGGATTACCGACAACGGTTCTGGTATGACAAAAGCGGTACAGCAGAAAATATTTGACCCATTTTTTACTACCAAGCCAGTAGGAAGTGGTACGGGTTTAGGGTTGTCGATTAGCTATCAGATTATTGTGGACAAACACAAGGGTACTTTAACCTGTGATTCTACACCAGGAGAGGGAACTCAGTTCGTGATTGAGATCCCTATACAACAGTCAAATAGGGAGCATCTCACTTTTTAAAGTGGCTCAAACTGACAATAATCCATTGAGGTAAGCACAGCGATGGGCTAGGACTTGAGGCACATTTTCTCGTTTCCATTGTGCCCCGGAAATTTTTGTTCGACGGTCAACCTGTTTAACGGCAGATTCAACTGAACCTGAACCAATTGAACAAATTTCTTCAGCTTGATAATATTCGTAGTTGATAATGCGATTGCGATGCTTATCAAGATAACGGCAAAAGTTTTGTACTTGTTTGCCTTTACAATCTGTAAATAAGGCAATAGTAGCCTCAACTTGGCCTTTCCATAGTAGATTTTGTGCTTGTTTCAAGCGTTTTTGTGAACCCCCAACTTTGTGGAGGTTTTCTATTAAATGGAACCAATCAAGTATTTCTCGACGTTGTGCATCAGGTGCTAATTGGTCAATTATATTCCAAATGCCGTCATGTCCATCACCAATACAAGTGAGTGGGCTAGCCAGTGGTTGGTCATTAACCCAATCAATCACAATCTGATTATTCTGAAATGAAGTTCCCAAGATTCCGAGATGATGTAAGCTAATTGCTTTATAGCCAAGCCATGCACATATTTGACCTTTAGGAGTTCGGACACGGATGTTTCCACCATCGACGCTTAATTCTTCAATTGTCTGTTCTGGTGTTGGCAACTCAAAATTCTGGCGATGCACTAATCTCTGTTGACTGCTGTGAGAAACCTCTATGCCCGTAAAATACTTGATGTCTGATGCCGCATCTTCATAGCTGACATTCGCACTTACCCTCAAACAACAAGTTTCTAGATATGGACTCAGTTGAGTACTTGGTGCGACTTCTAATTCAATGGCTTGTTTGCTCGTTATTGCTAACTCTCCAAGAATGCTTTTGAGCCGTCGTTGGTATCCTGCGGTTGTCCCTGTAATCGTTTCGATAAAAAAACCCCTACTTCTGGCATAACATGCTTCTGCATTTGACTCCGCACTGCTTCTTCAATTGCTGCAAGATTTGTGAGCTTTTCTTTTGACGTATCTTCATACAATATTTTAGCAATCGCCTGAATATGTTTTTGAAGAGCTTGCTTTTGTTCTGGGGTCATCGGTAAGTAAATACACTCGTCTTACCTATCCTGACTGATTTTCGTCTTCTTTGCAAAAAACTGGGATGCTCCCAGTCAAATATCTAGACTAGTAATACCATTTTACACAAACCCTGATACATATAGATTTCTTGTAGGGGCGCACAGTTGTGCTCCTACCAATGTATTTGTATCATTATTAAAATTAAACAACATAACACTTCTTTTAAAATACAAAGTTTGGTTAAGTAAAGCAAAACCTAACATTTGGAACTTTGTCGAGTTTTGCTCTGCTCTAGCTAACATACAATTCTAAAAATCCCGTTTGTGACAAAAACTGAGTGATTTCTTAAGACTCATCCAAACAAGTTTAACAAGCTACTAGGATAGGGGTGTATTTGCCATATTCACTAAAGACTCTTGAGGTACACGTCGCCCTGTAATTACCATCTTGACTCCACTAGCAGGTGCGAGAGTAAAACCTCGACGCACAAGTCGCTCAGGTTGCTGATTAACTAGCACTAGCTGATAACGTGATAGGATCGTTTCCAATACTAGTTTGATCTCAAATAAGGCCAAAGCCTCACCAAGACAACGACGGACACCACCACCAAACGGCAGAAATTCATAGGGAGAAAATTGGCGTTCTAGAAAACGTTCTGGTTTAAACTGCTTAGGTTGGGGATATAAATCTTCACGTTGATGAGTCAGATAAATACTAGGAAGCAATACTGTTCCAGGCTCTAAAGAATGTCCCAAGAGTTTAACCGGTTCTTGTACTACCCTTGGGAAAGAGAACAGTAAAACAGGGCTAATTCGTAAGATTTCATTACAGACAGCCGTAAGATATGGCAGTCGATAAATGCTCATAGGGTCTGGGGAATCACCTAGAGTGTCCAGTTCTTGGAGCAGTTTTTCATGAACTAGAGGCTTTTTGTGAATCCAGTACAATCCCCAAGCCATTACAGATGCCGTAGTTTCATAACCACCAACTATTAGAGTTATTAACTGATCGCGCAATTCATGATCTGTCATTAATTGACCAGTTTCATCTTGAGCTAACATCAGCATAGAGAGGATATCAACACGTTCTGAATTAGGTTTTTGTCGACGTTCAGAAATTTCGGCATAGAGCAATTGATCTATTTTCTCCCGATTACGCAGAAATTTTCCCCAAGGACTCCAAGCTCCTAAATCCTGTTGCAAGAATGGAAGAAAGAAAAAACTAGAAGTAATAGGTGAATGAGATAAATCTAACAGCAATGGTAGTAAATGCTTAAGTTTTTGAAATCTTTCTCCCTCATCCAAACCTAATACAACGTGTAACATAACTTGAAGAGATATTTCTTGTGTTATGTTACGAGCCAAAAATGGCTGATTTAGTGGTAACTGACTAAAAACATTTTCAGTCAGATTACGGATTTGCTGACCATAGCTTTGCATTCGCTCTCCATGAAAAGAGGGCACGATCAATTGTCGTTGTTGTTTATGACGACTGCCATCAAGTATAAGAACTGAATTTTTTCCTAACCAAGGTTCAGTAATTCTATTGAATTCACCAACAGCTAGAAATTTCTTTCTATCATTCGTTAAAATTTCTTGGATTGCCTGAAGATCATTCACAATTACTACAGTATCCCCAAAGCCAATTATCCTACTAGTAAAAATGTCGGGATATTGTTGAGCTGCGTTTTCCACGTAGCCAACGGGGTCAGTAATCCACTGAAGCTTTTGTAGCCAAGAAGGGGTTTTGAGAGGATTCGGTAGTTGCATGTGAATTTTAAGTCCAAACCAAAATCGAAAAATTGTATTAGCGAGGATAAACTCTTAACAGAATAATATGGAGCAATACGGTTCAGTTAAGGATTTTTTCGAGAACCACAGGTTTGTAGAGATATTGCATTGCAATGTCTCTACACTGCCCACAAATTAAGGGTTTTAGTTTTATCTGAACCTTATTGTAATATAGGGTTTATCTATGATAAGTTTTGAGCAAAAATAGGATACCTCTTAGGTATCCTATTTTCTTATAAATACAGAGCGAGAATTTATTGATTTAACTCTAAGCTTTCTATAGTTTCATAGCGACCAGAGTGATAATACCAATTGAGATTGGCAGATATCCAGCTATGTAGTCCTGATATATATTTGGCAAGTTCAACATCTAAGTCCTCTCCAAAAGATGGAAGAGATAATTCAAACTCTTCCAAACGATGTACTTCTTGATCGTGCATTTCGCTAGTCGCAATAATTGCTTCTTCTAAAGAAAGTTTTTGTTGCTGGTGAATTATCAAGACTAAATTATGAACATCGCCAGTTGACATCTCTCTATGTACGGAGAAAATATCATTACACCAAGCAAGGATGTTAATTGCCATCAATTTTAACTCTTTCATCACCTCATGATTTCGGAGAGAATCAGGAATTGTTAAATAATTGCAAAATTCCATTAATGCAAGAAAAACGTACCCACCTAAAGTTGACCTACGTATCAGCATATAACTGTCAACATCGGGTGTAATTCCCTGTGCGCGGTTAACTGCTTCTTGAACACAGCCATCAAAATAGCCTTCATAGCGATCAACAAAGTAATGAAACCATTCTTGACTGCCTGTTTTAAGTATGCGTTGTCGTAAATCACTTAAGGCATAAGCAAGTGGTATATCCTTACTTATGAGTTCTGCACCGTTCAATATTTCCAAAAATCTCTTATGAAAATCTTTAAGAATATCAGGTTGTCTTCCTAAATTTGATAAATCACACTGGTCATCCCAAATAAACGCCCAGCTCAACCAATCATTTGCAATTTTCAGTTCTTCAAGCTGACAGTTAGGATAGGCGTTTGCTGCTAGGAAGAAAAATTTTGATTTGTAAAAACGCTTATAAGATGATTCATTAGCCAGAAGATTGAAGCGAAGAACCCATTCAAGAGAGTACTCTTCTAGAACATCAACATACTTATTGGTCTGTGAGGGAAATGGACAGTATAAACCAGGACAAAGTAATTGATTCATAACAATGTATTAGTTTAAAGTACCGAAAGAATGGGTCGCCCTACCACACAGATAGTAGCTCAATATTATTCTTTAAAGAGTCTTTGAAAAACTTTTAAAAAATTTATATTTTAAAACACAAAAGTTTTATTTACGCCACTACATAATAGTGTGTAAACACATATAAATATTTCAACAGTCATCTACATACTTTTATTAAAAATAAAAGTAGCCACTTCTGTGTGTCTTGATGAGCAATATGGTTGACTAACTGAAAAAGTTAACTGATGGGTATCAACAATGTAACTTTAGCACTACATTTCTAAAAAGACAAGGGTAATGATGACTAATTTTAGAGGAATCTCCCTCTTTTAAAAGGATCTTCAACTCTGGAGAAGTGAAGATTTGTAGTTGATGGCCATGCTGTAGCGATCGCTCCTGTAGTTGCATAGAGCAATTTAGCGTGAAAATGTTGCTGTTATCAGAGTTTTTGGGAACTATATGGTTGTCAGAGGATACATTTGCCAGTCAGTCTGCAAAATAAGGGTGACTTAGCTGCGATCGCAGCTAATAATAAACAATCAAGAAGGAGTTAAATTAATTTAAATATATGAATTACAAGCCATATCTGCAAATGCTCAATCTCCCAGAAGATAGTTTAATTTTAGTGGTAGATGATACTACTACAAATTTAGGTATTGTCTTTGAAATATTGACTAATTTCGGCTTTAAAGTTATTACAGAGAATGATGGAACTAGAGCAATTAAACAGGCTGAAGAGAATCTACCTGATTTAATTTTATTAGATGTAATGATGCCGGGAATAGATGGATTTGAAACTTGTAAAAAGCTGAAAGAAAATTCAGTTACTTATGATATTCCAGTAATTTTCATGACAGCTAACTCTGATACTGATAGTAAAGTAAAGGGTCTAAATATAGGGGCAGTCGATTACATTACTAAACCATTTCATGAAGAAGAACTACTTGCTAGAATTAAAACCCATCTGCAATTACGAAATCTTACAAAAACTTTAGAGAAACGAGTTGTAGAAAGGACAGCAGCGTTGTCTAAGGCATTAAAAGACTTACAAGAGTCTCAACTTCAGCTTGTGCAAACAGAAAAAATGTCTGCCCTTGGTCAATTAGTAGCAGGAGTTGCTCATGAAATTAATAATCCAGTTGGTTTCATTCATGGCAATCTCGGACACGCTTCAGTATATTTCCAAGATATGGTTAATATTATTAGCCTCTACCAGCAACACTATCCTAATCCAGTTCCAGAAATTCAAGAGGAAATTGCAGCGATAGATTTGAAGTATATGCTTTCCGATCTACCTAACTTAATTTCTTCAATGAAAGAGGGTGTTCAGCGCATTCGTAATATTAGTATTAGTTTAAGAACCTTTTCTCGCGCAGATAGCGATCGCAAAGTTTCTTGCAACATTCATGATGGCATTGACAGCACAATCATGATTCTCAAACACCGTTTAAAAGCATCTGAGGATAGACCCAATATTGAAATAATTAGAGATTACGAGAATTTGCCCGATTTAGAATGCTTCATCGGACAACTGAATCAGGTATTTATGAATTTATTAGCTAATGCTATTGATGCTTTAGAAGAATCTAATATAGGACGGACTTATATTGAAATTGAAGCAAATCCTAATCAAATTTTGATTCAGACCGCTCTTACTGAAGACAATAATCATATTTTAATTCAGATTAAAGATAATGGGGTAGGAATGCCGCCTGATGTCCAGCAAAAAATCTTTGACCACTTATTCACTACCAAACCTGTGGGCCAAGGCACAGGATTAGGATTATCAATTGCTCGGCAAATTGTTGTAGAAAAACATGGAGGAACCCTTGAGGTAAATTCAGCACTAGGAGAAGGTTCAGAGTTTCTCATTAAACTTCCCATTTCATAATCATATTAAGTAGCGTTATAAAAATCTTAGAGATTCTTTTTGCCCATAGCTTGGTTGAGATTAGCAATAGGCTATCTAGTATTTTCATTGGAAATTAATAAATCAGTAAAATATCTCTGACATTTGGGAACTATAATCTTGTAGAAAAATCATTCTCACTCAATATAGATAAATTTATGTTTAAAACAGTAGTTGGTCACAGTAACGATCCAGATTCTCTATCAGCAGTTGACGAAGTTATTCAGCAATGTATTAGTTCCCTTGTAGGAGATATACCAAAAGCTGGGGTTCTTTTTTGTGCAATTGACTTTGAATATTTTCTCATTTTGCATCAAATTCACCAGACTTTTCCAGGGATTGAGTTGATTGGTGGAACAACAGATGGAGAAATTTCTTCCGTCTTAGAGTTTCAGCAAGACTCAATTACCTTAATGTTGTTTTGTTCAGATGAAGTTGAAATTTATGCAGGAGTTGGACGCAAAGTTTCAGGCGATCCACTTGCTGTAACTAAGCAAGCTGTAGAGCAAGCCAAAGCAAAAAGTACTGCAACTCCAAAGCTATGTTTAACTCATCCAGAAAGTCTGACAACTAGTGGTGTATCTATATTGAATGGCTTAAAGTTAGCTCTTGGCGAATCTGTGCCAATATTTGGTGGTTTAGCAGGCGATCAGTCTAGGTATCAAAATACATATCAATTTTTTCAAACAGAAGTATTAAGTGATTCTGTACCCATTCTGATTTTTTCGGGCAAAATATTGTTTTCTCATGGTGTTGCAAGTGGTTGGCATCCCATCGGTCAAATAAGCCAAGTGACTAAGGTAGATAAGAACATACTCTATGAAATAGATAGTAAGCCAGCTTTAGATTTTTACCATCATTATCTAGGTTTACTTCCTCCTTCAATGGAATATCCTCTAGCAGTATGGGATCGGGATGGAGACAATTTTTATATCAGAGCGCCTATTGCTTACAATCAGGAATCTGGTAGCATCACCTTTTTTGCAGATATTCCCGAGCGAGCTGTGATTCAAATTGCAGAAGCAGGTTATGAAGATATTTTGGCAGCTTCCAAAGCATCATTCATGAATGCTTTAGATAATTATCCAGGTGTAGAGCCCAGTGCTGTTTTATTTTTTTCATGTGTAGCTCGTCGGCAAATACTTGGTACGAGAGCAAAAGAAGAATACCAGAATACGAAACTCTGTCTGGCGCATCATTTACCTGGTTGTGGATTTTATTCTTATGGAGAAATTGCTCCTATAGATCGAATCAGCCAGACACAATTCCACAATGAAACATTTGTAACTTTAATTTTGGGAACTCGGTAAAAGCTGATGGAAATTGTGGATTGCCAAAAAGAAATTAAAGAACTAAAAAAAGCAAATAGAATTCTCCAAAAGCAATTAGAGCGTTCTGAAGCAGATCGGGTTAAACTAGAAGAGACAAATGAAAAGAAAGAATATTTGCTCAGGAAAGTAATTGATGAATTAAAGGAATATCAAAGCAACTTAGAAGAAAGAAGTCATGAACTAGAAGTGATGCTTCTTAATCTTCAGATAATGCAGAATAAAATGTCTAGTTTGGGAAGTCTTGTTGCGGATGTAGCTCATGAAATTAACAATCCAGTTGGCTTTATAGCAGGTAATCTGACTCCGGCTCAAGAGTATATTCATAATTTGTTACATCTGATTGACCTCTATCAGGAAACTTATCCTCAAGCATCCCAAGAAATTCAAGAAACAATCAAAGTGATGGATATAGACTATGTCCGTGAGGATTTACCTAAGCTTATTTCATCAATGAAAGAAGGTACCGATCGCATATCTAATATTAGCAATAGCTTGCGAACTTTCTCTAGAGCAGATACAGAACAAAAAGTTCTATTTAACATTCATGAAGGTATTGAAAATACTCTTCTTATTCTCAAGCATCGTTTGAAAGGGAATAAGATTCGTCCTGCTATTCAAGTAGTTAAAAACTATAATGATCTTCCTCCTTTACTATGCTTTCCAGGACAATTAAATCAGGTATTTATGAATCTATTGGCAAATGCAGTTGATGCTTTAGACGAATCTAATTATGGATTGAAATTTGATGAAATCAAGAAAAATCCTAATCAAATTACAATTCATACTGCTACTATCAAAACTCAAGATATAAATTACGCTTTGATTAGAATTCAAGATAATGGCGTAGGAATATCGGTTGATGTTCAGCAAAAAATGTTTGGTCATTTATTCACAACTAAACCTGTGGGAAAAGGAACAGGATTAGGATTATCAATTGCCTATCAAATAATTGTTCAAAAACATAGGGGAACTCTAGAAGTAAAATCTGTGTTAGGAAAAGGTTCTGAGTTTATCATCAGTATTCCCATTTCTTAAAATAGTAAATATATCAGTTTTTTAAACTAATTTAAGTAGAATTTTTTTTAATGCTTCCTGATTAATAATTTATTACGTTTTCAGAAAAATAAAATTAATTTATGGAAAATAGAAAACTTTGATCGTGATTGCAAGCAAGGTGATTTATTTGTAGTATGAGAATGGGATGTAAGCTAGTAGATACCTTGTAAGATCGGCAGAGGTTGCAACGACAAGATTCAAAATTTGTAATCATCATTACAATTAATTAGCAACATAAGTAAGTACCAAATTCTCTAAAGAAAGATATCAAACAGTTACTTTATGGTTTTTTTGGGGAACTCTATAACTGTAGTTCCAATATTGTGTCCTCCAATTTATGACGAATGCACTCGATCGTTCAATCGCTACCCTTAATCTTTCTTTAGAACGCGATATATTTTTACGTACATTAATCAGAGAATTGTCTGGCACTTTACAGGATGTAGTTGGCTTAGAAGAAGCTTCTGGATTTATTAGTGTGGTTGGTGAAAGGATGGCTAAACAGCTTGACCAAGATTATAAATCTGCTCTGGAAGTTTCCAAACTTTCCCGTAAGCAAGTCGCTGATGTCTTGATTGATTTAAAAAGACGAATCCAGGGCGATTTTTATGTAATTGAGGAGGATGATGAAAAAATTGTCTTTGGCAACCGTGTCTGCCCATTTGCGGAAAAAGTGCTTAATCGCCCTGCCATGTGTATGATGACTTCAAATGTCTTTGGGACGATCGCAGCTAATAACCTGGGATATGCGAAAGTAGAATTGCAAGAAACCATAGCACAAGGTGCTTCTGGATGTAGAGTTATTGTTTATCTAAAACTCACAGAAGAGGCAGAAGACGCAGAAGGTCGAGAATATTTTAGGGGACTAGAATCTGTGTAAACCTTTCATCACTAAATCAACCGTAGGATACAAGCTTGAGTGCAGATATGTAAATTAGAATCGAACCCTGAAATTGGAATCCCTATGACTCCTGAACAATTTCTTGAATTTGCCAGAGTTTTACCAGAACCTTTACTCCTGGTAAATGGAGAGGGCCAGTTGTTAGCTACCAATCAACCAGTAGCAGATATGCTGGGCTTACGCCGTCAGGAACTGCGGCGAAAAATGCTCTTTGAACTTGTTACTCAGTCTACTGACGATGTTGTAAAGTACCTGCAAGCTTGTTCATGTAGTAGAGCAATGGTGATTGGCTCCTTAACCTTACGAAAGAATGATGGACAAACGCTAATATGTCGTAGCCAAGGAGCCGTTATTCAACCTTGGTCTCCTGAATCTTCAGCTTTAATTCTCTTACGTTTAGAAAATAGAACTTTGGCTAGCAGTAATTTTGTTCTTCTAAATGAGAAAATAGATGAGTTAGCAAAAGAAGTTCAAAGACGTAAACAAGCGGAGGAAGCGCTTTGGGAAGCAAATCAAGAGTTAGAAATTCGTGTTGAGGAACGTACAATTGCTTTACAAGAAACACTAAACGAACTACAATTAACCCAAACTCAGCTTATCCAAGCTGAAAAAATGTCTAGTTTAGGCCAAATGGTTGCGGGTATTGCCCATGAAATAAATAACCCCGTCAGTTTTATTCATGGGAACCTTCACCATGCCCATAAATACACTCACGATTTACTGAAATTGGTGCAAATTTATCAACAAGTTTGTCCAAATGTTCCTCCGGAAATTCAACAGGAAATAGAAGAAATAGAATTAGATTTTCTGATTCAAGATATAACTAAACTTTTCCAGTCAATGACAGTTGGAACAGAGCGAATTCAGGAAATTGTTAAATCATTACGTAATTTTTCGAGACTGGATGAAGCAGAACTTAAAAAGGTTGATATTCACGAAGGAATTGATAGTGCTTTAATGATTTTGGAGCATCGACTGCAAGCTAGGCATGAGTACCCAGAAATCAAAGTCATTAAAAAATATAGTCAATTACCCAATGTAACTTGCTATCCTGGTCAACTTAACCAAGTGTTTATGAATATTCTTGCCAATGCCATCGATGCACTGGAGGCGCTGGCGGTAAATTCACAAACAACTGACAATCAAAGGCTGAACAATAATAATCCCCAAATTCAAATTCAAACTGAGGTAATCGATGACAAATGGATAACGGTTAGTATTGCTGATAATGGTTTAGGAATAAATGAGCAAGTTCGCTCAAAGGTATTCGATCCGTTTTTCACTACTAAATCAGTAGGTAAAGGCACGGGATTAGGGCTATCTGTAAGCTATCAGATTATAGTTGAAAAACATGGCGGACAACTTAGCTGTTTTTCTATTCCAGGAGAAGGCGCAGAATTTGTTATCAAGATACCTGTTAACTCAGTTTATTGAAAGAGACAGAGGGCAGTTTTGCCCCACCAGTAACTTGTATGACAAACGCCTGTCTGCTAATTAGCAAACAGGCGTGTTTGTGATTACAAAGTTGGGTTGAAACTCGGTTAAATCTTAGCGGTAGAATCAACTGAGGGTTGAGACTGACTAACCGAATCTAACTTTGGCAGCAGTAGATTTTGTGCTTCTACATTACTGTTGATTGTTGCTTGCAAAAATGGGGTATTGGAGATGGAATTGTTCGCCAATGTAAACAGAGGATTTGACAAAATCCCTGCTAGAGAAGTGGCAATTAATGTGATTACCAACCCGACTTGCAAAGGTCTTAGTCCAGGCAAATCCCAACGCACTTGTGGATAATTCTTTACTGCGTCAGACATTTCATGGGGTTCTTTTACTACCATCATCTTAACTACGCGAATGTAGTAGTAGATGGAGACGACGGTGGTAACTAAGCCCAGCAAGACTAACCAATAAAGTCCTGCTTGCCAACCAGCCCAGAATAAGTAAATCTTGCCGAAAAACCCAGCCAATGGTGGAATACCACCCAAGGAAAGCAGGGCAATACTCAAACCCAGTGTTAAGAGTGGGTCTTTTTGATATAAGCCGGAGTATTCGGCAATCTGGTCGGTTCCTGTCCGCAGCGAGAACAGGATGATGCAGGTAAAGCCGCACAGGTTCATGAACAAGTAAACCAGTAGGTAAAAAATCATACTGGCATACCCGGCTTGTGTTCCAGCAATCAAGCCAATCATCACAAACCCAGCTTGGGCAATGGATGAATAAGCTAGCATTCGTTTCATGCTGGTTTGAGCTAGGGCGACTACATTGCCCAAAATCATGCTGAGAACGGCTAGAGCAGTGAAGACAAATTTCCACTCGTCTGCAACCAGAGGGAAGGCTGTTGTTAGTAAGCGGATGGCTAGGGCAAACCCGGCTGCTTTGGAACCAACAGATAAAAAGGCGATGACTGGGGTGGGAGCGCCTTCGTAAACGTCTGGTGTCCACTGGTGGAAGGGTGCGGCGGAGATTTTGAAACCAATACCTGCGATCGCAAAAACCAAGGCAATCACTAAACCTAAGGATTGTCCCACTTTCGCTGTGGCAATACCATTAGCGATCGCACTTAATTCAGTTTGTCCTCCAGATAGTCCATACAGCAGTGATACACCGTACAAAAATACTGCTGTGCTGGAAGCTCCAATTAACAAGTATTTCAGCGCTGCTTCATTGGAGCGAGGATCGCGCTTGGTATAACCTGTCAACAAATAAGAGGAAATACTCAGGGTTTCTAGGGAGATGAAAATCATCACCAACTCACTAGCCCCGGATAGAAGCATCCCTCCTAAAGTAGCACTCAGCAAAATAGTGATGAATTCGGCTAAAGGAGTACCGCTCTGCTCGACGTAGCGAATTGACATCAGTATCGTCACAGCCGCAGACAAGGCAATGATGCCACGAAAGACGATACTCAGGTCATCACTATTAAAATCACCGGTAAAACCGATGGGATTAGGAGAGTCCCATTGAAAATATAGGGCGACAATGGAAGCAAATAAACCTGCGATCGCTAGATATCCAATCCAGCGTGCGGATGTACGCCCCAAAATCAAATCAACAATCAAAACCCCCAAGAGGGTGAGAATAACAATCCCCTCTGGTAAAATCGTTCCAGCATTTAACTGGGATGCAATATTAGCAAAATCCATGATATGTATAGGTTTTGGCGATTAGACATTAAGGCTAACTCTGTTCACTCTAGCAAGTTTTCTAATCCCCAGACTAGCTGTTTGAACAAGAGCTTAACAGCTTGGGTGCAGATAGCGATTGCACCAACTTCACTAGCTTACCAGCAGGTTTCTCACTATTTAGGGATTCACCTAAAAAATTTCCTACTTGTTTTTTAAGGCATGACCTTAATTAAATAATGATGCCGTAGGCGATCGCTATCTATAAAAAGCTCATTAATAATTAATAAGAGCACAGCATTGCTGTGCCCTGATCAGATTCATAACTTCTAACTTTATTAAAAACCAACTGATGGCAGCTTACCTTGTAGCGACTGAAATTTAGACTGAACACAGTTTGTACAATTGCAACCAACTCCATCGCTAATTGGATTGGATGTTTGAATCAAGTTCAGTATTGTCGGTTCAGGAATTTGTTGTGTAGATACTACGGTAGTAATCTGTGTAGTATCTAGAGATTTTAGGCTGGATGCGTTTGCTGGGTTAACTACCAGCAAAATGGATACCAGGAGTGTAGAAAAAGCCAGTAAAACCAGTTTGACTATGTTCATAAATTTACACAAAAATACCTTTGGTTATACAGCATAACCAATAAATTACCGAGGTTCAACTTTAACTACGCCCGAATCCTTGACCCCGTAAAACCTTTGACCAAATAACTAATTCGCCTTGATCGCCACCTGCGGCCAGGAACTTACCTTGAGGATGCCAAGCTAGGCTAGAAAAACCTCCTGAGACACCTGTGATAATTTGAGATACTTCCTTGGCTTGCTTCCACAAACACAACCAGCCGTCAGCAGCAGTAGAAGCGAGAAGGAAGCTTTTAGGTGCAAAGGCGATCGCATTAACCACACCCACATGATTTGTTAATACTCGTGCTTCCCAACCTAAATTATCATCCTCTAGCTTTTCCCATACCACAATACCTTCAACGCTGGAAGATGCCAATATTGGCGCACCTACTTTAGTCATAGCTTCTGACCATGCCAATTGGCGAATTTTACCAGGGAAGCCACGCATTACCCACGGGTCGGGATTGTTCCATTCCAAAACGGTAACACTACGATCCATGTTGCCAGATGCCAGGAATTTACCATCGGGCGACCAAGCCATAGCTAAACTGACAGTAGTCATATCTAGGCTGTATGGTTCTTCATCCCAGTTGTGACTATGCCAAATCTTGACTCCCTTGTAACCACCAATGGCTAAGTATTGTCCGTCAATTCGCCAATCTATACCCAATACTGAAGAGTTGTCGAAATTCAGCGTCACGACAATTTCATGAGTATCTGCATCCCAAACTTGGACGTAACGCCCCAAACTAAAAGCCAGTTGATTGCTGGTGTAATTCCAAGCTAGCTTGTCAACCCATGCGGGGGCATTTTCCAAGGTGGTGATTAATTGAGTATTCTGCCAAATTTTTACTTGTCCATCCTGTCCGCCAACAGCTAAAAATTTTCCATCTGGTGAAAAAGCTAGACAGTCTACTGATTTACCATTACCAGCTTGTAAAGTTGTGAGTTCGCCATCATTCCACAGAACTACTTCACCGGCGGCGGAAGTTGCTGCTAAAGTTTTACCTTGTGGCGACCAAGCGATCGCAGTTACATAATCTGAAAGTGTCCCTGAATAGTGTTGTTCAAATTCCTTAGATTTGGTTGTGGAGTTCATATTTATTGGGTACTGGTGACTAGGGACTAGGGACTGGGGACTAAGGACTGAATTCTTCTCAATCCCCAGTACCCAATCCCCAATCCCCTTTTATGCTAGACAGGCGAGAAAATCTTCCTTGAGTTTGGCTGCATCAAGGTTGCGACCGATGAAGACTAGTTCGTTTTTGGGGGTTTCGCTGGGTTTCCAAGGGCGATCGGGTTTGCCATCAAATATCATGTGTACTCCTTGGAATACAAATCGATTCTCTTCTCCAGCAATATTTAAAATTCCTTTCATCCGAAAAATATCTGGCCCTTGGGTACGCAGTAACTCGGAAAGCCAAGTGTTTAACTTTTCTCCATCCACAGCACCTGCTTCTACTAAAGCCACAGAAAACACAGTTTCATCGTGTACGTGGGCATCTTCGCCTAAAAAATCTGGATCTATCTCTAATGCACGGTCTAAATCAAAGGCTTGTACACCTAATAAAGCATCCATTCCAAGTTCAGAATTTTGGGTACGGTAGATTTTTGCGATCGCATTCATCGCCCGAATCCGTTTTTCTAATTCATCTAACTCTTCTGGCGCTACTAAGTCTGTTTTATTAAGTAAAATTACATCGGCAAAAGCAATCTGTTCTTGTGCTTCGTCTGCATCCCAATGCTGCCAAATATGCTTGGCATCTACTACCGTCACCACAGCATCTAAAGACAATTGGCTTTGCAAATCTTCATCCACAAAAAATGTTTGAATCACTGGTGCAGGATCGGCTAATCCAGTCGTTTCAATTACTAAATGGTCAAATTTATCGCGCCGCTTCATCAAATTGCCAATGATGCGAATTAAATCGCCGCGCACTGTACAACAGATACAGCCATTGTTCATTTCAAATATTTCTTCATCTGCATCGATAATCAATTGATTATCAATACCCACTTCCCCAAATTCATTAACAATCACAGCAACTTTTTTGCCGTGTTCGTAGGTGAGGATGTGATTGAGTAGAGTCGTTTTACCTGCTCCCAAATAGCCTGTAAGAACAGTAACGGGAACTGAATTGTCAATTAGGTCAGCCACCATACTCTAAATTCCCCTTATCTCACCTTATGGATAATCATTATCGCCTATGATAAATCTTTTTATTAAAAGCGGCAGTGGTCAGATCCCCGACTTCTTTAAGAAGTCGGGGATCTGACCACTGCTAAACACTCATAATTAAATTACAGAAATTACGCAATAACTCTCTGAAACTCTTATTCCTTTGTGTCCTTTGCGTCCTTTGCGGTTCGTTTTATCATGATTTTGCGTAAGTCCTAAATTAATTTTCATCTCACACCAAGAGGTGAAAAATCATTTTGCGTTTTGAGGTAGGGATTTACTGTTTTATCGGTGAGAAAGTACCTTTTTTAGCTTATGCAAAGGCGCAGAGAAAGAAAAGATATTTTATAAAGATAACAAAAAATCTTGAACTACTTCTAAAACAACGGTTGGGTATTCTTCATGCAATCCCAGAGAACCGGGTATAACAACGCTTCTAATTTCTGGTAAGGCTACCAAAGCGTTCATTTCTTCTCGTGACTTAGGGGGGCTAGATTCCCCAATTACTACCATGATCGGTACGGTTAAAGACTGCACAAGTTGAAGAAAATCTGACTGTTCGCGTACAGCATCAAGATTACCAGTTACAAAGGCAGCAGATGCAAATCGCGCTCCTGGTTGTTGAGTTGTTTCCCATTTCTGCTCAATAAAACTAGGTGTAATTTTAGCCGCGTCAGTAAAGACATGACGGCGGTACATGAAACTTAAGAAAGATTGGGTAGTGTTGAGTTTGTAGAGAGCTTGACCAAGTATAGGCGATCGCACCAATCCTCTCACAATGCCAGCTACTTGGTGACTTGCCCCCATTGTCGGCAAAGGGCCACGCCAAGTAGGAGCTAACAATACAATTTTTGAGAAAGCAGCCTGCTTCACAGCTAATTTTAAAACGTAACTAGCAGCATGACCAGCCGCCACCACAGTAATGGGAGTATTAAAAATAGCTTTGACAAAATCTTCCAGAAAGTGCTGATATATTTCCGGTCGGTAATCCAAGCTAGGGCGAGAAGATTCACCAAATCCAGGCCAATCTATGGCTACAACTTGAAAATTGGGAGCGAGTAACTTAGCAAGTTCGCCTACTTCTAAACGTGTCGAAACACTGCTGAAAGATGGTAATAGCAATAGCGGTGAACCTTTACCAAGGGTTTCATAAACAACGCGCAATTGCTGATTTTCCCAGTTCCAGAGATATTCTTGAACCACTCCACCAAAACCAGCAGCAGCAGGGGTAGATAATAAATTTGTTGACATGAGACTAAATTTTGGTAGTTGTACCTTATTTGTCATTTGTCCTTTGCTAATGACCAATGACAAATGACAAATGACTAAAATAACCAAGTTTAGTTAGGCAAATCTAACTTACATTCCAATGCTTTTTTTTGCATTGTTTTAAAAATGTTGTAAAATCCATTAGCACGGGAAGGTGTCAGACTAACGTTTAAGCCTGTTTCTTGAATAAAATCTGGGGTAAGTTGGACAATTTCAGTTGGCGTTAGTCCCTGTAATCCTTCAACTAAAAGCCCTACTAATCCTTTGGTTAACTGGGAATCAGACTCGCCCTGAAACACAACTTTACCGTTATCCAAGGCTGCTGTAATATAAACTTGCGACACGCAACCAGGAACTTTATTTTCGGGTAATTTTTCAGCTTCTGGGAACTCATTGAGCTTCTGAGCATACCAGATTAGCTGTTCGTAACGCCGCTTCGGTTCGGAAGCGCGTTGAAAGCGCTGGACAATTTTAGCAAGCGCAGGTGGCAAAGAATCTAGAGTTGAGGACATAACAGAAGCTGCAAACGATCGGTCTTACTTGAGTGTAGATTATCTTCAGAGCTATCGCGCCTTTGATTCTTTTAGCAGTATGAAGCTAGCCATTACTGACTGTAACTTGTCAAATCCAGATATTCCTGCGTAGGTGCAGCCCGCCGTAGGCATCGCATCCATTTTCAGTCAGGCTTTTAATGAACCTAACTACAAAAACTTAATTTTTTTCTAAGCAGCTTTTAGCAGCAACTCTATAGAAATTACGTTGTATCGATATGCACTTACAAAAATAGCTGCAAGTAGCCTTTAACTAAGCAGCCAGATGATAATCAACAATTAAAAATTAAAAATCAAAAAAAATTCTGACTTTTAATTTTTAATTTCTCTCCCTATAGGGATTAATTCGTAGTTTGTGCAGCTAGCATCTGCTTCAGCTTTTCTAATTCCGAAGCCCAACGAGGATCTGGACGAATAGCGTCTGAATCGGTAGTTGTTGTTGTGCTGTTTTCGCGGGAACCGCCGCCACCGCCTCCACGACGGGGCTTTTTAGAGCTTTTCTCCCGACGGCTACTTTCTCTACCTTCTCTATTAACGGCAGGAGTGGGCGTACTACTACCAGCGTGAACTGGTTTAGGAGCTTGTTCGTCGCCCTCTTCACCCTTTGTCCGAGGTAATGCCTTTTCTAGCTTAATGGCAGTGTCTTTAAACATCTGACCATTATATTTTTCAATGATTTCATCAGCTTGTTCGTCATTGTTGACGGTAAGAAAACCGAAACCACGACATTTGCCAGTTTTGCGGTCTTTAATTAATTTAGTAGTTACAGCTTCACCTTCTGCTGCAAAAACTGCTTGCAAATCTTGACGATCGATTTCTTCTTTAGGCAAATTACCTATATATAGGCGAACGGACATGAACTATACCTCCAGAGTTAAATGAACATGGCAAGGCGAGAAAACAATCACTTGGCTTTGGCTTTTAATTTAAATAGATGCTATTGACCAAGACTGCCATCAACCAATTTTTTGCTCGAAACTGTCAACCTATACAATACAGTTTTTCGTCGGGATCAAGCTTTTTTAATCCAAAGGCCCACACAATGGTGAGCTAATAACACCTTAATTCTAAGAATTGTAAATTTAATAGCCTATTGCCTGCTAAAGTACACGCTTTCTTCCATGCCTTTTTCGCAGAATCAAATACCATTCCTTACATTACCACGGTATTTTCTACGTAGCTAGTTTAGCGCATACATTTCTAACGTTAGTATTACTGCATCGTAACATAAAACACATTTTTTTATTCAAGGGAGCATAATTTGAAACAAAAACCAGCCGATGGCTGGTTAGTTTCCTGCTGTGTTGGGAGGATAAAAAGGTATGGAGGGGGAAAAGCATCCGAATTCATAACTAAGCTGTAGTGCTGAGTTATGTTGGCTGCGATTGTTTGTGTAAATAAATGTAACACTTTGAAAGAAAACCTGCAACTTTTGTTTACGTTCTGGTTTGTCATTTGTCAGTTGTCCTTTGTCCTTTGCAAATGCCCAATTCTCAATTCCCAATACTTCTCTGCGAGACGCTAGGCGAACGACTTCGCTCAGTACAAGTTCCCAATTCCCAATTCCCAATAATTAACCAGTCAGAAAAACGTATGCCCCCCAAGCCTGTGCTGCAACTGCCAAAAAAGTAGACCAGATGGGATGAGGGCTATGAATGGTTTTACCACTTTGGGTTTCTAAGGTGTGGACATCGATCCAAGGTGTTGCTCCTCGCCGGAACCAACCTGTGACGATAATTTGGCGACCGATCAAATCCTGATGATTCACTGACTGTCCTAGCCAAGAAATGTGGTGTAATTTCACCAAACCCGCGCTGGATTGCAGAATTAAATCTTGCGCTAGGGAGTTGCTAGTACCTTGACGACCTAATAATTTGCCCACCAGACGCACGCTGACGCTATCAATAGGTAAGGCAGAAGGGTCAGCTAATAAGTTCGGTAGGTAGTCGTCAGTTTGTACGGTGGGGGATTTGATATCGGGGAAAAAAGAATTAATCCGCATCACTGTACCGACGCTAAAGCCAATTAGAAGGCAGCCTGTAATGAAAGACCAATCTTCATATATCCACTTTAGATTCAAAAACTTGAGTGCAAATGCTAGTTGCCAGGTTAACCAGACCAAAGCTGCAAACAGAATCCCTAAAGGAATTCCTAACCAGGGAGCGATTTGTAATAAGAAAGACTGACGCTTCACCCTTGATGGTTCGCTAGCAAAATGTAGTTCGGTGTCTAGATGCCAGTGACGGGCTATTTTACAAAGGCGTTCGATGCGATCGCCCATCAAAGGATGACTATTATTAATCGTAAACCATTGACGATAGGGATTGGCGGTATCCCACTTCAAAAATGATTCAAAAGATAAATTGCTGGCAATAGTGCCCAAAGAAAGGCTCTGTTGGTGGCTAACTGGTGTCAGGAGATTTAAGCTTTCCAGTTGCCAACTCGTTTGTTCCTGTTTTTGGATATCAGCTGCAATGCCAATGGAAATTTTGAGTAAAGCGCGAATCAAGGCGTTGGGATTACCGGTGATTTCAGATGCGACGCGATCGCTATAATAAAGCCGCAACCGCGACAACCACAATCCAGTCCCAGTTAACAAACCCCAAAGTCCATAAACGAGACTAGCCACAATTGTCACCGGCCAGCGCCAAATCCCTGATATTTTGTCTCCAAACTCTGATATTTGCTGATAAAGCTGATGAATTGGTAGTGTCACCAGCAGCAACAAAGACATTACAGAAAAATCCCAGTGAGCAATATGCCCTAGCTGCGTAGCGTAAATAATCGCGATTTCATCATCTGCCAATTGCTCTAATAGCCCTTGACTCACAACAATCCTGGCATTACGTGGTAAACTACCGTAGGTCAGGATAATTGGTGCAGCCATTGGCAAGATCCGCAGTTTGGGTAACGGCCAGTGGCGCTGTTGACAACAACGTTGTAGCACCCGCACAGCTTCCCGGCTATGGGCATTCAATACATCTTTGGGAAATTCTCGCTGACCATATAAGTTCGCCAGTAGCAGATCCAGTAACCAAGGTGATACTCCGATCAAAATCACCAATACTATTAGTAACAAGTTAGTAGGGTTGCTGTATAAAAGCTGTACTGGCTCCAGATAAGGTAGTTTGACTAAAGTCAGGTTGATCAATCCCATTGCGAACTTGAGGATTTCTCGCATCAACCAAAATAGTGCAATGAATGTTCCTGCTGTCAGCAGCCGTAAAGGAATTAATTTCGGTTTACGTAGGGGTTGCCATGCTTTGGCGCGTTGTGCTTGTCGCCAATAAATAACACCAAATAATTTAGCTTGGGTGCGGGTAACAGAACCCATGAAACCGTTTAAAGGTGCAGCAGGTGGTGGTAATGGTGTAGCTACCGTAGCTTTGAGTTTAGGTAGTGGCACCATCGGCGGGGTGTCGTCGCTCTTGGTTTCTATTACTTGCTCTTCTGGCTTTTCCTCTAATGTATGGTTTACCGGAAGGGTAACTGGGGGAGAATCTGGAGGAGGATCTGGAGTTGAGTTATCAAACGCTACAAATCCAGTTTCGACATTTTTTGATTCTTGATCGCGTTTCTTACGTTTTGTCAGGTGTTCGAGAGCGCGTGTTGCCCACTCTTGAACTTGCGGATTGTTACTCTCAATGAGATTCTGGGAAATAGTGATCGCTTGGGAAACTTCGCCAGTGCGAGCATAAGCCATCACTAAACCAACCTGGGCTTGTAAGCTAGCAGTACCATTGCTTTGGCTGCTAGCAATAGGTTCTAGTTGAGCGATCGCTGTTTGGTAATTTCCCTGCTTGAGGGCAATTAAACCAGCCTCCAAAGACGGTTTGGCATGTGAAGGCATACAAATTCTGGCACTCCAATCTCTTCTAGGTGATCCACGTTTGTGCGAAAGCGCGAACCTCGGATGCCGTGGAACTCAACCGCGCCCGAGTTTTGCTTGTCTAAGTGAATTGATCAAGCAAGAATGCAGAAATCAAGTGTCAGAATTCAGTTGAGTCTTCTCTGAATTCTGGATTCTGGATTCTGTATTCTTCTTCATCCCTCCACTGGTTGTTGACTAGAAAATACTGGAGCGATCGCGCTTAATTTTAACTCTGGATGGTCGCCCAGTAACTGTTGACAATTCCATTCATTACGGAATAGCAACACTGGCCGTCCCATGCTGTCTTTAACTGTAGTGGTATTGAATATTCGTCCCACCTTTTCCAATGCTTCCCAACCACCCTCAACCCAACGGGCGACACTGTAGGGCAATAAATCTAATATGGTTTCTACACCATACTCGTTTTGTAAGCGAAACTGCACTACTTCAAATTGCAACTGACCCACCGCCGCCAAAATGGGATCGCGCTTGGCTTCATCAGTTGAATACATAATTTGCACAGCACCTTCTTCTCGCAATTCCGCAACGCCTTTTTGGAATTGTTTAGACTTCGAGGGGTTGGGATTCCTCAGAGATGCAAACAGTTCCGGCGAAAAATACGGAATCCCCTCATATTCGAGCTTTTGTCCCGTGTAAATTGTATCCCCGATCGCAAAAACACCGGGATTGTTCAAACCTATCACATCGCCAGGATAAGCCACATCAATCGATTCTCGCTCTTGAGCAAAGAGTTTTTGCGGGCGAGATAGACGGATGAGTTTACCAATGCGAGCGTGATTCACCATCATATCTTTTTCAAACTTACCAGTACAGACCCGGATAAATGCGACGCGATCGCGGTGTTTCGGATCCATATTCGCTTGTAACTTGAAGACAAACCCCGAAAATTCCGGGTATGTAGGAGCGACTTCACCCACACTGCTGTAATGAGAACCGGGTTTAAGGGCATATTCGAGGAAATACTTGAGGAATAACTCTACCCCAAAGTTGGTCATGGCACTACCAAAGAACACAGGTGTCATTTTGCCTTCGTGTACCAACTGCAAATCTAGTTCTGGCCCAACTCCTTCTAGGAGTTCTAAATCATTTTTCAGTTGGTAGTACAGGCTTTGTTCTAGCTGTTCTTCTATTCTCGGATCGCCTAATTCTACTATCGTATCACGGGCTTCTCGGCTACCGTGGGCACTGCGTTCAAACAGGTGTATTTGTTGCTTGTGTCGGTCAAAAACACCTTTAAAGCGATCGCCCATACCAATCGGCCAGTTGACTGCATAAGTTTGCAACCCCAATTCTTGCTCAATTTCATCTAACAGTTCTAAAGGTTCTCTTCCGGGGCGATCGAGCTTGTTGATAAATGTAAAAATCGGGATACCCCGCAACTTACACACTTCAAACAATTTGCGGGTTTGGGGTTCCAAACCTTTTGCCGCGTCAATCAACATCACTGCATTATCGGCGGCGGCGAGAGTGCGATAAGTATCTTCACTGAAATCTTGGTGTCCGGGAGTGTCTAATAAATTGATTTGACACTTCTGGTATTCAAATTGCAATACCGTAGAGGTAATAGAAATACCCCGTTGTTGCTCCATCGCCATCCAGTCAGAGGTAGCCTTACGCTGTGCCCGCCGTGCCTTAACCGCCCCAGCTTCGTGAATTGCACCTCCGTACAGGAGTAGCTTTTCTGTTAGTGTCGTTTTACCCGCATCGGGGTGAGATATAATCGCAAAGTTGCGGCGCAGTTCAACCGCTTGAATAAGTTCAGACTGAAGTTCAGTAGACATAATTGTATTTGTTTGTTAGCTAGCTTAATTTTTTTTGACTCTGGCAAGTCTTTTAATCTTAAGACAACGATGCTCGTGATAGGGTCGTAGTATAACCAACAATCTAACTAAAGAGGAGAAAGCAATGTACGACACAGACAAGCGAAAGCTTCTATCAGCCTTGTCGCATGGAGCGATTTTTTTCAGCACAACATTGGTATCTGTAGGTGTCCCTATCACCATACTCCTTGTATCTGACGATCCTGTTGTTAAAGAAAACGCTAAAGAATCCATCAATTTTCACTTTAATGTCTGGTTTTATGGTGCAATTCTGGGAGCGCTGTTTTTTCTATTCGGTTGGTTAGTGCTACCTCTATTATTATTGGGGCCACTAGCTGGTCTGGGATATCTATTACACTGGGGATTAACAATTTGGGCGCTTATCGGAGTTTTCAGCAATCCTGATATACCCTTCCGTTATCCCTACATTTTCCGATTTCTTTAGAAGAAATTATCATTGGGCATTGGGAATTGTTAGTTATTTTTATTAAGCTGTTGTGCCTTGATGCACACAAGCAATCGTCAGGATTTTGCCAACAGAAGGTCTGACGATTTTGAATTTTGAATTGCTTATTATGTCGTTTTTTTCCCAGTCCGTTGGATAGGTGCAACCAAGCTGTAGAATACAAAATTGCCCCACAACTTGATTAAGAGTAGGGCAAAGGACAGTTAAGCACTGTTTGTAGTCTGTCTGACGGCAGGAAAATTTTAGCCTGCTTTTGTGACGCTTTATTTTGTGTCCATCTGCGTTGTTTTTCTTCATAAAATTTTATGTTTCCTACACACCGCCCCCGTCGTCTGCGTACTCATCCCCAACTGCGCCGGATGGTTCGTGAAACTGTTTTAACAACAAGCGATTTAATTTACCCATTATTTGCCGTACCAGGTGAGGGAATCGCTAATGAGGTGAAATCCATGCCCGGAGTCTACCAACTTTCGGTAGATAAAATCGTTGAAGAAGCAAAAGAAGTTTACGACTTAGGAATTCCTTCTATTATTTTATTTGGGATTCCGGCTGATAAAGATGTAGATGCAACTGGTGCTTGGCATGATTGCGGTATCGTCCAAAAAGCAGCGACGGCGGTAAAAGCAGCAGTGCCAGATTTGATTGTAATTGCTGATACTTGTTTGTGTGAGTACACTAGCCACGGTCATTGTGGTTATTTACAAGTTGGTGATTTGACAGGACGAGTTTTAAATGACCCAACTTTGGAATTGTTGAAGAAAACAGCAGTTTCTCAAGCCAAAGCCGGTGCCGATATCATTGCGCCTTCAGGGATGATGGACGGATTTGTGCAAGCAATTCGTCAGGGTTTGGATGAAGCAGGATTTCAAGACACGCCGATTTTGTCTTATGCTGCTAAGTATGCTTCGGGTTATTATGGCCCATTTCGCGATGCCGCAGACTCGACACCGCAATTTGGCGACAGACGAACTTATCAAATGGACCCAGGTAACGCCCGCGAAGCAATTAAAGAGATTGACTTGGATGTCGCCGAAGGTGCTGATATGCTTATGGTTAAGCCAGCCTTGGCATACATGGATATTATCTGGCGCGTGAAGGAAGCGAGTAACTTACCCGTTGCGGCTTACAATGTTTCTGGCGAGTATGCGATGGTGAAAGCTGCGGCTCTCAACGGTTGGATAGATGAAGAGCGCGTGGTTATGGAAACTTTAACTGGGTTTAAACGGGCTGGTGCAGACTTGATTTTGACCTACCATGCCAAAGATGCGGCGCGATGGTTGAAGTAAGCTAGGCATATTGAATACTAATTTAGGGGTAAATCTCACGCAGAGGCGCGAAGACGCAGAGTTGTGTTTTGGTGTTTAGGCGTGAGATTCTTTGTATTTTGGGTTTGGCTGGTGCAAAATTCAAAAAAAATCTAACTAATCCGCGTTATACTTGTCATACGTGTATTGCAAGTATGATAAAAGTTATGCTCAGTGTCAGGCTGGACGAAGAAACAGAACGGCAGCTAGCCGATATTTTGGCTCACGAGCAAATGGAAAAGAGTGAATTGATCCGACGCTTAATTGCTGAACGCTGGCTAACCTTACAAGCGGGTAAAACCTTGCTAGAGAGGCGAGGTGCACACCCTGAACATCTGCTACAAAATGCACCAACGGATTTATCGGAACGCTCAAACCGTAAAAAAGCGATCGCTCAATATCTTAACAAGCGCCATCCATGACCTACTATCCGCTTATACTTGCGGATAGCGGGTTTTTGTTTGCGTACTACAGCGCCAGAGATCAGTATCACCAACAGGTGCGTCGCTTCTTTGAAAAGTGTACTTCTAGGCTGGTGACTACGCCCATTTGTATTGCAGAAGTGGTGTGGTTGCTCAACTTTGATTGGCGTACACAAAACGAGTTTCTTCTAGATGTTGCTAAACAACTCTACGAGTGTGAGCAAATATTGCCGCAAGATTTTTCGCGCATTGCTGAGTTAAATACTCAGTACAGAGATTTACCAGGGGATTTTGCAGATTTATCCTTGATTGTCATTTCAGAGCGTTTGGATATTGCTGCAATCGCTACTTTGGACAGTGATTTTGATATTTATCGGCGTTATCGGAAAAAGCCTTTTGAGCGGGTGTTTTAGGGATGCGATCGCTACTTGATTATAGTTTTTTCAGAGGACAGCACTAGCTAAAATTCCTAAAATTTGATTGATATATTTTGTTTAGTCAATTTGATGGCGGGTTTTGCCGAGGATACTTATCTTCTAAAAAACCTGACATTAAATTGGTATTTTTCAATCAGGAAGCTTTAAATGTATTTTATACGTTGGCTTTGCGTCTTATTACATAAATAAATCAGCAGATTTGCCAGAGTGAGAGGCGATCGCTCATCAAGCTCATAAAACATCTAAAATCTAAATTAAATAGCTTTGATATAGTTATGGCAATTACTCGCTCTATGTTTGGGGCAGTTCGTTTAAAAAACCCAATCTCTAACTAGTGCGATCGCTCACCGTATTTGCGACAGCAGCACGATAAAATTCTAAAACCATAATCGTACTAAAAGGTCTAAATGGCAGAAACACTATTCTTCAACGCCTTACGCGAAGCCATTGATGAAGAAATGGCCCGTGACTCCAGCGTATTCGTTCTCGGTGAAGACGTAGGACACTACGGCGGTTCCTACAAAGTTACCAAAGACCTGTACCAAAAATATGGCGAACTCCGCATTCTAGACACCCCCATCGCTGAAAATAGCTTCACTGGTATGGCAGTAGGGGCAGCCATGACAGGGTTGCGTCCCATCATCGAAGGCATGAATATGGGCTTTTTATTGCTCGCCTTCAACCAAATATCCAACAACGCTGGGATGCTGCGCTATACTTCCGGCGGTAACTTTAAAATTCCGATGGTAATTCGCGGCCCTGGTGGTGTAGGAAGGCAGCTAGGTGCAGAACATTCCCAACGATTAGAAACTTACTTCCAAGCTGTACCAGGATTGAAGATTGTTGCCTGCTCGACACCAAGAAACGCCAAAGGACTACTAAAATCAGCTATCCGCGATGATAATCCCGTGTTGTTCTTTGAACACGTTTTGCTTTACAACTTGAAAGAAGATTTACCAGAAGAAGAATATTTACTACCCTTAGATAAAGCCGAAGTTGTGCGCCAAGGAAAGGATGTCACAATTATCACTTATTCTCGGATGCGGCATCATGTGCTGCAAGCAGTAAAAACACTTGAAAAACAAGGTTACGATCCAGAAGTTATTGATTTAATATCCCTTAAACCATTGGATTTTGATACAATCGGTGCATCAGTACGTAAAACCCATAAAGTCATTGTTGTGGAAGAATCAATGCGAACTGCGGGTATCGGAGCAGAAGTCATCGCCTCAATAAACGATCGCTTATTTGATGAATTAGATGCGCCAGTACTGCGGCTTTCTTCTCAAGATATACCCACGCCTTACAACGGCAATCTGGAACGACTAACAATCATCCAACCAGAGCAAATCGTGGAAGCTGTGGAAAAAATGGTGGCATTGCGAGTCTAAGGAATAGGGACTGGGGAGCAAGGGGACAAGGGGACAAGAGGGAATTATTGAATAAGTCTCTCCCTTGTCTCCCCCCTCTTCCTTGTCTACCTTGTCTCTTATTCATGCCCAATTACCAATTCCCAATGCCCTAACTCCTCAAAAGAGCGCTATTATAGCGTTTGTCAGTTGCGAGTTATGGTATGCAAAGACAGCGATCGCTATTAATTTTGATTTTAGTCATGATAATCGCCGCTTTTACGGTGATTGCGACAATTCCGATACCCCTGGGACTGGACTTGCGGGGAGGTTCACAGCTAACAATTCAGGTGAAACCATCAGCAGAAATTCCCAAAATCACCGAACGAGAATTGGAAGGTGTGAAGAAAGTTGTCGAAGGCCGGATTAATGGTTTGGGTGTTTCTGAGCCACTGATCCAAACAGTCGGCGCAGATAAAATATTGGTGCAACTACCAGGGGTTAACGATCCAGAGCAAGCCGAACGGGTGTTAGGCGGTACAGCACAGTTAGAATTTCGTACCCAAAAGCCAAATACAGAAATTCAACTGCGTGCTTTCCAAACATCTAGAGCCGAATTGAAAGTCAAGCAAGAAGAGTTGAGAAAGAGTACTGACAAAGCAGCAATTGTCAAAAATCAAGAAGATTTACAAAAAAGTAATCAAGCGATCGCAGAATTGTTTGAAAGTACTAATCCACCACTAGGTGGCAAATACCTCAAGGATGCTTATGGTGAACCCACTCAAGGTAACAACTGGCACGTTACCATTCGCTTCGACCAAAAGGGTGGTGAACTGTTTGCCAATTTGACGAAAAATCTCGCCGGTACTGGGCGAAGTATAGGTGTTTTTCTAGACAATGAACTGATCAGCGCTCCTACCGTGGGTATAGAATTTGCCGCCGCAGGTATTACTGGCGGCTCTGCCGTAATTACAGGAAGATTTACCGCACAAGAAGCTAATAACTTGGGTGTACAGCTACGTGGTGGTGCATTACCCGTACCAGTAGAAATCGCAGAAAGGCGGACAGTAGGGGCAACATTAGGTAAAGATAGTATTCAAAGTAGTATTTATGCTGGAGTTGGTGGTCTGACTTTAGTATTAATATTCATGGTGGTTTACTATCGACTACCAGGATTGATTGCGGATGTGTCACTAGTGATCTATTCCCTCTTAACTTGGTCAACCTTTGCTTTATTGGGCGTTACCCTAACTTTGCCGGGAATTGCTGGTTTTATCCTCAGTATTGGGATGGCGGTTGATGCTAATGTACTAATTTTTGAACGGACACGTGAAGAATTACGAGCAGGTAAATCTCTGTATCGTTCTGTAGAATCTGGTTTTTACCGAGCATTTTCTAGTATTTTAGATAGCAACGTCACTACATGGATTGCTTGTGCTGCCCTGTTTTGGCTGGGGTCTGGTTTAGTCAAAGGTTTTGCTCTTACCTTAGCTTTGGGGGTGGCTGTGAGTATGTTTACCGCAATTACTTGTAGTCGGACATTGCTGTTTTTGGCAATTTCAATTCATTCCTTGCGGAAGACAGAACTTTTCTGTCCAAACCTGCCAACATCGAATAAGGCAGAGGTGACTCCATGAAACTGAGTATTAACAAATCGCGATCGCTTTGGTGGGCTATTTCTGTTGCGATTATTCTTGCCGGTATCATCTCAATGGTGATTTCTTGGCAACAACCCAATATTCACGCCCCCTTACGCCCTGGTTTAGATTTTATCGGTGGTACAAGGTTACAGTTTGTCCGAGATTGCACCAAACCAGGCAATTGTGACAAACCAATTGATATCAACGCTGTCCGGGAAGTAGCAAAAGCGCAGGGACTAGCTGATAGCAGCATCCAACTTATTTCGGAAAATGGTGCAGAAAATGGTGTACTAATTCGCACAAAAGATTTGACTGTCGATCAGCGCACCAAGTTGCAAAATGCTTTAAGCGAAGAAATTGGGGTTTTTGATCCGCAAAAAAATCAAATTGACTCTGTTGGCCCTACCCTGGGAAAAGAACTGTTGAGGTCTGGGATATTAGCTCTGATAGTTTCCTTCATTGGTATTACTATCTATATGAGCTTCCGCTTTCAGTTAGATTATGCTGTGTTTGCGATCGTTGCCCTATTTCACGATATCTTGATCACAGTTGGGGCTTTTTCAATTTTGGGTTTGGTAGCGGGCATCGAAGTAGATAGCCTTTTTATCGTCGCCTTACTGACCATCACAGGTTTTTCAGTCAACGACACAGTGGTGATTTACGATCGCATTCGGGAAACCATTAAAATCAATCCTGAACACCCGATTGCCGAAATTGTTGATGATGCGGTTAACCAAACTCTGACAAGATCAATCAACACGACCTTAACCGTTTTGCTGACATTAACTGCGATCTTTCTATTTGGCGGAGAAACACTGAGAAACTTTTCCCTAGCTTTGATTATTGGCTTCACAATGGGAGCTTATTCGAGTATTTTCATCGCCAGTACTCTCCTTACATGGTGGCGAGAAAGGGATGAATCCCAAGTGGTAGAAAGCGTAGAGCCGATTGATACATCCGCCAGTTCTCAAGATAGTTAAACTTGTGTGCATTTCACAATTGGGTTAAAGCATTTTAAATTGCTCACCTATGCTTTGGAATTTTATTCTTCTATGGATCAACCTGAAGAACCATTAATCCCTAATCCAGAATTTGAGAACTCTGACGCATCCTTTATTCAACAAGTACAAAGGCTACATAAGCTGACATTATACGGTAGATGGCTGTTTGTCGGCTGTTTGTGGCTCACCATTGGGCCTGTTAGCTTGTGGGGTCTACGTGCAGAAATTTCTCTGTGGGAACAATATTTTACCTGGGTAGCGGTGCGATATGGACTCTTCTACCATCCACTGTCTACCTTCGGTTTAGCCTTTTGCATTGGGATGACTGCTGCTGTTTTAGTTTGGCAAAGTCGGAATATCTTATTTGGACTTCCAAAGTCGGAAAAACAACGTTTAGAAAAACAAGTTTATCGAATACGTCAGCAGGGGCCAAGTCATCCTCTGTGGAAGTGGGTTTGTCATTAATTTTTCTTTCTCGTTGCATATACATATACACGTACAGCAATTTTTAGCAAAATATGGCTTAAATATACAAAGATATTGCCAAAAGTGGATGCCATAAATGAACGAGTCTCAGATTCAATTTAGCGAACGCAAATCTGAAATTGACCTTTACCAACTCCAAGAACTGTTAAACGTTTCAGCTTTCTGGGCAAAGGGACGCAGTATTGAAGATTTAGGTATAGCCATTGCCAATAGTGAACCAGTGATTTATGTCTCGGATAGCGATCGACTTATTGGCTTTGCTAGAGCAACATCTGATGGCATATATCGCGCCACAATTTGGGATGTTGTCATTCATCCAGAGTATCAAAGTAGTGGGTTGGGAAGCAAGTTATTAGAAACCGTTTTGTGTCATCCCCGCATGAGGTGGGTTGAGCGCGTTTATCTGATGACTACTCACCAGCAGGGCTTCTACGAAAAGATGGGTTTTCAAACCAACACCACCACTACAATGGTGCTACACAACCTAGCTAACCATGTTTTTGTTGCTGCTACAGAAGTTCAGCTTCAGGAATCACTAGGGGGATAGAGATTTGTAGTCTGGTAATCTCCTGATGTGGTTCCTTGGCAATGGTCGAAGGCAAAATTTCTAACTTTCCTCCCATAACTTCCACTAAAGTCTGATTGATTAATAACCTCATTCCTGGAGAAAGAGCAGCCTTTTGATCAATCTGGATCTGCTGCTCGTCAGATTTGAGCAAATCAATCGGCTCGCTCGAGGGTATGGCATGAGTTGGAACATCCAGCCAAATTGTTACAAAATTATTTGTAGGTAAGATATTGCTAGAAATACAAATACTGCCTTCCTCCATTTGAGTAATGGCAGTGTCTATTAAACTAATCAATATTTGGCGGAGCCAGAGATAATCTGCTAAAACATAAATTTCTGGATCGGCGGGTAACAATTGCAAGGGAAAATTGCGATTAGCCGCCAGCATATAAGTTAATTTATGAACATCTTCCAAAATTTGCGCTAACGGTCGAGGCTGAATATCTAATTTATTAGTACCGTGTTCCGTTCTCGCAACGGTGAGAATTTCATCTATCAGCTTGAGTAGCTTCAGCGTTCGTTCGTGAGCTTGGCCAATAAATTCTCGTTCTTCAGCCGGATCTTCACATAAATCTGACAAAATTAATTGATGTAAGCCAATCAAACCATTGAGAGGCGATCGCAATTCATGGGTAGTTCGTGCCAAAAAACCAGCTTTAAACTGGCTCATTTCCCTTGCCATAAAGTATGCCAACTGCGTTTGCTGTAGCTGTTGTGATATCGGTGGCATCTCCTCTTGCTCTAATGGCGCTATTAGGGATGAGCTAGATGAAACATTTGCTGATGCCTGCGGCGGGCGTAGCCATAGCACAAATAACCGATAGAAAATTATACCTAGTGCGAGTCCTGCTCCTAGATATATCCAGTTGCTCCAATTCATAATTTGGCAGTTATTAACTTGTTAATTGACCACAACAGCGCAGCCTAAAGTTCCAGATTTCTCTGTTGTGAAAATCAGGAAAACAACATTATAACTACCTATATTTGGTTATCACTCGAAATATCTAACTTTATCGCACCTTGTCGTAAAATCTGCCAATTTATGCCTGTCCATTTCGCAACGGTGGAAGGTATACCCATTGCTGCTGTTTCACCCTGACATTCTGTCGTTGTTAGAGTCAAAACCTGGGGAAACTGAGTCTCAATTTGTGCCATCGTTTGCAAAGGTGGCTGACCGGAAAAATTAGCGCTAGTGGTAGCAAGGGGGCCTGTTTGCGCCAAAATAGTTCGAGCGATCGCACTGTTCGGGACTCGAATACCAATTGTCGTTGGATCGATAGGGTTCATAACTTTTGGCAATCGTTCACTTGCTGGCAAAACTAATGTCAGCCCTCCTGGCCAATGTTTCTCAACTAGTTCTTGCCAAACTTTATACTCGTTTTCACTACCTTTAACATAGAGCCACAAATCTTCAGCACTAGCAGCCATCAAAATTAAAGGTTTGTCTTGACTGCGTTGCTTCGCCGTAAAAATTAACCCAGCTTTTTCTGGTATCGCCGCAAGTGCAGGAACAGTATCAGTAGGAAAGCTTACCAAAAGACCAGCCTGTGCGCCAGCTATTAGATTTGTTAAAGAAACTTGTGTCATTTTTATGGGTACAGGTATAGAGTATGGAGCATTTTCCCTATGCGCTATGCCCTATGCTCCATACCCTATTTCCTAACTTTTGTAGGCCAGGGCAAAGCGTTCAATTCCAGCTAAATCAGCGTGAATTTGAATCTTACAATAGCTACCTTGATTTTGCAAAAGTTCTCGCACTGCATCCGCCTGCCCTGCCATCATCTCAATTAACCATACACCGCCAGATTGTAAATAACTGGGAGAACTTTCTATCAAATGGCGAATGCAATCTAAGCCATCACCGCCACCATCCAAAGCTAGATGTGGTTCATGGTTAACTACTTCTGGTTGCAGTGTAGGTAAGGTGCTGGTGGGTATATAAGGAGGGTTCGATACCATACCACTAAACTGACCTTTGAGAAATGCTAGTGGCTCCCACCAAGAACCTTGATAAAATTTAATCCGGTCAGCAAAACCCAAATTATCGGCGTTGGTTTGGGCGATCGCTAGGGCTTCTAAACTATAATCAACTGCATGAATTGTTGCTTTTGGCAAGACATCTGCTAATCCGATGGCGATCGCTCCACTGCCAGTACCTAAATCTGCCCAATGTCCTGATACACCGCTAGCTGCTGCTAAAGCTAAATCAATTAAGCTCTCTGTCTCTGGTCTGGGAATCAAAACGGCACTTGACACCGCAATTTGAAAGTTACGCCAAGGTGTCACTCCGGCAATATACTGCACTGGTAAGCGATCGTTTAATCGCCTTTGCCATAGCTGGTCTAACTTTTCGAGAGGTAATTGCAGCTGAATTTGCGGCCAGTTTTTAAAAGACTCCAAACGCAGTGCCAAGCGGTCTAACCCAGCAACTTCTAAGAGTAGCCAATCTACCTCCATTGTTGGGACATTAGTGGCGATCGCTGCTTCAAGGGCTGCATTTCGCCACTGCCAAAGTTGTAAACCAGAAACTATCAGATGCTTCTCCCCCATGCCTCAACCTTGGAGTACATAACCGTTATTTTTTCGGAGCAGGTGCAGCAGCTGGGGATTGATTCGGCGCAAGTGAGCGAATAAAATTGATGGACTCCCGTGATGGATACAAAACAATTTTATTGATACTAGGGTCGGTGCTGCTATTGAGAGCCTCCATAACACCGTACAAATCCACTACCTGAATTTCAGTGTTCTCTGCTTCCTTGGGCACGGCTTTTTTGAATTGGTCTAACAGAGCCACTGCTTGCTCTTTTTCAAAAAAGAATGGGATGTACCGCTCGTTGCCTTTTGCTAAGGGAATGGTCAAATAGCTATTATCTTTCTTAAATTTGGGTACAAATAAAGGAATCCCATTGAATTGCTCCCCTTTTTTACCATTTTGATTCAGCATACTTGTTGCTGAAGCTACCTGTGCTTGCGTCGGGACTAAAGTATAAATTACAGAGTCTGATTTCTTTTTGCTTTCTTGGACTATTTTATAGTAGTCTGCCAGGGATAAAGGTCTCACCTGTAAAGTGCTTGCCAATTGGGGATTTTCTTTTTTGAGCCGATTATCAAGGAATTTTTGAGCATCTTGCTTGCTAATAAAAAATCCTACTTGTGAGATCGGCTTGGACGCGTTGTTTTTCCTCGAAAGAACTACGAATTCACCTTTAGGGTTAGTAAGGGTGAATACAGGTACTTCTTGGAGCTTTTTCACTATCTGATCTTGTGGCAACGCTACCGCCTCTAGATTGCCTATTCCCGGTAAATTGCCTATTCCTGAAAGTCCCGCTAAAAATACACTGCCAGCTATACCTAATGTTGCGCCCAAGCGGATAAATGATTTCATGACTGCTCCTCGCATCAATAATCTAATTAAATTAAACAAATGGTTGGATTTGCACAGCACCAACTAGCTTTAGTTATATAGCAATCTATTTGAGTTGGAAAAAATTCATTGTGCGCGTTGAGGTTCAGGTTAAGCGTCAACGGTCAAAATCCAATATTCCCCAAGTATTGATGGTTGCTATAGTATCGTTTTCACAAATCGACAGTACTAAAGTTGTGTTCTTCTCGATTTTGCTTTGCTATTCACCACGAAATGCTGTAGATGCCTACTATATGTCTTCTCAAACGGTGAAAAGTTTCTTAGTCTCTCGACCTTAGATATGATAAATGCCATTCTATCGGCTTTCTCTAATATCGGGTGACGCTATTACTTAATCAATCGTTCCATCTGCGCTTGCTTTAATATCTTCTCAAATCGATACAAAGTCCAGTATCAGCAATATCTTACCGCTTCAGGGTGAAATTTGCTCGTTAAGCTTCAACATTCAATCCAACACCATAACAGGAAAATTGCGATTATCCGTAAAAACGTACAATTTAATTGCATTGCGTAGCAAGTAAACTTTGTCAATTTACTTTAGCTATTAAACATATTACTTAAATCGGGATGACAGGATTTGAACCTGCGGCATCCTGCTCCCAAAGCAGGCGCGCTACCAAGCTGCGCTACATCCCGGTTATACTCATCTACTTTTGGGACTTTGGTTTTAGTTTCCCATTAAAGCGATCGCGCTTTTCCAAAAGCATTAAGGTTATTATATCACATCATACGGCTTATGCCTAATCTTTTTTCCTTTGCCAAGAACAAGATAGATTAGATTTTTACACTGATAAAGGTTTTTTGCCGACTTAGTTCTACAAGATATATACTTGCGCCCTTGTCGGCTGAACCTTTCAAAACTACATCAAGACAATAGATTTTCTCATGCAAATCGGATCGGGTTTTATTTTGATTGAGCGCTAGTGAGGATACCAGAACATGCCTTTAATGCCTTCTGGATCAGCCATAAACCCCATAGTCCGGTAGAAATCTACAACATGGGGATCTGCAAAGAGAGTGACATTACTAATTTCTTCACTTCTCAGTTTTTTGAGAACGTATTTCATCAGTGCTTTACCCAGTCCTTGACTTTGAAAGTCTGGGTGAACCACCACATCCCAAATAGTGGCATTAAACGCGTGATCTGAGGTAGCGCGGGCAAAACCAATGAGCCGCTTTTGGTTTCCTCTCACCTGCCACATTGAGGCGACAAGAAAACTATGCTCAATAGCTTTTTTCACTTTTCTTAGAGGACGACGCGACCAACCAACTGCATCACAGAGTTCTTCTAGCTCATACAGGTCAATATCTCGCTCCGTACTGAAGACGATGCGAGTTTCCTTTGAAGAAGCTTCGCTAATGCTGCTGGGGTTGGAGTTGCCCGCAGCATCCACACGTTCTTCAAAGGGGTTTGTCCTAGTTGTCGCTACAGATTCAGGAGTACTAAACCAAGTTTTCCAAAAACCCATGCCAACGTGGTTCGGGTAGTATAACTAAATTGATTTCCACTCTCAGGAGTGTTGATTCACGTCTGACATAGCTAGCTCCATTTGCTACCCCTTACACTCAAAATTTTTCGGTTGTTTTCGGGATTTGCAATGGTAACAGCTATTTAGAGCGTGTTTCACACCAATCATTTTCAACTTTAGCATTTTGTTGTAAAGGCTAGGAGAAATTCCCCAAAAGTAAGGATATAAAGTAATTCAAAATTCAAAATCATTTTCTATTGACTCATCCTCTTGTTGGCTAAAGGAATTGAACACCGAAGTTATGATGGTCAGAAGTCTCTGCTTAGAATGCAAAATTTAATATGGAAAACCAAATCCTGATAATTGCTCGTATGGAGCTTAAATGCAGGTTAGCTTAGGAGTGAATTGTATACAAGAGATTGAGTATTTGGGAAAATTTTTCCCTAGTCCCCAGGTGATGAAAGCAAGCGAGTCTTACCCTTAACAATGGCTTCTGGTTTAAAATCTTCAACACTGGAACTTCTAAAGCGCTTTAACCGAGCGTTTCCCCAGTTTTATGAGCAATTCGTCAGCAGTGAGATTCAACTGCAAAATTTGCGATTAGCCTACCGTCTGTATAAAACTAGACGCGCTGTGATTGAACTGAAACCGGAAGGTAGTAAAAGTGCTTTGCATTTTGCTTACCGTAACCAGTCTTTTCTCCTCAGCGATATTTTTGGTGTACTAGCAGCTTATGGGTTGACTATTCACGGTCTGAGCCTATACGGTCAGATCCGTCCACCAATGTTAGTTTTTATCAAATTGTTGGTATCTCGTGGTAGTAAAGCCTTGACCGAGAAAACCGCAGAAAATGTCTGTCGTGCCATCCGCGAGGCTTTAGGAGGTCGATTTGAGGTAGAAGAGATGCTGGCTGTAGAATTTAATCTTGATACTGGCTTAGAGCAGGTACAAACTGAGTTCTATGTCGATCCGGTCTTTCATCTCCCTGCCTTGGTGATTGAAGCCGATAATCAACCAGGATTATTCTACAAAGTGATGTATGCCATCTGGCAGGAAGACCTGCTGGTAGTCAATGCCAATTTATTGGTTTGGCGTGGACGTACACGGCTAATTCTCTACTTATTGGGGCCAAATGAAAGCCTTATTCCTGAATATCTCGGTCACAAAATTGCCGAAGGAGTGCGACAGAGGTTGCTGGGGAAATGAGAAAAGTGAGGAGTTATGAGTTAAGTAATTCGTAATGGGCTACGCCCCGCTTGGCTAATGTAATTCGTAATTAAAAATTAACAATTCCTAACTCTTAACTCCTGTACAGACGCGATTAATCACGTCTCTCTTCCTATTCCGTATTTAGTCGCACCCACCCTTCGGGGTACGATATAAACATGGCAACTATCGAAATCTTGGGCGTTCCACACGCATACGAGCTAACGGCTCCCACTTCCTGCCCCCACGCTTTAGTATTTATTCACGGTTGGCTCAATAGCCGTGAATATTGGCAACCTGTGATTTCCCGCCTATCAGATGATTTGCAGTGCCTTTCCTATGATTTGCGGGGTTTTGGTGAATCCCAGTCCCAGGTACAAACCGATTTTAGTCGGGCACAAGCGTCTCTGAGTCTGATGCCCATCTCGAATAGTGGGCTTGGCTCACCAATCGATTCTCTTTATACTCCTGTTGCTTATGCTCAGGATTTAGCCATTCTCCTAAAACAGTTGAATATTACTAGTGCTTGGCTAATTGGTCACTCCTTGGGAGGTACGATCGCTCTTTGGGGAGCAGATCAAATACCTGAGTGTGTTAAGGGAGTTATCTGTATTAATGCTGGCGGTGGTATTTACCTCAAAGAAGCCTTTGAGCAGTTTCGCTCGGCGGGTCAGAAATTTTTGCAAGTCCGCCCGCGTTGGCTCTCCCAAGTGCCTTTGATTGATTTGCTGTTTACGAGAGCCAGTGTAGTGCGTCCTTTAGACCGCCATTGGGCACGTCAGAGGCTGATTGATTTCGTTGTGGCTGACCCAGAGGCAGCGTTAGGAACTCTGTTAGATTCCACAACGGAGGAAGAAATCAATCGTTTACCTGAGCTAGTATCCCAACTGAAGCAGCCAGTTTATTTTTTGGCTGGTGCTGAGGATAAGGTTATGGAACCCAAGTATGTACGCCATTTAGCTAGCTTTCACAGACTGTTCCAATACTGTGGTGACAATGTTCTGGAAATTCCTAATTGTGGACATCTGGCTATGTTGGAACAGCCGGATGAAGTGGCCGATCGCATTCGGTCGATAGTCATTAGTGATTAGTTATTGGGAATTAGGCATTGGTCATTAGTCATTAGTCATTAGTCATTGGTGGTTACAAGGACCAATAACTACTCAATAGGGTGATATAACTTCATCACTTGGGTCAGCGCTAACCTAGACTCAACGCCTAGTGTGAGGGGCGACGTATGACCATGAGATAGATGATCGGCGGCGGCACAGCCGATCATAGCGGCATTATCGGTACAAAATTTCAGAGGCGGGAATAGGACGCGGAGGTTATGTTTAACGGCGGCAGCTTGGAGGTTTTTTCTCAACCCACTATTAGCTGCTACACCGCCACCAATGGCAATTGTATCTAGACCATAGTCTAGGGCACAGGCGATCGCTCTTTTGGTTAGCGATCGCACTACGGTTTCCTGAAAGCTAGCTGCTACATCTGCCACTGGCACTTGTCCACCATCTTTTTCTAGTTGCTGCACTAAACGCAATACAGCCGTTTTTAACCCACTAAAACTCGCATCATAACGATGAAACCCACCGCCAGGTAAAGAAACTTTTCCTTCTGGGAGAGCAAAGGCTTGGGGATTTCCTTGTTGTGCCAACTTGTCAATTACTGGCCCACCGGGATAACCTAGCTTTAATAATCGCGCCACTTTATCAAAGGCTTCACCCGCAGCATCATCACGGGTTTGCCCCAGTGTTTCGTAATTACCACAATTTTTGACGAAAATCAAGCTTGTATGTCCGCCAGAAACTAATAAACTCAAGAAAGGGGGATTTAGACTTGATTCGCTCAAGTAAGTTGCATAAATGTGACCTTCGAGGTGATGAACTCCCAAAAATGGCTTTTTGTGTACCATTGCTAGGGTTTTGGCAGCAGTTAACCCCACCAAGAGCGCTCCTACGAGTCCAGGCGCACAAGTGGCGGCAATTGCGTCAATTTGTCCCCAGCCTAGCTGGGCTTGCTCTAAAGCTTGTGCGATCGCAACATTTATCGTTTCCAAATGCTGGCGAGATGCGACTTCCGGCACTACCCCACCATACTGCTGATGGACTGGAATCTGCGAGGCGACAATACTGCTACAAACTTTACGATTGTTAACAATTGCGACGGCAGTTTCATCACAGCTAGTTTCTATTGCTAAAACGGTTGTCATTGAGAGTAATCAGTGCTGAGTCTGGAGTCCTGAGTAACAGACAGAAAATCTTTGCTTCTTTACTACCCTACAACAATTCTTTACTCAGCACTCAGCACTCAGCACTCACTACTCAGAACTCAATTTTGGTTGAGAAGCTTTAACTTTTATTTACTTGAACTTTACTCGGTTCCCACCCAAGAGTATGATGACTTCCTAGTTATGCAAATAAACAGCTGTACAAGCCGCTTCGTTTTGTACAAAGAACTTCTTGTTTTGTAATAAAAGGAAACAACTCTATGCGACGATTGTTTGCTTTGATGTTAGCGATTTGTCTTTGGTTCAATTTTGCCTCCCCAGCACAAGCTTTAGGGGCTAATTTGACACCGTGCAAGGACAATCCCGCTTTTCAAGAGCTAGCAGCTAATGCCCGCAATACTACCGCCGATCCCCAATCTGGGAAAAAGCGGTTTGAGCGTTATTCTCAGGCGCTGTGCGGCCCTGAAGGCTACCCTCACTTAATTGTTGATGGTCGTCTAGATCGGGCTGGTGACTTTTTGATTCCCAGCATTCTGTTTTTATATATTGCTGGTTGGATTGGTTGGGTAGGTCGTGCCTACTTGCAAGCAATCAAAAAGGAATCTGACACTGAACTCAAAGAAATCCAAATCGATCTTGGTTTGGCACTACCTATAATCGCCACCGGTTTTGCTTGGCCAGCAGCAGCAGTCCAAGAATTACTCTCTGGTAAATTAGCAGCCAAGGATTCAGAAATCCCTGTTTCCCCACGCTAAATTCAGCTTAACTAATTCATTCGTTTTGGAGACTAAATTCATGGCAGACAAAGGCGATCAATCATCATATTTTATTAAGTTTATTTCCACAGCACCTGTGGCAGCTACCATCTGGCTGACAATCACAGCAGGTATCTTGATTGAATTCAACCGCTTTTTCCCAGACTTACTTTTCCACCCACTGCCATAAGTGGAAAATGGAATTTAGCACAGTTAAATTTCTTGTGTTTTTCCTAAAATTATGTATGTTGATATATTCAGCTTAGTTAAGCAGAATTATCACTAAAATAGGCAGCACAAAGAGTTTTTTGAAACTCGTGATCCTGTTTACAGATCGCGAGTTTCACACTTTTAAAAGTAGCTAAATTAATTTTTCTAAACTTCTTAGCCAAAAGAAATCTTTGGCTACAATTATTATTAATATAAAAATGCCACCATTTTAAATTTAGAGGCGAACATAAAATATGGCACAAGCTGTAGACGCATCAAAGAATCTCCCCAGCGATCCCAGAAATCGGGAAGTTGTTTTCCCTGCATTCCGCGATCCGCAACTGGGCAACCTAGAAACCCCGGTTAATGCTTCTCCCTTGAGCAAGTGGTTCATTAATAACTTACCTGCCTATCGCCCAGGTCTGTCTCCTGCTAGACGCGGTTTAGAAGTTGGCATGGCTCATGGTTACTTGCTATTTGGCCCCTTCGCCAAATTGGGCCCACTGCGGGATACAGCTAACGCTAATTTGGCTGGGTTACTGGGAGCCATCGGCTTAGTGGTTTTGCTCACCGCTTGTCTATCCCTGTATGCTAATAGCAATCCACCCAAAGCACTTCCTAGCGTTACCGTGCCTAATCCCCCGGTAGATGCTTTTAACTCTAAAGAAAGCTGGAACAACTTTGCCAGTTCTTTCTTAATTGGTGGTATTGGTGGTGCAGTAGTTGCTTACTTTTTGACTATTAACCTGGGAATAATTCAAGGTTTATTTGGTTAATTTAGAAATGAAAAGTTAGGAGTGAGGAGTTAGAAGTTATAAATTTTAACTCCTCACTCCTGTACAAGACGCGATTAATCGCGTCTCTCCAAATTTATCAAAACCGTTTCAATGTCATGTAAAGCAGTTTCAAAATCGTCATTAACGATTTGAATATCAAATTCTTCTGCGGCTTGAATTTCTTCTTGGGCGCGGAGTAAACGACGAGCGATCGCTTCTTCAGAGTCTTGGGCGCGAGAGCGTATCCGTTTCTCCAATTCATCAAAAGAAGGCGGTAAGATAAAAATGCTGAGGGCACTGGGGAAGGAAGCACGAATTTGTCTTGCGCCTTCTAACTCGATTTCTAGCACTACCAACTTGCCAGATTGAATTTGGTTAAGTACAGCTTCACGGGGAGTGCCGTAATAGTTACCAGCAAATTCTGCCCATTCTAAAAACTCACCTTCAGCCACTAATTGTTCAAATTTGCTAAGGCTGACAAAGTAATAATTTTTGCCATCAATTTCTCCTGGACGGGCAGATCGAGTCGTTGCGGATACGGAAAAATAAAGTTCTGGATGACGTTGTAGGAGCGATCGCATTAAAGTGCCTTTACCAACCCCACTAGGGCCAGTCAAAACAATCAACTTGCCTAAATGTAAGCATTCTTCGGTGGTAGCACTACTCTTGATGGGTAAAACTGGCATTATCCCCTCAACCTGTGAATCAATCAATAGATATTATTCATTAGTCTTGTGTTCCCGGCCAAGTCCACTAGTGACTAAGAAATTTGTAGCAAGGGTGACAGAAAACTTATCTAATTCACATAGTACTGCTGATACGGTACAAAGAGGAGTAGGAATAATCTACTGTTAATTATCTACAGTTTGATGATCGCGGGAAATTACAAAGCGATTCGCTACCGTTTCCGGCTGAATTGCTGACAGAATTACGTGGCTGGAATCGGTGATAATTACAGCCCTAGTCCGACGACCGTAAGTTGCATCAATCAGTTGACCTCTGTCCCGCGCATCGGTAATAATCCGCTTAATTGGGGCAGACTCTGGACTGACAATTGCAACTACTCGGTTAGCAGACACAATGTTACCAAAGCCGATGTTGATTAATTGAATCTCCATAAAAAAACTCACGCCAAAGGCGGTTTGAGAAGCTCGAAATAAACTTATTTCTATGTTATCGCCAAAAAACGGGAGTTACAACGCATAAATTCAAGCCAGCCTTTGTTTTTAAATAATGTCTGCTTTTTTTCGCTGTTTATTGGCTAAACTTGCTGAAAATCTTCCCAAAGGCATAGGCGCAATTACACTGATACAAGCTAGTTGGATGATGCACATTTATTTTGTTTAAAACAAGTATCTAGCTCGTAAATTGATGGAGAGCAAAATCGACTGTTTGCAGAAGTAAGGAAAAGGGAAAAGGGTAATAAAAATCTCTTTCTCCCTCTTGCGAAAGCTACTTTTAGTGCTTTTCGTTTATATGCAAGAAACTCTGCTCTCTTTGCTAAATCGATTCAGTCTAATTGAGTGGATTTTGGCTATCAGCTCATAACTTCAGTTCTGGGTGGAATCATTGTCCACCATTCACAGCACGCATCCGTCGGACACTTCCAGCTTGGCAATCGCGTAACCAAGTATTAACCGCTTGGGCAACAGTGCCATTACTACTATCGCGTGGTGGGGATAATGGCTGCTGTGCTGAATTGGAACCGGTTTGAGAAAACATCATCACTAAATGCCAACCAGTTGTAGTTTTAGTCAACAACAGCCAGTGGAACTCCTGCAATTCGATCGCTTTCTTTCCTATATATTGCCGCTCCAAAGTAGTAAAGAAAACTTGCTCAACTCCTGATGCAGAGCTTTTAGACGCATCTGCACTATATTCTTCAAGGTTAAGGGGCAGAGGAGTAAACTCAGGCCTTCCTGCCACTAGCATATAACTGTAAATATCACTACTTCTGCTGAGGCGACGAGCGCGTTGACTGGCGCGATTAGTATAACTAGGTAAATCTTGGAGTAATTGTATAGTTAATGTTTCTAAATTTTGATCGGTACAGAAAGACTTCGCCCCGTCGTTGATATTTTCTCTTTCTGCTAGCGCCGAAGAGTTAGGGGTAAGGTTTTTCGAGAACGCTGGATAAGTAAAGCTATTTGATACTAAAATCCAAAAGCCACAAGCTACAAGCCAACTATAATTTTTCTTCTTAAGCGAAGAGGCAAGATTTTTCTTCCCTGCACCCTGCACCCTGTCTCGCAGTTTCTCAATGACTCTTAGCTTCATGTCACTGTGGTTAACTCCTCAGCAATCCTCTTCCAGGCTAACTCTGGTTCGGTAGCAGCAGTGATGGGACGGCCAATTACGAGATAATCTGCACCAGCAATCATTGCTTGTGCTGGAGTAAGCGATCGCTTTTGATCGCCTTTTTCTGCCCAACTTGGTCTAACGCCGGGACAAACTAGCAAAAAGTCATCTCCACAAGTTTCTCGCAACTGTGCCGCCTCTTGGGGCGAACAAACTGCCCCATCCAATCCTGCATCTTGAGCCAGCAATGCCATTTCTAGGGCGTATTCTGGTAATTCTAGAGGAATCTTTAAATCAAACGCCAGTTGTCTAGCAGAAATGCTCGTTAACAAGCTAATAGCAATTAACTTAGGCGGTTTTACACCCGCTTGGGCTGCCCCTTCTTGTGCCGCTTCTGTTGCAGCTTTCAAGGCTTCTTTACCAGATGTAGAATGAATTGTCAACAAATCTACCCCGTAACGAGCCGCACTACGACAAGCACCAGCCACAGTGTTAGGGATATCGTGAAACTTTAAATCTAGGAAGATGCGCTTTTCCTTAGACTTCAGCACTTCCAGAATTTTTGGGCCAGTGCTGGTAAACAACTCTAAACCGACTTTCCAAAAACCAACTTGGGGAAGTCGATCTATAAGAGCGATCGCACTTTCTTCATCCGGCACATCCAAAGGCACTATAACTCGTTTTTGTGCCTGTTCCCCATTCCCCATTTCCTATTCCCCACTCTCCATTTAAGGTACTAAACGCACAAACTTATTTTTCCCAACTTGTAAAACCTTACCTTGTAATTCAGCAGAATCGGCAAAAGTTGTATCAACATCGGTAATGCGATCGCCATCTAAGCGCACCCCACCTTCTTGAATTTTCCGCTTACCTTCCCCTGTACTTTTGCATAAGCCAGTGACATTGAGAATATACGCTAATTTAGCGGGATGTGATACTTCAGCTAGAGAAAATTCGGGAACTGCACCTTCCTTGCCGCCACTTTGCGCTGCTTCTCTTGCTTCTTTAGCGGCTGTTTCGCCGTGGTACTGCTTGACAACTTCATAAGCTAAAAGTGTTTGGCGATCGCGGGGATTTTCTGGCAGATTATCCAAAGGTAAATCTGTCAGCAGTTCAAAATACTGCTCCAGTAGATTATCTGGAACCCCTTGTAATTTTTGATATTTTTGCCCCGGATGTTCTGACAACCCAATATAATTACCTAAAGACTTGGACATTTTTTGCACCCCATCTGTGCCAATCAAAATTGGCAGCAGCATCCCAAACTGGGGCTTTTGACCAAAATGGCGCTGTAAATCTCTGCCCACAGCGATGTTAAATTTCTGATCAGTCCCTCCCAATTCCACATCTGCCTCAACAGCAACGGAATCGAAACCTTGCATTAACGGGTATAGGAACTCATGGATAAAAATCGGATTCTCTTTTTTATAGCGATCGGCAAATCCTTCTTTAGCTAACATCTGCCCCACCGTCATCGTCGAGAGTAACTCTAAAATTTTCTCTAAGTTGAGCTTAGAAAGCCATTCGGAGTTATAACGCACCTCTAACCTTCCGGGTGTGTCAAAATCCAAGATAGGGCGTACTTGGTCAAGATAAGTCTGGGCATTTTGGGCGACATCTGCTTCTGTAAGCTGGCGGCGCACCTCAGATTTACCAGTTGGATCGCCAATGCGTGCTGTAAAATCGCCAATAATTAGAACTGCTATATGGCCAGCATCTTGAAACCCTCGCAGTTTTCGTACTGGTATGCTATGACCTAAATGAATATCAGTACCAGTAGGGTCAATCCCCAACTTGATCCTCAAAGGTTTGTTTGTAGTTGCCAAACGTTTTTCTAGACTTTCACTGTTAACATCAACTGGTTGTGGAAAAACTTCTACAACACCACGACGCAGCCAAGCAAAATCTTGCGTCATACTAGAAAATCCACTGTTAGCTATGTTTTGCACGTTAGAAGTTAAGTTGGTTATAAACACTTGCAATTTATCCGCTTTCTCATCTGCCAAACTACTATAATTGCAAAAAATTAACCGCCTTGCTTCGTCCAATCAATTACAGTTAAATTTATAAGTGAGGAAGTGAAATCGCCGTGTCGTCTTCTAGGACTTTTGAAGATAAACAGCCACAACGTCGGGCTTCATCAGGTTTTGAGTTTTTGAAAGGAGTTGGTCAGGTAACTGGCGGTACTCTGCTCTCAATTACCATGTTGGCAAGTTCCATTGTAGCCGGAGGACTGGTTGGTTTAGCCATTAGTTTCCGTAATTTGCCAGATGTAAGACAGCTACGTAACTTCTTTCCCTCAGAAACAACTTACATCTATGACGTTAAGGGTAAACTTTTAACGAGTATCCACGGGGAAGCCAACCGAGAAGTCGTACCCCTGGATAGAATTTCCCCGAACTTAAAACGGGCGGTATTAGCAAGTGAAGATAGTCACTTCTACGATCACCACGGTATTAACCCCACTGGTGTTGGTCGGGCTATAGTAGTTAATGCGGTAGCAGGCGGAGTCAAAGAGGGTGGCTCTACTGTTACTATGCAATTGGTAAAAAACCTGTTTTTATCTCAAAAGCGTGCTTTTACCCGCAAGTTAGCGGAGGCAGTGCTGGCAATCAGGTTAGAGCAAATTCTTACCAAAGACCAAATTTTAGAAATGTACCTCAATCAAGTTTATTGGGGTCATAATAATTATGGTGTACAAACGGCAGCCCGCAGTTACTTTAATAAGTCATCAGAATATTTAACCTTGGGCGAGTCAGCAATGATGGCAGGTTTGATTCAAGCACCAGAAGAATTCAGCCCCTTTGTGAGCATGAAGCTGGCAAAACAGAAACAAAAAGAAGTGCTGGGGCGAATGCTGGAATTAAACTGGATCGACCAGTCTGAGTATGACAATGCCCTCAAGCAGGAAATCAAACTTGGTAAAATCAAATCCTTTCAAGGCAGTGCCCTACCCTATGTAACCAACACCGTAGCGCAGGAATTGGCTAAAAAGTTTGGGCGTGACACACTACTTAAAGGTGGGATGCGCGTGCAAACAACGGTTGATGCCAAGTTCCAAATAATGGCAGAAGAAACCGTCACTAAGTGGCATAAAACACTTTTAGATCAAGGATTATCCAAGAACCAAATGGCTTTGGTGTCTATCGATCCGCGCACACATTTTATCAAAGCACTGGTGGGCGGTATAGATCCTAAGACCAGTGAATTCAATCGGGCAACTCAAGCTCAACGCCAGCCGGGATCTTCTTTTAAACCATTTGTATATTATACTGCTTTCGCTACTGGTAAGTATACGGCAGACTCAACGGTAGATGATTCTCCAGTTAGCTATCGAGATGGTAACGGTTGGTACTCACCCAGAAATTACGATAACAGTTTTAGGGGATCGATGCCAATTAGAACAGCTTTAGCCCAGTCACGAAATATCCCTGTAATCAAGATTGGTAAGGCTGTAGGGATGAATAGAGTGATCGAAACTTGTCGTACCTTGGGTATTATGAGTCCGATGGAACCTGTTACTTCCTTGCCTCTTGGTGCAATTGGTGTTACACCTCTGGAAATGGCTAGTGCTTATGCCACCTTTGCTAATTATGGCTGGCAGTCACCACCGACTGTAATTGCCCGTGTCACCGATAGTAGTGGTAACGTATTGCTAGACAACACTCCCAAGCCTCAGCTAGTTCTCGATCCTTGGGCATCGGCAGCAATTATTGATGTGATGCGATCGGTAATTTCTGAAGGCACTGGTAAAGGTGCTGCGATAGGTCGTCCAGCCGCCGGAAAGACGGGAACAACATCATCAGAAAAGGATATTTGGTTTGTTGGCACTGTGCCACAGTTAACAACTGCGGTTTGGGTAGGCAGAGACGACAATAGACAATTAGCTGACCATGCAACAGGTGGTGTTATGGTCGCTCCTATTTGGAAAGATTTTATGGAGAAGGCACTTAAGAACACACCAGTAGAAAACTTCAAGCCACCTTCTCAGTTTTCTCGCCCCAAATCACAATAATTTTAGATTTTAGATTTTGGATTAGCAATTAATTCAAAATCTAAGATTGACTAAGCCTGTTTTTCTAGCTCGGTTTTCATTCGCTCTAAAGTCAGGTGCATTTGGTCAAACATTTGTTGCGGGGTGACACCGAATTGACCTAATTGCGTTTTCAGTTGTTCTACGGTCATTTGTGCCATGAAATCTTCTGATAGCTCGAAACGCTTCATAAAGATGCGATACCTATCCATCATGGCTTCCATTTGCTCAATAAACAGCTTTTTGCCATCGCGGTCAAATTTGCCGTAGTTGTTACCAAGCTTGATTAGTGCTTGGTAATCGTCAAATAGCTGTTTTGCTTCTTGCTGAATTATCTCAGAATCGAAGAATCCCATATTGCTTATACTAAACTGAGTGTCTAGACTCAGTAGCTTAATAGTTTTACTTCTATTTATTATTTTAGTCTAGGTGAGTAATCTGGTGACGAAGCTTCGGTTTTAGTACGGTTTGTTACCCAAATTTCAACACTTGACTTGAGAACCTTTTCTCTGTGTAAACCGACTTAATAAAGCCGCAATACTCATAGCTTTAGCCATTGATTTAGGATTGGTGTTTTCGCCCAGTTTAATTTTCAGTTCGGAAGCATATTTCAAAGCTAGTGAATTTTGCGGGTTAAGTTTTAATGCTTGACAGATGTAAACCCTAGCCATCCCCACAAATTTCTGTTTGAGATGTACCAAACCTAATAAGGCGTAATAGTCGCTGTTATTTGGCTCTAACTTGATCGCATCGCGCAGTTCTTGTACAGCTAGGGGCCATTTGGTTAGTCTGACGTATTCAATAGCTCGCTGGTAATGACGTTGAGCGTAGTTTGTCAAAACTGGTTTGACTTCAGTTAATGTCAATTCAACTGGGTTGACTTCTACTTTAGGGATGATGGGAACAACTTTTTGTGGTAGGAAGAGGTCTGGTTTATGGAAGCGTAAGTATACTAAATTTAGTATAGTAATTTGTTGCGTCACCTGATAAAACTGATCTAGTGATTTGTATTGAGCTTCTGCATAACAGGCGATCGCTTCTTCGTAAAACAATTCTGCTTCGGGTGTAAGCATTTCCATCATTTCTTGAGCTATGGCATTTTTAGAAGACAAAGGCTTCTGCTCCAAAACTCTCGCATCCGATCGCAGCATAGCGATCGCAATTAAGCGCCTCTGTCGATTTTTCAGTTTTGCATAAGCTGGATTGATTAAATGGCTAAATATTGCCGTTGCTAATTCTTGGTCTGAATTACAGCTTTTGGCATGGCGATCGGGATGTAGCAGTTTCGCTAAAGTGTGATAGCGTTTGAAAATCTGGCGATCGTCAGCAATCACAGAGATTCCTAGCACAGCGTAAGGATCGCAAAGCTTTTCAACCCATCCCGGCGGTAGTAAGGTCTGTGACATAGTAGTAATAAAGCTGTTAAAAACTTAAAATTAGCATCAAAGCTCAATGCACAGTCATGTGAAACTTACTCAAATTTCTTCAAAATTGTGTGTGGGAATTTCAAAAGTCTCAAGGGCAAGCCAGGGTAGTTGACTGTCTGATTGTAAGAATTATGGTATTGATAGATTTATTAGAAATATGTTAACTAAGCGCAAAAGTCGAAGTGTTGCTGCTGTTTTAGCTTTTTCTGGCACGTTGACAATTTCAGGATTGCATAAATTCTATCTGGGACAGCCTTTGTGGGGTGTTTTGTATGTGCTGCTTTCCTGGACACCCATTCCCAAGGTAGCCAGTGCTATTGAGGGAGTTTGGTATTTAGCCCAAGATGAAGAAGCTTTCGATCGAAATTTTAATCTCGGCAAGTCAGCGACAAGAAACTCACAAAAGGTAAGTAATCAGGTAGGAGCAATGGCTGAGGCAATGCGAGAATTAGATGCTTTGCGTCAGGATGGACTGATTTCAGAGTATGAGTTTGAGCAAAAGCGCCGCCAATTGCTAGACCAGATTTCTTGAGGTAAGCAACAATAATGAATAATTGGCTACCTTTGAACCCTAAACTGCAAAAACTCCGCGCCAAGCTCCTCAACGATCCCTACTATCGCCTCCAATCTGGTGAAGAAATTCAGATCGCGGCCAAATTAGGTATTCGTATTGATGCAAATCAAGCCACTGTGGATGATTGGTTACGTTTACCAGGTTTGTCAATTCACCAAGCGCGATCGCTTGTAGAACTTTCGCATTCTGGTGTTAAATTTTACTGTATTGAAGATATCGCTGCGGCTTTGGCTATACCAGCGCGCCGCCTGGAGCCATTAAAGCCTCTGCTAAATTTTATTTATTATGACCACGAATCTCTAGAAAGTCCGACCCATTTAGTCAATCCAAATACAGCAACAGTCGAAAAGTTAGCGCAAATTCCATTTATAGATTTGTCTTTAGCGCAAGCAGTGGTTCAAAATCGGCAATCAGTCGGGCCTTACCGTAATCTAGCTGATTTTCAACGACGGCTGGAGTTACCTGGTGATGCGATCGCTCAACTGATGTATTATTTAAAATTTTAAGTTAGAAGTTTTAAAATAACTCCTAACTCTGCTAATTTTAGATTTTGAGTCGAATTTTTGTTGAGCCTAAAGCGCAACTTGGATTGAAGGAAAAATCCAAAATCCAAAATTGATTAAATAAACCCAATGCGATCGAGAGGCCAAAAGCGAAATGTTGCCCGACCGATGACATTTTTTTGAGGTAAAAAGCCCCAATAGCGAGAGTCATTACTATCGTTGCGGTTATCTCCCATAACAAAAAATTCGTCTTCTGGGACTTTTACTGGTTGATATGGCTGATTTGGTGGTTCAGCGATGTAATCTTCTGCCAAGGGTTGACCGTTGAGATAGACTTTGCCAGAATCAACACTAATTACCTCACCAGGCTGACCAATAACCCGCTTGATAAAAGCTTGGTCTTTGGGATATCCTCGACGTTGTAGTTCTGCGGGTGGCTGAAAAACAATAATATCTCCAGTTATGGGAGGGTGAAAATGGTAGGATATTTTTTCAACTACCAGGCGATCACCTGTATGTAAGGTTGGCAGCATCGAATCAGAAGGGATATAGCGGGGTTCGGCGATAAAAGTCCTGATTAGAAGTGCTAAAAATAATGCGATCGCAACTAAAATCAGATTTTCTTGCCAACTACGCAATACTTTTGACGACGCACGTTCTTCTTTTGCATCACTTTCGTGAGGAATCATAAAAATTTGTAGCCAGTTTCATAAGTGGGACAAATACCTTGATTATTTTGGCTTAAAAGGTATACTAATAAACAATCTAGGTTCTGCATAAACTCATACTTATATTAAACAATACAGTTACCATCTCTGCCAAACATAAGTAAAAGTACTGTAAATAAACGATGACCTCTTTAAGGCAACATAAGCTAATGATTAAGATTCCTCGATAATTTAATAATCCTAATTTTAATTGCTGCAATTATAATATAAGTCAAGTTATTAGATAATTTTCAGTTTTACTGCCTTCTGCTAAAAAAGCTAGTCACCGATTGATAAAACTATACATACAGTCGGTTTTTTATTTGAGCAGAAAGTTGGTCGTTAAGTAGCAAAACTGCTTACGACATATCTGATAGTATCTGCTTCACTTCACTGACAAAAGGCCAGGGTTAGTCTTGGTAGTTGAGTTAAAATCAAATATATTTGATATATGTTATTAAGTGATATTATCTAAAGCTAACGACTATCATAGTGTAATTTTAAACACAAAATTACAGTTCTAACAAGTGGTAACAGTAAAAAATATTACATTTAAATGTAGAATTCAATAGTTTAATAGTATAAATGTCAATAGAACTCATAATTTGATTTTTGAAAAAACTCAGTACATCTGACAAAGCCTTCTTTCCTATTGACTATTGCCTACCTATGCAGGTAAATTCAGAAATCTCAGAAATCGAAGCGAATCCCTAATATTATGATGATTTTAACAACTTAGCCTATATGTATGCAAATTTTTCCGTAATTACACGGTGACAGTACATATTAAAGTGTACTATTAATAAGATATAAATATCCATCATTATCGAGAAAAACATTAACCGACAAAAGTTATTACCAATTTAGTCTAAAGTATCAGCATTAAAAATAGAATTAAACTGCCGATAAAATTATTTTTGCTAAATTGGTCAAAAGTATCTAGATTAACGAATAAGTGCCCCTTGGCAATGAGAAACTATATTGAATCAATTTTCGTCTGGTCTATTTCCTAGATAGTACAAGGTAATATTCTGTCAGTTGAAAATTTAACTTTTTCTTAAAAAAGAAGCAATAGCAGCAGGCACTAGAATATATCTTATCAAGAATAGAACTAACAGTTTGCTAGACTCATTTTTGAAAGATACCCCACCCCTTGTAAGTAGTTTTGTATGTTAATCACATAATTCACTAAGTTGTATAATTTACAACTTTACCTTTAGAAGGTCTGAAGATAACAAATTCAGTCCGCGAAAACTACAAATTACATAGTCGACAGTCTAGCTCATCTTATTTGTAAAGCTATAAAATTTGAAATGATAATGCTGCCTTCGCGGTGAAGTGAAAGACAGAAACTAATTCAGAACTCCTATTAAGAGGATTTTGGGGTGTGGCTAATTATTTAATTGTACTCCTTTTTAGAGCTAGAGGTAAGAATGTGGAAATGCAGACCTTGCCTTTTATGAATGGGTTGACATTAAACAGTACCAAGTATTGTGTAAGAATTCATTCTCATTCAAATCTTAAGTATGTAGGTTCATTTAAAGCCGTATAGTCTATTGTGAATCTCTGTTAGCCCCAATTCCAGTTTTCAGGATTACTAGGAAGTAACTGGTATCTAATATTTAAGATATCTAAAAAAGGTGCTATGACGTACCGTCATAACCGTGGTTGATGGTTCGATATTTGAAGGAGCTATGAGGTGGAAAACAATAAGTCGTTTCTGTGGCCAGAAGGAATATTAATTGCACTGCTTGCTTTAGGTGGTGTTTTTAGCCTTGCTTTCATGATGCTTCTAAGACCAAATGCTTCAGAGGCTCAGATTAGACAAAATATAGATGTCAAGGATATAGCTGCAAACGTAGGAACTCAGCAGCGCATTGAGAAATTAAAGGCGGCGATGCTTACAAGTTGGCAGCAAGAAGCACAAACTAAAGGTCTATCTTACGCGGTGCCGTCACGTTTTCAAGGGGCAATAATTGAAGAGGCAAAACTCACTCAGGGACAAAAAGTGATTGCTCTCACCTTTGATGATGGCCCTTGGCCTGACACTACAGAGCAAGTGCTAAATATTTTAAAATCAAATAATATCAAAGGAACGTTTTTTGTTGTTGGGCAGAACCTAAAAAATTTTCCAGAAATAGGAAAGAAAATTGTAACTGAAGGTCACGTCATTGCTAACCATACCTGGCATCACTGGTATCACTTCTTTAATCAACAAGCAGCAGCTTATGAAATTGACCGCACAACAGACCTAATTTATCAAATTACAGGTGCTAAAACAAATCTTTTCCGACCACCTGGTGGTATGTTGCACAATGGATTATCTGCTTATGCTAAAGGACAGAAGTATGCTGTAATCATGTGGTCGGCTGACTCCACAGACTACAAATTACCAGCTGTACCGAAGTTGATAAATAACGTAATTAAAGATTCAAAACCTGGTGGTATTGTGCTAATGCATGATGGTGGTGGGAACCGTTCTCGAACTGTACAAGCTTTACCAGAAATTATTAGCAACCTTAGAAAGCAAGGCTATCGCTTTGTAACTATTCCAGAACTTTTAGAAATAGAAGATGCAGACCAAAAGTTGCTGGTTAACAAAAAGCAATAATTATTAATTATGGTTAATTGGTCAATAATAATTGGCTAAAAACTAAAATTATATTTTTTGTTTAAAATACATTATTTTGAATCGCTTAAAAAAAGATTCCCCTTATAAAGGGGAATCTTTTTATATCTCTACTCTCTTCTCAGAAGTAAGTTCAGGTGGCTGTCTTAGCAATCCAAAGAGATTTTCGCTGAAGTTATTAATGACTAGTTACTAAACTAAACTCAGTTGTTTTTTCAGGATTAGCTTCGGGACTATCAGCTTCAGAAGGTGGAACCAACTGCCAGAACTTCGGCAAAAATTCTTGCCAGTTTTGCAGAATTTTCTTCGCCTTTGGTGAACCAGTACGTTCCGCATGAGTTTGGATTAACTCTTGCAGTTGTTTTGCACCTACTTCCGTAATCACCCGTTGGATTTTAACTATTTCCGGGTTGACTAACTCACGAAATGAGTCATCTTCATCTAAGAAGTATGCTAGTCCGCCAGTCATTCCAGCAGCGACATTGCGTCCTACTTTACCGAGGACGACAATCACACCACCAGTCATGTATTCACAGCAGTGATCCCCAGCGCCTTCAATCACTGCAATGCCTTTAGAGTTTCTCACTGCAAAGCGTTCTCCTGCTTGTCCGTTGGCAAATAAAACGCCACCAGTTGCACCATAAAGGCAGGTATTGCCAACTATGACATTTTGTGATGCGTTATAGGTAGCATCAGTTGGAGGCTTGATGATGATTTCACCACCATGCATCCCTTTACCTACGTAGTCATTTGCTTCTCCTTCTAAGGACAAACTTATGCCGGGGAGGTTAAAAGCACCAAAGCTTTGCCCAACACTACCTATGAAGTTGAGATTAATTTGTCCTTCAAAATCACTGTCACCATATTGAGAAGCGATCGCACCCGCTAATCTTGTACCTACTGTTCTGTCAGTATTGATAATAGGGTAAGTTTTGGTAACGGTAGACTGATCCCTAATGGCAGTCTGAATATCGGGATCGGCAAGGAACTTGTCATCCAAAACCACGCCGTTGCTATGGACTTCTTCATGCACTAACCAGCTACGATTATCTCTGGTATCTGGCAGCTTAAGTAAACAATCAAGATTTAGTGATTGTGTTTTGGTAATTTTTGCCTCTTGGCGCAGTTTCAACAAATCTGCACGTCCAATGATTTCTGACAAAGAACGGTAGCCAAGTCGTGCTAACAAACTACGCACTTCTTCAGCGATGAAGTAAAAGAAGTTGACAACCTGTTCCGGTATTCCCGTAAACCGCTTGCGGAGTTCTTCTTTCTGAGAAGCGACACCCACGGGGCAATTATTCGTGTGGCAGATCCGCGCCATGATACAGCCTTCAGCAATCATGGCGATGGAGCCGAAACCAAATTCTTCAGCACCCATCAACGCACCTATTACCACATCCCAACCACTCTTCAGACCGCCATCCACACGTAAAATCACGCGATCGCGCAGGCTATTTTCCATCAAAACGCGATGCACTTCACTTAAACCTAATTCCCACGGTGAACCAGCGTGTTTAATCGAACTAAGCGGCGATGCACCTGTACCACCATCATGTCCAGAAACCTGGATAATATCAGCGTTTGCCTTAGCTACACCAGCCGCGATCGTGCCAATGCCAACTTCTGAAACTAGCTTTACCGATACCTTTGCTTTGGGATTAATTTGGTGCAGATCGAAAATCAGTTGTGCTAGGTCTTCAATTGAATAGATATCATGATGTGGTGGCGGCGAAATCAGCGTCACACCTGGCTTCGAGCGCCTTAACATCGCAATATATTGGCTCACCTTTGGCCCTGGCAGTTGTCCACCTTCTCCAGGCTTGGCACCTTGGGCAATTTTGATTTCAATTTGTTTGGCGTTGACTAGGTACTCTGGCGTGACACCAAAGCGTCCCGATGCAACTTGCTTAATAGCACTATAGGCTTTATCACCATTCCGCAATCCTTTTAAATGAGGTAGGGTTGGCGAGTTACCAGACTCGTCTACATCATCTAAAACTTTATAGCGCACTGGATCTTCGCCACCTTCCCCAGAGTTAGATTTACCCCCGATGCGATTCATGGCGATCGCTAAAGTTTCATGGGCTTCTCTTGACAAAGCACCTAAAGACATGCCGCCGGTGCAGAAGCGCTTGACAATCTCAGCTACCGACTCTACTTCTTCTAGAGAAATTGGGGTACGTTCGCCTTGAAAATCTAACAAGTCCCGCAATGCCGTTGCTGGTCTGCCTTGGAGGTGTTTTTTGTAAACTTCGTAGTGGTCGTAGTTTTTGCCATCTAGAGCCTTATGCAGCGCCTTGACCATTTCGGGGCTATTCATGTGGTACTCGCCGCCAGGACGGTACTGCACAAAGCCCAGGTTTTCTAACTTCTTGGTCGTCAGTTCTGGAAAAGCTTTAACGTGGAAAGAAAGTACTTCATCAGCGAGTTCGCTAATACTCAAACCACCAATACGGGAAGTCGTACCACGAAATCCTAGTGCGATTAAATCTCCACCAATGCCAATAGCTTCAAAGATTTGGGCTGCTTGATAGCTGGAGAGCAGAGAAATTCCCATCTTGGAGAGAATTTTGAGCAAACCTGACTCTACCGCTTTGCGATAGTTTGCTAAAGCTTGTTCTACGGTAAGGGTGGGAATTTTTTGTACCCCCATTAACTTTTGGGTTCTGGGATCAATGCACCAATCACGCACTGTATCTAAAGCCATATACGCGCAGACTGCACCAGCCCCATAGCCAATAAGACAAGCAAAGTGATGAGTACTCCAGCATTGGGCAGTATTAACAATTAGGGATGTTTTCATCCGCAACCCTTCCCGAATCAGGTGATGATGTACAGCACCGACTGCTAACAGGGGAGGGATGTAGGTATATTCTGTGGTGATACCGTCATTTACCTCATCGGTTAAGATTAAAATCTTTGCACCTGCCCGGACTGATTCAGCTGCTTGTGCTTGTAAAGATTCGACTGCGGCTTTCAATCCTTCAGGGCCGTTGGAGATCGCAAATAGGGTTGACAACTCGGCTGTGGCAAATCCTGACAGCTTAATTGCCTCTAATTCAGCATCTGTTAATACTGGCGATTCAAGTTTCAATCTTCGGGCATATTCTGCTTTGGGTTCTAATAAGTTACCTCGTTCACCCAATTCGACTTTCAAAGACATCACTAGCTTTTCCCGCAGGGGATCAATTGCCGGGTTCGTCACCTGAGCAAAGCGCTGTTTGAAATAGTCATAAAGCAGGTGGGGCTTCGTTGACAGCACCGCTAAAGGAATATCATCCCCCATACAGAAAGTCGGCTCTGAACCTGCGATCGCCATTTGCTGAATCACCATTTCGACATCTTCTGTGGTGTAGCCAAAGGCGGTTTGAAGTTGAAGCAAGGTTTGCTTGTCAATTTTCTCAGTTGTACTATGTCCGTTACCATTTTCAGTAGCCAGATGTCCATTTCCATTAACATCTGACGACTTATCACTGACAAGTTCTTTGAGTTCTTGACGATACTGTTGCAGCCATTCTCCATAAGGATGCTGCTTGGCAATGCGCTGCTTAATCTCCCAATTCTTCAGTACTTCATGGTTGACTAAATCCACAGCAATCATTTGCCCAGGGCCAAGTCTACCTTTCTCGACAATATCGGCTTCAGGAAAGTCTACTACGCCAGCTTCGGAAGCTACAACAATGTAGTCATCTTTGGTGATTAGGTAACGAGCTGGTCTTAAGCCATTACGATCTAATGTTGCACCAACTTTTTTGCCATCGCTGAATACTAAAAGTGCTGGCCCGTCCCACGCTTCTTGCAAACCACTGTAATATTCGTAGAAATCAACAATTTCTGGAGATTCACGCAAAGAAGGCTGATTTTGGTAAGCTTCTGGAACCATAATCATTAAAGCTTCCAAGGGGCTGCGTCCAGAACTCACCAGTAATTCCAGTACGTTGTCTAAAGTAGCTGAGTCGCTGTTATCAATGTGAACTAATGGTTTGAGTTCCTTGATGCGATCGCCCCATACAGGATGATTCAGGCTAGCTTCTCGTGCCATCATCCAGTTGATGTTACCCAATAAGGTATTAATTTCGCCGTTGTGACCCAAAAGCCGCATCGGTTGAGCTAGGGGCCACTTGGGCATCGTGTTGGTACTAAAGCGGCGATGATAGACAGCAAAGGCGCTTTTGTAAGCTGGATTTTTTAAATCTTGATAAAATTCTCCCAATACGGCAGAACGCACCATGCCTTTGTAGACAATCGTGCGATTTGACAACGAGCAGATATAAAATTCTTCTGAGATATTGGTTGCAATTTTACTAATTCGGCGGCGGGTAATGTACAACTGTCGTTCCAATTCATCGCCGCTTTTGTCAACAGAAGCTAACAAAACTTGTTCGATCTGGGGTTGATTTTCTCTTGCTTGTACACCCAATAAATCAGATTGTACTGGCACTACTCGCCAACCCAGTACAACTAATTTTTCTTCAGTAGCTACTTGCTCAACTGCCGCTCTAGCTTTTTGTGCTGCTTCCTGGTCTTGTGGGAGAAATATCATCCCCACAGCTATATTATTGGTGGATGAAAATTCCTTCCTTCTTTGGGCAAAGTCTTGTTGGAACAAATCCCAAGGGATAGCTGTCAATACTCCAGCCCCATCACCAGAGTCTTGATCGGCGCTACAACCTCCCCGATGTTCTAAGCAGGTTAGAGCAGCTAGGGCTTTTTCGACAATTTCGTGGCTGGTATGATTTTGACGATGAGCAATAAAACCGACACCACAGGCATCTCGTTCTTCTACTAACCATTTTTGCCCCTGATAGGTATCTCTTGAGTTGATATTTGCTGTGATGTTCTGCTCTTGATTCATCGGTTGATTATTCATACCCTGTTCCTGAAGTATTGAGTTACCAATTTTGCCACTACTTACGGGAAAAATTTCTAAATTCCACGATGGAGAAATATATAAGCACCGAAATTTAGGGAAAAAAAATTTTAACTTCGGTTTTACTTTCTTAGTTTACCCGTGTTAAAATAGTTGCGTATTTTTTATGTATTTATGCGGTGTCAGACAATTTACCTCCGCCAAGACATGCTTATTGTCCTGACAGTTTCTTTTTTATATTCTGAAGCTAAGTATTTTTTCAATTCCCTTTTTCCAGATGCACGGTAGCTACCCACAGAGCCTATTTTCAGCTCACCTGAAACCAAACTCAATGCTGTCTTATGTTTTAAAGCCAAACTCATCCCGATCCGGCAATAAAATCAGCGTATTACAATATATACACATTTGACAATTCCCAAATATTTTTGTTGTCTGGAGTTTTGCTGCTTACCAGTTGCTATATATTACTATTAAGTAGACCTCATTGAAGTAGCAACATTCAGTCAGGGTTGACTATCTTAATCCAGTTTTGATAACCAAGACTACCGTGTATAGTGTGGTTAAAATTAGTGCCAGTTAAAACACTTCTTTGCAGTCGCTTTAGCGTCTAAATTTATTAATGTCTAAAAGAGATAACTATCCAATATATATAATAGCATCTTTTTTAAGAAATAAAGTCATGTTTTTTTAATATTTTCAAATAATTAGTTAATTTATACCTTGGGGTGAAAGTTTTCAAAAGTACCTAGTAAATTATGGTAAAAATGCCGAGTTGTTGCCAATCAGGGATTAACGAACGCAGATTCTTCCGGGCTACTGTGTCACCAATACTTTTAACATTACTGTGTTTAACCACTACTGGTGCTAGCAACGCCCAAGAGTTGCCAAAGAACACCAAATCACTGATCTCCCAGTCATCTGCACCTCCTTTAACAGGGATGGTATTCTCTGGGAATCAAATTTCCCTCAATGGTCGTACTTTACCAGGAACTTGGTTGCAACGACCGGGAAAATCTGGTCAGGTGACAACTCATCTCAGTGATGGGGTATTTAGGCAATTAATTGGAGTAAATTTCTTAAACAGTAGTAGTTCAGCGAAACAACCAATACAGTGGTTTTCGTCGGTGACAACACCACTGGTTTTAGCCACCAGGCTAGTAGGAGCATATCGCTATCTGGATATCACTAATTTTGCTCAAACATCTGGATGGCAAATCCAAGTCAATGGGAACACCTTGGTGATTGCTACCCCACAAGCACAAATTACGAATATTGTTCAGAGCCAGGAACCTCCAGAGGCAAGTGCCCCTTTGCAACAAACCCGCATACTTGTAAATTTAGATCGGCCGACTCCCTGGCAAGTTGCACAAGGATCAGTGATCGCAAAACCGCAAACTCCATCTTCCGATCCAGATACGCCAACCCCAAAACCCACTGCACCGCCAAATCGAGAATGGACAATTACCCTCGATGGAATAGCCGATCCCGTTTTGATCGAACGCTATACCCCCCAGCCACCAGCAGCAGCGCCAACATTACTGCCAAACCTGCTTAAACAATTATCACCAGTTACACCAACACAAACAATACCACCAGCCCCTGAACCACTTATCCAACAAGTGCAGGTGGTGAAAAACCAAACGATTATTAGTCTGAGCGTTCCCTTTGGTCTATCGCCTCAAGTTAAGACTAACGCTAACCCCAATCGGCTGATTATCGATATTCGACCCGATCCTCTAGAAGAACGAGATATTACTTGGGCCCCAGGATTACGCTGGCGACAGCATTATGTCAACTTAGGCACAGAACGCTTTCCGGTGGTTTGGTTAGAAGTTAATCCTCGTAAATTTGGGCTAACCTTGAAACCTATGTGGGCTAGTCCTGATGGGCTTGGGGGTACTGCTCCCTTAATTCAAACAGCACAACGTTACTTAGCAGTAGCTGGAATTAACGGTGGTTATTTTAACCGCAATAACAGATTACCATTGGGTGCGATTCGTCGGGATAATCAGTGGTTATCAGGCCCCATTCTTAACCGGGGTGCGATCGCTTGGAATGATTCAGGTCAATTTTACTTTGGTCGTCTCACCTTAGAAGAAAGTTTAATTACTGCAAATAACCAACGCTTACCAATTCTGTTTCTTAATAGCGGCTACGTCCAGAGTGGCATTGCCCGTTACACCCCAGTTTGGGGAGCAACTTACACACCCTTAACGGATAACGAAATTATCCTAGTAGTACAAAAAGACCAAATTACTCAGCAACTACCAGGCGGCAAAGTTGGTGGGACAGCCGTTCCCATTCCCCAGGATGGCTACCTACTAACTTTACGCGCTAGCAGCGTTAGCGCTGCGTCACAGTTACCGATTGGAAGCACAGTACGTATTTCTAGCAGCACTACTCCCACTGATTTTAGTCGTTATCCCCACATTATCGGAGCCGGACCGCTATTAATCCAAAATCGTCAAATTGTCCTCGATGCCAAAGCTGAAAAATTCAGCAATGCCTTTATTGCAGAAAAGGCTATTCGTAGTGGTATTTGTACAACTGCAACAGGCACACTGATGATTGCTGCCGTCCATAATCGTGCTGGCGGTTATGGCCCTACATTGGCAGAACATGCCCAATTAATGCAACAGATGGGCTGTGTAGATGCCTTAAATCTGGACGGCGGTAGTTCTACCAGCCTTTATTTAGGAGGGCAACTACTTGATCGATCGCCTAGTACTGCTGCTCGTGTTCATAATGGAATTGGTATTTTCCTGAAACCACGTTAACCAGGCAGTAGGGAGTAGGGGAAAAGAGTTTTGTCCTCAGCAAGAGCAGCACCCCGCCCCTTTGCCTCTTTTCAAGTCTCAATGCCCAATTCCCAATGTCCAAATATCCCATCTTTTTTTAAAGTTTAGAACAAGCTGCCGCTTTGCTTGATGAAGACTTAGTGTAAACCTAAAAGTTTTAAGAGTGATGGTTTACACCATCAGGTTTGATTTTGTTATGTTTATCAAGGTGCGACAAAATTGCTGATTTTCAACGTTGCAACATAGCGCCAGATTTTTTATCAATAGTTAAGAGTACAGACGGTTTGTTATGTCTTCAAATGAGGTAATTATGGCTCGATATCAAGAAACTACACAGACTGACACTCTACACTTACCTTCAAATATCACTTCCAGAGGCGTTGCTGCAACTGAGTTACGTCCTTGGGGTGCTTTTACAGTCTTAGAAGAAGGGCGCGGATACAAAATCAAGCGCATCGAAGTTAAGCCCGGACACCGCCTCAGTTTACAGATGCACCACCACCGCAGCGAACACTGGATTGTCGTCTCAGGTACAGCTAGGGTAACTTGTGGCGAGAAAGAAGTATTACTGAGCAATAATGAGTCAACTTATGTACCTCAATGTACATCTCATCGTTTAGAAAATCCTGGCGTGATTACCTTAGTGTTAATTGAAGTGCAAAATGGCGAATACTTGGGAGAGGATGACATTATCCGCTATCAAGATGACTATGCCCGAACTAAGGACTAAAGCTCTAATCTAAAAATTGAATACATTTCTTGTGCAAACCGTCTTTGCGAACCACTGCACCCCAGAAGTCCCTACCTAGTTAAGGTGGGGACTAAAGTTTGTTGTGCTATAAATGTAGTAATAGCGATCGCGCTCATGACTTTGGTAATTTGGAATTTTCGAGAAGTAAGAGTTAACTCATCTGCCTGTAAAATGAAGATGGGGTATTAAATTGCAAAAACCGAGTTCCATGATTCATTTGAGTCAAGCAGCCGCAAGTGAAATTGGGCGGATAAAGTCCAAGCAGCAACCAAATGTTTTATTTCGATTGGCAGTAAAACCAGGTGGTTGTTCTGGATTCTTTTATGATATGTCCTTCGATGAAGCAATAAAAGTTGGCGACCAGGTTTTCGACTTGGATGAGATTCAAGTAGTCATAGATCCTACAAGCTTAAATTACCTCAACGGTTTGAGGGTAGATTATTCAGAAGACTTAATGGGTGGTGGTTTTCGCTTTCACAACCCCCAGGCGATCGCAAGCTGTGGCTGTGGCAATTCCTTTTCCACAACCAATCATTAAAATTAGCTATCTTTTGCTAATAATAAAGGAAAAATTACAATTGACATAAAACACTAAAAAACGATATAATCAGGATTTGTTAAAACTTAGACATATAAGCAGCTTTACGCGCTGTAACTCATGCCAACAATACAGCAGCTAATACGTACCGAGCGCGAACAAGCGCGTCAGAAAACCAAGTCTCCGGCTCTGAAACAATGCCCTCAACGTCGGGGAGTTTGTACCAGAGTATACACGACCACACCAAAGAAGCCTAACTCAGCTTTACGGAAAGTAGCAAGAGTTAGACTTACATCTGGATTTGAAGTCACAGCTTACATTCCAGGAATTGGTCACAACTTACAAGAACACTCAGTTGTGATGATTCGTGGCGGTCGGGTTAAGGATCTACCAGGCGTGAGATACCACATTATCCGTGGCACCCTAGATACAGCCGGAGTCAAAGACCGTAAACAAGGGCGTTCCAAGTATGGAACCAAGCGTCCAAAAGAAGCGAAAAAATAGGATTAGGCGATTAATCGCACCCAACACGATTAATCGTTTATCTTAAAAACGCTCAAGGACAAAAAACTATCAGGGTCTGTGTTCTAAGAGCAGTCATGAAAGCTGCTCAAGTCTGTTTAAGAAAATCAATCAAGCTACACCTACACTAAGCGAGCAAGTGTAGAAGTTCTAAGGAGAAGGCTGTAACCCACAGCATAATTCTCATCTGAACATTAAGGTTTAGAATCTTGTCACCGTGAGTATTTAGTTGCAGGTAGCAAGTCAATGAATTTTAGATTTTAGACTTCGACTACGCTCAGTCGAGCGATTTGCAATTTTGGATTGGTCGAATCCACAAGGGGATAAGGCTTACAGACTTTTGAGTTTTTCCAATCCTTGTGGTCGGAACATCTAGCAAAAACTCTAATCCAAAATTGGTAGTCAATAGGTCAGCCTTGCTGTAACAGTCGAAAACAAAATTGAAAAAGTCTGAGGGTTGGGTTCCACAGCTTTTGGTTTCCGGTGTCTGATAGCATATAATTTCGTTGCCAATTCCGAATTAAAGGTGAAGTATGTCTCGTCGTGGTGTTATTCAAAGGCGCCCAGTTCCGTCTGACTCCGTATATAACAGTCGCCTTGTGAGCATGATTATCAGGCGGATCATGCGTCATGGCAAGAAATCACTTGCCGCACGAATTGTTTATGAAGCATTGAAAACTATTGAGGAACGCACTGGTAACGGTGCTTTAGAAACCTTTGAAAGAGCAGTGCGAAATGCCACGCCTCTAGTAGAAGTAAAAGCTCGACGAGTAGGTGGAGCAACCTACCAAGTACCAATGGAAGTGCGTACAGAACGGGGCACTACCCTAGCACTGCGTTGGTTAGTGCAATATTCCCGCTCTAGACCAGGGCGGACAATGGCAAGTAAATTGGCAAATGAGTTAATGGATGCTGCCAACGAAACTGGCAATGCGATTCGGAAACGCGAAGAAACGCACCGGATGGCAGAAGCTAACAAAGCATTTGCCCACTATCGTTATTAAGTAAAAAAGCGATATATCGTATTGTCGAAGCGATATATCGTAGATTTACAAAAAGAAGACGGTTTTCCGTAAAAGTATAGAATCTTAACAAAGAGTAATATACAAGATATCATGAGGCAAAAACTATAGGAGGTAGCTGTGGCACGCACGATCCCGCTAGAGAAAGTACGCAACATTGGTATTGCGGCGCATATAGATGCGGGCAAAACAACAACAACAGAGAGAATATTATTTTACTCTGGGATAATTCATAAAATTGGCGAAGTTCATGAAGGAACTGCCGTCACAGACTGGATGGAGCAAGAGCGGGAGCGGGGAATTACCATTACTGCGGCTGCTATCAGTACCAGTTGGAAAGATCATCAAATTAACATTATCGATACTCCGGGTCACGTAGACTTCACAATTGAAGTTGAGCGTTCCATGCGCGTGTTGGATGGCGTAATCGCAGTATTTTGTTCTGTGGGCGGCGTGCAACCGCAGTCTGAGACAGTGTGGCGGCAAGCAGAACGCTACAAAGTTCCTCGGATAGCTTTTATCAACAAGATGGATCGCACCGGAGCGAACTTTTATAAAGTTCACGAGCAAATTCGCGATCGCCTGCGGGCGAATGCGATCGCCATTCAACTACCAATTGGTAGTGAAAACGACTTCCAAGGGATCGTTGACCTAGTACGGCAACGTGCGTATATTTACGCTAACGACCAAGGAACCGATATCCAGGAAACCGATATCCCGGAAGGATTGCAAGCGCAGGCAGAGGAATTCCGCACCAAGCTCATAGAAGCCGCAGCAGAAACCGATGATGCTTTAATGGCCAAGTACTTCGATGGCGAAGAACTTACAGAACAGGAAATTCGGACAGCCCTGCGTAAAGGCACAATTGCGGGGACAATTGTACCAGTACTTTGTGGTTCAGCATTCAAAAACAAAGGTGTGCAGTTGATGCTGGATGCTGTTGTCGATTACCTGCCAGCGCCAAGTGAAGTACCGCCAATTCAAGGCTTACTGCCCAATGGCGATACTGTTGAGCGGCGGGCTGATGACAACGAACCCCTAGCGGCTCTGGCATTCAAGATTATGGCTGACCCTTATGGTCGCCTGACATTTGTTCGCGTTTATTCTGGTGTTCTGAAAAAGGGCAGCTACGTTCTCAACGCTAGTAAGAATAAAAAAGAACGGATTTCCCGCTTAGTTCTCATGAAAGCAGACGATCGGCAAGATGTCGATGAACTGCGAGCAGGTGATTTGGGAGCAGCGCTGGGTTTGAAAGACACCTTGACAGGTGACACACTCTGTGATGATGGATCGCCAGTAATTCTGGAATCTCTATTCATTCCTGAGCCTGTAATCTCGGTGGCGGTTGAACCCAAAACCAAGAACGATATGGATAAACTATCCAAGGCTCTGCAATCTCTCTCAGAAGAAGACCCCACCTTCCGTGTTCGCGTCGATCCCGAAACAAACCAAACCGTAATCGCGGGGATGGGAGAGCTACACCTAGAAATTCTAGTAGACCGGATGTTACGAGAATTCAAGGTGGAAGCGAATGTAGGTGCGCCACAAGTAGCTTACCGAGAAACAATTCGGAAAGCTGTGAACAAAGTTGAGGGCAAATTCATCCGCCAAAGTGGTGGTAAAGGTCAATACGGTCACGTTGTGATCAATTTGGAGCCTGGAGAACCTGGTACTGGCTTTGAATTCGTTTCCAAAATCGCTGGCGGTACAGTACCTAAAGAGTACGTTGGCCCCGCAGAACAAGGGATGAAAGAAAGCTGCGAATCCGGTGTTCTAGCTGGATATCCCTTGATTGATGTTAAAGCGACGTTAATTGATGGGTCATATCACGATGTAGACTCTTCAGAAATGGCTTTCAAAATCGCTGGTTCAATGGCGATGAAAGAAGCTGTACTGAAAGCTTCACCCGTCATCTTAGAACCTATGATGAAAGTTGAAGTTGAAGTTCCTGAAGACTATATGGGTAACGTCATTGGCGACCTCAACACCCGCCGAGGGCAGATTGAAAGCCAAAGCACCGAAAAGGGACTTGCTAAGGTAACATCTAAAGTTCCACTGGCAAGTATGTTTGGCTACGCCACTGATATCCGGTCAAAAACCCAAGGTCGGGGTACCTTCACGATGGAGTTCAGCCACTACGAAGAGGTGCCTCGCAGCGTAGCTGAAACTATCATTGCAAAAAGCAAAGGGAACGCTTAGTTAAAATAAGGAAATGAGCATTCATGGCACGCGCAAAGTTTGAAAGAAATAAACCCCACCTCAATATCGGTACTATTGGCCACGTTGACCACGGTAAAACCACGTTAACAGCAGCTATCACTATGACCTTGGCGGCTCTTGGTCAAGCTACAGCCAAAGGCTACGACCAAATCGATAACGCGCCAGAAGAAAAAGCACGGGGTATTACCATCAATACCGCTCACGTTGAGTATGAAACCGAAAATCGGCACTATGCTCACGTAGACTGTCCAGGCCACGCTGACTATGTGAAAAACATGATCACTGGTGCTGCTCAGATGGATGGAGGTATCCTCGTAGTAGCTGCTACTGATGGCCCTATGCCCCAAACCCGCGAACACATTCTGTTAGCAAAACAGGTGGGCGTTCCCAGTCTGGTTGTATTCTTGAACAAAGAAGACTTGATGGATGACCCAGAACTCTTGGAACTAGTAGAACTAGAACTCAGAGAACTGTTAAGCAGCTATGACTTCCCTGGCGATGATATCCCCATTATCAAAGGCTCTGGTCTGCAAGCTCTCGAAGCAATGACCAAGAATCCTAAGACCAAGAAAGGTGAAAATCCTTGGGTAGATAAAATCTACGAATTGATGGATGCTGTGGATTCCTTTATCCCCACTCCTGAGCGGGATGTTGATAAGCCCTTCTTGATGGCAGTAGAAGACGTATTCACCATCACAGGTCGTGGTACTGTGGCTACTGGACGGATTGAACGCGGGAAAGTCAAGGTTGGCGATACTGTCGAGCTAATTGGTCTCAAAGACACTCGTACTACTGCCGTCACCGGGATTGAGATGTTCAAGAAGAGCCTTGAAGAAGGTTTGGCTGGAGATAACGCGGGTGTACTACTGCGTGGTCTCAAGAAAGAAGATATCGAGCGCGGTATGGTTATAGCCAAACCAGGTTCAATTACACCTCACACTCAATTTGAAGGTGAAGTGTACGTCCTAACAGAAAAAGAAGGTGGTCGTAAGACTCCATTTTTCGCTGGCTACCGTCCCCAGTTCTATGTACGGACAACCGATGTAACTGGTACTATCAAAGCCTACACCTCCGATGAAGGCAAAGAAGTAGAAATGGTGATGCCAGGCGATCGCATCAAGATGACAGTAGAATTGATCAACGCGATCGCTATTGAACAAGGAATGCGCTTCGCTATCCGCGAAGGTGGACGTACCATCGGTGCTGGTGTCGTCTCCAAAATTATCAAATAGCACCTTTTCGCTCATAACAAAGGAGCAGAGATGGTATAATTCCTCTCTGCTCCTTTCTCTTCCCTCTATAAATAAGGTAATAGGTTACAGGGGACAGGTACTAGTTTTCTGTAACCTTTACCCTGTAACCTTTAACCTTGTAAATAATCCCCTAATTACGCAGAACCTGGAAAATTAAAGATGGCAACTCTACAGCAGCAGAAAATTAGAATTCGCTTACAGGCTTTTGACCGACGCTTATTAGATACATCTTGCGAGAAGATTGTAGACACAGCTAACCGCACCAACGCTACAGCCATAGGCCCAATTCCTTTACCTACAAAACGCCGGATCTATTGTGTGCTGCGATCGCCTCACGTAGATAAAGATTCACGGGAACACTTTGAAACCCGTACCCATCGCCGGATTATTGACATTTACCAGCCTTCTTCTAAGACTATAGATGCCCTGATGAAATTGGATCTACCATCGGGTGTAGATATTGAAGTCAAACTTTAATTAGTCATTTGTCATTGGTCATTTGTGAATAAACAAAGGACAAAAGACGACTGACAAAGAACATTAGTATAAATATTTACGTAGCCTTGAGAAATATATCTCAGGGCTTTTATTTAGCTCGGAAACAAATGATAGAATATAGAGAAAATACGGGAAAAGCAGAGAAAAAGAAATTTTAAAGATTAAGTTTATACCAAGGTAACAATGACATCATCTTCTAAAATTGCAGTTCGTGAACTACCTCTGTTCCCGTTACCTGAAGTAGTTCTATTTCCTACTAGACCATTACCTTTACATATCTTTGAATTTCGCTACCGAATCATGATGAACACGATTTTGGAGAGCGATCGCAGGTTCGGTGTTTTGATGTTCGATCCAGTCAAAGGTACAATTTCAAACACTGGTTGCTGTGCAGAAATCGTTCATCACCAACGCCTGCCAGATGATCGAATCAAGATGTTGACACTAGGGCAACAAAGATTTCGTGTATTAGAGTATGTTCGTGAAAAGCCATATCGCGTTGGCTTAGTTGAGTGGATTGAAGACCAACCACCAACTAAAGATTTGCATCCTTTGTCAACTGAAGTAGAACAACTACTGCGAGATGTTGTGCGTCTATCAGGTAAATTAACCGAACAAAATATCGAACTGCCAGAAGATTTGCCCGATCTACCAACAGAACTATCTTATTGGGTAGCAAGTAATCTTTACGGTGTTGCCGCAGAGCAGCAGTTATTGCTAGAAATGCAAGATACTGCAACTCGTCTAGAGCGGGAAGCAGAAATTTTAACTTCTACTCGTAATCATTTGGCAGCTCGCGCTGTTCTTAAAGACACGTTTAATGAAAAGTGAGGAGTGAGAAGTTTAGGAGTTAGGAAAAATAACAAAAAATACAAGATCGACAACTTATAATTTATATTGCCTAACTGATAACTCCTAACTTCTCAGAGGTTGTTTGAAAAATTTTAGGCGAATAGAATTCCCTACTACACAAACAAAGTCCACGGAGGTGGACTAAGAGAAAATCAATGATTTTAACCCACCTCCGTGGGTTTTGACTGTGTAGCCGCGACTTCCAGTCGCCCGGTGAGTAATAAATTAGACTTTTCAAACACCCTCTCAAGTAAAAGCGCTGATTGGCAAAACATTGTAAGCGCCAAGAATTTTTAAAATCTCTGTGTGGATAGTTAATTCTGCTAAAGCAGATTGCATTTGTGCTTTCTTGACATCTGCTTCTAAATCCATGAAAAACAAATATTCGCCTAACGATCGCTTTGTCGGACGAGATTCAATCCGGCTGAGGTTAATTCCTAGTTGAGCAAATATTTGCAAAGGTTTGACTAATGCTCCGGGTGTGTTGGCAGGCATACTAAAAGCTAGCGATGTGTGACTAGTAGGTGTTGTTGATGCTTGATATCCAGCGTCCGTCTCACCCTGACTTACTACCCAAAAACGAGTACAGTTTTCTGGATAGTCGTTAATACCAGTGGCAAGTATAGGCAGGTTGTAGAGTTGAGCGGCTCTACTAGAAGCGATCGCAGCTGTTGTTGTCTCTTGCTCTAATCGCTGTAGTGCTTCGGTTGTAGAATTGCTGATAATAATCTGTACAGTCGGCAGAAACCGCTCTAACCATCCCTGACATTGTGCCAAAGCCTGCGGGTGAGAGTAAACCGTTTTAATCTTATCTAAACTAGACGCACAAGAAATTAAGGTATGAACAATCGGTAATACTAAAGCTAACTTAATTTGCAAACTGTCTAACTGCCACAGTGTATCCAGTGTTGTGGTAACACTCCCTTCAATAGAATTTTCTACTGGCACAACAGCTAGTTGAGCTTTACCATCAGCAACAGCGCGCAGTGATTGCGGGATGGTGGGATAGGGAGATAATGTAGCTTCAACTCCCGTACTTTTAGTCAACCAGTTGAGATAAAGAACAGCTGCTTGTTCTGTGTAAGTGCCGGGAGGCCCTAAATGTGCGATCAATAGAGTCATGCTTTTAGCCTGAATAGATCGAAATTCTAGGAAAACAAATTATTCAAATTAGTCTTGTAGCAAATAGATTTTTTGGCAATTTTTTTCTGCTAAATTGGTCTCAAGATTTCAGAGCAATTATGTGAATTTCTAACAAAAAACTATTCATATTCTTCGCTTTATGTCAAGAGTTAAATTTTAATCTTAGCCCTTTCAAGATGGCTCGTAAAATCTCTTATGTTTTCTCAGCGTTCTCTGTACCTCTGCGGTTTAAAAGTATGTTTTTTTACTACAGAAGTGCAGAGTACACAGAGTATGGAATTTATCGACTAAAATTTTTACCTACTTTGAAAAGGCTAATTTTAATCTATATTTATTTCTTGAACTAAAGATAGTAATGAGAGTACCAAATTTTTACTAATGCTGTATAGCTGATAAGCAACGATAATTTTTATTGCCAATAAATTTTGTACTTTTCTAATAATCAGATTTAAGTTGTTAAAAAATATTAAAATTAAGAGACAGATATTTTTATCCGCTCATGGCTACCCGGTTTACTGCCTCCCAATCGGTTGAAATCGCTGTTCCAGAGCAGCCTATTCACATTCAGCACTACTTGCGTCAGCCTCAACGTCTGGTTAAGGCTTTAGCTGACAACACCCGAACTCAGCAGCTTTCTGAGGAAGTATTTCGCTTAAAAATGCGTCCGCTCACTTTTATGTCATTAAGCATTCAACCGACTGTAGACATGAGAGTTTGGGCAGAATCAAATGGAATAATTTATTTGCGATCGCTAGGCTGTGAAATATTGGGTTTCGAATATATTAACCAGCGCTTTGCCCTTAATTTAAAAGGGCATTTGTCTCCCAAAGAGTTTAGCACTGGCACTCGTCTGCGAGGAAGGGCTGATTTAGAAGTACTGGTGGATTTACCACCGCCATTTTCCTTTACTCCTAAGCCAATTTTAGAAGCTACTGGTAATGGTTTGCTCAAAAGCGTACTGTTGTCGGTTAGGCAAAGGTTATTAAATCAACTGTTGACTGATTATCGCTACTGGGTGATATCACAAACTAAAGATAGAGGACTTAACGATGACAGTATTGAATTGCCAATCCTGAATGCTGAGTAATTATTTAATCACTCAGCGTTCGGTAATTTGATTTGGCAAGGACGAAAAGACTGACGATGTAGGGGTGATGGCCCGTATTGTTGCAGAGCCAGCAAATGCAGTTGGCTACCATAACCCTTGTTACGCTCTAGGTTGTACATAGGGTATTTCAATGCTAAACGCATTATCAAATCGTCACGCCAAACCTTGGCAACAATACTAGCAGAGGCAATAGCGAGCGATCGCTCGTCCCCCTTAACTATTGTTTGTTGTGGCAATAGCAAGTCTTTGATTGACTGATTGCCATCAACCAAGCAGATTGCAGGCTGTACTTTTAACTTCAGTACAGCCCGCTTCATTGCTAATAGTGTCGCTTGCAAAATATTTATCTTGTCAATTTCGGCAGTAGAAGCAAACCCAATTTTCCAGTCTATAGCTAGCCCACAAATTTGCTGTGCTAGCTGAGTTCTCCGAGAACTAGACAACTTTTTACTGTCTTTAATTTTAGCTGCCATCAGTATTGGCAAAGCATGATCTGGTAGGATCACTGCTGCCGCTACCACCGGGCCAAATAGAGCGCCTCGCCCTACTTCATCCACACCTGCAACCAATCCTGGAATCCCTGACAAGGTAGAAAACTCCAGCCAATTGGATTGTTCCAAGGGCGTTGGTGATGTTTCTACCATAAAGCAAATTAATTATCCTCGATCGCTGAGGAACGACGGCGGCGACGGCGGCTAGCAGTAGCGGCGCTGTTTGCATCACTTTCATCTGCGATCGCATTGGCGGCGCTGCTTGAATCGCTTTCATCTGCGATCGCTTTGACGGAGGCTTTTGCAGACAAGCTTTCCGAAGGATTGGCAGTCAACTCAGATGGTTCAGCTGTCTCTTCTATCAAAGATTTTTGTTCTGGCTCAATAACTTTTGGTATTGGTGACTTAGTTGCAATTACTTCAGGTGGTACTTTTTGGGCAATAGGTGATTCTGAGACAGATTCAGTGGGAGTTGTTCGCACTTGACCAGGCTGAATCACGTTAATAATCACAGATTTGGTATTTTTAACCTCTTGCTCTAACTTCACCAAGGGAGATATTCCCATCAAGGCAAACATATCCTGTTCCTGGAGGCTCATTTCTACAGTTCTAATCTCCGGTGGTTCTACCACTGGTTTAACTGGTTCTGGCTTGATAACTTTAGCACGCTCTACAGTGCGCTCTACTCTTTCATTCCAACCTGGTTTACCAAAGGTGGGTGAGGGAATTTCTGGTGTAACTCCTAATTCTGGTTCTATATCAAGGTCTAAATCTGGCTCGTTGACAAAAGCTAATGGATTGGCAATAACCCGAGATTCATCTTTCCCATTTAACCCATTGATGCCAATTCGACTACGGCGAGTACGGGTACGACGCTTATTATCATTCAGTTCTTGATAACTAGGATGATTAATCAGATTTAAGTTAGTCGATTCCGAGTCGCCGTCAAATGCTTCCCCAAATCCATCATAAGTTTCTCGTGGTTCCGGGACGCGGGCAGATGGCTGACGTGGTTCTCGGTGAGGTAGGGATACAAAACGCTCACGTTCTGGTGTTTCTGCTGGTATTGGTAATCGGTTTTCAAGTTCTCCAGGCAGACGCACAGTATGCCCTAAACCGCCACAGGTGGGACAAGTTTCACCAAACAATTCGTAAATATTTTGACCCTGACGTTTGCGGGTCAGTTCTACTAAACCCAGTTCCGTAAGTTGAGCAATCTGGGGACGAGCTTTGTCTGCTTTAAGTCCTTTATTAAAGTGTTCGAGAACTTGCAGTTGGTCACGTCGGGATTCCATATCAATGAAATCAACGACAATCACTCCGGCAATATTCCGCAGACGCAACTGGCGAGCAATTTCTGTTGCAGCTTCACAGTTTGTCCATAAAACTGTTTCTCTGGCTGTCGCCGATCGTGTGAAGGAACCTGAGTTAACATCGATTACGGTTAATGCCTCGGTTGGCTCGATGATAATGTAACCTCCAGAAGGTAGGTCTACTCTTGGTTTCAGGGCTTCTCGAATCGCAGCACTAATGCGGAAGTACTCTAAAATTGGGGAGCGATCGCGGTGATGGTCAATCAACAATCCTTGCGGTGTTTGACCGCCACTCCAATTCTGCAAGTACTGCTTCACGCGCTTCAAACCAGTACTGGAATCTACGACAATCCGATTGACATCCGCGCCGTACATATCCCGCAATACGCGCTGGATAAAGTCATCGTCTCGGTTGAGTAGTGCTGGGGCACGGGTAGAATGCGCTTCTTGTTGGATAGCCTCCCATTGCTTTTGCAGCAACTCCAAATCTTCCATAATCGCTTCTTCTGGTTTGCCTTCGGCTTCTGTACGCACGAGCAAACCCATTCCCGCCGGTTTGACCAAAATCGCTAGTGCCCGCAAACGGTTGCGCTCACTTTCACTTTTAATTCGTCGGGATAAATTTACGCCCCTACCATAAGGCATCAGTACTACGTAGCGTCCGGGTAAGGTGATATTACCCGTGAGCCTGGGTCCTTTTGTTCCCGTTGGCTCTTTCATGACTTGCACCAAAACTTTCTGTTGTGGTGCTAATAGTTCTGTAATGGCTGCTGCGGTACGCTTTAGCTTCAATGGTCCCAAGTCGGTGACGTGAATAAAACCGTTACGCTCTGGGTCGCCAATGTTCACAAAAGCCGCATCTATCCCAGGCAATACGTTTTCTACTACTCCTAAATAGATATCACCTATTTGGTGATGACCGGTAGCAACAACGAGTTCTTGTATTTGATCTTCAGAAAAGACAGCAGCAATTTGGTGCTGCTCGGCGATAATAATTTGTTTTGGCATTCAATTTCCTCAAAAATTGGCAGCACCAATAGGTCTGGAGGTTTGTTATCCCTTTGTTGCCCTTGCAACCCTCAAAAGGCGCTACTGATGATAAAAATCGCAAACCTGATGTTCTAAGTTAAATAGCTATTGGCGCTCTTAAGAGCGTTTCTACGGCGGATTATTCCAGAACGGCTGCATATTTAAGCTATTAAATCAACCGTCCGTGGTTGATTTGTGATGCAATACTCTCAATCAAGAGAGTTCTGAGTTGAAAGTTTTAAATCCTGAGTGAGTTTTTAACTCAGGAAGCTTTTTTTGAGAGTAACCTACTGAAGTCGTTAAGAAAAAGAAACTATTTCTATTTTCCATTCCTGGATTTATTCTTAGGGTTATACTCAGCAACGCCAGCTGCTACCCTACTTTTAAGCCGCGCTTTGCGCGTCTGGTGAACGTCTGCAAATCAGCTTAACCTACAGTAGTTGTTTACCCTGCGGTAACACCAAGGGCGAACAACTCTAAAAGAGTAACGCGCTAGCTCTTGGGCAATATTGTGGATTAGACATTCAGCAGTTGTTGAAAAAGTATGGATTTAGAGAAGCTAACCGAGCCTGCTGTTAGTTACTGATTCACAAGGTAGCTATAGAGAGAGTGTGTGTTCTTTAATCTGCCACAGTTTGTCTGGGATAAAATCCTAGAATTTCCACTCTAATATCTTCGCTTTCGCCCCCTGAACACCAGGGTAGTGAACCAGCTAATTTCAATGCAGCGCCAGAAAAATTCTCTTCACCTCATTCTAACGCAACCTTGCTAAAAATCAATTCCGACGATGTACCGTGTTAGGACAACTACTAGCAAGCTGCCCTACAGGGATTATACTGCTAAAATTAGCCGATTGCGGTGGATGTGTAAGAGTTGAAATTCTCCACTAGCCACTATGCCTAGCATAAACAGGATTTGTTCAGGACGCAATAGAAAACCATCTTGGCGATAGCTACCTACATAACGGATAACAGATATAGATTCTGCAACGTTTTTATGGGTTTCTACTAATTCCAGTTCAAATAAGCGATCGCGCAGATTTATTAACTGGCTCTTGCCTGACTTTGTTGTATGCTCGTACCAAAGTTCATCTTTTGCTTTGATGGTATCAATCCATTCTTGCCATTGTATAGATGTTGTTTCTTCAAGTGCTGCTACGGTAATTAAATATTCTGCGGTTTCTAGCAGTTGAGTAGCTGCCGGAGTTTTTAAATCTATCTGCTCCACATTATATATAGGTATGTCTGTGGGCATTTCCCGAACCAATTTTTCTCGAAAAGTATCGATGTCCACTGGTACAGTTAACTCAAAATCCGCAATTTCACCATTACTAGTTGCCCCTAGAGCCAAAGCAGTTGCTACAGAAATTCGCGGCATTGGATGAAATCCACCAGTAAAGGCAATTGGTAAACCTGCTCGCCGCACAACTCGGTCAAACAAACGGATTAAATCTAGGTGGCTTACCAAAGCCATGTTACCCTGTTTTCCAAACCAAACTCGAAGTCTTTGGGCTTTAGTTGTGTTGGGAACAAACTCGCCGGCAAATTGTGGGATGATAGGCGATTCAATTACGACGTTATGACCAAAGTCAGTTCCACATACACCACAGTGAGAACAACCCTCAAAAGAGCAGTCGGGGACAATTGCCGCTTCTAAGGCGCGTTGCAAGTCTTCTTTAAGCCACTTTTTATCAATCCCGGTATCAATATGATCCCAAGGTAGAGGAATATCTAGGGAGTGGGAAGTATCGAGAGACGGGATTGATTGCATCTGTACAGGAGTGAGGAATTGGGTATTTTCTGCATCTTCTGATCTGTTCTGCTCTTGTGCGTGAAACAAATTCCATTCACCATTTTCTACTTGGCGGTATTTCCAATCTAGATCGGCTTGAGCGATCGCATCTTCCCAAGCACTAAAAGCTCGATCTAAATTTTCATACCAGGAATCCATTCCTGCACCCAATTCCCAGGCGCGACGGACTACTTTGCTCAAATTGCGATCACCTCGTCCCACAAAATCTTCCATTGCCGAAATACGGACATCGGTAAAATTTACCTTTACTCCCTTTATCCGGCGGAATTCTTGCCGCAACAGGTTTTGTTTGCGCTTAAATTCTCTGGTAGAAACTGAGTGCCACTGGAATGGTGTATGGGGCTTGGGTGTAAAGTTAGAAATTGTCAGGTTAAAGTTTAGGGGTTTTCTGCTTTTGCCCCGACATTCTCGCTGTAGCCAACTGACTGTTTCCGCAATGCCCAAAACGTCAGTATCTGTCTCACCCGGCAAGCCAATCATAAAATACAACTTGATTTTATCCCAGCCTTGCTCCCAAGCGGTTTTTACTCCCCGCAACAATTCATCATTCGTCAAACCTTTATTTATAATGTCTCGCATCCGCTGAGTTCCAGCTTCTGGAGCAAAAGTCAGTCCACCTTGCCGTGTACCTCCCAGGATATTGGCAATATTCTCATCAAATCTGTCTACCCGTTGGCTTGGTAGAGTCAGAGAAATGTTTTCATTTTTTAAGCGATTTTTGATTTCCATCCCCACTGCTGGTAGGGATAAATAATCAGAACAACTCAGAGATAGGAGGGAAAACTCATTGTAACCAGTTGCCCGCATTCCCTGTTCAATTGCTTCTACAACCTTATCGGGTTCTACATCCCGTGCTGGCCGAGTCAGCATTCCTGGTTGACAGAAGCGACAGCCGCGAGTGCAACCACGCCGAATCTCAATTGTCAAACGGTCATGCACCGTTTCTACGTAAGGAACTAAGCCAATGGAATATGCTGGTATGGGAGTTGCAACCCGTCGCAGAATTCGTTTTGGCACGTCAGGGCAACAAGGGTGAACTGAGCCATCCTCTGCCATGTCATAAAACTGGGGAACATATACACCTGGTATCTGTGCCAAATCTAGTAATATATCTTCCCTACTTAATCCTGCTTGCTTGCCTTCTTCCAATACCAAACCAATTTCTGGTAGCAGTTCCTCTCCATCTCCAAGGGCGATAAAGTCGAAAAAGTCAGCGTAAGGCTCAGGATTCGATGTTGCTGTTTGCCCACCAGCAAAAATCAAAGGAAACTGGGATTGGAGATTCGTAAATTCTCCCCCTGTTTGTTGGCGTTCTCTCCACGTCAAGGGAATTCCAGCTAGATCCAACATTTCTAAGATATTAGTTGCACCCAGTTCGTAACTGAGGCTAAAGCCTAAAATGTCGAATTCTGTGAGCGATCGCTTTGACTCTACCGCAAACAATGGCGTATTAGTTTCGCGTAGTTTGGCTGCCAGGTCTTTTCCTGGGAGGTAGGCGCGATCGCACAATTGACGCGGTTGGGCATTCAAGATGTTGTATAGGATAATGTGCCCTAAATTAGATGCACCGACTTCATATACTTCTGGGTAGGTTAAGACCCAGCGTATTCCTGTCTTATCCCAAGCTTTGTGTACTGCTAAACGCTCATTACCAAGGTAACGCCCTGGTTTTAAAATATCCGATGTTATTAATTTCTCAACTGCAACAGTCACTGTGCTATCTTCTAGCTACCTTAATTACAGCTACCCAAACCAAACTTTAGCATTGAATTAGGTCTTTAACATAATTTATCGTTGGAACTTATAACTCCTTTACATAAAGTCCGCGTTTTAACTGGTTTATGTTGGGGCCAATTCAACTTCACCATCCAATATTTCAAACACTCTATCGAGTTGCGTTAGTTCAAAAATAATTCTAATTGACGGAGCAATAGCACAAAGTTGAAAACCCCTTCCTAAACTAAGAGCCAGCTTGTGTATAGATAACAATGCCATCAACCCCGCACTGTCTAACGATTCTACTGCTGCGAGGTCTACTACCAAGATGGAAATAACATTTTGTGCCAACGCTGTCGTCATATCTCGTTCAAATTCCAAGGCGTTTGTAGCATTCAAATACCCTTGAGGGCGAATGACTGCAATCTTGGGATAGTTAAGCACTGCTTGCATAGTTACATCCTATTGAGAATTATTGAAGCGTCGAGCTAAAGATTATTTGAACATAAACTCTATTCTGTTGCATCGACCATACGTCTTAGCTCTCTTTGCTGAATCTTTATTTCTTTAGTATCTCTGTTTAAAGATTGTTATAATTCCAGGTTAAAATGTGTTTATATATACTTTTTTTTTATCTCAGTTCAAAAACAATCAACATAGACAGGAATAGAGCAAACAAATAATCAGTAACTATGCTGATAAAACTTGCTTAGTCTATAACTAAAGCTAATTTAGCCAACTCTTAACGGTAAGTTAAATCTCCCACTTTAGCGTTGCTGATGGTATACGCCAGAGTCATAGCGAATTATCTATCTAACTAATTTACTTGTGATATAGATCACAAGTAAATTAGTTAGATAGATCGCTCTTTATACTGAGAGTTTTCTGGGATAATTAGTATCATATTACAGTTGGATGTATTACTTATGAGAACTAAGTACGCTATTCGTAAATTGGTAGAAAAAGCTCTTGACATTAAAAAGCTAACTCCTGAGATAGAAAATGAAATCAACTCAGAACTGACAGAACTGGGTTATATTTCTGACGTTGACTACGAAGCTCTGGAATTATTAATGTCGGAGATGGATGCTGGTAGAATTAAGTTGGTTCCCAGCTTCAGATATTCCTAACTGCTTATGCATAGAGGTATATCAAGTAAATTTGAAGAATACTGAAGTAATCAAAATTCCGAGTTAGTAAAACAAGTTTTAGTAAAGGCAGGTGGGATAATAAGAGCGATATTATTGTTTGTATTTTTCTCTGAGGTTGATTATTTAAATAACTAGAATGGCGTAAACCGTGCTAATAACCCTCTACATTATTGTGCATTCGAAGTAAATCGCTATCTAGTTCGCTAAACGCCGAGAAAAAATTCCTCCCTTTCTGTTTGCTGAAATTGTCCACAAGCAGAATGAACTCGTTGCGAAGGGAGTTGATATCATCAGTATGGCTGTTGGCGCTCCAGATAAACTAACTTCTAGTCATATCCTTTACCGTATGCCTATTGATATGCTGACCATAGTTGGTGAATAAATTGATTAAGTTGCTGCTTGGCGGCTGAGTCAGGCTCAGTTTTTGGTTCTTTTGCTAAAACTTGACTCAAGAAGGTAATTACTTCTGTGTCTAAAGCTGGTCGAAATAAATTTGCAGGCCAAAGCAAGTCAGACGCATCTCGCAAATCGGTAATTAGCGGCGATTCTTGAATCAAAGTAACCATTAGTAAAGGACGCACCCAGCACAACTGGCGGGAAACTACAAATTGAATGACTTCTGCATACAGATTTCTGTCGCCATGCTCTAAAGACACAATTTGTCCTGGTTGAAGAAAATCTAGGCTAATGTCCATGATTATGGAGTTTGGGCAGGGGCAAGGATGATTTTGCAACTTCCTTAATCTTAAAAATGAGAATGCGCTACGTTTAAGGAAGCTTCTGTAAGATTAGGGTAGCACTCTCACGGCAACTATGTCTCAGACATCTGCTTCACAAGTGGCTACGCAAAACTAAGTAGAGCGGTTTTTATAGCATAGTATCTGAACAGAAATACTATAGAATAGGTAAATAACTGTTAAGCGATCGCTACACAGACACTTTGTAGTAGTGAATCAACAAGAAAAGAGCAAAGAGCCGTGTCAGTTGAAACTATTCAAAAGCCTTCCACAACCCGTAAGCTAGCGCCTCGGTATCGCGTTTTGCTCCATAACGACGACTACAACTCTATGGAGCATGTTGTACAGTCACTAATATCCACTGTACCTAGCCTTACCCAACCCCAAGCTGTGAGCATCATGATGGAAGCCCATACTAACGGGCTAGCTTTAGTCATTACTTGCGCCCTGGAACACGCTGAGTTCTATTGTGAAACATTGATAAGTCACGGTTTAAGTAGCACAATTGAACCTGATGAATAGTCATTGGTCATTGGTCATTGGTCATTAGTAGAAATTTAGAGTATTGACTGGTGATTGGTGACTTACTTGTTATGAAAAAAAACCTTGTCCGTTTAGCTGAACGCCCTGCCCCTATTAGGCTGGGTGCTTTTATTTTGAATTTAGCCCTGCTATGGTTGCCATTGGCTACACCAATATACTTACTAGTCGATGATTCAAATTTAGAAAGTATATTGACATTGGTATTGTTATATGTAGTCTTTATTTTTCTCCTGAGATTATGGGGCAAATATGTCTACCAGCAGCCCCAAATTCTGCAACATTATGGCTTAGAATTCACGCGACAGAATGGTGTGGATTTACTGCGTGGCTTGGCTATAGGGATAATTAATATTCTGATACTTTTTGGGGTAGAAGGTTTGTTGGGTTGGTTGGTGTGGCAACAACCGAAAGTTTTTTTGCTGAAAATAATTTTAGAGGGTTTACTTGTTGGCTTGGGCATCGGATTTGCCGAGGAATTGTTATTCCGAGGCTGGTTGCTAGATGAGTTAGAACGAGATTACAGCCCGCGTGTAGCACTGTGGACTGATGCAACTGCCTTTGCTACATTGCACTTTATTAAACCCTTGGAGGCAATTATTCATACACTGCCGCAATTTCCAGCTTTAGTACTGCTGGGGTTAACGCAAGTATGGGGAAAGCGTTGGCGGAGGGGACGCTTGGGTTTTCCAATTGGTTTGCATGGTGGTTTAGTTTGGGGTTACTACATTATTAATGTAGGTAAATTAGTCAAATATTCTGGTGAAGTTCCTGATTGGGTAACTGGTGTGAATAATAATCCCCTACAAGGAGTCATGGGGGTGTTGTTAATGAGTGTACTAGCTTTGTGGATACGGGGGCGAACTGAGCGATCACGTTATATATGAAAATCAAAATATTAATGATATCAGCTTTAGTACTAATTATTCCACTAAGCTTCCTTTTTACTGGGTGTAGTAATTAAGACGAAAATAAGGCAATGGATGAAAAGATATCAAGATTTGAGAAAGAAGCAGAAAAGCATATTATATATAAGATTCAGGAGCAATTTGCTGGATCAAACGTAATTTGTCCACGGTTTAAAGTTGCTTTGCTAGCCTGAGAACTTCTTTTAGGCTCACAAATTTTTACCTGCTTCCTCTGCGAAAATTTTAACAATAGCTAATCTTTACGCAAGCTTTTCAAATACAGTACCCACCAAACACGCCTTATTCAAATTAACGCCGCTCAAATTTGCACCTTCTAATTCTGCACAGAGTAAATTCGCTCCTGTCAAATTCGCTCCCGCCAAATTCGCCCCTCGCAAATCAGCCTCTTCAAGGTTTGCTTCACTCAACAATGTCCCTTGCAAATCAGCGCGACTCAAATCTGCACCTTTGAGATTTGCCCCAGTCAGGTTTGCACCGCGCAAGTCAGCACCGCGCAAATCAACGCCTTGTAAGTTCACGTTTATTAAATTGGCACCACTTAAGAAAGCACCCACCAATGAAGCATCACTGAGTCTTGCTCCCATCAAGTTAGCGCCACGCAAGTTACTACCCCGCAAGTCAGCACCGGTTAAATCTGCTTGCATCAGGTTTGCTCCCATCAAGTTCGCCCGCAAGTCAGTTTCTTGGAGGTTTGCCCCCATCAAATTCGCTCCCTCCAAATGTCCGCCTTCGAGTTTGGAAGCAGCGAAATTAGTACCGACAAGAGTAGCGCCAGCAAGATTAATCCGGCTTAAATCCAGTCGGGAGAGTTCCTCGTCTTCTAAATTTGCCCCTGGAAGTTGTTTGAGTTTTCCTAATTTAATGGCTTCAATGTTCATGTAAAGTAACTACCAATCTCTTCACTTATCTTGCTGTGGCTATCCCATTGGGAATCAAGTATCCAGATGCCGGCGCTGACTTTGGGTGTCATGATGGGTAAGTCGAGTCCCTGTTGTAAACCCATAACTAATAAAGTTAGGGTATCTACAAGTTTAGGGTCAAAGCGGGTAGATTGTTGCTGTCTGCACTCATCCAAAGCTTGAGTAAATATCTGTTCCCGACTTTGATTTGACGATTTTTGCTGATTGACTCGCCACTGAAAGTCTGCCAATAATGCCAAAATTCTCGACTCTAAGGGAATTTCATCACCAGCTAAACCTGCTGGTTCCCCTGTGCCATTCCACCACTCGCTTTGGTGAGTAATAATTTGGGCAACTGCTCGTAATCTTGGCATGGTTCGCAATACTTGCGCCCCTGGTACTAAGGGACAAGTTAAGGGAGAACTGGGGGCATCTTCTTGGTAGCGTGTGGATATACTGTCAGTGAGAACGCTTTCTGCTTTTTGTAATGGATCTATGCGATGCAACAAAGCCGCCAAGCGCAATCTTTTAATCTGCCATGCGGGAAGATCCAAAAGCTGGCCGATCGCTTCAGCAAGAGCTACTACTTCCGCAGCTGCCATTGGATTATTGACATCTGCCATATCCATCAGTTGCGCCATTCGCAAAAAGGCTTGGATTTCGTTGGAAACCAAGTTGCGATCTAGGGTTTGTTGGTGAGACGCTGTGGGGATGGATAAATTATCTTGCCCAGTCTGGAGGTAATCTACTACACGGGAGACAACTGCACCTAAATTTTGGGATCTGTCCATTGACGGGACAATTTGTTGTTTGTCGGCTGTGAGTTTTTCGGCCAGTTCTGGGTTGTATTTTTTGATGTGAGCGATCGCTATTTCTGCTGTGTCTTGAACTAATTCTGGCTCAAATGTCCACAAGCCATAGAATTTCCGCTCTAAGTCTGATGTCGGTACTCCAGCGCTGCCATAATCAGCCTCTGATAATTCTTGACAAATTACCATTGCTGTGTATTTGGGCGATAAAATAATTAAGTGCCACTCCTGCGCCACTGGATCGCCTGAATCTAATCCCACTAAATCTACATTAGGCAACTCGCTGGTAGGATGTTCATCAAAGCCAGATTCAGAGGCGGCCATGATGGCAATTTGGCAGCTGCGCTGGGCGATGTCTGCATATCGATCAGCTTCTTGTAGATACCATTTCCCCTGTTGAAAGGCTGTGATGACTAAGGGTGTACCGTCGTCGGTTAAAATATGGTCTTCTAGAGCGTGGCACAGGGCAACTAGGGTATTTTTGTAGTAAACACCGAATCGAATTGGCCTGGTGGTATGGCGATGGGCTGTTTCTAGCTGTTGTAAGATTGAACCTTCTAACATGGGATTTGGTAAAAATAACCGCAGAGGCGCAGAGGACACAGAGGAAAAGAGGGGCAGAAATTCAGTTTTTTAAGATATACCCGCTAACTGTTTTTCTTTCGTCTCCATTGGTGCGGAAAGTGCAGCTTCTAAGTCGGCACAACCTAGTTTTTCCTCCAAGATGTTCATGACTTCGCGCCCGAAATCGTTGGGGTTTTGTTGCCAAGCTTGCAAGCAGACTTCGCCGAAGAATGAACCAAGGGGTTCGGGATTCCAAAGGAGTTTTTTGGCTGTCCACGGCATCAAACTCATCGGATCGTATCCTGGTTTGAGGATACCTTCTTTGAAGGCGTATTCTTCTAAATGAGTATGAGGTTGTAGTCCAATAAAGAAGATAGCAGGTTCGACTTTATCAGCACCGAAAATCCTTTCTAGTTCGCGGTGGTAAGCAATGGTTTGGCGGATGGTTTCGGGACGTTCGTCAATGACGTTAAAGGAGTAGTTGACGGAAACTAAGTCGTTGAAACCAGCTGCTTTTAAGTCACGGCAGTTTTGCAAGACGGTTCGCAGGTTATACCCCATCCGCATTTTCCGCACGAGTTCTTGAGAACCACTGGTAATCCCGATTTCAAAGTAATTCATCCCGGTTTTCGCCATCAAGTCGCACAATTCGGGTGTCAAATTGTCGGCTCTGATATATGCTGCCCAATGGATATCTTTCATACCAGAATCGACGATTTTTTGCAATAGTTCTATGGCATCGTCAATAAATTTTCGGGCTGGGATGAATTGGGCATCGGTAAACCAGAAATTGCGAATGCCGCGATCGTATAATTGGCGCATCTCGGCAACTACTTCATCTGCTGGGTTGATGCGTACTTGTTTGCCTTCGACAACCGTATAGACGCAATAACAACAGTTGTGGGGACAACCACGCTTAGTTTGTACACCTATATAAAAGTCTTCTTCTTGCAGGTAATAGTTAAATTCCGGCCAGATACTTTCGATATAGTCATAGTTACAAGCTGTTTTTTCTAGTGGGGTGGGTTGTTCATGAATTAGCCGTTCCCGTGGTTGAGTTTCTCCCGCAACATAACAGCGTTCATCTCGAAAATCTTTACCACTTAAAAGTTTTTCTAGCAGAGTTTCGCCTTCACCCACAGAAATAATTGTCCCATTGGGTAAACTTTTACCCAATTGTTCGTAAAATACGCTGACTGCACCGCCACCTACAACTACACGGGAATTGGAATTATATTTTTGGGCACGCTTTAAACCGCGTTTGATTAAGCCCTGATTTCGCCATAACTCTACATAGTAAGCGATGAAGATTCTTAAACCGCCCAATCCGCCACGTAGTTTTAATAAAGGATTCTTAGCGTAGTAAAATTCAAAGGCGTTTTGCAGTGGGTTGCCACCACGTCCGCCAACTGGGGCATAAATTTGAATATCCCGCCAAGAAAATACTAGCAGTGTCGGTTTAAATTCATCAATACACCGATCCAGAGCAGAATTGTAATCTAAAGGTGGCACTGTTCCTAAATCAAAGATGCGCTGCTCAATATCAGGAAACTGCTTATGGACATGATCGCTCAGGTAGACAACCCCAATAGGAAAGATGGGGTTACAAGGAAGGCGAACGTAAAGAATTCGATTTTCCATCATCTGTGTTTTGACTTCCATCTTGCCAATCTTTGGAGAAAGCGAGAAAAACATCCAGTTTTAAAGTGTGTGCTTGTTTTATTTTGTTTTTATTATCGCGATCGCACTTGACATTTCACCTAGTTGCTGATATCGAAAAATTAATGTTAGCAATTGCAGGAAATGATAAAATTGCTATGCATAAAAAATACATAGAATCTCATAGATAGGCTTTATGAAGATATTTTTCATATAGCTTTACCATAACATTGACTTTATTCATTAAGCGATGATCCCAGCCTATTAATTCTGAGATAGATGAAACGGCAAAACTCACTTCTTCGCTAGGCGAAAAGCAAAGGGAGCGTCATCTTATCTGCCTTAAGAAAATTCAAGCTTTGATAAGAGGAAAAAATATCAAAAGATTTTATACATAGTGTATAATTCCGAAAAAGGCATAAAAAATTACAAAATTTTTACAACTAAGAATATATCTTTAGACAGAAATAACCTACAAAGACTCAGTTGGTATTGACAGTTACAACAACTGGGGATCAGTGAGTGTTAGGCTTGGGTAGTGTAATGTAAAATTGTGGCGTAAAGCTCTTCAGCAGTTATGGCTCAAATATTAGATCCTCTACCACCTGAGCAATCGGGAAAAATTCTCTGCTGCTACATCAATGCCACGAGCAAAATACAGGTAGCGCGTATCTCCAATATTCCCAACTGGTACTTTGAAAGAGTTGTTTTCTCTGGACAACGTTTGGTGTTTGAAGCTCCGCGAAAAGCTCAATTGGAGATTCATACAGGGATGATGGCAAGTGCAATTTTATCAGATAAGATTCCGTGTGATCGCCTGATGCTCGAAGAACCCAATACAGATGAGTTTGATACAGACTCATCATCTGGAGAAGACCCTATTAATGCCAAATCATTGGTGCAGCAAATTAATACAAAAACCGGAGATAGTACAAAACCTTTACAAATGGTTAGTTTAGCATCTGTTGATTGATAAAAAAAATTTAGCTAAATTTAAGGGTTGCTGAATTCGGCAGCCTTTTTTATTGGTCATTGGTCATTGGCATTGTTCCTCATCTCCCTACTCTCATCTACAATCATTCTTATGAATCTGCCTTCATTTCTTTGGTTGTGGAAAATAGCGGCCTGGTCGATGGGGTTGTCCCTGCTGGCATATCTGATGTTAGCAATCACCGGCGTTTGGATGTTTCGGGCGAGAACTTCGCAACAATTTCCTTTTACGCCATTTCTGGGCGGAAATAGAGAGGTGCGATCGCTCCACTATTTAATGGGCATCAGCATGGTAAGTTTAGTACTACTATTGCTAGCGATCGGGATTGTTGGCACTTTAGGGCACTTTGGTTCTTTAGGTCACTCGTCACACTTGGCATCTGGATTGATAGTGGTAGCATTAGTTTTACTGTCTGTTTTCAGTGCCACGCAAATTAGTGCTAGACGACCTTGGGCTAGACCCTTACACATCGGCGTAAATATTATTTTATTTGTAGGATTTGCCTGGGTGTCCCTTACTGGTTGGATTGTAGTACAGAAGTATTTACCCTAAAAAATTACGAATTACGAATTTAACAGTCCAGCTAAAACATAGACCTACCCTACAATGAAGAAAAGCATTGTAATTAAGCCGTGACAGCAAATTCAGCCAATATCTTAGCTTCTGTCTTTCGTTTGTCTCCTTTGATTCGGATAACGTTGTTGAGTTTATACGTAGCACTCACAGTCCCATTACCCTTTTTATCGCAGGTAACAGCCGCACCCGTACCTCCAATATTATTGTGGATAGGGATTGGCATCGGCTTAGTTGCCTTGTATGCAGTATTGACTGAACAAGTAATGGTAGATGACCAGGGAATTCAGGTTACTTACCCCACCTGGGTTCCTCGTTTTTTCCGTAAAGGCTGGTTTTTACCTTGGTCAGAGGTAAAAGAGTTAAAACCCCGCACCACTGGTCAAGGAGGCTTAGTTTATTACTTCCTCAGCCAAGATGGGAAAGCTTATTTACTACCAATGCGTGTATCTGGATTTGCCCGTTTCGTGCAGATTGTCCAAGCAAAGACGGGTATTGATACTACAGATGTTCGCCCTTTAGCACAGCCGTGGATGTACCTGATTTTACTAGTATTCACACTGCTACTACTATTAGTCGATGGCTGGGCGATCGCTACAGCTTTAACTACTGCACAATTAACTTAAAATTGAGCATGGGGCATAGGGCATTGAACATTGGGCATTGTCTATTTCTCCCGCATCTCCATCATTTCCCTCATCTCCTCACTCCCCTTGAATAAGGTAATACTCAGGCTAGAGAAAGTTAATCTGTTTACAAAGCTGAAAACCCAACATCCAGGCAATCAGCAGGGATACCCCATATTGCGAGATATTGACTTAGAGGTATTTCAAAGCGAACGCATTGCCATTGTAGGGCCAGTAGGTGCTGGTAAAACTTCGTTATTACGCCTCATCAACCGCCTAATTGAACCCAGCAGTGGCAAAATCTATCTAGAAAATCAAGAATATCGCCAAATTCCTGTCATCCAGCTACGCCAGATGGTTGTACTTGTATTGCAAGAGTCAAAGCTGTTAGGGATGACAGTTCAGCAAGCCTTGGCTTATCCTTTAGTTTTGCGTGGCTTGCCTAAAGAGACAATTCAGGAACGAATCAGTTACTGGACAGAACAACTGCATATTCCCAATGAATGGTTAGGGCGAACTGAGGTACAACTTTCTGTGGGACAACGACAATTAGTAGCGATCGCTCGTGCCTTACTCATCCAGCCTAAAATATTATTATTAGACGAGCCAACCTCTGCCCTTGATGCTGGTACTGCTTCTCATCTAATGCAAGTATTAACCCAGTTGAGTCAGACTCATCAAACCACGATTCTGATGGTAAATCACCAACTGGAACTTGCCCAAATGTTTTGTACTCGATTATTACACCTAGAACAAGGCCGTTTATCCGCAAATCAAACAGTCTCTGAGATAGACTGGCTTGAATTACGAGAAAGCTTAATTCAAGCAGAAGCTCAAGACAATTTTGGATTTTAAATTTTGAATTGGTTACGAGAAAGGAGTTAAGAGTCGTTATCTTACTTTCTCAATTCCCAATTTCCAATGCCCAATTCCCAATCTACACTTGACTACTAGTAAGTGTTGAACGTTGATTATTAAATCTTTCTCTAGCCAACTTTGTTGTTTGTGATTGTGAAATATTGGTATTCAAAATTTCCATGTTAAAACGGTATCCTACATTGCGGATAGTTTGAATCAAATTCGGTTGGCGAGGGTCAAGTTCCACCTTTTTCCGCAGCGATAAAACGTGAGTATCAATGGTACGAGGGTTATCGATAGCATCAGGCCAAGCACGACGCAGCAATTCTGACCTACTCAGAGGTACTCCCCCAGCTTGTGCCAAAACGTATAGCAAACTGAATTCTTGGGGCGTTAAGTCGATAAACTCCCCCTGAAAGCGGACACGGCGCTGAACTAAATCGATTTGCAAAGTGCCATAATCCAAATAAGCTGGTGCAGTAGGTGTGCGTTTCCGACGAATCAGCGCCTCTACCCGTGCCAAAAACTCTTGCATCCCAAAAGGTTTACTCAGGTAATCATCTGCACCCGCCTTTAAACCTGCGACGATATCACCTTCACTATTACGAGCAGATAGCATTAAGATTAGAGGCTGCTGCTGACGATGCAACCAACGACAAAACTCAATGCCATCGCCATCAGGCAAGTCTGCATCTAATACTACCAGTGTTGGTTGATGGCTTAAAAATACTTCCCTTGCTTGATAAATACTGGCAGCTTGATGCACACGGTATTCCAGCTGTTGCAAGTGCCAACCCAACAACGACCTCAGATGGGGATTCCCCTCAATGATTTCTATACAAACCGAACCCACGGCGGCAAGACCCCTTAGCGTCTGATGACTTTCAAAGTAACAAGCCCATCTCTAAGGTTTTGTAGCCTTTGTTACTTCAACCGCTATTAGCTTTACATTTCCTCATAAAAAACGTGGCAATATCTTTAATTTATGCCTTGCCGATAGGGGATTAGAAATATTATTAAATTTTTATTAAATTTCTCAGCAGTGTTGTTAGACGTATCAAAAATTCTTGTAGCTTAACATTCTGCTTTTAATGGGTGTAATGTGGGAATATCTATAACCAATCAGCCAAACGTTAATACAACAGCTTTTCAACCTGATGATAAAAGTAGATTTCTCCGCCAAATTACTGCCCTCATCCAGGAATATAACACCAATACAATTGGGCGATTGAATATGAAAATCAGACAAATAACTGAGCAGATAACTAGAATCGATGTTTTCTGGAATAGGATTAAAGTAGCTTGTAGCTGCTAGGGGTAGTACCCAAAGTAGATGTGTTGACTTTAAATTAATGCCAAAGTGAAATTACACTTCACATTTGAGCGTGAATCATTTACAATTCTCATTCCAAAGAGATTAATACAGCAGTTATGCTCCAAGACACACAAACCATCCGCTATTACCAAAGACTCACCGACGCCTTCGTCGAGTTATGGAATCGCGGTTATCGCACGGATGATATGCGGATGTATTTGGATGGATATCTAGCCGCACTGCGACATAGCAATGTTATTGAACCTTATCTGATTCATCGTCTAGAAGAGGAAGCCAGCCGCTACTTGTACGATGGGTCAAACTTTGCAGTGCCGCAACCACAGCCACAACCAGATTACTACTAAGTACCATTTACTTGGTTATTGATAGTAACCGTTAATTACCGCAGATAATCATAGCATATTATCTGTATTGGTCAACGGGTTGCCGTGGTGTGAGATTTTGGAGATATTGTATTGATTAAACGCATCCCCTCAGCCCTATATTGGTTTTGCCAATACGACTGAGGGGATTATTGGCTAAAATTTATTAAAAAACCTTGAAAGGGGAGATAAATAGTGTCTCTCCTTTCAAGGAAATTAAAAATGGCACATTGCCTTGATAAAGAAGCGTAAATTGAGCGCATTCCCTCTAGTTTGCTTAGAGAAACATTAGGAAGCTAGTGCTACTTCTACCTTTTGCTGCAATTCACCTTTTTGGTACAGTTCAATCAAGATATCAGAACCGCCAACAAATTCACCATTGATATACACTTGGGGAATTGTTGGCCAGTTAGAGTATTCTTTAATTCCTTGACGGATTTCAGAGTCTGAGAGAACATCAACCGTCTCGAAGGGAACTCCCAAGGTATTGAGAATCTGCACAACGTTGTTGGAGAAACCACATTGGGGCATTAACTTGTTTCCCTTCATGAAAACTAGAATTTTGTTCTGTTGTAGCAAGTTATCAATTTTATCTTTGAGTTCTGGTGTCATGGTACTTGTGTTTCCTATGTTGCATTCAACGATGATGAGTGAGGAGTTAAAAATTTTTAACAGACGCGATTCATCGCGTCTCTACTCTTAACTCCTGTACAGACGCAATTCATCGCGTCTTTTAGGAACTTGCTGTAGCTTGCCAAGCTTCGGGAGTGTATGTTTTTACCGCCAAGGCATGAATCGCTTCAGTTGACATAGCTTGACCCAACGCACCATAAACTAACTGGTGCTGTTGCACTAGTCCTTTACCTGCAAAGTGCGATGAAACTACTGTCACTTGATAGTGGTCACCGCCACCAGTCAAGTCTTGCACCTGAACCTGTGCGTCTGGCAGTTCCGCCTTGATCATTGCCTCAACCTGCTGCGGACTAATCATCGCAATTCCTGAAAAAACTTACTTTTCTATTATTAACAGATATGGAGTAAATGCCTGTGCCAATTTCAGGTTTTGGCAAGGCTGTAGATAAACCCGCCTCTGAGGTGTATTTTTAAGAACGCTCAGGTTTTGGCAATGGCGGATAGCTCTATCCTAGCACTGGGGAGTTCCCAAGCGACTGGTTAGGGGGATAAAGGAGATGGGAAAAAGAGGCAACAAAAATTTAATTTATTTTTTTGGGGATGAGGAAGATGAAGTACCACCTTCTCTGGGATAGGGAGAATCTACAAAACCCAACTCAAACAACTGTTTATAGGCTTTCTTGCCTAAATCTCGTGTCGGGTTTTGACTCTTAATTATTTGAACCAACAACGGCACAGCTAATTCCGGCTGATTTTGTGCGCGATGTACCAATGCTAGCTGAAAGGTGGCTTCATCCCGCTTTTGGGCTGTTAATAGAGCTTTTTGACGCTGAGAATCAGAAACTCTATTGTCAATTCCCGAAAAGCTAGAATTTAACTCTTGATAAAAATTAGATAGCTGATTATAAACCTGACGTGCTTCTTGTAGCTTTTTAGCGGCTAAGGTGTAGTTTTGAGCAGAAACAGCTTGTTCTGCATCTTTTACTAAGCGATCGCCACCTTCAATGCTCAAAAGGCTGTTACTTTGGGTTATGGGGCGCAGATTATTAGGATCGTTGGGGTCAATGGGTTGTGGTTGGCTGGTAGTGCCTGGTGACTGTGATACCTGAGCATTCACAGGTGATAGCAGGCTGAGGACTGCTATGACTGATAAAAGGGTACGGTGCATCAAGGTAACAGCGGCAGCAGTGTTCATGGGATCAATTAGTGCGACAACTATATAAAAAGTTATGGAAACTTCGGGTATCTTAACTCTGTTTTGGTTTTGGACAAAGTAAAGTTACATCCTAAGTATCTCTGATTTAGGACTGAAAATCGCTTTAATAGAGTTCCCATTGCCCTTGTATAGTAACTAACTTAAATCTTCGTGATGAGCGATACTACGGTGGGCTGGGTTAACACGTTAATTACTCTGATTTTCCAATCATCGGTTTACTCGCAACCACCTTGTAACTATCTAACTGAAGTAGCAAAAATGTTTCTTTTAAAGCAATTCAGTAGTTTGCAGACAATTATTAGCTATTTACTCAAAAAAATGCCAATTTGGCTAAATATCCTGTCAATAGGGAGTAATCTATATATGTATACATCCTCAAAGCTTGCAAAATAGCATTAAATCTTTAGTGACTTAATTCAGGATGGATATAGCTAGTTAGCAATTAGTGTCAAACATTGAAAACGTGCAGTTTCTTAATCATGCACGGTCAGTCGTTAAGAGGGAGTATTGGAACTTTTGCCTTTTGACAATATCAAGAATTAGTAATTTCTGCAAATGCGTGATTAGTAATTTTTGTTTCTTGATGACTTAATTGTTGCAGTGCCTTTCCTAAATCAGTTGTGATGCTTTTGGCATCGTGTTTTATACAACCACTCATGTAATCCGCTACTCTGATTGGGGAGCCAATGTCAATACTGACATCTGTACCCCAATTTGGATAAGGTTGGCTGTAATTAATACCTATGGGTATAATTTTCACTCCCAGCCCAGAATGACTAGATTCAGCACTCAAAGCAAGACGAGCAATTCCCGGCTTCAACTGGTGAACTTGACCATCACGAAAAATATTACCTTCTGGAAAGATGACCAGGGTTTTTTTCTGCTGAAGTAGCTCAACTCCATGTCGCAGTGTGCGGATTGACGGATGCTTAGAATTTACAGGAAACCCCCCCAAACGTTTGACAAACCAGCCTTGTAAACCTTGGCATTCGTCAATTGTCACCATAAACCGCAGGTCTTGTTCTCTGCGACAATCAGCAGTCGCGTAGGGTACAAGTAATGCATCCCAACGCGCCCGATGAGTAGGCGCGAGGATAATAGGCCCAGTTGTAGGGATATTTTTTTGTCCGGTTATTCTAATTTGCCCAAAGAATAATGGTAGTAGGCAGTGACGGCCTAATAAATATGCCAGAGGACTTAACCAAGGAGAAACCCTTGAGGTAGTACCAGCTAACTGATGATTTGCTGGTGGGCGCTGGCAGGGATCGGATGAAGAGTAAAATTCCATCATGACGGATGCAGCTGATTGACGGGTAAAAATTTAACGAAAAGCCTGATTACCTGATTAGTTACACCGTAGATTCTCTTGCGTGACTTGTGTCGTACTAGATGGACAGTTTTACCTCTGTCCGTTAGTTTACCTTACGCCGCCTAGTAGCAAACCAAGCCTGTAATTGTTGACGACAAGCTGACTCTAGAATGCCTCCAATGACTTGGAGACGGTGATTAGAAGCAGCACTATCGGGTATGTTAATAACTGTACGTATTGCGCCAGTTTTTGTATCGTCTACTCCATATACAAGTTGTCCGACACGCGCTTGCAAAATAGCACCTGCACACATTGGACACGGTTCAAGAGTTACGTAGAGGGTACATTGATTAAGATGCCAATTTTGTAAAGTTGTTGCAGCTGTTTTGAGAGCGAGAATTTCCGCATGGGCGGTAGGGTCTTTGTCGCGTTCTTTTCTGTTTTCTCCTTGTGCCAGCAATTTGCCTGTTGAATCAATGATAACAGCACCTACAGGAACTTCACCCGCATCACCGGCTGCTTTTGCTAATTTTAGGGCACAATTCATCCATTGTTGATGTATGAGATATTCTGTGTATTTAGTTAACATATTCTTATCAATATAAAAATTTTAAAGCGAAATGGGCGGTTATAAACCGCGTCTACACAAACAAAACCCACCTCCGTAGGTTAAAAGCCTTAATTTACCGTTTTAATTTACCGTTATGGATTTCCAAGAAATAAATTATTCAATAAACGAACCACTCTAGACGCAGAGAACACAGAGAGAGAAGAAATAGAGAGGAATTCTACATCAGTTTTGGGATATTTTTTATTTGGAAGTCCCTTAGTCTGCGGAGACGATCTACCCTGTGGGTTCGCCAATAGGGTACGTTTGTATAGCCGCGTTCGCCCTTAGCGTGCCGGAGGCATCATTCCATTTGTTTGGGCTTAAGTTGATACCAATGCACATCTGTGTGCCCCTAGTGTTGGGGCTAATTTGATTTCTAAATAGCGGCTTGGGCTAAAAGGGGATCGAGTTGGCTTTGTGTGTCTAGCTGATAGAGATCATCGCAGCCACCAATGTGCTGGTTATTAATGAAAATTTGCGGTACGGTACGTCTTCCGTTAGCGCGTTCTGCCATTTTAGCTCTGGCTGCTTCGTCACCGTCGATTTTATATTCGATAAAATTTACCCCTTTCCACCACAGCAATATTTTGGCACGAATGCAGTAAGGGCAAGTTTGCCACGTGTAAAGCTCGACGTTGGCTTTGACTCGCTCCGGATGGCGATTTAATAGGGGATTAAGAAAGTCCAGCATATTTTCTTAAGAAAGGTTTTAACGTATGTCTCTAGCCTAGATCATTGCTTACCGCATCGGCGCTGGCACCCACTTGTGGAAACCCTCTAAATGATTCCAGTAAGCCAAATATCCAGTTAATGCCCAAATTAGAGCGGCTACTATTAGCACTGCTACGCCAATTAGCCGCCAGGTTCGGTTGGGTTTCCAGTAAAGGGTTGGCGCTGCAAAAACACCACCTAAGCCAGTTAAAATAAATCCGATTCCCGATAGAAGCGGTTGCTTTGTCATATTCAAGTTGATGATGCGGATACCCACTATGAGCGCAACTAGGCCAGCAAAGAAGCCGTAAACTGCTATTGTGAATAAATCCCAACCTTGAGCAAGGGAAATCGCAGCTGCAATAAACAAGATTCCAAATAGGACACTCGTCTCACCGAAGGCTATGTTAAAGCTACCTATTACTGGCCAGGTGAAGCTCATGTGTAAACCAGTTGTGAGTGCGATCGCACCTGTAATCCCAAAGCCTGGAATCCACTGTCTTTGATTAGAATTATCTATACCACGATATACATAGTCAGCTAGTAGAAATAACCCAGCTACCATATTGATCAACATGAGTGTGATGTAGTCGATAAACACGATTCACCTCTTATTTACTCTGCGCCTCGTTTTTCGATTTTGAGTGAATTCACCAGCTTTTTTTCTTTATTATTTTATACCTAAAGATAAACACTGAAGAAAAGCAATGTTGTATACATAAACTACTACCCATTTGTGAAAGTTCTTAACTTAGTTACTTTTGAACAGGTTTTATACTGGAGTAGTTAGGAGTAAAAAATGAGGATGTGTTAACTGGCACTTTTGTAACCAGTTAGCAGTAAAACTTAACTTTCTTCCACGTGTATCCGCCCTTTGGTAGACTTGAGAACTGAAATGGCCAGATAAAGCGGCGGAAATTCAAGCAGTTGAGAGGGCAGACTCTGTGGAAAATACACTTGGGTTAGAGATTATTGAAGTAGTGGAGCAAGCTGCGATCGCATCCGCAAAGTGGATGGGTAAGGGCGAAAAAAACATCGCTGACCAAGTAGCTGTGGAAGCTATGCGGGAGCGGATGAATAAAATCTATATGCGCGGTCGCATTGTGATTGGGGAAGGCGAACGCGACGACGCGCCGATGCTATACATCGGTGAAGAAGTTGGTATCTGTACCCAACCAAATGCCGAAGCTCTCTGTAACCCTGATGAATTAATCGAAATTGATATTGCCGTTGACCCCTGTGAAGGTACGAACTTGGTAGCTTATGGACAACCTGGTTCGATGGCTGTCTTGGCAATTTCTGAAAAGGGTGGATTATTTGCTGCTCCTGACTTTTACATGAAAAAGTTAGCAGCACCTCCCGCAGCTAAAGGCAAGGTAGACATCAACAAGTCGGCAACAGAAAACCTCAAAATTCTCGCTGAGTGTCTAGAGCGTTCTATTGAAGAACTCGTGATCGTGGTCATGAAGCGCGAACGCCACAACGATTTAATTAAAGAAATCCGTGAGGCTGGAGCGAGAGTCGCCCTAATTTCAGATGGTGATGTGGGTGCAGCTATCAGCTGTGGTTTTGCTGGAACTAATATCCACGCGCTGATGGGTATCGGTGCGGCTCCTGAAGGTGTAATCTCGGCAGCAGCAATGCGTGCTTTAGGTGGACACTTCCAAGGTCAACTGATTTACGATCCAGCAATAGTAAAAACGGGTCTGATTGGAGAAAGCAGAGAAGCCAACATTGATCGCTTAAAGTCTATGAATATCAATGACCCTGATAAGGTCTATGATGCTCATGAATTGGCATCTGGTGAAACTGTTCTGTTCGCTGCTAGCGGCATTACCAGTGGTAATCTGATGAATGGTGTACGTTTCTTCAACGGCGGAGCCAGAACTCAAAGCTTGGTAATTTCCAACCAGTCTAAAACTGCTCGATTTGTTGATACGATTCACATGTTTGGTGAACCCAAGACTCTCCAACTGAACTAATTTTTAGGGAATGGGGAAATAAAAGTATGGGCGAAGCATTTGGAAAGAAATATTTCGATCAAACTGAAAAATATTCACCCAAATGCTTCACCCTTGCAGTAGTTAGTAGTTAGTAGTTAGTGATTAGTTGTTGTTTGTTGCTAGTAAAAACTACCAATCAATAAACAATAATTCCCCATTCCCTATTGTCACTCAATGCCCTATTTTCAACTACCAACTAGTAACTACGATTTAGCAAATGAATATAGCAGTGGTGGGGTTAAGCCATAAAACAGCCCCAGTAGAAGTCCGGGAAAAACTGAGCATTCCAGAACCACAAATTGAAAGTGCGATCGCTCAACTGGCCAGCTATCCTCATATTGATGAAGTTGCAATTCTTAGCACTTGTAATCGCCTGGAAATCTACATTGTTACCAGTGAAGCAGACCAAGGTATCCGAGAGATAACTCAGTTTCTTGCAGAATATAGTAAGTTACCCGTGCTTTCTCTGCGACAGCACCTATTTATGCTGCTACATGATGATGCAGTGATGCATGTTATGCGGGTAGCAGGTGGTTTAGATAGTCTGGTACTCGGAGAAGGTCAAATTCTGGCTCAGGTGAAAACAACTCACAAACTGGGACAGCAATATAACGGTATAAAAACCATTTTGAATCGATTATTTAAACAAGCGCTCACAGCAGGTAAGCGGGTTCGGACTGAAACTAGTATTGGTACTGGCGCTGTTTCTATTAGTTCGGCAGCTGTGGAATTAGCACAGATAAAAGTGGCAAATTTAGCAGCTTGCCGAGTGGTAATTTTGGGCGCTGGTAAAATGTCGCGGCTGCTGGTGCAACATCTAATTTCTAAAGGTGCTGTGCAAATTAGTATTGTAAATCGCTCTCGTGAACGAGCAGAGGAATTAACAAAGCAGTTCCCTCAGCAACCTATCGAAATTCATCCGCTATCGGAAATGATGGCAGCGATAGCTAATAGTGATTTAGTTTTTACAAGTACTTCTGCAACAGAGCCAATACTTGATCGTTCCAAGTTGGAAATGGTTTTAGAAATTCAGCGCTCTTTAATGTTATTTGATATTTCTGTACCGCGTAACGTTCACGCAGATGTAAATGAACTAGAAAATGTGCATGCGTTTAATGTGGATGATTTGAAGGCTGTAGTGGCGCAAAACTACGAAAGCCGTCGGAAGATTGCACAAGAAGCCGAGCGGCTTTTAGAGGAAGAAGTAGAAGCTTTTGATATTTGGTGGCGCAGTTTAGAAACTGTGACTACTATTAGCTGTCTGCGAAATAAAGTTGAAACCATCCGCGAACAAGAGTTAGAAAAAGCTTTGTCGAGATTGGGTTCGGAATTCGCTGAAAAACATCAAGAGGTAATTGAAGCATTAACACGGGGAATTGTCAATAAAATTTTACATGACCCGATGGTACAGCTGCGATCGCAGCAAGATGTTGAAGCTAGACGGCGCTGTATGCAAACTCTACAAATGTTGTTCAACCTCGATGCGGAGGAACAGTTTAGTTAAACTGAACAACAAAATCCCCGATTTCTATGAGAAGTTGGGGATCTTAGCTTTTAAATTAGATATACTTCTAATTAGACATCTATCTAATTAGAAATTAGTTATGCAACCAGAGCAATTTAACATCTTACTGCGCTTTTTCAAGGCATTAGCGGATGATAGCCGATTGAAGATTGTAGGTATCCTGGCAAATCAGGAGTGCAGCGTCGAAGAATTAGCGGCACTACTGCAACTCAAAGAACCGACGGTATCCCATCATTTAGCAAAACTTAAAGAGCTAAATTTGGTGACAATGCGCCCGGAGGGTAATAGCCGTCTGTATCAATTGGATAAGGAAGCTTTGCAAAGCATCAGTAAGGAAATTTTCACACCAGAGAAAATAGCATCTTTGATTGAGGATGTGGATACTGAGGCTTGGGAAAGCAAAGTATTGAAAAACTATTTTGAGGGCGAATGTCTGAAAGAAATTCCTGCTAGTCGCAAAAAGCGTCTAGTAATTCTCAAGTGGTTAGCAAACAAGTTTGATGCTGGAGTCAACTACCCTGAACGTCTGGTAAATGACATTCTCAAACGCTACCATCCTGACTGCGCTACCCTGCGACGGGAGTTGATTGCTTGCCAGTTAATGCGGCGAGAGAATGGGGTTTATTGGCGGATAACTAACATAGATATGAAAGGTGCTTCACAAGAGTTGTTTTGGGTTAATTCCCCTGGCAAATACAAGTGAGAATGAGATTCCTCGCTACTAAAATTATTCACTAAATTTGTGTTTCTCCCTCGGTAAAGATAGGAGGCCACAATTCAATAACGGGCAATTCCCAACCGGGAAAAAGTTCTGGTATAGTTAAAATCTCACCATTTTCTAAAACTGTAGGTTCGCCTATGGAGCGATAAATTGTAACTGTCTCTTCATCAGGGTCAATCAAAATGCCGACGATCGCTCCTAATTCTATAAATTTGAGAATTTTGGCTGCTATAAGTTTAATTATATCGCTCTGGGATTTAATTTCTACCACCAAGTCAGGGACTAGTTCTCCAAAGTAACGAGGACTTTGGAGAAGTCGGGAAGCACGAACAAAGGAAACATCAGGTGCTTTGAGGTTTGTATCTGGCATGATGAAACCGCCAGCAGAATCAAATACTCTTCCCCAGCGACGAGGATTTATCCAAGCAAAGAGAAAGGCGATGAGACGACTATTGATTTCGCTGGATACAATATCTGACGGCCCCATTATTGAAATTTTTCCATTTTCGAGTTCTAGCTGGTAATCTAAACCTGCTTCGGTAAAAGCGGTTTGAACTTGCTCTAAATCTTTGACTGTCATCATTGACATAAAAAGCTTTTTCCACTGAGATATACAACTCAATTTTAACAAGAGCCAAATTTCCAAAAAAAATTAATCAGATGACAGCAAAACAATAAGTCCAATCACTAAATACATTGCAAAAACAGAAAGCCAATCGCACTCTATTTTCCCAAATATGCCTCTAAAACTTTGGGATTGGTTTGAATTTCTGCGGGTGTACCATCAGCCAAATTCTGCCCTTCGGCAAGTACCCAAACGCGATCGCACAAGGACATAATCACATCCATGTTGTGTTCAATAATCAAAAAGGTCATCCCATCTTGACGGTTCCAAGTGAGAATGCGATCGCAAATATCATCAATCAGTTTCGGATTCACCCCAGCAGCTGGTTCATCCAACAAAATTAACTTGGGATTAGTCATCAGCGCCCGTCCCATTTCCAGCAGCTTACGTTGTCCACCAGACAAGCAACCAGCGTAATCGTGTGCTTTTTTTGCCAAGCCTACTGATTCTAACAGGAACATTGCCCGCTCTTCGAGTTCCTTTTCTTCTTTAGCGACAATGTGCGGCTGTAACTGCACCTGCCAAAAATTCTCACCCGTTTGTTTTTGCGCCGCCAGCAGCATATTTTCTAGCACCGACAACCGCGAGAGAGTGCGTGCAACCTGAAAAGTGCGGATTACTCCCTGCTGGGCGATTTGATATGGTTGCAAGTTGTGAATCGGTTCGCCGTCAAAAATCACTCGTCCCTTATCTGGGCGAATGAAGTTTGAGAGTAAGTTAAAAAAAGTCGTTTTACCAGCACCATTGGGGCCAATCAAGCCCGTAATGCTGCCTTTAGCAACTTCAATTTTCGCCTCATTAACTGCTTTGACACCACCAAAGCTTTTAGAAAGTCCAGTGGCTACCAAAAGGGGAAGTGGCGGTGACTGGTTATTTACCAAGGGTAAGTTCCTCCTTTTTCCCTAGAATACCTTGAGGTCGCCAAATCATTAGTATCATCAAAATTAATCCGATTACCATAATCCGAAATGCACCCAAACGGGCTTCATCAAGGGGGACGATTCTGGGTAAGACTTCTCGCGTGAGTGCATCGTAAGCAAAGAAAATTACTGCACCTAAGATTGTGCCAACATTATTTCCAGAACCGCCTAGAATCACCATGATCCAAGTGTCAAAGGTGATCTGGGGTTGAAAGTTATCGGGGTAAATGGCGGATAGTTGCCAAGCAAAGAAAGCACCAGCGATACCTGCGATCGCACCCCCTAACATTAATGATTGTAATTTATACCAAAAGACATTTTTTCCCAGTGCTTTGGGAATTTCTTCATCTTCACGAATGGCTTTGAGAATTCTACCCCAAGGCGATCGCACCAAAATTTCTAAACGCCAGTATACAAGTGCTAAAACTAACAGCAACACCAGCATTAAACCCGCTTTGGGGTTGTAGTTATACAGTCCAATTACCCCAGAGATATAAATTGCTGCTGCCAAAACTGCTAATATAATTCCTACAGCCAAGCGCGACGCAAATTCTTGCTTGCTAGTTGTCCTTTTGCCTAAATCAGTAGTTCGAGATATTTGGGTGGTACGAATCCATTGCCACAAAGTAAAGAAAGTTACAGCAGCTAGTAGCGTTAACAACCCAATCATCACTAATCTGATAAACAAATTCGGCTCTGTAGATAAGGGTATAGGATAACTTTGCACGCCAAACGCCCCAGAAGCCCAAGTATCACCCACAGGTAATTCCTGATTATTTACCACCAAACGAATTAATTCGCCCGTACCGATGGTGACAATTCCTAGATAATCTTCTCGCAAACGTAGAGTTGCAAAACCAATTATCAAACCCAATAAGGCAGCAACAACTGCCCCAGCCACTGCTGATATCAATAGGGGTACGCCCTTTAAGCTTAATAATACGGTTGTATATGCTCCCAGAGTCATGAAAGCAATATGACCAAAGTTAATTAATCCCGTAAAGCCCCACTGTAAATTGAGTCCCAGACCGAATAGAGCAAAAAGTGCTGTAGAAATTGCTAAGAAAATTAGATAGTCAACCATTTTGAATAGTTATTTGGGAATTGGGAATTGGGCATTGGGCATTGGGAATTGGATAATAATTAATAATTCTTCTCCCCCTGCTCCCTGCCCCCATTCTCTTCACTGGGCGAGTAAATTTTAGCCTAGCTTGAGCATAGTGCTACATTGCCGTTAACCTTTGCTAATTTTGTGGGAATACTATTTACTGTTGGTGTTGGGTTGTAGGTAAAAATTGGCCTATGAATTTACTGCGACTGAGAATGCATCACTTAATCGAGCAGTTAGCCGATGAAGATTTGCAAGACATTTGGAACGTTCTCGAAGCTTTACATTGTGACTTTTATATGCTCAAAGCGATACAACAAGTTAAGCGATCGCAGCAACCGTGGGATATCTTAACTCATGAAGAAGCGATACGACTGTTGATGTTTTTCTGATTCAGCAGGGCCAAGTCCCTAGTACTACCTCTTTACTCAGCACGGGCTAAACGCCCCGCTATCGCTAACAGCACTCACTACTCATATTTATTTAAGGTAACGCCTAGTGAGTCTAGAAATGCGCTATGCAAGGTCTTTTTTACTAGACCTGAAAAATTTAGAACCTGCCGCCTACGAGCGGGTGCATGATTTTGTCTTTATTGAGTTAGCCCAAAAGTGGCAACTGAGCGATTTAAAAGAACTGCGACAGCTTGATAATGAAGGCATTTTTCACCGCTTTACCCTCGATAATTACCTGATTGGTATAGAAATTAGGGGTGAAATTGTGAAATTTCTGCGTGTCATCCCTATGCCAGATGTTTAAAGTGAAGAGTCAAGGGAACACTGAAAACTGTAAACTGTATAAGGCTAGGCAGGGATCGCTATAACCTTACATTAAACTGGTTTTTGAAAAACACTTTATTTGAGATTTCCCTATGGATGCTAGGGCACTTTGGCAACGATACCAAAACTGGTTATATTTCCACGAGGGATTAGGACTGTACTTAGATATAAGTCGAATTCGGTTCGATGATGCCTTTGTGGAATCGTTGCAGCCGAAGTTTGACAAGGCGTTTGCGGATATGGCTGAACTGGAGAAGGGTGCGATCGCAAATCCCGACGAAAACCGCATGGTTGGACACTACTGGCTGCGAAATCCTGATTTAGCGCCAACTCCAGAACTTACACAAGAAATTGTCCAAACCCTAGAACAAATCGAAGCTTTTGCGGAAAAAGTCCAAACAGGTGCTATTCATCCTCCCAGAGCAAGCCGCTTCACGGATATTATCTCCATTGGCATTGGTGGTTCCGCCCTCGGCCCCCAATTCGTCGCGGAAGCTCTCGCTCCTGATTTCCCGCCCCTGAAAATTCACTTTATTGATAATAACGATCCGGCTGGTATTGATCGCGTTATCAATCATCTACGAAATAGCCTCGCTAGCACTTTGGTATTGGTGATCTCCAAATCTGGGGGAACGCCGGAACCCCGCAACGGCATGATTGAAGTTAAAAAAGCCTACGCCGGACACAATTTGGAATTTGCTCAATACGCGGTAGCAATTACCAGCGTTGATAGCAACCTCGATAAACTAGCCAAAGAGGAAGGTTGGCTAGCCAGATTTCCCATGTATGACTGGGTGGGAGGACGCACATCAGAAATGTCTGCTGTGGGGCTAGTACCCGCCGCATTACAGGGGATTGATGTTCGTGCCATCCTAGATGGTGCAAAAGAGATGGATGACGCTACCCGCGTCCCAGATGTGAAAAACAACCCAGCAGCCTTACTCGCCTTGTCTTGGTACTTTGCAGGCAATGGAAAGGGCGAAAAAGATATGGTTGTCCTACCTTACAAGGACAGCTTATTTTTATTCAGTCGCTATTTGCAACAGCTGGTGATGGAATCCTTGGGCAAAGAAAAAGACTTAGACGGTAAGGTTGTCCATCAAGGCATCGCCGTTTATGGCAACAAAGGCTCAACAGATCAACACGCTTACGTTCAGCAGCTACGTGAGGGTGTAGCGAATTTCTTTGCTACCTTCGTCGAAGTGTTGGAAGATCGTCAAGGCCCATCCACTGAAATCGATCCGGGAGTTACATCAGGCGATTATCTTTCCGGTTTTCTCCAAGGAACCCGACAGGCGCTTTATGAAAATCACCGCGATTCGATTACAGTTACCATTCCCCAAGTTAACCCCCGAACTGTAGGGGCATTAATAGCTTTGTATGAACGCGCTGTTGGTTTATACGCTAGTTTAGTTAACGTCAACGCCTATCATCAACCAGGTGTAGAAGCTGGTAAAAAAGCTGCTGCCTCCATTCTCGATTTGCAAACACGAGTGGTAGCAGTGCTACAAAAAGAAAAAGCTCCCATTTCTCTTGAAGAACTCGCCAAGAAAGCAGGCGCATCAGAGCAAGTTGAGGCAATTTATAAGATTTTGCGTCATATCTATGCCAATCAGCGAGGCGTGGTTTTGCAAGGCGATCTTCACAAACCCGGTAGTTTGACCGTTTCTGCTAGCTGATAGCTCTAGTCTAAATATCACATTTTGTCCGTAATTGTTGTATCAGCAACAATTTTTTATTGTGAAGCATCCTAGATAGAAGATTAATTTTCCATCTAGGATGCTTCACTGTATAATTCGTAACTCGTAATTAAGTTAAATTTAATTTTGTGAATTTTGACAAAATATCTATAATGCTCAGATCCCAGGCTCCTTGAAGAAGCCGGGGATCTTTTTGTTCGTGACTCCTGCACGGATTACTATATACATCATTACGAATTATGAATTACTACTTACCAAGAGTCGTTGATTAAAATAGCTCTTGGGCAGGAAACAGCGATCGAGTAAAAAAGGATTGCTGGTATCTCCAGATAATAGATTACCGAGCTTTTCTCGATGACAAAATGGTGGAACAATTCCCCACTCTTCGGCTAGCCAAATCCAGTATCCTATGTCAATTCTGCCGTAATTTGAACCTGTAAGAATCTCTCCAACACTGTTGTTGATAGATACTATTTCTGGCGATGATTTAATTTCAATTAATAGCCAAGCTAACTCTTCTACAGAAAAGGAATAGCCATGATCAGCAGCTATATTGACGAACTGCTGCGGATCTTTAGCAATGAGCAATTCTTCTTTGAGAAATGGCGTTTTTTGTGCAAAATCAAAAAGATCCCAAATCTGTCTTCTGGTAACTAGAAACCACGCAAGTTCATCTGCCGTCAAACTGTAACCATTTTCCTTTGCTAGCTTAAGAAACGGCTCAATGCTATCGGTTTCGGCTAGTTGACTTTTCAATTGGAAAGTTTGCTCTACTAGTAACAAAAAATCAATAATCTTTTGCCATGTAACTTTGTCAAATTTTTTGTTAAGTTTTATTTTTTCTTGCCAGTACATATATTTATCTTCTTTAAGAAAGAAATTCCAAATTTGATAATACATGGAGCATCTCACCTAAGTCTTAAACTTGGTACAGGTTGGTTATTAATGAATACCAGTGTAGTAAGTATAATGTGTTTCTTCGACAGTACCAAACCTCTTATCTAATGTAAATGAAGTTACATGGTGGCTAAGTATAAAATTTTTGTAAGGTTTATCACTAGAAATAAAAGATACTGAGAAGAAAATGAAGATAGCGATCGCACAACCCGCCGCAGCGATCGCACTTCATTGCTTCTCATAAAATAAAATTAAGTCAATAGATAGTATTAATTATTCATAAATGAATTAACCGCAAAACAACTTGCACTTCAGTTATTTTGAAACGAACCGCAAAGGACGCAAAGAGCGCGAAGGTAAGAAAAGAAATATATTTTGCTATTTTTAGTTAATAGGTAAATCGCGCAGGAAGTAAAAGCGATCGCTCTTCCAATCACTGCCTTTTATTCGTCCTAAATAGCCTGTTAACGGTGAAGAAAGTTCTATCAGAATTTCGTGCATTTCTACTGTTTTAAGTGGCTGTGGTGGATATGAGCCGAAATAAGCACCATGTAGAGCATCTACACCAGCAGATTCTGCGCCTGAGTTTTCTAGATAATTTTTGACAAGCTGGATAATGTGCGATCGCAACTTTAGAGATTGTCTCACTTTATCGATATAAGTATTAATCTTAGCTTCAGCTAAACCAAAAGGAGCTTGTTGTAAATACTCTTTTACTTCTAATAAGTTGATAGAATTTTTGTAATGTGCTTGTAGTTCAACTAGTTTTTGTAGTGTTTCAGGGCTAATAACATTCATTTGATTTTCGGTAGCTGTTCTTAAGGCGTAAAAATTTAGTTCTCCGGCGGCTACTATTAATTTAATAGAATTGTCATACTGAAATTTACCAAGATGATTCATACCTATTTTTAGTAACTGTGCAGGTGTACCATCAGTAACTTTTTCAGTTTTAGTTGCTTTGCACTCTCCTACTATTGGATAAGGTTGTTCAGCGTAAAAATCCATACCTCCTGCGCCACCAGTTGCATCTGGATTCAAACCTGAACCTGTAAAGCCTAATTTTAGTAATCCTCTACGCACTAATTTTTCAAATGTATGTCCGTCGCTTGAGTTCCCAACTTCAGCAATTTTCTGAATCCAAAGTAAGTCTAAATCTAATGAATTTGTTAGTTTATTGCTACTCCAACCCAAAAATGCTTTGATATCGTCGTCTAATTGTTTAGCTGCTGGTTGGCTAATGGTTAGGGATGCGATCGCACTCTGCAATTCTTCTAATTCAGGGTGTAGTGGGGGTTCTAATTTTTCTAATTGGTGTTTGCGTTGGGCGAAGGTGCGATCGTTTAATACTGGATTTGCTTCAGAAACGGTTAGAGAATTAAGTAAACTAACAAATTTACCTAGCTTTTCTTGAATATTAGGATTGGCTGATATTTCTTGTAACTGAGGTAACTGATAGACGCGCAAGTAAGCCAGGAAAAGATATTGTTGTTTTTGTAGTAGCCCCTCTAATATTTTTGGTGTCCATATTGTTAATTTAGACAAAATATCTAATGGCTTAGTCTCGTCTAAAATTTGGCAAAGCTCACATTTAGCCCAAGCTTTAATTGAGGCTGAAGAATCAGCAGGATAAAGTACAAATTTCTGCCCAGGACGAATAAACATTTTGGGTAAAGCTGCAATTGTTCGTCCCTGTATTAAGGCTTCAATATCAGGGACGGGTAGACACAGCGCTGTTGGAATTGAAAACTGCTGATTCATTTATAGTTAGCTATAGATTGAGGTCGATATTATCAGCATTAGTGATAGGCTGAGGAATACTAACAGGTAATCCATCATTAGTTAAATTAGTAGGTTGTTGACCAGAAGGATCGCTGAGAATTTCTCGAATCAAAGGATTATTGATTGCTAGTTGTTTCTGTTTAATAAAGTCAAAAATTTGTTCTTCTGTTAATTCGTAACTTCTCCAGTTATAGTAAACAGATGAAATAGCTAAAAGAGGTTTAATATCTTCGCTTTGTAAGCGTACCCACTCTCCACCTCGTTCTTTCAAAAGAATTTTCAAGCATTCTTGAGGTACTGAAGCTCCCGGATTAATTTTCTTTGAACGAACTAAGCAACCACGAGTCAGGTTAAACTTTTCGTATTCAATTAGTCTTTTCAATGCTGCACCTATAAATTTTCCACCAGATTGTTGAATAACAACCACTCCTATCTTGACTTTTCCATTATTACCAACAATCCTGAAATTAAGATATCCTTGATCTGCTTTATTGACTAAAATTTCCTCTACCCTTTCAACTTTTACTTCTTCTATTTCTATTGTGTCTCTAGCTAAACTAGCAAATGCTACCCTTAAAGCAGCAGCAATTGCCACCTCATCTTCTATTAGTAGATCGATCGCAGTATCAACATTTACTACTGCTGCCTTAAAGTGTGGTTCAACCGGATGGATATTTTTAGGTTTATCTGTAGCAGTCAAAATAAAATTCTCTGCACACCATTTCAAAACTGATCTAACAGTAGGTCTTTCTTTCCCAAGTTCTCTGAGTTTAGTTTCATGAAATGGGTAAAGAGGATGAGGCGGGATTTGTTTATATTCCTCATAAAAATCTTGTAACCATTGACTCACTAGAGCAACGATATCATCAGAATTGAGAAAGCTTAATTTTATAGGCTGTCTGTCAGCTTGATCACTTACTAATCTATCTATAACTGCTTCAGCTTGTGGTAAAGCCTTGATTTGGTCTTCCCAGGTACGAGGATACATTGCTAACAGTAAAACGCCTTGTTTGAGACTGTTATATAAATCCTTAACTAAGCTTGCAATAAGTTGTGCTGCTAAAAATCCATTATCAGCAGTATCATATATATCTAATTCGTCAAAACAAATCACTGGAACTCGATAATAGCTAGTGATATCTAAAATTTGACGCACAGTGCTTAGTGCTTCAGCTTCTTTATCCTCATTTTTAGGATTTGGCAACCCCATTTCTTCAGCTTGTGATTGTGCTAATTCCAAACCAGACAACCAATAACTAGCATAATTAATATGGACTGGAGAAAGTGTCCATAAAATTGCTTTCACTATGTAAGGATTAGTTATTTCAGGTTTGACTTTGAGAACACTTTCTGTTAAATGAACTATCGCCTTAGTTGAGTGTTTGCTTAACCAACCTGGATACATACTAATATACTGTTGAGGCGTATATTCCCACTGTTTTGCTTCATTAATTAAAGCTGCTGCAATTTCCTGCCATTGCATTACTTTTTGACTACCAAAAGCTCTGAGACTAGAGGCGACACTTTGCAGAAAGAGAGACTTAATTTGATTCAAGTTATCATACTTATTCATATAGATAAATAAGCTACTATCTTCTGTCTGTAATCGGTGGCGAATCCGACTAATAATATGGCTTTTACCTAAGCCTTTTTCTGCTGTAATTGTGATACCTACAGTTTCACGTTTTCCTTTACGGACTTTATCAACAGCATCAAAAACTGTATTAGAAGCATGAGCATTAATTGAAGGCACATCAGGAAAACTTTTACCCCAGATTTGTTGCGGTCTGACCACAATATGGCCTGCAAAAGGGTTTTGATTTCTAATCAGATCATCAATGGTAGATGTGGTAACAGTCATAATGTTGTGAAGTTAATATCTGAAGAGTCAAATAAGGTTTAAGGTTTTAGGCGTGTGGCGTAGCAGCGTAATCCATCTAATTCTGTAGCTACCGAATCTTCAATTTTGTCGGGTGCGCTGTCTTCTACACTCCCGCCTTGCAGTTGCAAAATATCATCGGCTTGCGTTTCCAGCAGCCAATCATTAAACTCTGTACGACTTATGCGATCGCCAATTCCTCTTCTGATACGATAAATTGGCACTAGATTATTAAAGTTGTACTCATAGTTCAATTTGTCGTAGACTTCCAACGCCACAGATTTAAACTCGTCGTAAGATACGATCGCACTCTTCCCATTAACTGGTACATCTGCACCAGTTACCGCAACATCAATCTGACTAATCCATTTCACCAGCGCATTCGCCACCCAAGTACCGACAATCGTCCCTTCAAATTTAAACTCGCCACTTCTCAAACCCTTACCCAATACCTCTAAACCCTCAGGAGATGTCAGAGAATATCCTTTTTTGGAGATTGCGATCACACCCTGATTCTGCAATTCTTCAAATAAACCTTGATAATCTGCCGCCTTCTTGCTTTTGGATACAATTCGCTTAGTGAGTTGACCCTTCTTAACTTCCTGCTGCGTTCCTCCCAAATCCCACAAAGCCAAAAGAAGACGGGTGCTAGTTTGGGCTGTATTTTTTGATGTCATAAGTAATCTATTTTTTTGCAAAGATCATCATAGTAGCTGTATCTTTTTAATTTATTTACCCAGAAAAAATAACCGAGAAATTGCTGAATATTTCGGCGTTTCAGCTAAATTGATTAATCAAAAATCAACAATATATTTCTTTGGGATGAATGCAGTTTCTCTCAAAGGCAGGATGGAAGACTTGAAGAAATCGATCATTATGAAAGTGAAACGCTGTAGCTGGTGCAGTTATAAATTAAGTGAAATATGTTTTTTCGATCCCAGGTGAAATAACAGGATTTCCAACTTGGTTTTTGCAACAGCGAGGCTTTTAGCAAATACAGGTGATGAAGAAATCCAATGAACACAATATATAAAGAACGTAAAATAGTTTCGCGTCTATTTGCAGTCCTGCTTTCGGCATTGCTAATGGTACCTTTGCTGAGTAGTTGCGGAGGCGGTTCACGAAATGCTTCAGTACCACCACCTGTTGATGATAGTGCTGGTAGAACAGTTAGCGATCGCCAAACCGAAGCTAAGAAGGGATTGGGTACAGGGCAAAAAGTGGCACTTTTGGCAGGGGCTGCTGCACTTTACTACATGTACAACCAGCATAAGAATGCTCCACAAGAAGGAGCGCAAGGTAAGTACTATCTTTCCAAGAACGGTCGTGTGTACTACCGCGATGCTGAACATCGCGCTCACTGGGTTACTCCACCAACAGAAGGAATTCGAGTACCCGAATCTGAAGCACAAAAGTATCGGCAATTCCAAGGCTATAACGGCAGTACGACAGGTCGCGATCTAACTGGTATAACTTCATCCGCAGCACCAGCACTCTAGATCGGCGAAGCGTGTGTAAATAAGAAAGCGGGTTTCCCCGAAGGATAACGCCGATCGCGCACGTCGGAAACACGAACTTAAATCAGGAGACAGATCATGGTAGATGACTTTTTGCGAAAGGCGAAGGATCTCTTCTTTGGAGGAAACAGCAATCAAGATGAAGATGCTGAATTGCGCGATCGCAATGTCCGCCCAGCCAGCGAAGACCCCTACGGCGATCCCGCAGACCCAGCATCTTACGGTAACGTGATTCCAGCCAGTCAAGACCCCTACGGCGACCCCGCAGATATCTCGTCTTACGGCAATGTTCGCCCAGCTAGTGAAGACCCTTACGGCGACCCCGCAGACCAAGGGGAGTTTGGTAACGTCCGTCCAGCTAGCGAAGATCCCTACGGCGATCCCGCAGACGAAGATTACCGCCGTTAACTTCAAACCATAACCTCCGAGTAAGCTTGTTTACTGGGGAATGGCGAGAATTCAAAGCCTCTCGCCTAAAAGAGGAAAGGTTTGGAACTGAGGTTTCTAGACCCGGTGAACAATAATAAATTTTGGAATAACTAACAAAAAAGGCATTAGGTTTAAATCCTAATGCCTTTTGTTTTTGCTGATATTTCAAAGTTGCGAAAAGTCAAACAATCGTTGCATTTAAAACATTATTGAATTAACCTGAGTTTGATTAATCAAGCTTTTCCCTCTCCAAGTCGGAGAGGGACGGTTTTACGTAGTAAAATCAGGGAGAGGTTTCTTGATTACGAATTACGAATTACCCCAAAATTTCCTGCGATCGCTCAATATTTTTACGCACAGATTGAGCCGAAGTATGCAAACCCTCTCTTTCTTCATCACTGAGTGTCAATTCCAATACACTCTCAATTCCACCGCATCCCAACCGACAGGGAACACCAATTACAACATCTTCTAAACCATATTCACCTTGCAGATATGCCGCTACAGGCAACAATCGTGACTGATTTAATAAAATCGATTCTACCATCACACTAGTAGCCGATGCCGGAGCAAAAAAAGCACCTCCCGTCTGCATCAATTCCACAATTTCTGCGCCACCGTTGCGGGTTCTTTCTACCAAGCGCTCAATTGTGGCTGCATCCAGCAATTCAGTGATGGGAATGCCATTCACGGTAGCATAACGAGATAAAGGCACCATTAAATCGCCGTGGCTACCTAATACCATCGCTTTGACATCGGCGGGTAAAACGCCCAATTCTAGGGCAATAAAGGTTTCAAAGCGGGCAGAATCTAACACGCCAGCCATACCCATAATGCGATCGCGTGGTAAACCTGTAGCTTGCCAAGCTAAATAAGTCATCACATCCAACGGATTGGTGACGACAATAAAAATAGCATTGGGAGAATGAGCGATCGCATTTTTTGCCGCTTCCACTACAATCTTGGCATTAGTTTTCAGCAAATCATCCCGACTCATCCCTGGTTTGCGGGGAAGTCCTGCGGTAATCACCACAATTTGAGAACCAAATGTATCAGCATAATTATTTGTGCCGATAATCTGGCGATTATGTATTTCAATTCCCCTAGCTTCCATCAAATCCAGCGCCAAGCCTTGGGGCATTCCCGCGATAATATCTAGTAAAACTACATCTGCCAGATTCTTCTCTGCAACACGTTGAGCTAAAGTACTACCAACCCTACCCGCACCCACAATAGTGACACGGGGTAAATTACACACAATTGGGGAGTTAGGGGAAGAAGACATAATTATTCAAGTGCGATTTTATCAACAAGAATCCAGAGTCACGTCGCTTCGCTCCGAATTCAAAATTCAAAATTCAAAATTAATAATTCCCATAAATAAATTTAGGGGCTTGTAATAAAAACGTAGTAAATATGCGCTGTGCGTCACTACATACATCTTTTTTGTTTCTCCATAAATAAATTCAGGGGCTTGTATCCTTTGCGTTTTCGGTCAGATTAACAATTCAAAATTAAAGACAATTTCAGACGGGGATTTAAACCCCGACTGAAACTGGGGCTACCTGTAGAGGTAGGGGTCTTAAACCCTTTTATTACGATAAATGCTGAATTCTAATTCTGACTCCTGAATTCTTCTTTATTATTTAAACTCTTCCAGTTGATCCACACGTAACCAAACGTTTGGTGTCGGCACTTTCCCGAACTTAATCAGGGCGTAATCACCTTTGATATCGACAATTTCGCCCTTGGTTTCAAACAAATAAGAAGGAAAGCGAGTATCACTGGCTTTTGCTTCCAGACTGTTTTCCAGTTTTTCGCGGATAGCGCGAACCATATCTCCCTTTTTAACTGCCATGAATTCCCCTCTCAAATTTCTAGATTGTTTTATCTGCATTTTAGGAGACTTGGAATTAGAAGTAAAAATTCTTCCTGTACGACGCGATTGTACAGACGCGATTAATCGCGTCTCTCCCCATTCTCCAATCCCCTTAGTGTTTGACACTCAGAGCAAAAATGACTAGATCGCCCAGCTAGCCTAATCCGTTGAATTGGCATACCACAAACTCGACAGGGTTCTCCAGCGCGGTTATAAACCCAGGCAACACCACCATAATTGCCGTTGACACCCTGAACACTTAAGAAATTACTAAAAGTTGTACCGCCAGCCTGAATGCTGGTTTCTAAAACTTGAATTATGGCTGTTCGCAAACGCTCAATTTGCTTTAGCTGTAAATCTATACACAAAGTTTCAGGTAAAATTCCACTCTTAAACAGGGCTTCATCGGCATAAATATTACCTAATCCTGCCACCACCGATTGATCCAGTAGCGCAGTCTTAATCGGACGGCGGCGGTTTTTGAGTTTGCTTGCTAGATATTCAACAGTGAATTCTGGCGAAAATGGATCTGCTGCCAGTTTTGCCAAACCAGTAATAATGCTTTCTACAGGAATACCAGGCGGAACCCACCAAATTTTACCGAAGGTACGCTGATCAACAAAGCGTAATTCCTGCTGATTCCCAAAGAATAATCTAACCCGCGTGTGCTTATGTAATGGTTCATCTCGATGCAGCCATAGTAATTGACCGGTCATTCGCAGATGAACCCCTAGCCAACTGGTTGAGGAAGGGGAAGAAAGTTCAGCGAGGAGATATTTACCGCGACGATGCCAAGTAGCGATGGCTGCGCCAACCCCTCCGGGGTACGCATTCTTGCTAATTCCATCAACAAATTCACCAACAGAAAACGGGTAGGCGATGGTGCGATTGAGCAACACATCTCCACCCGTAATTTCTTGGTTAAGGGTCAATTGATTTAGACCCTTTCGGACTGTTTCAACTTCAGGCAGTTCAGGCATTTAAGCTGATTAAGCAGACAATTTTGATGTACTTGGGGGTTCAAATAAAAAAGAGATGGGATACTAACTTACACATCCGTAGATGGCTCGTATTTTTACCCAAAAGAAACCGTGAATACCCGCAGGGCGGCTCTCATAGATTAGGGTAGGCTAGGGTGAAGAATGAATGAACTGAAATTTTCAGATTTCATACTTCAGACTTAAGACTACCCTTCATCATCGCATCAAACAACCCCCTTGTAGCTTTGCTGCTATTTTTTAGCTGGTTTAGCCTTTGGTGCTTCAACCTCGACTAATTCATCCTGAGCAAAGTTGTTGGTATTGATACCAGCGTAATTGACCTTATCAAAGCGGACAATTACAGGGTATTTGATGCCGCTTTGGTCAATGGAAGCCACAGTTCCTAGATCCTGAAACCAGTAGGATTCAGGGCGGAGAATACGTACTTTAGAACCACGTTGAACCATGATTATTTTCCCTTTTAGTTATCAATCGCCAATCTAGAGGGCTAATTGATTTCACTCTACAACCTGAAGGTCGCTGCTAGAGTCTTTGTTAAGTTATTTGTCTGAATTTGGTAGAGGAATTGAGTATTGGGAACTGGGAATTGGGGAGAATTAAAAATTACTTCTTTTCTCTCTGCTCTTACTCAGCACTCCCCAGGACATCCTAAATTTAAAAAGGTATCAGAACCTACTTGACAAGGTAAACGTTATAGCGTACCTTCATTCGCAAATAGTATTTTTGTACAAACTTTATGTTTTACTCAATATGAACACGCTCCCCTCGTTACCTCTGCCAATCCGCAGATCGTTATCTATATAAGTGATATCTAACCAGCCTTGCTGTTTATCACTATTTATGGCAACATCAATCGCCGGAAATTTTCTACCTTCTTCAATTTGTTGGATAAAAGTTCCCGGAGAATTGTATTCTATTAAACGTTGTAAGCCGATAATAGACCGCTCAAATTTCACTTGGACACGCCGACCGGAAACTGGCTCAAATTTAGCAGCAATGCTGATTAATCCTTCTAAATAAGGTAAGCCATAAATCTCAGCTATGTTGTAAACACTGGTAGTCTCTACCCGGATACACTGATAGATTTGACCCAGTTTACAAAAAGGTAGACGATCTAAATTTAAAAGAGCCTTGCTAGTGGTGTATAGTAATCGCCAATTGCCATCTAGCAAATTACCAGCTTCCACTGGGTGGGGTGTAGGATTAAAGTCTTCTAAATTGGCGATCGCTGCTAAGATAGCCTGTTTCTGCGCTTCAGTCGCCAGTAGACCGCGATTTGTACCAGCGATCGCATCCATGAGAGCCGCTTTTCCCATCATCGCCTGTCACCTCTAAAATCAGTCAGTTTCCATCAGCATAAACAAGATATTCATCACATATATGGAGAACCATAAAAATTACTAAGAATCGCTTGACTTAAGCCTTATGCCTATTAAATAAAAAATTTCTATCTGAATGCGGATTTATTCACTAAAGGGTTGAAAAGATAACTAAATAAATCCGTGTCAAGTGATAGACTCTAAATGTCAACTTACGTAAACCTTTTCTTGTCTTCTTTGATATGTTGAACTCTCCATTACGTGAAGAACCCCGTAACCAGCGAGCCCATGTCATCCCCCTAAAGCCAGAGTCTTCTTTATTGGATTGGTTGGAAAATAAAGGTCGGATCATAACACGTGACGTTCAAGAACCGGATTTTCAAAATGGCGAAGAAGAAATAGACTCCCTAATGGGTGTAGAAGATGGGATTGGTTACGACCTTGATGATGATGACGATATAGGAATCGCCGAGGATTAGCCTTTTCAGGCTAGGGACTTGGTAGTATCCCTAGCTATTGATATTCAATTTTATAAGTGTGGAGTGAAGGGAAACTTCTGTGGACGCTAAATTATCTCCTGAGCAAGGACTAAATATTTCTGGAATCGCTCTAGCCTCTTTATTAGCCGTTGGGTTAGGTACAACAGCATTTTTCTTGGATTCGATGGCCAACAGGCTCCCCTGGCAAAGTATGTCGCTAACCCTGCCACTGCTGTTGTGTGCCCTGGGTTCAGGTGTGGTTGGCTTTTGGGTAATACCTTTACTCCAAGCACTCAAAACTGGACAAATAATCCGCGAAGATGGCCCCCAAGCCCATCTAAAGAAGGCAGGCACGCCCACAATGGGAGGTATATTTTTTATCCCTGTTGGTGTGATTATTGCCTGCATCTTGTCTAACTTTGCTACAGATGTTCTTGCAGTTTCGGCTTTGACACTCAGCTACGGATTGATTGGCTGGCTTGACGATTGGCAAATTCTGCGCCGGAAATCAAATAAAGGTATATCTCCCCGAACAAAACTTGCTTTGCAAGTTGGTTTTGCGGCAGTATTTTGTCTCTGGCTGATGTTTAATCAACCTTCTAATATTACAAATATTGCTTTACCTTGGGTTAGCTTCACACTACCATTAGGATTTCTATTTTGGCCTCTAGCAGGTTTTGTGCTAGTTGCAGAAAGTAATGCGACTAATTTAACAGATGGTATTGATGGCTTGGCAGCAGGAACAGTAGCGATCGCACTTTTGGCATTAGGAGCCTTAATCGCACCTACAGCACCAGGATTGATGGTTTTCTGTGCGGCTTTAAGTGGTGGTTGTTTAGGTTTCTTAGCCCATAATCGTAACCCAGCCCGCGTTTTCATGGGAGATACCGGTTCCCTGGCACTGGGAGGAGCTTTAGCTGCTGTAGCGCTATTGACAAACACCTTAGTAGTACTGTTCATTCTCAGTGGTATCTTCTTTGTAGAAACCCTTTCGGTGATGGCACAAGTAAGTTATTACAAAGCCACCAAGGGCCCCGATGGCAAAGGCAAACGTCTCTTGAAAATGGCCCCCTTACACCATCATTTAGAACTCACTGGCTGGTCAGAATTGCAAGTGGTTGGAGTATTTTATGTTATCGCGGCTATTTTGGCTGCCATCTGTTTGGCGTAGGCGCAGCCCAACCCAGGCATCGCTTTATTCTGAATCATGTTTTGAGAAAATAGTCCAAGATAAAAAACAACTCTCACATCTTCAGGGAGTTGTTTTTTATATGGGAAAATGATTTATCCAAAACCATCGTAGAGACGCAAAATTTGACATCTCGCCACAAAGCTTAATTACGAATTACGTTATCGTCTCGTAGAGAGCGTCATTACGAATTATAGCAATGGGCATATTGGTTATTTGAGGCTATTCTCGATGAATTGGAAGCGATCAACTTCAGCCTTAGGCAAGTCTGAGTAGTTCACTCGTACCTATTTACATACTCCATAACCCGATTCTTCCCTGTTCGCTTTGCTTCAAGCATCGCTTGATTTGCCCGATTCAAAAAATCCTTAACTGTAATCCCTGGTTCTGATACAGCTATTCCAAAAGAGGCGGTGATTCCTTCAAGGATCTGGTCGCCATCCTTCAATTGCATTTGTTCAACATCTACCCTTAATTGTTCTACTCGCTTCCTGAGCGCTTCCAGCGTCATATTAGGCATGACAATCACAAATTCTTCACCACCCCATCTGCAAGGAATATCAAAAGAGCGAATAGATTTTAATAGCAGCTTTGCTAATCCCTGAATAACAATATTGGCAGTCACATGCCCATAGAGCGAGTTATAAGATTTGAAGTTATCGATATCGAGAAAAATAAGACTAAGAGGTTGTGCCGATCTTTCAGCCTCCGCTAGCCTTTGTTCCAGTATAGTTTCCATATAGCTTTGATTAAATAGTTGGGTCATCCCATCCCGCAAATTATCATGGGTAAGACGTTGTTTTATCGATAGATTATTTAGTGCAAAGCCTAAAGTTCTAGCAATAATCTCACTAATTTGTTGATCTTCTGGACTGATCTCTTCAAGGGTATAAATGTGTAGAATCCCAACTACTTCGCCTTGCCCAAACAATGGAACACACAAATGTGTACCGCTAACAGGCTGGATTAAATGGCTGCACATCAGTCCTGATTGACCAGAAGATAAAAGATTGAATTTACCTCTCCGTAATGCCCAACATTCAGATTGTGAAAATATTTCTTTACTGGTTCTGATTTTTTCACCTCCCCAAATACTATTCATCTGAACATAATTCTTAGAATTAGCAATTATACAGATATAACCACTCATATTAGGAAACAGCTTGGAACAGGTTAAAGCGACTGCTTGATACACCTCATCTTTAGACTCACAGCAATAAAGCATATCTGCCATATCTGATAGATATATGAGTTCTTGTTTTTTGGCTTCTAATTTCAGTGTTTTTTCTTCTAGTTGCCGATTTAGATCGGTGAGCGATCGCTGTACTTCTATAGATTCTGTAATATCGATACTGATCCCACCGATGCGGCGATCGCCTGTTGCGCCATCGCTAAACGGAAACTTAAACGATAGCCAGTAGCATGGCTGATTATTACTGGATATCTTTACCTCTTCAATCAGCTTTAAGGGGCGTAGAGTCTTCAAAACGACTCGATCGTTTTCCATTACCCGCCGTCCCTCTTCTGGATCTGGCAAAAATTCACTATCCGTTTTTCCCAACCATTCTTGTGAATCTACCGAAAATCTAGACTGTATTTCCTGGTTATAGTACAGCACTCTAGATTGCTCATCTTTGATATAGGCTCCAAAGGGGCCCTGATCTAAAAATAGCCGTTGCATCTGCTGGCTGCGTTGAAGTTCGCGCGTATCTTCTTGATATTTGGCGATCGCCTCTACAATTTGATAAGCGGTTGGTATAAGGCAGAGTAAGGCAGACAAAGAAACAAACCCCATTACATCAAGCACGAATAAGTGCAACAGCGATATTGCCGAATGTGTCTCAAAAATCGCCAAAAAGTGATGAAATCCGCAAAGTAGTACGAATCCACCTGATAATAAAAAAGCTAGCCAAAACTTAGAAGGGATAGTTGCCTTAGTTTTGGCAAAGAAAACCCCTATTAATACGGGGATGCCAAAGTATGAAAATGCAGTTATGCTGTGAGCAATTATGCAATTCCAGTAAGTAGACTGCATTGCTTATCTGGTATGAATATTTCATCCGTCTCACTATAATTCTGGGTAGTCTCAAGATGTAAGCATAGAAAGGATGATTTCAGTGCCTTATAGCTTAGTTTTATGATAGCTCCCCCCTGAAAGGCTACTCATTTCACTCCCTTACAAAGCTGACTTACCAAGTGAGTGAGTTCAGGCACAATCAGTTTTTCCATCGCCAACCGCACAGCATTACTAGAACCAGGAAGCGAGAAGATTAATTTATCTTGATAAACACCAGCAACAGCGCGAGAAGCGATCGCTCGCGAACCAATTTCTTGATAACTTAAAAAACGGAATAACTCACCAAATCCCGGCAAAGTTTTCTCCAATAACTTCTCAATGGCATCATAAGTGGTATCTCTTGGCGCAATACCTGTGCCACCATTAAAAATTACAGCATCCAAATTTGAGCTTTTACCCAGATGTTCTATCTGCTCTTGAATCTGTGTTGGTTCATCTTTGATAATCGTGTAGGCTCCAACAGCATAGTTAGCAGCAACAAGTAACTGCTGAATAAGCTGGCCACTTTTGTCTGTTTCAAAAGTGCGTGTATCGCTAACAGTAACCACAGCACAAGTTACCGTAATTCTAGACGAGTCTGGGTGGGGTTGTGGCATTAGTAGGTCAGTCATGAACTTTTGCTCGTGGATAATTGGGCATGGCAAATGGCGCATGGGCATGACAATAATTACCTATGCCCAATGCCCAATGCCCTATCCCCTATGCCTCATTTTTGCTGAGTCCAAGATCGTTTTCTTCCGCATACCGTTCCATGAAGCGCATAAAGCGATCCCATTCTTGGGCAGATTTCATTACGTAAAGTGCTTCTAATGCTTCTGGTTTCCCGTTGATAAATTTAGCCTTCACTTCACGGGTAATTATTTCGCCTTCTTCGTCACTCAAGTACATTCCGGTGATGTCTTCGGTGCTACCTTGATCTAAAATTTTCGGATTCGTAAAAATAAACGTGGCTGTACCACTGTCACCAGTGCGCGATCGCGTCAGCCGCACTTCTGGAATTACTACTTCGTCAAGACCTTTAGAAAACTGGATTTTCGCCATGATGAATGAATTTAAACTTTTGTGATGGTTAATTTAATATTCTCTCATCAATTAGAACTCCACTGTCTATAGGCTTCTGTTATTCTTTTTTGGTGTATGTATACTTAAATTGCCTCTTTGTCTAGTATTAAAGTCACAGGGCCATCATTTTCAATTGAAACTTGCATCATTGCACCAAATTGACCGGTTTCTACTAGCAAACCACTCGCTCTTAATTTGGTAACAAAACGATTATACAAATCTGCTGCTGATTGGGGAGGGGCTGAACGGTCAAAAGAAGGACGGCGGCCTTTGCGACAATCACCATAAAGGGTAAACTGACTGACTACTAATAAATCCCCACCAATTTCTTGCACAGATTTTTGCCAACGCTCGTCTTCTTCCTCGTCAGAAAACAGGCGCAATTCCAAAGATTTACGTACCATCCAGTCAATTTCAGTATCGGTATCAGTATTAGCAATACCCACGAGTAAATTTAGCCCCCGGCCAATTTTGCCGACAATTTCACCGTTAACTGTAACTTGAGATGATTTAACTCGCTGGATAAGAACGCGCATTTTAATTTAAACTTTCATCAACCTTTAAATTTTAGAGCGATATCTACGATGGTCTACGCCTAAGCATTCTTAAACCGCAAACTAAATCTAGAAATAATGAGTGCCTACCACCTGATAAAATTTCTTAATGTTCGATAACGTCTGTAAGTTCCTCGCTGAAACCTTCTCTAGTGACTTTGCTACTTGGCTGTTAGGAGAATCTATCACCCTCACACAATTAACGCCTTCTGAGCTTTCTCTAGAACCAATCCGCGCCGATGCGCTGATATTGCTCCAATCCGATGAAGTTGTGCTGCATTTGGAGTTCCAAACCCAACCCAAAGCTGATATACCCTTTCGGATGATTGACTATCGGTTACGAGTACATCGCCGCTTTAAAAATAAGCGAATGCGTCAGGTAGTGATTTATCTACAACAGACAAACTCAGAACTTGTGCAGCAAACCACATTCACTTTGGAAGAAACTTCTCATCGGTTCGAGGTAATTCGTCTTTGGGAGCAACCAACAAGTTTATTTTTGGAGCATCCAGGATTATTACCATTTGCGGTGTTAAGTCAAACAAATAACCGCACTGCTACGTTACAACAAGTTGCTCAAGAAATTTCCGAAATTACCAATCAACGTATCCAGAACAATGTTGCAGCCTCAGCGTTCATTCTAGCTGGGCTAGTATTAGAGAAGGAGATAATTCAACAATTGTTGCGGAGGGAACTTATGCAAGAGTCAGTCACTTATCAAGCTATCCTTGCTGAAGGTTTAGCCGAAGGTCTTGCTGAAGGTCGTGCCAAAGGTCTTGCCGAAGGTCTTGCCGAAGGTCTTGCCGAAGGTCTTGCCAAAGGGGTGCGGCGTGTGGCGGTGAATTTGCTCAAAGAGGGAATGTCTGTGGAAATCGTGGCGAAAGTTACGAATTTATCCGTGGAGCAGATACAGCAGTTGGCGGGTGAAGAAGCTGGTAATGTAGGGGAGTGAGAAAGCAAACCATCAAAATATATGGCGGAATCATTGGGAATTCATTCCCAGGTGGAACCTGGGAACGAGTAGTAAACTTTTAACTCCTAACTTTTATTTCCCAAACCCTTTACCGCGAGAGGTTGAAGGTAGACAAATACAGTTTTCTAGTTGAGTAATTAAAGCCTCACGATCCAAATTTTGACCGATCAGCACTAGTTGGTTTTTCAATTGACCTTGCCATTCATCATCATCCAAGGTAAAGCGTTTGCCACAAAGGTGGAAAATATGACGCTTCGGACTTTCATCAAACCACATAATCCCCTTTGCTCGGAAGATGTTTGAGGGTAGTTGGTTATCTAAGAAATACTGAAACTTCCTAATAGAAAAAGGCTTGTCACTTTGGAAAGAGATGGAAGTAAAACCATCATTTTCTAAATGGTCAGAATGATGATGATCGTGGTCATGGTCGTGATGATCGTGACCGCATGTTGAGTGGTCATGATCGTCATGATGATTGTGATGTTCATGATCGTGATGATCGTGTTCATCCACCACTGTGTCAAAATATTTATCCGACTCAAACAGACCAACACTCAAAATTAAAGGAAGTGGCACTTGCGATCGCGTGGCGCGAATAATTCTTGCTCCTTCCTTAACTTCGTTAATTTTTCCTTCTAACTGATTCAAAGTGGCTTCATCAACCAAATCAGCCTTGTTCAGCACAATGACATCGCCATAAGCAATCTGGCTGTATGCAGCTTCAGAGTTAAATAAATCTAGGCTGTAATTCGCCGCGTCTACCACGGTAATAATCGAATCTAAGCGGGTTAAATCCCGCAATTCTGTGCCGAGAAATGTTAAAGCTACTGGTAGCGGATCTGCTAATCCAGTTGTTTCTACTACTAAATAATCTAGATTTTCTTGGCGTTCTAAAACTTTGTAAACTGCATCTACTAAATCATTATTAATAGTGCAGCAAATACAACCATTATTTAGTTCCACCATGTTCTCACCAGTGGAAACAATTAGCTCGTTGTCGATGCCAATTTCGCCAAATTCATTCACGAGAACGGCGGTTTTCAAACCCTGTTGGTTGTTGAGGATATGATTAAGTAAAGTCGTCTTGCCACTACCGAGGAAACCCGTAATAATTGTTACTGGCATTCCTTGTTTGGGCGTATCCATTGCGGAAGATTCGGGTGTAACTGCTGATTGCATAGCGCTGTTATCAAATAATCAAAAAATAGTAATGTAGCGCAGATAGTCCATAAAACACTAGCATAGGGATGCTGGACTGCCATCCCAGCTGCTTTACCCTATTATTACGTATCTTCTTATTTCAGCATTACTCTGTTATGACCCTAACACTCTACAATACCCTCACCCGTCGTCAAGAACCGTTTGAAACAGTCGAACCAGGCAAGGTTAAGATGTATTACTGCGGCGTGACGGTGTACGACTACTGCCATTTGGGTCATGCTAGAGCTTGCATTGTTTGGGATGTAATCCGCCGATACCTCCAGTTTATCGGTTATGAAGTCCGATATATCCAAAATTTTACTGATATTGATGACAAGATTCTCAATCGAGCCCGTGTTGAAAATTCTTCAATGGAAGCTGTGGCCGATCGCTTTATCAAAGCATATTTTGAGGATATGGCGCGGTTAGGAATCAAGGAAGCCGATGAATATCCCCGCGCCACCCACACAATGAATGGCATTCAACGGTTAATTCATGAGTTGGAAAATAAAGGTTTTGCTTACCCTGCTGACGGCGATGTGTATTATGCAGTCCGGCAGTTTGCTGAGTATGGCAAGCTTTCGGGACGCAGGTTAGAAGATATGCAAGCTGGGAAAAGCGAGCGCGTCAACGTAGATGATCTAGAATACCAGAAAAAGAAAGACCCCTTCGATTTTGCTTTGTGGAAAGCAGCAAAACCAGGAGAGCCAGCTTGGGAGTCAGCTTGGGGCGCAGGTCGTCCGGGGTGGCATATAGAATGCTCGGCAATGGTGCGCGATCGCTTGGGTGATACCATAGATATTCATGCTGGTGGTGCTGACTTAATTTTTCCCCATCACGAAAACGAAATTGCCCAATCTGAGGCTGTGACAGGAAAACCCCTGTCGCTTTACTGGTTACATAACGGCATGGTGAAGGTAGATGGTGAAAAAATGTCCAAATCTTTGGGCAACTTTGTCACTATTCGAGAATTGCTAGATCGAGGAGTTGACCCGATGGCAGTGCGATTATTCGTACTGACTGCTCAATATCGTACACCCATAGATTTTACCGACGAAGCGATCGCCGCAGCAACCAACGGTTGGCACACCCTTAAAGAAGGTTTACTCTTCGGCTATAAGTATGGCAAAGAACTGGGTTGGTCATTGGATGCAGTAAGTAACCCCGTACTTCGTCCCAACGGTCAACTCTTTAGGGGACACGCAAAACAACTTGGTTGGCCATTGGATACGAAAATGAATTCCAATCTCCACACCAGCGCTGAAGGTTTTTGCGAAGCTCTCAACAAAGACTTTAATTTCCCCGGTGGATTAGCATGGCTATTTTTCGTGGCTAAGGAACTAATTGGTGAAGGAAATATCCTGATACATGAAGGGAAAACAAAGCTACCAGCAGATGAATTACTTCAGGAATGGCAAACACTTGTGACATTGGCTGGAGTGTTAGGTTTAGAAACCAACCCAGAAGTGGAAACGCTTGTGAATGATGCTTTAAGCGATGCGGAAATTGAAGCGAAAATTCAGCAAAGGCAAGAAGCGCGTATTGCCAAAAATTTTGCCGAAAGCGATCGCATTCGTGACGAACTCCAAGCAGAAGGTATTACGCTAATTGATAGCCGTGATGGTACACGTTGGCATCGGAATTAGAAGGACTGGGGACTAGGGAAGGTTTTCCAATCCCAATCCCCAATCCCGAATCCCCAATCCCCATTCCCCAATCCCTTAAATTATGTGGTCTGAACTAAAAAAAGCGATCGCTAGTTTCGACATTCCTGCTGATTGGATCGGTATCAGAGCCGTAAAGGAGACTTCTACAAGCCGTTCAGTCCGTGACGGCTTACCCCAGGCAAATGGCAAATCCTTCACTATTGGAGCCATGCTAGAAGTTTTGGTTAACGGCTGTCTGGGTTATGCAGCCACTAACTCTCTGGAACCGTCTTCCCTACAAGCTGCTGCCCAAACAGCCTATAAACAGGCACTAGCAGCCAGTGAATGGTGGATACATCCCTTTGGGGAAAGTGAGCGCCCGAAAGTTGTTGGTGAATATAAATCTCCATTCCTTGAACCATTTGATGCTTTGAGTCCGGGAGAAATCAACGATTTACTGGTTCGTATTTGCCAAACGCTGAAAGTTGACGACAAGATTGTGCAAACCATAGCCGGTGCTAGCACCATTGAGAGAGAGTCTTGGTTTGTTAGTAGTAATGGCTCAGAAGTTTATCAAAAAATTCTGTCTATAGCTACTCATTACGGAGCCACCGCCCAAGATGGGTCAATTGTACAGCAGCGCAGCAACAACGGCTCCCAAGCAAACTGTTACCAAGGCGGACTCGAACTATTAAAACAAGAAAACTTATGGCATCGCGTGCGGCAAATTGGCGAACAGGCAGTAGAACTCTTGACAGCGGAAGAATGCCCAACCACCCGTACCAATTTAGTTTTAGCCCCAGATCAAATGATGCTGCAAATCCATGAAAGTGTCGGGCATCCCCTAGAAATTGACCGAATTTTGGGAGATGAGCGTAACTATGCTGGGGGCAGCTTCGTTAATAAAAGTGATTTTGGCAACCTAGTATATGGTTCGCCACTGATGAATATTACCTTTGATCCCACCGTGGCTGGTGAATTTGCTAGCTATGGCTTTGATGATACTGGTGCTGTAGCAACGCGGGAATATTTGGTCAAAGAAGGAGTACTTCAACGGGGTTTGGGTAGTCTAGAGAGTCAAGCCAGAGCAGGTGTATCAGGAGTAGCCTGTGCCCGTGCTTCTTCATGGAATCGACCAGCGATTGATCGCATGGGTAACTTGAATTTAGAGCCTCTAAACGCTAGCTTTGAAGACATTATTAGCGGCATAGAACACGGCGTTTACATGGAATCTAACCGATCTTGGTCAATTGACGATCGCCGTTACAAATTCCAATTTGGTTGTGAGTACGCTAAATTAATTGAAAATGGTAAACTCACTAAAACCCTCCGCAATCCTAACTATCGCGCCACAACACCAGAATTTTGGCATAGCTTAATCCAAGTAGGAAATGCTGAAAACTGGCAAATGTATGGTACTCCTTATTGTGGTAAAGGAGAACCAAATCAGGCTATTTGGGTAGGACATGGTTCCCCTGTTTGTGTATTTGCTAACGTCGAAGTTTTTGGTGGAGGAAGTTGAAAAAGTTAAGAGTTAGGAGTTAGGAATTAGGAGTGAAGAGGTAGTACTTTAGGTAGACAGAATTAACATAAAATAAAATCCTAGTTAGTAGTGAGCGATTCATCGCTCAAAACAAGGATTATTAAGACTAAAGTCCTTACTACAAGCTTTAATTTATTTACGCCTAACTACTTAGCAGTTTTGAGGTCAAAAACTCTTCAACTCCTAACTCTTAACTCCTAACTTTCCCCCAGCTTATTCCCTATTAATATTTAATATCCATGAAAATTGAGGAATTATCTGCGTTAGAAGTCAGCTTTAATCGACTGATTGAAACTCTGCTTATAAAAAAAGCAGAAAATGAACAATTCACTGTCAAACTCAGTAGTGAAAGAAGTCAATTCACTCGTTTTAACCATGCGAAAGTGCGACAAACTGGTTGTGTTGCTGATGGGTGGATCGAACTGACTCTGATGTCAGATCAACGCAGTAGTGTTAGGCAGTTTCCCTTTACTGGAAATTGGGATCTAGACTGGCAATTAGCATATTCCGCTTTGCAGGAATTACGTGACGAACTGATTCTATTACCTATCGATCCATATCTAGTTTTACCATCAGGAACTAATACCAGTCGTGAAGTACATTCTGGAAATTTATTGGCAGAAGAAGCGGTAGTATCAAGTGTATTAGAACAAGTTAATGAATTAGATTTTACTGGCATATATGCTGGAGGGATAGTAATTAAAGGTTATGGTGATTCCAGTGGTCAAAAACACTGGTTTGCTACTGATTCTTTTACCTTAGATTATTCTCTATTTTCCGCTTCTGGGCAAGCAGTTAAGGGCACATTTGCAGGAAGTGATTGGAATAAATCTGCTTATATAGCCAAAATTAGCGAAGCTAAAAAACAACTCGAATTGCTTGCTCGTCCATGTAAAGAACTGCCACGAGGACAATACAAAACTTATTTTGCACCTGCTGCGGTTGCAGATTTATTAGTCATGCTTTCTTGGGGAGCTATCAGCGAAGCTGATATCCAACAAGGAAATAGTGCTTTAGCTGCTTTATCGCGTCAAGAAAAACAACTTTCGCCAGTATTTAGTTTGAAAGAAAACTTTCAGCGCGGATTAGTACCCCGATTTAATGAATTGGGAGAAATGGCAGCACCGGAGTTACCTGTAATAGAAAAAGGACTTTTGGTAAACACTCTGGTTAATTCTCGCACTGCTAAGGAATATCAAAAAACTGCCAATGGTGCTAATGGTTCAGAGACTCTCCGTGCGCCAGAAATCAGTTCAGGAAATTTAGTATTTGAGCAGATTCTTCCGAGATTGGATACAGGATTGTATCTATCAAATTTGCATTACTTGAATTGGAGCGATCGCCAAACTGGTAGAATCACAGGTATGACCCGTTATGCTTGTTTTTGGGTAGAAAACGGAGAAATTATTGCTCCCATTGAAAACTTACGTTTTGATGAAAGTCTTTATCGCTTCTGGGGAGAAAACCTAGTAGATTTGACCGATTTTCAAGAATTCATTCCCGAAGTAGGCACTTATGATAGTCGCCAACTAGGAGGTAGTTTAGTTCCCGGTATGCTGGTAAAAGATTTTACTTACACTCTGTAATCAGATATTAATTGCGTTTTTGATGAATTTGCAACACCTAGATCCCTGATTTATCAAAGAAGTAGGGGATCTGGTTGAACAAGAATATTTTAGGATTATTATATTAGTAATAACATTCTACCAATGCGAAAATCATCTATTTCTGTAAACTGCATTAATTAGAATATCTTTAATAGTGAAATAAATAATTAATAGCAACAGTAAAAATTGCTCAATCTGAAGAATTGGATCTAAGCGCCAACCTTGAAAAAACAAAATCATCCCGCACATTAACATTATAATTGGTGTAAATATCACTTGAATAATGTAAAGGGCTAAACCCCAACTTGTAAGCCTAGTGCCACGTTGGGCTAGCCAAGCTACTGTTAAAAGAAAGTAAACAATTGCCAAAAGCAAATAAATAATTCCAATTAAAGCAGCTAGATTTATTCCAAAATTAACTTGAGCCAGAGTAAGCATTTATTAAAAATCCTGCTTAATTACAAACCAAAATTTTAAATCTATTACTCGGTAGGTTCTCCAAAAAAATATCTCTTGGTAAAAATTGTTGGGTTAAGCAATAGCAAAACCCAACTTATAATTTTTATTCATCTCTTACTTAGAGCCTCTATCTTTTTTTACCGGGAGGTGAATTGCGCTGCGTGAGGTTATCAATTTGCAATTGTTGTCGTCCGTTGGTGACAATTCGCAACATATCTTTGAGATCCTGTTCGATATTGCCCAAAATGCCATCAGCATATTGATCGGCACCATCTTCAATATCTTGAGCCTGAGCGATCGCAGTTTGTCTCATAAGCTCTAGCTCTTGCTGACAAGCATACCGCTTGCGCTCAATCTCGGCGAGGGTTTCTTGCATTATTCCCTCACACTCTTGTTGCACTTGTCGCCGCAGTTGTTCAGCTTCCTGTTCAGCCTGTTGAATAATATCGCTTTCAGCTAAGATTTGCGCTCTTTTTGCTTGCGCGGCCTCAACAACCTGCTGTCCATACTCTTCCGCTTCTAGCAGAATTTCATCCTTTTGGTTAAGGATGGCTGCTGCTTCTTGAAAAAGTGATGGTAAAGCAAGCCGGATGTAATCAAGTTGTTCCAGCAGCTTTTCTTCATCTATGAGAGTGCGTCCCGTCAGAGGAATCCTGAGACTAGAGAGAACTATTTCCTCTAGGCGGTTGAGTTCCTGCTGAATATCTATGCTTCCCTCTCCACCGACATATTCTTCAGGGGGGGGATTGCTTCCGTTGAGATTGGGTTCAACATTGGAGAGTTGTGATTGTAGCATTGGTATATATCTAGGGCAATGTGTGGGGGAACGAGATGATCGATAGAGCCGCCAAACCTTGCAATCTCTCTTACCACACTACTACTTAAAAAACTATATTCATTTGAGGTTGCTAGAAAAACTGTTTCTATTTGGGTAGAAAGAGTTTTATTGGTGTGAGCCATTTGCAGTTCCACTTCAAAATCTGACACAGCCCGTAAACCCCGAAGCAAAACTTGTGCATGTCGCATTTGGGCATAGTTTACGGTAAGACCATCAAAGCTGTCTACTTCTACATTAGGTAGATGTTGTGTAGAAAGACGGATCTGCTCTAACCGTTGCTGCACGCTAAAAAGTGGCGTTTTGTTTGGGTTCCGCAGTACAGCGACAATTACCCGCTCAAACAGGCGACTACCGCGCTGAATGAGGTCAAGGTGGCCCAAGGTGATGGGGTCGAAGCTACCAGGATAAATAGCAATCACAATTTTAGATATATCAAAGTTGTTTAGGTGATTATATCGAAACTCTTTTGTGTAACTTACTCAAATCTACCATCTTGCGCTCTGAGCAAGAATGGTAAACTCAATTGTTTTTGTGACACAAGTTATGCTCAACTAGGCGTTAGGAATTAGACTCCTAAATATGGATGCTGGATTTTAAGTGTAGTTTCAGTATTCGAGATGTAAAAAACTCCGTACTTAGCAAAGTGCGCGGGTAGTTAACAAACTTTTCTAGGTAATTTCTCATGGCACTGGATTTTTCCACCTTGCTATTGGCGTTTCAATTTACTTCTCCAGGGCCCATTCTGGTGAAATTAGGGCCACTAAGTATCCGATGGTATGGCTTATTAATTGCTACAGCAGTATTAATTGGCGTAATCCTTTCTCAAGAATTGGCAAAGCGCCGTAATGTTAATCCTGAGTTGCTAGGCGATTTGTTTTTTTGGTTGTTGATTGGGGCAATTCCCGGCGCACGGCTATATTACGTTTTCTTTGAGTGGTCAAAATATGCCCCAACTCCAGGAAAAATCTTTGCTATCTGGGAAGGAGGTATTGCCATTCACGGAGCAATTATTGGTGGCGTAATAGCTGCGTTAATCTTTGCCAAAATCAAGCAGGTTTCTTTCTGGCAGCTAGCGGATTTAGTAGCGCCTTCGCTGATTTTAGGGCAGGCGATCGGACGTTGGGGCAATTTCTTTAATTCTGAAGCTTTTGGCGATCCTACTGATTTACCCTGGAAGCTCTATATTCCACCAGACCATCGTCCTTTAGAATATGCTAGTTTCGATTACTTCCATCCCACCTTTATGTATGAATCTCTGTGGGATTTAATGGTGTTTACGCTACTCATAACGTTGTTTTTCCGGTCTTTATCTGGTAAACCACGTTTAAAGGTAGGCACTCTGTTTTTAGTTTACTGGCCAGCCTACAGCTTAGGACGCTTGTGGATTGAAGGTTTCCGTACTGATAGCTTGATGCTGGGGCCATTACGAATGGCACAAGTAGTCAGTAGTCTAGGAATTTTATTTGGATTAGTTGGATTAGCTTGGCTTTACTTACTCAAACGCCCTTTACCTGATGTAGTGCCTACTCCCAAAGGGAATGGAGAGATGAGGGGATGAGGGAGCAGGGGGGGCAGGGGGCAGGGGGCAGGGGGGCAGGGGGGCAGGGGGGCAGGGGAAGCAGGGGAAGCAGAGAAAGAATAATAACTAATGCCCAATTCCCGATATCCAATTCCCGATATCCAAAAATAAAAAATGCCCCAGAATATTTTCTAGGGCTTAACCAGGGTGCATCTACCATTACTCTCTACTAGGGAAAGAGGGTGAATCCGGAAAGATACTGAGAAAATATCAAAAAAGTTTTTTGAGAGATTGCCGTGGGTTCTTTTAAAAGTGAATATACAGAAAACCTCAGTTATAAAAAAACACTATATGCCATAGAACCATCTGTGTATATTGTCGGAGCAGGTCCTGGAGATCCTGACTTATTAACGGTGAAGGCGCAGAAACTACTCGCTGTTGCTGATGTGATTTTATTTGCTGATTCTCTAATACCCGAACAGATTTTAGAACTTTGCCGAAAAGATGCGGAGATAATTAGAACTGCGAATCAGACTTTAGAAGAGATTTTGCCGATTATGATCGATAGGGTGCGATCACAGCAAAAATCTCTAGTCCGTCTCCATTCTGGCGATCCTAGTCTCTACAGCGCTATCCACGAGCAAATGCACCTCCTCGCAGAGGCAAATATTCCTTTTGAAGTCATACCTGGTATCAGCGCTTTTCAAGCTGCGGCTGCCAAACTCAAAGTGGAACTAACTGTGCCTGGTTTAGTCCAAACCATCATTTTGACCCGGATCAGTGGTCGTACAGAAGTACCAGCCAATGAAGAATTAGCTACTCTTGCGGCACATCAGGCTAGCCTCTGTTTATATCTCAGTGCGCGTCACGTCGAAAATGCCCAAGCTAAACTACTCGAACATTATCCAGCCGAAACCCCAATTGCAATCTGCTTTCGCATCGGATGGCCTGATGAAAAAATTAAGGTTGTCCCCCTGAATGAAATGGCGGAATGTACTCAGAAAGAAAAACTAATTCGTACTACGCTTTATATAATCAGTCCAGCCCTCTCGACAGCAAAAGGGCGATCGCGTTTATATCATCCCGAACATAATCACCTGTTTCGCTCATCTCATAACTAAATGTTGGGCATTGGGAATTGGGAAAACTGCCCCTTGTTTCTCTTGTTCCCCTTATCTGGTCACGGTTCGGTAAACTTAACAGTGTGAATAAAATTCAAATTTCTAATTCGGTACTATGCCATTAATTAAAGTGCAAACTTCTGTATCTGCTCCTCAAAAAGCTGAAATTGAGTCAATGCTTTTAAACCTATCAGCCAAGTTAGCGAAACATTTGGGAAAACCAGAATCTTATGTAATGACTGCTTTTGAGCCAGAAATTCCCATGACTTTTGCGGGGAATACAGATCCAGTTTGCTACATTGAAATTAAGAGCATTGGCGCGATGAAGCCAGATCAAACCGCAGCGATGAGTCAAGACTTTTGCCAACAGATTAACCAAACTCTAGGTGTGCCGAAAAATCGGATTTACATTGAGTTTGCAGACGCTAAGGGTGCAATGTGGGGCTGGAACGGTACAACCTTTGGTTAATTCCCCGTTTTCTTTGGTCAAGACTAACTTGATCTAGCAGGTGTAGGATAGAGATCCTACATCAACTCTTGATTTCTTTATGTCTGCTACGCCTCTTGTATCTCAGGTTGACTCACACAACCCAGAAAAATCAGAATTAATCCCTCCCCTTCTCGGTGCTTCTCTGGCGGAGTTAAGCACTTGGGTGCAGCAACAAGGACAACCTGCTTACAGAGGAAAGCAACTGCATGAATGGATTTATGATAAAGGAGTGCGATCGCTAGCTGATATTTCTGTCTTCTCTAAGCAATGGCGTGCAGAAGTAGCAGAAATCCCTATTGGGCGTTCAACTTTACATTACCGCTCTGAGGCTCCCGATGGCACAGTCAAATATCTTTTACGATTAGCAGACGGGCAGATTATTGAAACTGTTGGTATCCCCACCTTTGCAGAAAGGGGAGAAGGCCCAAAAGCCCGTCTGACTGTTTGTGTCTCTACCCAGGTGGGTTGTCCAATGGCGTGTGATTTCTGCGCTACTGGTAAGGGAGGCTACAAGCGCAACTTAGCACGGCATGAAATTATCGATCAGGTGTTAACTGTGCAAGAAGATTTTCAGCAACGGGTTAGCAATGTCGTGTTCATGGGATTGGGTGAACCGTTGTTGAATACTGAGAATGTATTAGCAGCGCTGAAATCTCTAAATCAAGATATCGGTATTGGGCAGCGATCGCTTACAGTTTCTACAGTTGGTATTCGCGATCGCATCCGTCAGTTCGCGCAAAATAATTTGCAAATCACTCTGGCTGTCAGTCTCCATGCACCCAACCAAGCACTGCGAGAAAAACTTATCCCCAGCGCCCGCGCCTATCCTCTAGAAAATTTGCTGGCTGAATGTCGAGAATATGTAGAAATCACTGGACGGCGCGTTACCTTTGAATATGTTCTCTTAGCTGGTGTCAACGATTTGCCAGAACACGCATTAGAACTTTCAAAATGTATGCGAGGATTTCAAAGTCATGTGAATTTGATTCCTTACAACCCCATCCAAGAAGTAGACTACAAACGCCCCAACCGCGATCGCATTGAAGCATTTGTCAACGTCCTTAAGCAACAAAATACTGCTGTGAGTGTGCGTTATTCCCGTGGTTTAGAAGCCGATGCTGCTTGCGGACAATTGAGAGCAAGTAAAAATTAAACTTGTTGTAGTCAATTTTATGAATGAATATGAAACCGCAGATAAACACAGATATGTCTTCAGATACATCTGTGTTTATCTACGGCGTAAAACCGCTTGAGATCCCTTTGTTAACTTACCCACCGCAGGTAGATTTACGGGAATCCGGCAAACCATGTAAAAAATTTATTTAAATGTATAATTTAATTAAGATGAATATCTAAAAAGCGACAGTTTTATGAAAAATCAAGAGAATGCACTGGATATAACCTTGATTTAGAAAGCTATTCTCAATGCACTAATATGTAGAACACGTCACTGACTCAAGAATGTTGGCGTAGTCAGCCGTAAGCCTATAACGGTAAATAAAACATTAGCTTTAGTTAACTATTCCAAGCCCCTGTATTTATATATAGGGCAATTCTGTTGACATTTTAAGGGTTTAGCGATCGCTCAACCCAACTTATAACAATTGAGGAAATAATTGTATGTTGAATCGCTTATCGTTGGTTAAAGTATGGCTACCATTGATTGTGCTTGCCAACGCTTTATCGATTAATTCTCCTGCATCTGCACAAATAATTCAGACGAATCCCCAGACGCAAGATTCGCTTCAAGAAAGAATCAGACAACAGCAAGAGCAGCAAAATCAGCAAACACAAGAACGAATGAAGGAAACATGGCTACGGCAAAACCTTCAACAACCACAACTACTACAACAGCAGCAGACAATACAACAGCAAGAATTTACACGACAACGGCAAGAAATGCTCCGCCAGCAACAATTTAGGCTACAACAGGAACAACTGAGAATACAACAGCAAGAATTTTCTCGACAGCAACAACTGAGAATACAAGATCAACAACTCAGACAAGATCAACAAATTAGACAACAACAAGAATTTAGATTACAAGAACAGAGACGACAGCAACAGCTCAGACAACAGAAGGAGAATTTGTAAAGTCTTCAGAATTTCTCATAAGTAAGTTTATTATTAAAAATTAGAGAAAACATTCTCCAATTTTTAATTTTTATTATCTAGCGCTGTGCATAAATTCCTGGTGCATAAGCCTCAATGACTTTGCCAGTACGAGTACAACTAATCATCAAGTAGTCACAACTAGAGCATTGTGTTCGAGTTAATTGACTATCAGAAATATAATAACGTTCTGCTTGGCTGCCGCAATTTGGGCAGTAAATCTTTTGTACTGTCTGCATTCTAAAACCCCTGGTTGTAATTTATTTTTTATTTGAGAAAACTGCCAGTTAAAGTAGAAAAAATTTTGGTCTGACCCAACTTAACAAACGACTTTAATATTGGCTAATTATTTTAAACAAAATTTCAGATTTGAAAAAACTTCAATTTCTCTCTATACTATCCTATAATTTAAGTGATTTTACCCTCTTACTTTAGGTACATAAATTATTTTTTAATGAAATGACGCTTAGAGATTTACTGATCCCTATTACGAATGCCTTGAGAGAGGCTTATTTATAGTCATCTTGGACAGATACAAAAAAAAGCCGTTCTTGTATTCAAAAATTAAACTACAGAAAATACTGTATATTTAGTAACAAAATATTTATTTTAAGGATTAGTTAATATTTGCTGGCAAGATTTATGAGGTGAAATTCTGGTGTGAAAATTTAATCAAAATTATCATAGTTACGCAATACTGTAAAATTACGGTATTTACACATCTTAAACTCTCGCAGATAAACTTAACAGAATCCTCTGCGAGAGTGGAACTAATACTTTTTCAAGCTAGTTTTAAGGGTGTTTAGTAAGGACTTTAGCCCTTACTACAAACTTGTTTATTCATACATCAATTGAAATTTTACAGACTACTAATCTCCTCAAGCGGGATGAAAATAATCGTAAATTTCTTGAGCTAAACGCGGCCCAATTCCTGGAACCTGTGCGAGTTGTGGGGTTGTAGCTTGGCGAATATAATCAACTGAGCGAAAATGCCCTAGTAGCTGCTTTTGTCGATGATGTCCTAAGCCAGGAATTTCATCTAAACGCGATCGCTTTAATTTATCACTGCGCTGCTGACGATGGAAAGTCACTGCAAACCGATGTGCTTCATCTCGCAGTCGCCGCAACAACTGCACCCCTGGTTGTTCTGCATCAGTTGTCAAGGGTTTAGATTCACCCGGTAAAAAAATCTCTTCTCGCTGCTTCGCTAAACTCACAACTCGCAAGTCTTCTAATAAATTCATCTCTTGCAAAACGGCGATAACCGATGATAATTGACCTTTACCGCCATCAATCATGATTAAATCAGGCCAGTCTGGATTACCCAAACGTGTTAGTTGCGGATCTTCCCCATATTTGCGGAAGCGTCGCCCAATGACTTCAGCAAGACTAGCAAAATCATCCGAATGTCCCGCCGTCACAGTGGGATTTTTAATTTTGTAGTGGCGATAATGCTGTTTGGCGGGTAAACCGTCGATAAACACAACTTGCGAAGCTACAGCATTTGACCCTTGAATGTGGGAAATATCATAGCCTTCAATGCGGTGAGGTACATCTGGTAAATCCAGAATAGCTGCTAAATCTTGCATTGCTTGGTGATTGCGATCGCCAAATTTTTGCATTCTTTGCAATTCATACTGAGCATTTCGCTCTACCATCTCAATTAATTCTGCCTTAGTTTGCCGCAAAGGAGTCAAAATCGTGACTTTTTTCCCTTTCCGTTGAGTTAAGACATCCGCCAATATGTCCGCATCTGGTAAATCATGCTGTACCAGGATTTCTAAGGGTATTTCCACTGAGTCAGCAGTTTGGTAATGTTCCTCCAAAGCTCGTTGTAAAATAGCTCCTGGTTCTGCATGAGCATCCGCTACAAAGGCTAAACGCCCTACCAATTGCCCAGCGCGAATCTGGAATAGTTGAATACAAGCGTGTTCTTCGTTAGCTGCCAGTGCGATCGCATCCCGTGAAACTGTATCATCTGGTAAGGATACTTTTTGGTCGGCTGTCAGCGACTTTAGCCCAGAAATTTGATCGCGAATCCGTGCTGCTGACTCAAAATTCAAGTTCTCAGCGGCGACGTTCATCTGTTGGGTCAGAATATCAATTAGTTCCTGAGTTCGCCCTTGGAATACCATCGCTATTTTTTGAACAATTTTGCGATATTCTTCTGGTGAAGTCAGCTTTTGACACACACCCGGACAACGCCCTAAATCATAATTTAAGCACGGACGGTCTTTGAAAAGTGGTTGAGGCCGTTGTCGCTGGGGGAAGATGCGTTTACAGATACGGACAATCTCTCGTAATAAACCAGCATCAGTATAAGGCCCGTAAAATTTATCTTTTTCTTTGCCGAATTGACGTTTACGGGTAATAAAAATTCGTGGATAATCTTCTGACCAAGTAATGCAGAGATAGGGATATTTTTTATCATCTTTGAGTAGCACGTTGAAGTATGGCTGGTGCTGCTTAATCAAGTTGGCCTCTAGCGCTAAAGCTTCGGCTTCAGTATCAGTGACGATGAATTCAATTTCTGTCACCAACTTGACCATTGTAGCGATGCGTTCAGTCTTGTTGTACCCATCGCGGAAATAAGAACGGACACGCGATCGCAACTTCCGTGACTTACCTATATATATAATGCGATCGCTCTTATCCCGCATAAAATAAACCCCCGGTTCCGGTGGAATTTCAGCTAGACGATTTTCCAGTCGTTCCGGCTCTTTAACCAGTGGTAGTATTTGAGTAGATATTGTCACAATCAAAATTAGGTAATCTTTCTCTATTTTAAGAAAAATTCTTTTTTCGTGCCGATTTCATAGAGTAATTATCAATTAAATATAAAGTAAAGATATTTTTAATTTATAGATACTTCTGCGACTACCTACGAGTTATCCAACAGAGTACCGGCAGCTTGGTTGGTTTACAAGCTGGCGTAAATCCTGCCACCAACAAGACTTGGGGCAAAATCCACTTGTAAATGAAGATAAGTAACTTCTACCAAAGTTTACTAGATGCCTTGCTGCACATATCACAATTTTGGAGCAGATAAGAGTTTTTGTAGATATTATCTTATTTGTCATCTGTTACTGTCAGAATCCAAACTTGGTTTTTTGAGTTTATAATTAATATTTTAATAGAGGGAATATTTCATTATTTAAAACTTTATTTTATTAAGTTAATAGCTTTATGTATTCTTAGTTAAAATTAAGGAAAAATCAGATATATGCTTATATAAATGGCATCTAAATTAATTACTATAAACAGTAGTTTTGATGATAAATTCAAATTATAACATTAAGCGATTTAACGGATTTAGGAAGTTATATTTACGAATATGATTATAAATATAGTTATAATAATAATTAAGGTAACAGTTAAACTATGAACCTACAGGACTTTGAAGCCCAGTATCGTGAAGCTATGGCTGAAACGCTTAATGATCTGCAAACCGCAGTTTTGCTGTTAGCACAAGTACAAAATAAAATTTTGAAAATTGGCACTTCCATACAACATATTAGTCAACAAGTTGAAGAGTTCATTGAAGAGCAAAAAGCCGAATAAAGGTATGCCAAGTAAAAAACTCTACCTGTGGCAACAAGTCAACTCTTCTTCAATTGTAAGTATAAGCTCCTTGAGTTTTAGAGGTTTGACAAAATATCGGCGTGCGCCTAAACTCATAGCTAATTCTTGATCTGCTTTAAAAGCAAAAGCGGAAACCACAATGATAGGTATTTTTGACAAATCAGGTTTTTGCTGGACTTGTTTTAAGAGCGAATAACCGTCAATATCTGGTAACTTCAAATCTAATAACATTAAATCTGGTTTAAATTTATCTATAGTAGAGAAAAAAGTAGAGCCTTCAGATAAGCTTTGGACATCGTACCCAGAGTAACTTAGATAGTCACTCAGTAACAATCTATTGAGATAATGGTCTTCAACTAGCAAAATTCGTCTAACTTTGTGTGACCGCAATGGCTGATCTATATTGAAGAATTGTGCTGTCATTGCTACTTCTTATCTGATTATCTTAAGTAAAACCAACAATTATTACCATAAACTAAAACGGTAGTACATTTAAACTGTAAAATTAATAGAAAATTGACTTATGTAATATAGTCAAAGATATTAATAAATCACATTTACCTGTACTCCAATACTTAATAATAGTACGATCAAAGATAACATTAATCAATTGTTAAGCTTTTCTTTACGAGTTTTTCACAATTTATACTATTAAATAAAAGACTGATTTTAAAAAGTCAAGTTACCAATTCTTATGGGTAAATTGCTTAAGTAATACTAGAAGTAATAATAGGCTAATTGCCATTCATAGAATAGGTTTTATCTGGATTTGAGGGTAAAATAATACAACTGCACGAAATTGCTGTTATAAGGACGTTGGTAAGGATATAAATATATAGACTCTTACAAACGATTCATTTTTTGTAAATTTTATTAAAAATATATAACTCCATACAGTTCAGTTAGCGCCAAAAACCTTAAGTTGTGTAGGTTGGGGAGCCAGTGCGCCCTTGCGGTTTCCCGACTTGTACCCCTATGGGGAAGCAAGTGGCGTTTGAGGAACGAAACCCAAGATTTTCATAGCTTTGTTAGATTGCTTTTTGGTTCAGCCAACCTCCAATTTTTCTTAACCCAAGCGTATTGATATATAACTTAGAAAATCAAATTATCTTATTGCTCGAAGAAAGTATTCATAAAAAAGGGAGCTGTTAGCTCCCTTACTTATTTGTAGTTTTGAACTTGCAATCTTCTTAAATAGATGCTTTTTTCAATTTGCGTTGTGTAGCAAAGACACCAGCTACACCCAACAGACCAAGTATTACTGATGGTTCTGGGACTGCTGCGGGAGGTACAACACCTTTGATGGTGACTTCATAATTACCACTATGCGATATGCCATCACTTTTTTCAAGTAAACCAGAGTTGGTAGCTTTAAAGCTATACAAGTAGTCAGTCTTACCGTCATAAGTGTATTTGACTAATTCACTTGCTTGTAATGGAGATGTAAATAAGTTAGACACCTGAGACGGCAGCCCTGGAAATAGAAGGGGTTTGGCATCTAAGTGACCTGCTAAACCAATACTGATTAAACCACTAGTGTCATCTTGATTGACATAGGAGATATTCGGGTCACTAAAGCGTTGAAATCCGCCACTTGTAAGAAAGGTGGTAAACAAAGTTTGTTTAGTATAGCCCAACACACCGAGTACAGAACTAGTAATGTTATTAGAACTTAAAACCTGGCTAAACCAAGTGTTAGCTAAATTACTTGACCCATAGGTTGTAGTTGTTTTACCGACTCCAAACCAATCATCTGAAGTAAGGCTGCTTAGAGTCAGGGTTTTTCCACCGATTGTACCTGTCAAGCTGGTGTTTTTAGTGAAATCAAAACCTGCTGCTTCACTGCTAGCTCGTAGCTCCACATTTCCAGTGGGGCTGACGGCGTTACCACTTAGAACTTTTTGTACATCATTGGCACTAGGATTTTCTACTTTGAAGGTATTTTTAGCATCGGAATCATAGACGTAATAATCACTGGCTGCTGTGCCACCAATAGTAGCGCCAGTCAGCGTGCCAGCTTGTGCTGGAGTAGCAAGAGCGCTCACACCAATAGCCATTGAAGCGCCAATTACAAGTTTCTGAAAAGTCATCTTCATTGTTTTCAAGTCTCTGTCAGTTTGGAAGTTAAGTTTTAAACTATTGCCGTTTATAGGCTTGGGCTATCTTGACTACAGGCTTTTGGCAATACAGCAGCTTGAAAATGCTACCTGCATTGTTAGCCATCTTTGGTAGCTGAACGTACAAACCAACTTTAAGAGACGGGGAGACCTGATTGGGTAAAGTTCCTTCGGATTATCAATAAAATATGAAGAATATTTCTAGAGTTTTATACGTTTAATTACATATTTTTCTTAAAAACAAAAGTATTAAAAACTACGTATAGGTTATTTTAAATTCAGTATAATACAGTCATTTATAGGGCAATACAGTTCAGTTAAGCATTTATTTATTCTCTCTGTGCCGCGCCAGTTGCTTCTCCTGTCGGAGACGCTGCGCGAACAAGTCGGGGAACCGCAAGGGCGCACTGGCTTCTCTGTGTCTCTGTGGTAGCCTGCGGCAAGCTGCTTTGCGTCTACGTAAAAAAAATTGAATTTGACAAAGAGTTTTACCTACATTCCGCAGGTAAGAGAGGAGATCAATGGTATTTTTGATGAATGACACCATCAGTATCAGAAATAAGAGTACAAGATATTGACCACTGTGGGATAGTGGCAGGGATTATTGATCAAATGTGTTTGGTAGAGCAAATCAACCAAATACTGGGAACACATCACCAAGAAATAGTCAGTTCAGGTCAAGCAGTCAAAGCAATGATTCTCAATGGCTTGGGTTTAGTAAGTGCGCCACTATACCTATTTGAGAAGTTCTTTGTAGGCAAAGCCACAGAGCATTTACTAGGGGAAGGTATAAGTCCAGAACACTTGAATGATGACCGCTTGGGCAGAGTCTTGGACAAACTGTATGAAGCGGGATTAACACAAGTATTTGTGACAGTAGCACTGGCAGCAGCCAAGAAGTTTGGGGTGGAAAAGGACAGTTTACACTTGGATTCAAGTTCGTTTCATGTGCATGGAGAATATACCAACAACTCAACAGAAGGTTCAGGCAAGCCAGGAGAGATAACAATCACAAAAGGATACTCAAGAGATCATCGACCAGACCTGAAACAGTTTATTGTAGACCTGATGTGCAGTGGAGACGGGGATATTCCTCTATATCTAAATCTAAGAGTGGCAGATGGGAATGAAGCCGACTCAGCCGTGTTTGCTCAAATCTTGAAAGAATTTCGTCACCAATGGGAAATAGATGCTTTGTTTGTAGCGGATGCAGCACTCTACACCGAAGGCAATCTTAAACAAATGGATTCTTTGCGATGGCTATCACGAGTTCCAGCCACACTGACTACTGCCCAATTACTCTTGGAGAAAATGAGTCAGGAAGCTTTTGTGGATAGCATAGTCACAGGCTACCGAATAGCAGAGTGTTGCTGCGATTATGGTGGAGTCAAACAGCGTTGGCTAGTGGTGGAAAGTGAAGCTCGTGCCGCAGCAGATTTAAAGCAACTGGAAAAACGTCTGACTAAGCACCTCCAACAAGCACAATCTCAACTGCGACAGTTGTCACAACAAGAATTTGCTTGTGCCGCAGACGCGATACAGGCTTCAGGGCGTTTTGAGACTCAGCAACGCTTTCATGAACTTGCTGAACTAGAAATTATCGAACACAAACGCCATGCCAAATCAGGCAGACCACGTAAAGATGCTCAACCACAACAGTGTTACTATCAAATTCGTGCGACTGTTGTACCTAACGAGCTAGCAATTGCCACTGAAAAACAACGAGCCGGACGTTTTATTTTGGCTACCAATGTTCTTGATGCTCAACAATTGAGCAATGATGACTTACTCAAGCAGTACAAAGCCCAGCAATCTACTGAGCGTGGTTTTCGTTTTCTCAAAGACCCTTTATTTTTTACCAGCAGTGTTTTTCTCAACTCGAAAGAACGTGTTGCTGCTTTAGCAATGGTCATGGGTCTATGCTTGTTAGTTTACACTTTGGGACAACGGGCGTTACGCCAAGCTCTAGCTCAAGCAAAACAAACCATCAACAATCAATTGGGTAAACCAACTGCCTCTCCTACGATGCGGTGGGTGTTTCAATGTTTCATGTCGATTCATCTGGTAACGATCGCTGGCTTTCAACACATTACCAATCTTACTGACGAACGACGATGGATTCTCCAATTTCTTGGTGCGCCTTGCCGAAAATATTATCTTCTCACCTGATATACCTGCGGAATGTGGGGTTTTAGCCTTAACTGAACCGTATTGATTTATAGGGGCTCACGGCTGTGCGTCTTTGCTGCGTCTTCTATCCATAGACTTTGCCGCAAAAAATCCTTGGGGTTTAGATTGAGAAGAAATTTAATGAAGGAATTGGGCAATTCTTTCCACAGCAGTTTCTAACAAAGGTGGCTCATGCACCAAGGCAAAACGGACATAGCCTTCTCCAGATTTGCCAAAGCCAGCACCAGGCGAAGCAGCTACACCAGTTTGTTTAACTAGCTGAGTACAAAATTCTATGGAGTTTTGACTCCAAGCTGAGGGTAATTTTGCCCAGATGTACATTGTGGCTTTGGGAGTAGGAACATTCCAGCCAATGGAGTGTAAAGCAGTGATGAAGGCATCACGGCGTTGCTGGAAGGTAGCGACAGCAGATTTTACCCCAGCTTGAGGGCCAGTTAGGGCTGCGATCGCACCATTTAAAATTCCCCGATACTGATTAAAATCAACGGCAGCTTTTACCTGGCGTAAGGCGTTAATTAACTCGGCATTACCAATTGCGTAGCCAATGCGGAAGCCGCCCATATTGTAGGACTTGGAAAGGGTGAAAAATTCAATGGAGACGCTTTTCTCTGGATCGGCTTGCAGAATCGAGGGGACTAGGGACTGGGGATTGGGAAACTCGGGGCCCCCTCTGGGGATTAGGGGCGATGGGGATTGGGAAGAATTCATTGCCCAGTCTCCAGTTTCCCCAAATACTAAATCTACGTAAGGGAAATCGTGAACCAGGGCGAGATTATATTGCTGACAGAAGGCGACAGCTTCTTGGAAGAAAGATAAAGGAGCGATCGCGGAGGTGGGATTATGAGGATAACTTAATACCATCATCCGCGACTGAGCTAAGACTGGGGCGGGAATATCAGCAAACACTGGTAAAAAAGCGTTTTCTGCCCGTAATGCCATCGGGTAGATTTGACCACTAGCTAGGTAAACTCCCCCAGCATGAGAGGGATAACCTGGATCGAGCAACAGGGCAAAATCCCCGGGATTGAGTAATGCTAGGGGTAAATGGGCTGTACCCTCTTGAGAACCAATTAGAGGTAGTACCTCAGTTTGGGGATCTACCTTGATGCCAAATTTTTGTTCGTACCAGTTGGCTGCGGCTTCACGAAACCCAAAAGTACCGTTAAATAAAAGATAGCCGTGGGTGCTGCGATCGTGGAGAGATTGGGCGATCGCTTCGATGACGTGTGCCTCGGCTGGTAAATCAGAAGACCCCAACGACAAATCTATTAATTGCTGTCCAGCGGCCAAAGCGATCGCCTTGGCTCTGTCCATATCAGCAAATACATTCGATTGCAGGGGTTGTAAACGCTTTGCAAATTGCATATTAGTCATTTGTCATTAGTCATTTGTCATTAGTCATTTGCTATGAACTATTGACTAATTACTATTTAAGTGCGTATCTAAGAGTTCGAGTAATTTATCTTTGCCGATGACTCCTTCAGTCGAAATTAAAACTTCCTGGCCTTGAAATAGTCTGAGAGCGGGGACACCTTCCACTTGATACTGCTTAACAGTGAGTGGGTTAGGGTCAATTTCCATTTTCACGACTTTGAGGCGATCGCTATATTGGGTAGCAGCTGAGTTAATCATGGGGGACATCAATTGACAAGGCCCGCACCAAGAAGCCCAAAAGTAAACTAATACAGGCTGTTCAGCTTTTAACACTTCTGTTTCAAACTCAGCATCAGTTATGGTGATTACAGCCTTACTCATTACAGTCTCCATCAGGTGGCGATCGAAGTTGGCACACACAATACTTTATCCCAAAGTAGTCAATAGTCCATAATCAATAATTCATAGTTATTTTGACTCTTAACTATTGACTAATGACGTAAAATCCCACAACCAACAGGCGTGGGACTGGCTTAAATAAGTTTTCTATCAATTTTATAATTGATCCAATTGCTTGCGTAGAGAATCCAACTCGGCATCAACCACTTCATTAGACTTAGCAGGAGTGGTTTCTTGCTGCGGTGGTAGTTGTGCTTGAGTGACTGGAGTCGCGGGTGGTAGCATTTGCGCTTTCAAAGCTGCCAATTCATCATCAACATCGCTACTACCTTCCAACCGGGCAAATTGGCTTTCTAAATCAGCACCTGCTAATTCTCCAGCAGACTGGGCGCGGGCTTCTTGCATCAAGACTTTTTCTTCCATCCGCTCGAAGGCAGACATTGCACTGCTGGTATTCATCCCACTGACCATGTTTTGAAGTTGCTCTTGGGCTTTGGCAGTGGTGATTCTGGCTCTGAGCATTTCTTTCTTGGTTTTAGCCTCAGAAATCTTGCTTTCTAGCTGGATTAAGTTGCGCTTGAGGGTTTCAACTTGAGTGCTTTGGGTATCTAAACTAGCTTTTAGGGCAGTGCTGGTGTCCGTATAAGTTTTCTTCCGCTCTAGGGCTTGCCGTGCTAAGTTCTCATCACCTTTTTGTAGGGCTAGTTGGGCATTGCGTTGCCATTTATTGATTTCATTTTGGGCATCATTATACTGTTTCTCACTGCGTTTTTGGGCGGCGATCGCTTGGGCTACTCCCTGACGCAGCTGTACCAAGTCTTCCTGCATTTCCAGGATGGCTTGTTCTAGCATTTTTTCGGGGTCTTCGGCTTTGTTAACCAGGTCGTTGAGGTTAGAACTAACTACTCGCTTAATGCGATCAAATAATCCCATAACTTTGTTTTTCCTTGTTTGGTTTACGCTTTTTGTTGGACAGTCAGCTTTTTTACTTTTTAATAGCTACCTATTTCAATGTAATCTTTCCGGCTGGAATCAGTACCTTATAACAACTCTTAATTGTTAGGATATCTCCAAAGTGGGTTAATTAACCGAACTTCAAGAGTCTTGAGTTTTGGGTAACTGCTGTTGAGGAGGCTGTACTGTGTTCTGCTTTTCCTCAGTAAGCAGATTATTGTGCTGTGTGTTTTCTGCCTGATTTAAAACCTGTACCTTCATCGCAGCTAATTCAGCATCTACATTATTAGTAGATTCCAAGGAAGTAAATTGTGTTTCCAAGTCATCGCTACCAAGTTGGGCAATGGCAGCTGAATGAGCTTCTATTTGCAAAACTTTTTCTTCCATACGCTCAAAGGCGCTCAGACTGCTGGTAGCAGAAACTTCCCCAAGCATTTCCTGGAGGCGAGAAGATGCTTCAGCAGAACGGGCGCGAGCAATATACATATCTTTTTTTGTTTTCGCCTCGGAAATTTTTAACTCTAGCGATCGCATATCCTTTTTTAGCCTAGCAACTATATCGTTTTGCTGCTCTATTTGGGAAAAGAGGGCTGTAGTAGTTTCTTTGTAAGCTTGGCGCTTAGTCAAAGCTTCGCGTGCGAGAGGTTCATTGCCTTGTTGTAAGGCCAATTGGGCGCGGCGATACCATTCTTCTGTTTGAGAGTTGGCAGCCGCCGCCTGTCGTTCAGTACGTTTTTGGGTAGCGATCGCTTGTGCTACACCCTGTCGCAACCGTACCAGATTTTCCTGCATCTCCAGGACAGTTTGCTCTAGAATCTTTTCTGGATCTTCTGCACCTGCGGTCAAACTATTGAGATTAGCGCGAATCACCCGCAGAATACGGTTGATTAATTCCATATCGGCTCTCCATTCACGAAACTCAATGCTGAGTAATGAGTGCTGAGTAATGAGTATAAAAATTTTGTAGTAGGGTAGTTATGGAGTGCTGAATACCCAGTCAAAGTACTGAGTATGAAATTTTGTGTCTTAGTGTCGTAAACAAGTCAGATTTTGTATCTACTACTCAGCACGGGCTAAACCTTAGCTATCCGCTAACAGCACTCATGAGTCAGGACTGTTATCTTATGGTATCGTAGATTCTTGCAACTTATGGCTGCTGAACTCGTGCCTTAATTCCCTTTGCCTGTAATAATTGCATCTGTTTTTGTACTTGCTCTTTAGTCTTAAAAGCACCAAGATAAATCAATTCTTTGTTGGGTGATAAATAAGCATCAGGAATTACTTGCCGTGCTGAAGCAAAAGCTGCACCTTTATTATCTATCACGACATGGTAGAACCCATCTGTTCCTGGTTTGATTTCTGCATTAGGCTTTGGTGAGGCTGCGATTGGCTGGGGCGAGGTTTTTGTCGTTGAAATGGGAGGTAAATTTAGGGGAGGTAAGGGTTGTACAGTTGGTACTGGCGCTAAAGCGATCGGATTTGTCGGTTTTAGGGCTGTATTGGGGTTAGACAATGGCGCTTGAGGATTTACAGGGTTTTGGCGAACGGCTGGATTAGGCACTACTGCAACGGTTGCTTGGACTTTAGGTTGTAAGCCAATTAGATCGTTAGGATCTCTCACATCAGGAAACTCTTGGGCAGCTAGATTGGGATACATAGATGATGTGCTTGGTGGCTGGATCTGAGGTTGGACATTATTCCCAACTTCTTCAGTATTTCCTGGTGCGGGAGACGAGTTTCCGTTAAACAACTTGCCTAAATTCCATTGAGGCAAGCCTTTGGGATTGAATACTACATAACCCAAGGTAAGACTTGCTAACAATAGCAGCAACATTGAGCCGATACCTAAAGGTGATAGCAGACTGTCACTAGAATTGCTTGGTTTTTGAGTTTCTGCTTGTTCTTCTGTCAGACTTCGCAGTAGTGCTTCACTAGATTCTAAGTAGTCATCTGGGTGCTTAGGGGTGTTATCTGTCTGCAAAAGATTTTCGCTCTTAGTATCTTTAACAATTGCTGGTACGATGCTGCTACTAAAATTCGGCGGTGGCGGTGGAAGTTGAGTTTGTGTTTTAGCAGAATCTTGGGTAGAGGGCAGATTGAGATTATTTGGTTCTTCGGTATTTACCGTAACTGGCGCTCGGTTCACCTCATGATTCACAACTAAAGAAGATGCTGGTGGTACGTCAATCTCCGTAGCTGGCGCTGGGGTTCCCTGATGATTCACAGGTACAGCAGGCGGCACGTTAGTTTTAATTTCCGTTACTGATGACTGAGTTGTTCCCAATGTTGTAGGAATGGCAGTCAAAGACTGAGTTTGACTGCTCATGTAACTTGCAACACGGCGTTGGTTTGATGACACTAAACCATTTCGCGTGCGTCGGTATCGAGCTAACTCTTGATCTAGCGGTACTTCTAAACTTGCTAGTGCTGCTGTTAGTGCTGGTTTCAACCCAGGCGTTTTAGACGATTGAGTACCGGAATCGTTCAGGGGGTTTTGAGTCATTGCCTGTGTGCCTCAAACGTAGATTTCTGGAATAACTATAGATATATTTCTGACAATATTAGCGAAAATTATTTAAATACATAGATTGGGAATTGGGAATTGGGAATTGGGCATGGGGCATTGGGCATTAGTTATTCTTTCTCCCCCATCTCCCCCATTTCCCCCATCTCCCCATCTCCCCACTCCCCACTCTTCACTTTGAATGATGTCGTTTAAATCAATTAATGATATTTTAGGCGTTCTGGAAAAGCAGTCTAAATGGCAGGAGCAACCATTTCAACACTTGCTCAAGTGTTGGGCAAGTGTTGTTGGGCCAGTGGTTGCCGCAAATACTCGACCATTGTCGATTCAACGCGATGTTTTGTCGGTAGCAACTTCTAGTGCTGCTTGGGCGCAAAACCTGACTTTTGGTCGCACGTCTCTGCTTTTAAAGTTGAATAAAACACTGCCAACGCCTTTGGTTGATATTCGCTTCTCTACTGCTAGCTGGCAGAATCCATCTGTGGAGAGAAAACAGCAACAAACGGTTTTGCCCCACCAGCATCCCAGTTACCTTGGTGATGAGATTAGCCGCCCTGATGTTACACCCACCAAGGATGTAAATGCTGCTTTTGGGCATTGGACGAAGATTATGCGATCGCGATCGTATGGCTTACCCCTTTGTCCTCAATGTGAATCTCCCACCCCACCCGGCGAACTCCAGCGCTGGGCAGTCTGTTCTGTCTGTGCTGCTAAAAAGTTTTAAAGCAAGTCAGTCTTGGCTTAAATTGAACGCAAAATATTTCAGCGATTATTGCTTGGGCAGAATTTATCTCAAAGTAATTTGCTGCTGCCATCTAGATAAGTTCGTTCTAATTCTTGAGAAAAAAGATGTTTTACAGCTAGAATATACCAAACGTGGTAGACAAACCAAACTATTTATCTGAAATTATATGTCTTAAGGCCTCCTTAAGGAGGAAGTTAAAAGGCTAAATAAATCAAAAGCTTCGGTTTTACTCTTGATCCCTAATAAGTTTTAGCCAAAATCAATAGGTAATCACTCTCCAGATTATTTAATAATATAACAAGATTATAAAAATATCCTAAAGTTTATTTTTTCGTCGGGATCGCTGAAAGCTATAGAAAATAATGGTTTTTTGGCTTTTCTCCGTCTTTATATATAGAAGCAAAATATAAAGATGAAATTCAGCCGAAAACGGCACTAAAGATGAATCCGAATGAAACCTATTAAATTTTTAGCATCTGCCTGTAAATATTGCCGTCATTACCAGCCAGAAGGTCGCCGTGGTGGAACGTGCCAGCAGTTGGGAGCGCCAGTCCAAGCAACTTGGAAGGCTTGCTCATTGGCGCTCCCACCTTTTGCACCTTCTTGGGAAACCTTGGAAGATGCTTGGACTTTGCCAGATGCAAGGCCAGTTTTAGCTTGTTCTCATTCCCCGGCTTCAGATTTAGATCATGCTGCTCCTGCTTCTGTAGAAGAAATAACTGCCTCTATATATTCTGAAGAGGCTAAGACTGAAGCAGTGTTTATTTAGTTATCCATTATTACTGAACTAATTTTGTAGTTTGCTTAAGATAAGATTTGTTTTTAAGATATTTAGTGCCATAAACATTGACATTTACAAAAATCGCGCCTCAATAAAGGGTGCGATTTTTGCAATTTTAAGGTAGCCAAGGAAAAGAGCGAAAATCTGGTGGACGCTTTTCGAGAAAAGCTTGTTTGCCTTCAGACCCTTCTTCTGTCATATAATAGAGTAAGGTGGCATTGCCAGCAAGTTCTTGTAAACCAGCTTGTCCATCACAATCAGCGTTGAAGGCGGCTTTAAGACATCGAATTGCGATCGGACTTTTTTCTAAAATCTCCTGCGCCCATTGAATACCTTCGGCTTCTAGTTGTTCCACTGGGACGACGCAATTAATTAAGCCCATTTCTAGCGCTTGTTGTGCATCATATTGGCGGCAGAGAAACCAAATTTCTCTAGCCTTTTTTTGTCCCACAATGCGGGCGAGATAGCTGGCTCCAAAACCACCGTCGAAACTGCCGACTTTCGGGCCAGTCTGTCCGAAAATGGCGTTATCGGCAGCGATGGTCAGGTCGCAAATTAAGTGTAAGACGTGTCCACCACCGATCGCATATCCCGCTACTAAAGCAATCACCACTTTCGGCATCGAACGAATCAGGCGTTGTAAATCCAGCACATTCAAGCGGGGGATGCCAGTATCATCCACATAACCCGCATGTCCCCGCACGCTTTGATCGCCACCAGAACAGAAGGCATATTTGCCATCAGTGTGTGGGCCATAACCCGTAAATAGGACGACACCAATAGTAGTATCTTCACGAGCATTACAGAAAGCGTCGTACAATTCAAAGACAGTTTCAGGACGGAAAGCATTGCGTTTATGAGGACGGTTAATAGTGATTTTTGCAATGCCATCAGTTTTTTGATACAGAATATCTTCGTAGGTTTTGGCAGTTTCCCAGTTAATTTGCATTGTTATGGAGTGCGCTGTTGCTTCAAGAATTTTATCGCGGACGTAGGGACATCCGATACCTGCGGTGGGCTACGCCTACCCTAAAATTGTTGTCTCAACCCTTTACAATCTGGTAATTGTCTGGGTGTTGAGGAATAAAAATGCGACGTGACACCATCTTCTACAAATTATTTAAGCAATTTCCCGGTTTGCTGTTTGAATTAGTAGATGAACCACCCGCAGAAGCGGAAAACTACCAGTTTGAATCAGTTGAGATGAAAGAAACGGCGTTTCGGATTGATGGAGTGTTTTTACCTCCTGCTAATGCAGTTTCCAAAACCGTCTTTTTTGCAGAAGTCCAGTTTCAGAAGGACGAAGACTTATATCACCGCTTCTTTAGCGAATTGTTTTTGTTTCTCTACCGCAACTCTATCCGTTACGATGACTGGTTTGGGGTAATAATTTTTGCTTCTCGCAGTCTAGAACCTTCTAACTCAACGGTTCACCGCACTTTATTAGAAAGTGGTCAAGTCAGGCGGGTTTATCTGGATGAGTTGGGAGATTTGCGACAGCAACCTTTGGGATTAGGTTTGATGTTGCTGACAAATGTTACTTCTGAAACCGAAGCAGTTGAAGGGGCGCGGTTTTTACTGGAACAAGCACGGCAACAATCGGAGCAAGCGATAATTGATTTAGTGACGACGATTATTGTCTACAAGTTTTCTAACCTTAGTCGAGAGGAGATTGCAGAAATGTTGGGACTAAATCTGGAAGAACCACGGGCTATTAGGGAAGCAAAGGAAGAAGGAGAAAGAAAGGTCGTTTTACGACAGTTAAACCGACTTGTGGGTGCGATTCCTGATGCGCTTCTGTCTCAGATTCAAGGGTTATCGGTGGAACAGTTGGAAGCTTTAAGTGATGCTTTGTTGGATTTCTCTACTCTTGCTGATTTGGAAGGATGGTTACAAGGTGAAGTAAGCGGCTAACGTTTCACCCACAGACGCAGAGAAGAAGGGCGATACCTGCGGTGGGCTACGCCTACGCACCCGGTAAAATTCTCATAGCTACAAATAAAGTTTCCCGAAGTGAAGAAACATTTGCAGACACGCGGGTATATCAGAAGCGGTGGAAGAAGGAGTGCGATCACTCGTCCTGCGACTGTTAAAACGGCTATTTGGTGAAATTGCTGAGGAACCTTGGAAGCGTTAGCTTTGGCGTTGCTGGAATTGAGATTGCGATCGCGAACTTGGAAGCGTGGTTACAAGGTCAAGCAAAAGGGTAAATCCTACGCATAAAAGGACAGCAATCGCTAAAATTAGTATCTTTCACTTTTGCCCAAATAACTATTTAATTTTGTTATTTTTCATGGTATTTATTTATAATAATTAGCAGAACAGATTAGATATGAGTCTTGAAAAATACCATTTGAATATTAAAAAGACAGGTTTTGATTTAGAATTCCGTATTTCGGAAATACTTCGAAAAGCTGGATGGTCTACAATCAACAATAAATATTATATTGATGACGTGAAAGAAGAGGTAAGAGAAATTGATATAATAGCTTACAAGGTGACGGATACGAAGGATATTAGAATTTTTACTACACTTGTTATTAGCTGTAAGAAAAGTGAAAAAAATCTTTGGGCTTTACTTTCCAAGAAACTTGATGAAAAAGATCCAAACTTGGAATTAAAACCTGTTCATGTTTGTTCTAATAATAAAGTTTTAGGCTTTATTACCTCTATGACTGAATTTAAAAATAATTATTATGAAAATATAATTAATCAGAAAGTTGGCAGAGCTTTATGTACACCTAGATTTCAAATTTTTGCATATCAAGAAATGGAGATTGATAGTGGAAATCCAAAAAATGATACAGCTATCTTTAACTCTATCAGTTCATTAATGAAAGCACAGTCCTATGAAATTAATTCTCTGCCAAAACGAAGAATAGGAGAAAAGTTAAATTATATTTATCAGTTCAATCTTGTTTCTATAATAGATTCAAAATTATTAAGAATACTTTTTGAGGAAAAAAATATTAATACATTTGAGATAGATGAAGATAATTATATTGCTAGATATATTATAAATAAAGAACAAACTATTGCTCGCGTTCATTTTGTTAAAGCTGAAGCTTTTGGCGATATCTTGGAAGAATATAATCTTTATCATCTAGCTAATTGCAATTTCTTCCAGCAAAAATATGATGAATTTTATATAGATGTTATAAGTAATGAAGATAAGTTAAAAATATTATTTGATGAATTTTACGATTTAATAAAGACCAGTTTATATTTTGAATTACTTCAATATGGATACAAAAAGACATTTGATGATTTTGTGAAAGATGTAAGAGCAGATATTAATTGGGACGAAGTTAGTAAATCCATTATAATATCGTTAGACATAGCAAAAAAGTTTATTGACTTTTTAAATGAAAATAAAACAATACGCTCACTAGTAGCCATAAATTTAAATACAGTTTACCGCTATGACGGTAGATTTGAGTTTGTAGATGTATCAGAAGTGTTGAATGTTAAGAAAAATCCGATAAAAATAGCCCAAAATATGGTAGTTTTGGGCTAAGGCTTAAAATATATTAGTTTGATTGTGATTATAAATTCATTTCCCAAAATTGTCAAAGATATACTGAAAAGCCTGCCAAAAAACGATTATCCAGTATTGAACAGTCGTCTGTTTTTTGAGTGCTGGCTATCCTATGCCCTGGATAACAGCTTAACAAGTATGCGAGATTTGTTTAACAGATTAAATAACAATTGTTTTGAGGTAGATATTTCTACTTTCTCTAAAGCAAATTTACATCGAAGCCAAAAACCTTTTCAAGAGATTTACCAAAAATTAAATGAATTAGTACAGAAGAAAGTTCAAAAAAAGTTACACAATAAATATGCAATTTGTCCAATAGATTCAACAATTATTACTCTCACAAGTAAATTGTTATGGGTACTAGGTCATCATCAAGTCAAGCTGTTTAGTTCCTTAAATCTCTCCACAGGAAGCCCAGAAGATAACTTCATCAATTTTGGACATGACCATGATTATAAATTTGGTTCCAAAATGATGTCTAGTCTCCCAATAAATGCTGTTGGAGTAATGGATAGGGGTTTTGCTGGATTAAAATTTATCCAAGAATTAGTACAAGAAAACAAATATTTTGTTTTGCGGATAAAAAACAATTGGAAACTAGAATTTGATGGCTCAAATGGATTGGTCAAAGTTGGTGCATCTGATGATGCTCAAGCTTATAGAGTAATTAATTTCTGTGATTTAGAGACAAAAACCGAGTTTCGCTTAGTGACTAATTTACCAGAGTCGGGAGATGCAGCTGTTCATGATGATGAAATTAGGGATATTTATCGATTACGTTGGGGAGTTGAATTGTTGTGGAAGTTTTTAAAGATGCACTTAAAACTTGACAAACTCATTACCAAAAACGTCAATGGTATTACCATACAAATTTACGTGAGCTTGATAGCCTATCTGATTTTACAGCTTTTATCTATTCCCGAACAATGGGGACATACACTATTAGATAAATTCCGCTATCTTCAATCTTGTATGTGTCAGAAAATCAGCTATGTTCATTGGTTTGAGGAGATGATGTTTTGCTGACTAATTTAAGCTTTTGAGACTTAGTGTAACTAATAATGTAAAGTTTTGTATCAGCATTCAACATTTCTGTAGATGTATATATACCTTTTTAAAAAATTGCAAATTATGTATTCTATATTTAAGGTTTTTACGAGTAAGTAATAAATTTAGAATACTGGAAATCAGCATCAGTAATTGAAAAACTGCTGGTAAAGTAGTTTTAGCTTTGATCCACAAAGATTTCTTGATTTTTACCTAATCGCTATCAGCAACACCTAACGGAATACTTAAATCACAATATCTGTGGCAAATATCCTTAAATTATCCTGTCGCCACTTAGCATCGGTTTTACGATTTGTCCGCAACTCTAAAACCCGAATTCCTGTAGCTGGTAGCGAGTTTAATCTTTGCTGCAACTGCTGCCAAGAAGTAATCAATTCATACTCGACATTATAAGTAGCGCACAACTGAGCAAAATCGATATCCTGGGGAGTACCAAAAAACTCTTCAAATGGCGGGTCAAACTTGGCAATGGGTAACATTTCAAAAATCCCACCGCCATTGTTATTGATTAACACAATTGTGAGATGTCCGACAAATTTATTGCGGATTAAAAAACCATTGGTGTCATGTAACAGCGCTAAATCTCCCGTTAGCATCACACTACTTTGCTGGCGATAGGCAATTCCTAAAGCTGTGGATAATGTGCCATCGATGCCATTTGCACCCCGGTTAAAGTGCGATCGCACTCCTAAGTTATTCGGCTTCCAGAAATACTCCACATCCCGCACAGGCATACTATTGGCAATAAACAGTGGCGTTCCTGGCGGTAAAATCTGAGAAATTAACCAAGCTGCTTTACTCTCAATTATTTCATCTATCTTCCCCATCGTCTGGTCAACAGCTAACCTGACCTTAGTTTCCGCATCACACCATTGCTGCAAATAGTCTGAGGAGAAAGATAGATTTATCTCCTCTGCTTTTATATCTTCTACAGATATCCGTAAATGTGTTGCTCTCCCATGCAAAGGGTCGAGGTTTTGGTCACTAGGGTCAATTATCCAGCGTCGCGGTTGGGTTGCATCTATCCATGTACGTAGTTCTTTACTTGTAGGCATTTCTCCTACCTGAATCACCATTTCGGGCGCTAGCTGTTTTGCTAGTTGCTGATTTCGCAAAATCAGGTCGTAAGTGGAAATCAAATAAGGGTTGAGTTCGGCATAATTTCTGACTGGGGAAAGTCCCTCTGCTAGCACGGGCCATTTGAGAGTTTGGGAAAGTTGCGCGATCGCTCTACAATACTCTTCTGGTTGCTGTGGTTGGGCAACACCTGCAATAATAACGCCGCGATCGCATTCTTTCCATTCTTTGGGAATAGGGAATAGGGAATGGGGAATGGGGAATTGGGTAGTGCTTGTTATTCCTGCAAAAAAGTCTTCTGGGTGAAACTGCGATCGCAAATAGCTCAAATCAGTTCCATCAGGAAGAGGCGCTAAGGGATCGCGAAAGGGAATATTCAAATGTACTGGCCCCTTTGTAGGAGTTTGCGCCCTTTCCCAGCTATGAATTACTGTTTGTCGCAGATAAGCTAGCATTCCCATATCAGCAGAGGGTAAGGCTAACTCCGTTTGCCAATTTGGGTAGTTTCCATATAATCTCAATTGATCTACAGTTTGCCCAGAGTGACAATCTCGCAATTCTGGCGGTCTATCGGTGGTTAATACCAACAGTGGTACGCGACTATATGAGGCTTCAATGACTGCTGAATAAAAATTGGCTCCTGCTGTACCAGAGGTACAAACTAGTACTACAGGGCGACTGATTGTTTGAGCTTGCCCCAAGGCGAAAAAGGCGGCGGAACGTTCATCGAGAATGGAAATCGCTTCAATCTCAGGTGCTTGTTGAGCAAAGGCTACTGCTAAGGGTGTGGAGCGCGAGCCAGGACAAATGATGGCACAAGTCAATCCCAACCGCTTTAGGGTCTCTGTTAAAATGTAAGCCCAAAGTTGATTAACATTCCTATAAGCGATCGGCATTAAATCAAACATAGCTATAAAACAATCTGAAATTTTAGATTTTGTTTAGGGAAATTTAATTTAAAATCCATCTGGGAAAGTTTGGTGAAAAGAAGTCCAAGGGAGGGAAGCCGATCCTTGATACTTTCTTGCTCCACTTTCTACAAAATGCCCAATTTGCTCTCAAACTTTTATGGACTGCATTCATTTAACGGGAATTCGCGGCTATGGCTACACTGGGTATTTACCAGAAGAACAGGTACTAGGACAATGGTTTGAGGTGGATGTGAGGTTATGGTTGGATATCTCCACAGCGGCCAAAACTGACGCGATCGAAGACACTTTAGATTATCGCAGCGTCATTAGCTTGATACAACATCTGGTCAAAACGTCTAAGTTTGCTTTGGTGGAGAAATTGGTAGCAACGATCGCAGATTCTATTCTCCAAGAGTGCGATCGTGTAACACAAGTCCAAGTCATTCTGAGCAAACCTGCTGCGCCTATTCCTGATTTTGGTGGCAAAATTAGCATTGAACTTACTAAAAGTAAGTCTAATCTCTAAAGCACAAAACGTGTTTTTGTTCTCAATATCTATAAACTAGCAAAAACAGGGGGTTTTTATGAAGCGCAGAAGTATCTCACAAAGAGAATTTTTCCTGCCCTTGCCCCCAGCACTTGCTCGTTATCAAAAAACACTAAAAAATCATGTTATTTGCTGATGAGCATTTAACATGCATATTTTCAGTTAAAACAATTTGTGATTTAGTTTTAACTAAAACCAATAAATAATTTATAGTCTTTGATTCACAATTCAAAATTTCATAACAATTTTTGTGAAACTGCACTACATCAAGATTGCTTGGTGAAACAAGGCGCAAAATCTCCTTGTTTTTGAGCAATCTTACAGAATTGGTAATCAGACAGTTTCAGACGAGAATTTACATCCTCGACTGAGACAAACACTATTTGTAGCCAAAGTTTTATTAAACTCTTTAATTCCAGATAACGATTAATTTTTAGTAGTATTATAATCAATGGATATTATCATATTACATACAACAGACTCTATTAATTTTTTCAATTTATTTGAAAGTAGTAGGCTGTGATTTTATGAACTTTTATTCTTGATTAATTTTGACATAAATACTATACTTAATACTTGTTTTATTTAAGACAATAATTGTTTGTATATTGTTGAAAATAAATTTTTGATCGCTGCTAAATTATATGGTAATTTACATTTTATGTTACTGACATGATATTAACCGCATACATTAATCACAATTAGCTTTGACAAACACAGAAATTATTGGAGGTTAATAACACGATGCTATTTGCTCATTAGTTAAGTATTTATATCAAGCAATACTACAGAGTCGTAAAAGATTGTTTATGATGAAATAATAACTTTTGTATTGAGTTGACACTGACAACAAAAATCTGAACCTTAGCAAACAGGTTGTTTCACCATGTTCGCCCGCAAAATCCTAGTTGTTGAGGATGAAAAAATCATAGCCTCAAATATTAGAAAAAGTTTACAAAAATTAGGTTATTCCGTATCAGAAACCACTAAATCTGGTGAAGAAGCAATAAAAAAGGTAGCAGAAACTCATCCACATTTAGTATTAATTGATATCTGCCTAGCTGGGGAAATTGACGGTGTGAACGTAGCAGACATCATCCAGAATCACTTCCATGTGCCTGTAGTATATTTAACAGAGTATTCAGAATATAAAGCATTATATGAAAACCAGCTAAGTGAGCCTTTTAGTTACATAGTCAAACCATTTATTGAAAGTGATTTACATTTTGCGATTGAAATGGCTCTATACAAACATCAAAGCAAAAAAATATTATACGAAGAGAAACAAAGGCTGGCAGCAATTATTAATAGTATGAGCAGTGCAGTGATTGTGACTTATGCTAATGGTTGTATTCAAATGATGAATCCTACAGCAGAAAAAATCACGGGCTGGAAGGAAAGTGAAGCGTTCGGTAAAGATTTAGTAGAAGTAGTTAACTTAGTTGACAAAGATGTAGGAGAAAAAATTGAAAATTTAGCCGCAGATGTAATCAAAACAGGTGAAATTTTGGATTTACCAGAAAACTGTATACTGATTACCAAAGATGGCAAAGAGATAGCGATTGGGGATAATGTTGCACCCATCCGTGATCGCAATGGTAATATTACTGGTGCAGTTTTAGTGTTTCAAGATATCACCAAACGTAAGCACACAGAGGCACAACTGATCCGTAATGCGTTTTATGATGGGCTGACAGCATTACCAAATCGTGTTTTATTTCTAGACAGGCTCAGACAAACAATTGAGCGCAGCAAACGCAGAAGCGATTATTATTTTGCAGTTTTATTTTTGGATTTAGATGGTTTCAAAGAGATTAACGATCGCTTTGGGCATGGAATAGGGGATGATTTTTTAGTAGCGATCGCTAGACGTTTAGAGTCGTGCTTACGTGGTGGTGATACTGTAGCGCGATTTGGTGGTGATGAGTTTACAGTTCTTTTAGAGGATATTAAAGACATTACCGATGCTACCAATGTTGCAAAACGGATTCAAGAATCCTTGCGATCGCCACTTTATCTGAATGGATATGAATTATCTACTACAGCTAGTATTGGTATTGCTTGGAATTTTAGTAGTTATGAGGAACCTGCAACTCTGCTACGGGATGCTGATATTGCGATGTACAGAGCTAAACGGCAAGGAAAAGCGACTTATGCCATATTTAGTTAATTAAGTAAGTGGGCATAAATAGTTGTCGTTGGGATCAGGCAATAGGCAATAAGTATAAGGGTTTTAGCCTAGTTATTTTTTATTTACATACTTTGATTTGATTGTGCTAGCTTACTTAGTCCTTTATGCTGCCATTAAAATCAAAATCCTTTGATTTTTTTCACAACTATTCTGAATGTCATGGAAAAAAGTGAAAAACAGAAAATGCTCGCAGGCGAATTATATCTGGCGGAAGATCCAGAATTGGCTGCCGAAAATAAACGAGCTAGTCGTCTGTTGCGAAGGTACAATTCTACAACTGAAGAACAGCAAGATCAACGGCAGCAAATTTTGCAAGAGTTATTTGGAAAGATAGGTGACAAAGTATCAATTGTGCCACCCTTTCACTGTGACTATGGTAGTAATATTTTTGTCGGCGACAAATTGTATATGAACTATGGCTGTGTAATTTTAGACTGCAATCCAGTTCACATTGGTGAAAATGTCCTATGCGCTCCTTATGTACAAATTTATACAGCTTATCATCCTACAGAGCCAGAAATTCGCCTTTCTGGTAGAGAATTAGCTGCCCCAATAAACATTGGTAATAATGTCTGGATTGGTGGCAGTGCAATTATTTGTCCAGGTGTCACGATTGGTGATAATACAACCATTGGTGCTGGCAGTGTAGTTGTCAAAGATATACCTGAGAATGTTGTCGCTGCTGGTAATCCCTGCCGCGTCATTCGATATTTATCCTAGAGTTTAAAACTTGTATCCTCTGGCAATCCAATAGAGCCAGTCAGCGATCGCTTCTTGAGTTTCGCTGTCAGTATCAATGGCTACTATTTCAGATAACTTTGCAGAATACACATCATCATCTTTACCATTAATGTAAGCTACTTCGACAAACATATCTTTTAAGCACTCATCATCTGGGGCCATTCCCAGCACTTCCACTTGTTTCTCCTCAGTAGAACCCGATTTGCGTCCCTTCTTAGTCCATTTAGCCATAAAGGGAAAATTCAGAGTCTCTTCGAGGTAGTAGTACCAACCCATAGCCCGGTCTTCTTTGTCTTCAGCATCTACAATGATCTCTGTTTTAATGCGATGCTCTCGGTTTTCGTCGGCTTCAACATTAGGCATAAGATAACGCTTTACGTGTATAACATTTTGATAATATTATCAAAGTCTGGGCTAAGAATAATTTTTCTAAAATATACAGAACTTACGCATAAGAGCTTCCCTAACCCCCTTAAAAAGTTGGCTATTTATGGGCTACGGTGTATGTACAAGTAGAAAAATCAATCCTCTACCCAAATTTTTGTCGCAGTGAAACCGTCAGACTCAGCAATATCCCGTACTCATTTAGTCCACTTAAGTAAGTGGACTTCAGCTATGAGACGCAGTGCGAGATTAATTAATAAAGATATGTCTGCCTCAACATTTGTGTGTATACCGTAGATTTTTAAGGAAGGTTAAAGAGAGTCTAGGTTTCAGTTTCCAATGCATAAGTACTGGTATATCTAAGTTATACTTTGATGCACTGATTCCATATTTTAGCCCTAACGTGTAACTACTGACAATATGTATTGATGTGACGTTGGGTTAAATTCAGGTGAACGCAAAATATAGAATTTAATTAATGCTCATTAAGTAATAATTATTTTTTAATCATTAACGAACTTCTGGAGACATCTGTAATTATAACAAGTAAGACTATGAAGATTTTTCATAATTTTATAAAACGAATTATCTGAACCTAGTATTACTTACAAAATTTTTCCAACTCACTCGAATTATTAATTCGTAAAAATGACATAAAAAAGACATAATATCGACATTACTTTAACTAAATATCAAAATAAGATAAAAGTCGGAAATCAAATAGCAATTAATTTTTCTCATTTAATTCAGATTCTAGATAGCAGTTGGATAATATTTTTGTAAGGAAATATTTATACAATCCTGCTCAGAAATTTCCGTAATTCCAATAATATCTGGTGCTATGAAAATAAGAAATATTCTTCACCGCTTCAAGTTAGGTCTGCATAATAAGTGGTGGTTGTTGAATTACAAATTTCGAGAACTACTGATTCAACTACAGTTCTACTGGCTCCTATATCAAGGTAGTCAACAACTAAATATTAACCAGAAATCAGTAATTGTATTTTCTCCTCACCAAGATGATGAAGCACTAGGTTGTGGGGGTCTGATTGCACTCAAGCGAGAACAAGGGATACCAATTAAAGTTGTTTTTGTTACAGATGGAGGAGGTTCTCATCGAGGTCATACCAAGATTACACGTTCAGAAATTGTTCAGATTCGTAGAGAAGAAGCGCTAGCAGCTTTAAAAATTTTAGGTGTGGAATCAACAGATATTCACTTTCTTGATAAATGTGATGGCGCATTATCCAAAATGACAGAAGCTGAACAACAGCAAACAATTGAAGAAATGGCCCAATTATTAGGTAGTTTTCAACCACAAGAGGTGTACGTTACTCACAAACAAGATCGCAGTCTAGATCATGAAATTACTTATCAATTGGTTAAAGCTGCTATTACTAAAGCAGAAGTAACAGTAGAGGTATGGCAATATGCTATATGGTTGCTTTGGAAGTCTTTATTGTTTAGCAACCTGAAGTTTAATGAATTGGTAGGCGCTCATCGAGTTGCAATTCATCAAGTGCAATCTAAGAAAAAACAGGCTATTGAAACCTACCGTTCCCAATATTTACCTATAGATGCTGAATCGAGTGCTGTACTTCCCCCTGGTTTCCTCTGGCGGTTTTTCTTGCCTTATGAGATTTTTTTCAAATCAGACTTTAGTCGGGAATAAAAAAGACTTTTTATCTTGTTTGTAGGCGAAAATCCTGTACCTCACTCAATACTTCTCAATTAAGGTAGAAATAAAACGGGTTTGAATTCACCTTTACACATTACTTCTCCTTTTTTTGAAATCAGACTTTTGTCAGTCAACCATGATTGTTAGGTTTATCCGAAAAGTATTAGTAACTTACTAATAGGCAATCCGTTGTATTAACTAATTTAGTCATTTCAGATTTTCAAGATTTTACTCTCAAATCCTCCAAATATGAATCAACAACAATTCTGCTTTTGTACTTTAGCATTAGGCAAAGTGTATCGGGCGTTAGCTGGTTTATTAGCAAAAGACCTAGAACTTTATTCACCTAACACTGCTTTTATAATTCTCACGGATTGTCCTCAAGAGTTTAGCAAATATCCTCAAGTTTTAGCCTTTCAGCATCAGCAGCAGGGTGTGAAGTGTTACCACGACAAAAGATTTGCTATTGCTAAGGCATTATCTCTATTTAATTCATGTATATTCATTGATTCAGATATGCGAATCTTGGCACCAGTGTCAGAGGAGATAGAGTGGCTTTTAGAGCCAGGGATAAGTGCTAGAGCTTGCATGGATATGTCGAAAAAATTTGCCAAAGCTTTGGGCACAACTAACAAAAAATTTGCTAGAGAGATTGAAGTAATTAAAGAAGCAGCACAATTTTTAAATTTAGATCCTGAATGGGAAAATGTTACCTTTGTCCATGAATATTTGTTTTCTGTCACTAAGTCAACAGGAAAAGAAATTGAGTTTTTAGAAACATGGTCAATCCTTGCCAAATATTTTGAGCTAAATGGAGTTTATGAAGGCGAAGGTAATGCCATAGGTCTAGCTGCCTATAAAGCAGGACTGCCAGTGAGATGGAGCCAGATGTCAGGTATTTCCTTTTTCAATAACAAAACCGAACTGATTAAAATTCAAAAGGGACAGTCAAACATGGATGAAATGTTGACTTATTTTGAAGAACACGAAAGAATTGCACATCCTAAACGCTCTATCCTGGGGAAAATTGTCCTTAAACTTAGCAAAGCCATAATGCATCTTTATAGAGCAATCAAGTACAGAGTTGAATGGCAGGAAGAAAAGCTCTAATTAGCTGTAGACAATAGTGGCAGACAAGTTAATGGCGATTACATTCTCTACTTGTGGGAAAGCCACTTACAACAACAGCAACAATTGCCATGTCGCTGTTTGACGAGATTCAAAGGCAGGTTTTACGGTAGGTTGGTTCAGTTTTTGCTTAAAAAAACCGCTTGTCAATGACAAACGGTTTTCTAGTGATTCTCCTTAAAGAGGAATTATTTGTTGTGCCAAGATGCAAAGTTCTTTTGTAGCACTAAAACGCGAAATTTTTAGAGATTAAACAAGTCTCAAATCAGGATAATTTGCCAGTACATCATCAGATGTCAGCGTATCATTTTCAGCTTGCGGAGTCCAAAGTACTTCAATTGCCAGAAGTTTTTCGCTAGGGATACTACCAATTTGGCGCAAAGCTTGACGCAAATCATCAGCACTGTTAATAGCTGTAGGGATATCAAACTTACCTAGTGTCGCCGCTAACAAGGTGACGATAATATATTCCCCTGGGCCTTCAGTAAATAGGCGGGTGGGGTTGTCTAGTTCGCCAGCCTGGGGTAAAGCTTCTTTGGCAAGGGCTGCTTTTAGCTGGTTGTTGACGTTAGAAAGAGTTTCTTCGTTAAACTTGCTGCGTTCTGCCAGTGACAGCCGATTAAACTGACTTTCAGCTGAATTTAAACTGGCTTGTTGAGTACCACCACCTGCATATACAAAGTATTCGGGATGGCGGAGTAAAGCTAGGCTGGCTTCTTGCAAAATTTCTGCTCTTCCCTCTGGGGTGTTAGTATCAGCAGTTTCAGCAATGTGGTTGAGTTCATTTTGCAATTCACGGGCTTGAGCTAACAAACCTACTTGCAAACGAGTTACAGATACAGGAGAGTTACTGGTGTAATCTGCTTCTGGAGTTTCACCGCTAGAGACGCGGCGGAAAGTTTGCACTAAGAAATTAGCGATCGCAAAGAAAATTAAGATGCTAAATAGACCACCAAATCCTCCCCCAATACCCCAGAAAGGAAGTAGGAAGGGAAAGCCAAAACCACCACCAAAACCACCACCAGGATAGTATCCGCCCCCGCCGGGAGGTGCATAAGTACGCGGTGTATAGGTGCGGCTGGAAGGCGCTCTAAAAGAGCCACCACCGATTCGACCCCCACTGCGGGCCGCTAATGCTCCATCGGCGTGGCTAAGAACCAAAGTTAACATCAATCCTAGCGCTAAGAAGGTTTTTAACAGTGGTTTGCTGATTTGTTGTAGTTTTTTACGCATAGTACAATCGCTTGGAAAACAGAATTTTTATGATTTATCTCCATGCTGGTAGGAGTTTTGCGGTTATGTCACTAACGCCAGTCCGTAACAAGCAAGCTTTGTAGCATTCACTTTTAAAGGCTACATATTCAATCTACCGCGTCTTATCTGGCATAGGCAGCGATCGCAGGGGGGATTTCTCGACTGGGGAACCGTACCTTAAGATATGTTCATCATTACAGAAATTTGTGATGTCTACGACGGGCTACGCCTACGGGCTTGGCTACCTCTTAGACTGGGCACTTCCAGGCTACAGTCTTGGATTATACAGATGATTCTAATTTTTCATAATTATTTTGACTAATTTTTTAATACTTCACCCTACTTGTTCTGTCAGAATCCAAAAGGATATCTCTCTCTTTTAAGTAATATAAAGGACAGATATAGACTTGATGCTTACGTATGTATCGTAGTGTTAAAAGTAGACGTGATGCTTATCAGCAGCCCTAAGCAGACCCAGATAATTATCAAATACTTATCTAAACTTTTGGCATTTTGGCACACCAGTCTAGACTATTCAAGATAGTCTAGTGAACGTAGGTAAGTTTCGTAATTTTTGCAACAGTTCTTCATTGAGAAATTTGACTACATTGGACTACAAGTGCTAGATTTTATTTTATTGTCCATCATGCACAAAAATTCTCAAATGTTGAGAGTTTTGCCGCCAAAATAAAATCAACACAATAAAAAAACAATCTTGCTGGCTAATCTTCTAAAATAGCCTTCAATTTTGTCTACCAGATTCGTTTTAAAAGAAATAAAATAATAATTATGGCTTGGAAAGTAATCCTAATTGTAAATAAATTCAAAATTATTTGAAGTAAATTTATCAACTTGATTATGGAACATATTTCTCAACTAACAGCCGAAATCAGAGACAAAGCTGCATACCCAGATATCTTAGTCATAAGCCGGATATTCTTGCCGAAAGAAGCTGTAATTGGAGAATATATGTACAATCGTTGTCTCCAAGATCCAGAACGAGTTATTGTGCTGGCGGCTAGTTGCTCAGGAGATAAAGTATTTGATGAAGGTCAACAATTTCCAGTGTATCGCTGGTTTTATCCTAGATACTGGCATAGTGGCTTGGTAGGAAATATTCTGAAGCCTCTGGTGAATATTGTCTGCTCATTTGTGCTAGCAATCAAACTCTATTTTCGCTATCACTACCGTTATATAGAGTGGGGCCACGGCTATGATTTTCCTTCACTGTTGCTATTGAGCTATTTCTTACCTATTCGCTTTTTTATCTATTTGCACGGTAATGATTTTCTTTGTACATTACACAATCCCGTGCTGCGATCGCTATTTAAATTAACACTTCATAGAGCCGAAGGTATTGTCTGTAACAGTTCTTATACACAAGACTACCTCAGAACTGCTTTCCGATTAGATACTCCTACTTACGTTATTAACCCAATAATCAGACCAGAAAAATTTGGTAATAATGTCGGGAGTCCCAGTAGCCTTGATGATTTGCGTGTTCGCGTGCGTCAGGCATACAACATTCCCGATTCAGCAATAGTTATTCTCTCCATAGGAAGGCTAGTAAAACATAAAGCTTTCGACCGAGTGGTTGATAACATCCCACTATTGCTAACTTTCGGGGTGGATGTCCACTATATAATCTGCGGTGAAGGGCCAAGTGAATCGGAACTGAAATCTCTGGTGCATCGTTTGCGGGTAGATAAGCGCGTCCACTTTGCGGGATATGTGCCAGAGCGTGAATTAGCCGGTTATTATGCAGCTTGCGACATATTTGCCATGCTAACTTTATTAGATACTAAGCCTAATAATATAGAAGGTTTTTGTATGGTTTATTTAGAAGCAAGTTACTTCGGTAAGCCTATCATTGCCCCTCGCTTAGGCGGTGTTCTAGACACAGTTCAGCATGAAGAAAATGGGATACTGGTTAATCCCAATTCTGGTTATGAAGTATTTCAAGCTTTCAATCGGTTATGCAAAGATCAACAGCTACGTGAGCAACTTGGCCGCAAAGGTAAAGAATTAGCCAAGCGTAGAACTCTTCATCGCTCACTTTACAAATCAGAAGGGAAAAAAGCTATTTTGTGAGAATGAATTCAGATGGAGTAGGGATGTATAGATGTTCATCTACCCGCAAATGAGCAAGATTGCAGTGTAAAATCTCCTTTGTGATTTTATTAAATATGCAATGAAAAATATCTTGTTTCAGATGTGGCAATTTCTTCGGCACTACCGAAGGCAAACTGTTATATTTACAATTCTTGGATGTGTTGCGGTATTGAGTGTAATTAGCTTCCAAACAATGCCTATTGTGGCTCAACCAGCTTCAACCTCATCTGAACGTCCTGCTATTAAAGCGCCAAATTTTGGGCGACACTTTCAAGAATTTGGGCGTGAAGGCTCAATCTTGATTTACGACTCAAAAAATAACCGCATCTATGAACACAATCCTAAACGTAATTCAACAGCGATTGCTCCAGCTTCGACATTCAAAATTTTTAACGTGCTGGTGGCATTAGAAATAGGTGTAATTCCTAATGATGTGGCGGTTCTCACTTGGGATGGAATTCATCGAGATATCGACGCTTGGAATCATGATACGAATTTGCGTCAAGCCTTTAAAGATTCAACTGTTTGGTTCTATCAAGTACTAGCGCGTAAGGCTGGATATGAACGGATGCAGCAATTTATTAACAAAGTAGGTTACGGAAATCGTCAGATTGGAACCCCCGCAGACATTGATCGTTTTTGGCTACAACAGCCATTGCAAATTACACCCCAAGAGCAAATTAAGTTTTTGCAACGGTTGTATCAAGGTGATTTACCTTTCTCCCAACGGACAATAAATCTTGTCAAAGACATTATGGTACGCGAACAAACTCCAGACTACACACTGCGTGGAAAGACGGGATGGTTAACGAGTACGAAACCAAACGTTGGTTGGTTTGTGGGTTATTTAGAACAAAACAAAAACGTCTACTTTTTCGCAACAACCCTTGATATGTATAAACCAGAGGATGCACCCATCCGCATCGAAATTACACGACGCAGCCTTAAGGATTTGGGCTTGCTAGCTCACATCAACTAACCACCACCAACAATAGTTACCACTTCTAAACGATCGCCTGGCTGCAATTTTGTTTGTGGCCAAAACTGGCGATGTAAAATTTCGCCATTATACTCCACAGCCACCAAGCGCGGGTTAAAACCCAACTCTTGGAGCAAATTGGGTAAAGAAATTTGAAATGAGCAGCTATGGGTTTCCCCATTTACGTGAACCGTAATCTCATTAGACATAAATGTGGGGAATTGGGAATGGGTAATTGGTTACTAACTTTGGGCGAATGACAAATGACTCTTTAAAGTTCTGGCTTAATGCGATTGAGTTGGGAGAGCAAATATTGTGTTACTAGGGTAGGCTGTTCAGCTTGCATGAGCGATCGCACCACTGCTACACGTTTGGCTCCAGCATCGATCACATCATTGATATTATTGGCATCGATTCCGCCAATGGCAAACCAGGGAATTGAACAATTTTTCGCAGCATAGCTGACATATTCTAAGCCTGTTGCTGCCTTACCTGCTTTCGTAGGAGTTTCATAAACTGGCCCCACGCCAATGTAATCTACACCTTCAGCAATTGCTCCTTGCATTTCTTCTTTATTGGTGGTAGAAAGACCTATCAGACGCTGGGAACCTAGTAATTGCCGAGCAACAGTAATGGGCATATCTTGTTGTCCCAGATGCACTCCATCTGCATCGATAGCTAAAGCCAGATCCACGCGATCGTTAACAATGAATAAAGCACCGTAGATGTGGCATAACTGCCGTAATTTTCTGGCTTGTTCTAAACGCAAAGAATCATCGGCGGTTTTGTCACGGTATTGTAGAAGCGTTAATCCCCCTTTAAGTGCAGCTTCGACGTTATTCAACAAATTTTCATTCGGGGAAGTAACAAGATATAAATGCGATCGCCACAACAATTGATGGCGCTGATGACCCATTAAATTACTTTCTAGGGTATAAACCTGATAGCGCATCTGCTTACAAGCTTTAGCTATATTTGGCTGATAAAGCTTGCTGTATTCTTCCAACACTCGCAATGCTTCTTCGACACGGCAAAAGTTAGCTTGCAATACTGATTTTATACTAGCTCGTTCTTCTTCTTGAGGATGAGTTAACTCAGTCCCAGGATCGCCTGGTGTGTCTCGCGCCGCTCGTAATTCTGGGGTATGCCACTTGGCTAATTCTTGTCGTAGGCGCTTGCATTCAAGAGCTAACTGGGCATTATTCAAGCCAAAGCGACACCATTCTTCAATAATTCGCAAGCCTTCACGAGCGCGGTCTAAATTGGCATCTAAAATGCGATAGACAACTTGCTGTACTTGCTCTTTTTGGCTGTATGGCTCGACCATTACAACAACCCCGTTAGTGCTTTGATCAAAATGTGAATTATCATATCTCTTAGTAACCATAAGTCAATTAATTTGCTTTTTTTTACTCAATTTTTGCCGAATCTACGTCAAAAAGCGTAGTAATGAGGGTTACGATAAATTATCCCATGTTCTTATATGCAGTGATAAGTGTAGTTTGAGGCTACAGTTTTGCACTAAGGTTAGTCAAGTATTTTAGGGTGAACAACGAGCTTACAAAGGACTAGCCGAAAGGGATACATCAAAAAATATCCTATGGGCAAATTCAATGGAGACTGCATAGATACTATTTAGAGAGTGTTTGTCTTTCGAGGAAGGATTTTTTGCGTAAGTCCTGAATTACAAGCTCTTTTAAGGTGAGGGTATTTTGGCGATCGCGTAGCGTGACTTTTAGAGCCAGGTATTCTCGAACAGGCACAATATCATTTATTACCCTGTATTAAAAATCGCCAATCGGTCAATATGTGAGTAATATTATCGACATAATACTCTTTAAGAGTATAAGAATTTATTGTTACTTCTAAGAAAGTTGTGTTAAATATGATTCACTATCGTGCGTTTGCTAAGTACCGTAGAGTAGATATTATGCTTACAAAGCTTAAGTTTCTGGAATCAGCAAGACTTTTATTTTTTAGTTCATCGGTATTATCTTTTACCGTAGGGATGGGAGCGACAAGTATGACGTTCCTGGATAGTGCGATCGCTCAGATGCCACCAACACCAAATTCAGCACCTCTAAGTGAGACAAAAAATTCTCAGGCTAACGTGCTGTTTGTCAACCCAAATGGTGGAAATGACAGCGCAGGTAATGGTAGCGAATCTGCTCCTGTGAAAACGATTACCCATGCGTTGCGATTAGCTAACCCCAATACTGTAATTATGCTCTCCAGGGGCACTTATAGCGCCGAGACAGGAGAGGAATTTCCCTTAATGCTGAAACCGGGTGTTTCAATTCAAGGCAACCCTAGCAATCAAGGTAAGGATATTATTATTCAAGGAGGCGGTGATTACCTGAGTCGGAGCTTTGGCGGTCAAAACGTCACAATTGTGGGGGCAAACCAAGCTTTGCTTACTGGGGTAACGGTGACGAACCCCAATCGCCGGGGTTACGGTTTATGGATTGAATCTAACGATCCGGTAATTGCGGAAAATACATTTACCGGCAGTACCCAAGATGGGATTTCTGTCAGTGGTAATGCTGCACCTACCATTAGCAAGAATTACTTCGATCGCAATGGAGCCAATGGCATGACAATTGCCGGGAATTCCAGTCCCCAAGTGAAAGAGAATGTCTTTCACCAAACGGGTTTTGGCATTAATATTGCCCAAAATGCCGCTCCTATAGTTATAGGCAATCAAATTCAGAACAATAGATCGGGAATTGTAGTGCAAGCAAAGGCGCACCCGATTTTACGGAATAATATTATTCAAGATAATAAAGAAGATGGTCTAGTTGCGATCGCTCAAGCAATGCCAGATTTGGGTAGTGCATCGGAACCTGGAGGTAATCAATTTCAAAATAATGCTCGCTATGACATTAACGCCAGTGCTGCTAAACAGGTGATTTCTGCTGGCGGTAATAATCTTCTGAGCGATCGCATCACTGGCAAGGTAGATATTAACGGCACAATAGCACTAGCAGCACAAAATTCTCAATCGGCTCCCAACAATGTATTACAAGAAATACCACCAACTGGGGAAATCACCTTCTCGGCTCCCGGAATCCCTGAAACTACTAATAGGCAAACTAGCAACAGCATTTCAGTAAATAATCCTGTTTCTACACAATTAAACAGTCAACTGCTGCCATTAGTGCCACCTAAAGTTCCACTTTCCACGCCTATATCCAATCAACAGCAACCCGCATCTAAAGTTGCTGGATTTCCGACTCCTAGCAGCTTGTCGGCAAGACAAATACCAACTAACACTCAAATTGCAATTTCCAGTCCAGCACAGCCGCCTAATACACCACAGTTGAATTATGTGCGGATTGATCCTAATACGATTGAATTTACTGCCCCTGAGTACCCATCCAATTCAGTTTCCAGCACAAGGAATCAAACACAGCAGCCATTGCCAATACTAGAAGCTACTGCCCCAAATGCGTCAGCACTTTTACCACTTCCCGATAACAATATCCCCATTAGTAATACTGGCAATATGCAAACAAGTTCTGCAAGTATTCCTTATGCCAGTAAATCTGCGACACAGTTCGGTATCCGTTATCGCGTAGTAGTTCCACTCCTCACTGATAGGGATCAAGACTTAGTGCGATCGCTTGCTCCTGGTGCCTTTCCCACAGTTTGGGAAGGTCAAAGAGTTATGCAAGCAGGAGTATTTAGCAGTGAATATAACGCTAAAGAAATGCTCAAAACACTCTCTAGCAATGGTTTAAGAGCCATTATGGAACCCTTGAATTAAACAATTTATCGACACCAAAATGCTTACTGCCCTTGCATTTATTCATTTTTAATTTTTAATTGCTTAGGCGTACCCTATCCTGGCTTCTGGTCCAAACGGGTGGCTTGCTCTAGGGCAGCTTTTTCTTTAGCTCGGCGGACATAGGGTTGTAATTGGGCGCGATCGCAACCTGTTAAGATAATCAGGTTTTCCAAGGTAATTCCCCGCATTAACATTTCTACGCGCCAAGTTTGTTGTGCCTGAGCGATCGCTGGCGTTTGTCCTTGGGGAGTTAATAGTCTCTCACTCCATACTTGCCAACGTGTCTCAAGCTCTGATTCTGTCATGGGTTTACCTGTCTCATTTAAAAACATGGCTGTTTGAGTATCTTTACGACTTTTCAACCATTTAATTAAGGGATTATTGGTAAAAGAACCGTAGCGTTTGCCCAAAATCCACTGATTTACCGACACTTGACGGACAAATCCGGGGATTGTAATTTGCAGGAAGTGCCCTTGACTGTCGTAGATTTGGTGCGATCGCTCCAAGCGAATTATTTCTGTAGCGGATAACCCAGCCCCGAATAACACATAAGCCAAGGCATAATCTCGGGTTCCCGATTTCCTGGCTTGTTGTAAAATTTCGTGAACTAAACTAGCTGGTAAATCAGCTATTTCTGTAGTGGTGAATCCTCCTTGTAAGCAGTTTATTGCTGATTCTGCTGAGGATGACATCGCTCCATGTAAAAACAACTCCACCAAATTTTCGAGAAAATCATCCCGATCCTCCCAAAGTTCGTGAAATTCGCTAGTGAACTCAATTACGGCATATCCCAAGATCATCCCATTTAGCAAACTAGCTAATTTTTCTGCTGGTAAATAAGTATTTAGGTGCCCTTGCTGGATTACAGTAGCTAAATACTGAGCTACATAACGGTTTGCCTCTGTGACTCCCCTGCCTAGTGCGCGGCGATTTTCTGCCGGGAATTGGTCGGCTTCACCCACCACAGACCGGACAAACTCTGGCACTCGTTCTAATGCGTGCAAGCTATCACTTGCATAATCTTTCAGAGCTTGGTATACATTGCCGGGAGGCATTGCCCGCCGCACCAGCGATTCACCTAAATCCTTAAAGGCTGCGGACTCTTCCAGCACCGCTAAAAGCAGTCCATGCTTATTGCCAAAATTCCGAAATAGAGTCACTTCGTTGACTTCGGCTTTTTCTGCAATTTGGCGGGTTGTGGTAGCGCTAACTCCCTGAGCAGAAAACAACTCAAGTGCAGCTTGAATCAAGCGTTGACGAGTGGAAACGAGGTGAGACGACATAGAAAAATGCAAGTGGCACTTGCAGAGGTATCAGAGTTCTGCTAGCATAACAAATGTAAGTGATACTTGCTTTACTCTACTGTAACGAATTAGTATACAGTGCGGGTAAATCCCTTGTGGGGTGGCATCCGAGAAAAGGCAAATTGTTTCATCATCCATCAACAGGAATTTTTATGACCGCAAATTTTGGGGCGTTCGCCAAAGGCGTTGGCGAAGCCATCGCCCCTGAGAGAGGCAAGTTACCTCAACTCAGTTGGACAAATGTAGTATTTTTTGCTACATTTCATGCCTTAGCACTTCTGGCTCCTTGGTTCTTCTCCTGGCCAGCATTGGGTTTGCTAGTGTTTCTCCACTGGTTATTCGGGAGCATTGGTATTTGCCTGGGATATCATAGACTACTGAGCCATAAGAGTTTCCAAGTTCCCAAGTGGTTAGAGTATGCGATCGCCCTAATCGGAGCGTTGGCTTTGCAAGGTGGGCCAATTTTTTGGGTAGGTGGACACCGCCAGCATCACGCCCACACGGAAGATATTAATTTAGACCCATACTCTGCTCAAAGAGGGTTTTGGTGGAGTCATATATTATGGATTTTCTACCCACGCCCAGAATTTTTTGACTATGACACCTATAAAAAATATGCCCCTGATTTAGCAAGACAACCCTTTTATTGTTGGCTAGATCGCTACTTCTTGCTGTTGCAAATACCCTTCGCACTGCTCCTATATGGGTTAGGAGGATGGCCTTTTGTCTTCTACGGAGTGTTTCTCAGATGTGTCTTGCTTTGGCACTCAACCTGGTTTGTAAACTCAGCATCACACCTGTGGGGTTATCGCACCTTTGATGCTAACGATGGCGCTCGTAATCTTTGGTGGGTATCCCTCGTCACTTATGGAGAAGGATGGCATAACAACCATCATACTTATCCCCACATGGCGAAATCTGGGTTGTCTTGGTGGGAGATTGATGTTACTTGGTGGAGCATCCTAGTTTTGCAGACTTTGGGTTTAGCCAAAAAAGTTGTCTCGCGTCCCCCTCAAGGTGCAACTCACGGCTAAATTGCAACTAAATGATGAATTTGTTAAGCCGATTGCTTCCCGCAGTCGGTTTACTAATTTTTATCAGTAGTATTTCACGGTAAAATCTAACGGTTTAAATCACCGCAATACATCAAGTGTGAAAACTGACAGCATTTTTTACCGCCTTTTTCAAGAACTTCCTGGGGTCTTTTTTGAATTAATTGGTAATCCACTTCAAACCGCAGAGGATTATAAATTCTCCTCAATTGAAATCAAGCAAACTGCATTCCGTATAGATGGTGTTTTTCTCCCAACACAAGGGGAAGAAAATCCGATTTACTTTGTTGAAGTCCAGTTTCAAACCGACACAGAAATTTATTCGCGCCTAATTTACGAGATTTGTTTATACTTACGTCAAAATAAACCTAAAAATTCATGGCGAGGAGTAGTTATCTATCTGAATCGCAGTCTAGATACAGCAGATATCAATAATTACAGCGAATTTTTCACTAGCAATCGCATCAGTCGCATCTATCTAAATGAATTAGGTGAAACTGCATCGCTACCAATTGGAATTGCTACCATGAAATTAGTTGTCGATGAAAAAGATACAGCAATTACATCTGCTAGGCGGTTAATAAACAGAACTCAGCAAGAAATTAACATTGAACCACAACGGCGGCAGTTACTAGAATTAATAGAGACAATTTTGGTTTATAAGTTTCCGACAATGAGCCGAGAGGAGATTGAAGGTATGTTTTGGCTAAGTGATTTGAAACAAACACGAGTTTATCAAGAAGGCAAGGAAGAAGGAGCGCTGAAAGAAAAGTTTAGAATGATACCTTTGTTGTTGAGATTAGGATTGAGTTATGAAGAAACAGCAAAAGAGTTAGGTTTGAGTTTAGAGGAAGTTCAGCAAGAAATGCAAAAACAGCCTCCAAGTCAGGATAGCTAACCTACAATTAGCACTGCTCAAAGATACCCGTAAATATTCCTGTTATTTCCCATTCCCATAATTTTTAATTTTTTGTATGATTTCGCTCTCCCCCATTCTCCAGGCTAGACTTTCCCAACCCCTCAAAATTGGATCGTTTGAGGTAAAAAGTCGGGTTCTCCAGTCGCCTCTATCTGGGGTAACAGATATGGTGTTTCGCCGTCTCGTGCGTCGCTATGCGCCAGATTCGATGATGTATACCGAAATGGTGAATGCTACGGGATTGCATTATGTTAAGCAGTTACCCAAAATTATGGAGGTAGATCCCAACGAACGCCCAATAAGCATTCAACTATTTGATTGCCGTCCCGATTTTTTGGCAGAAGCAGCAATCAAGGCAGTTGCCGAAGGTGCTGATACTATTGATATTAATATGGGTTGTCCGGTAAATAAAATCACTAAAAATGGTGGCGGTTCTTCGTTGTTGCGGCAACCAGAAGTAGCAGAAGCAATTGTGCGGGAAGTGGTAAAAGCTGTTGATGTACCTGTGACAGTAAAAACCCGTATTGGCTGGAATGACAACGAAATTACTATTCTCGACTTTGCCAAGCGGATGGAAGATGCAGGGGCACAAATGATCACAGTCCACGGACGCACCCGCGCTCAAGGATACAATGGCAATGCCCGTTGGGAATGGATTACTCGTGTAAAGGAAGTGCTTTCTATCCCAGTAATTGGGAATGGAGATATTTTTTCCGTTGAAGCGGCGGTGAAATGTTTAGAACAAACTGGTGCTGATGGTGTGATGTGTTCCCGTGGGACTTTGGGTTATCCGTTTTTGGTTGGAGAAATCGATCACTTCCTGAAAACTGGGGAAATATTACCGACACCTACCCCGATTCAGCGTTTGGAATGTGCAAGAGATCATTTACAAGCCTTGTGGGAATATAAAGGCGATCGCGGCGTGCGTCAAGCCCGTAAGCACATGACTTGGTATGCTAAGGGTTTCGTTGGTGCTGCCGAACTTCGAGGACAGCTAAGTTTGGTTGAAAAGGTAGATCAAGGTTTGGCAATGATTGACCAAGCAATTGAAAAATTGGCTAATGGTTATGAACTAGAAGAAGAAGCAGAAGGTAGTTTGGTGATGCTTTAAAAAATTGATATTACCAATTGCCTTAATACAGCATTAACATCTGCAATGGCCGATTGATAAAGTGAGGCGATTGTTTCAATCCCTAATAGGGATTTAGATGAATTGCAATAGCTGGCTTCTGAAAGCCTTGTTATATTTGGTTTTCAAGGTGCAGTTGCGCGAATGTGTGAATCATAACACAGCAAATAGTCATAGCACAAGATGCAAATCGCTGAAAGCCAGTCCCCATAGGGTGCGCGGATGGTTTAAAAATACTAGTGCCTGAAAGCATTATATAGATGGAGCAGTAGCCATTTTTTGCTCCTTCTCATTTTGTACACCTACCCATCCGCGCATAAGGCAAGAAAATTAGTCTGATTACTGATCGCCTAATACTTGCACACCTTAATTTACCAAATCAGGGAACACCTCTTGCACAGCCGGATGCACTAAGCGATGATTCTGCACATTCACACCCTTAGCTAAGGCTGGGTTAACTTCTAGCGCCATAATTCCCAAATTCGCCAACTGGACAATATAAGGTAATGTACTATTATTGAGTGCCTGAGTTGCTGTCCAAGGTACTGCTCCTGGCATATTAGGTACACCATAATGCACCACACCCTCTTCAAGGTATACCGGATTTGTGTGAGATGTGGCGCGTAAAGTTTCTATACAACCACCTTGGTCAACGGCTACATCAACTATTACCGAACCAGGGCGCATTTGTTTAACTAATTCGCGCGATACTAATGTTGGGGCTCTACGTCCTAACACTAAAACTGCACCGATGAGTAAATCGGCTTCAATAACTGCGGCTTCAATGTGAGCGGAGTTGCTGTAAAGGAATTCTACCCTAGAGCCAAAGAGGGTTTCGAGGTAAGATAACCGCTCGACACTCACATCTAAAATCTGCACGATCGCACCCATACCCACTGCAATTTTAGCTGCTTCTGTGCCGACAACACCGCCACCTAAAATTACTACTTTACCTGGTTTGACTCCAGGGACACCACCCAAAAGCAATCCTCTACCACCTTGCTGACGTTCTAGGAATCTCGCCCCAAATTGTACTGCTAGCCGACCGGCAATCACGCTCATGGGGGTGAGCAAGGGGAGTTTGTTAGCACCAGTTTGTTCTACTGTTTCGTAGGCGATCGCACAAGTGCCACAATCAATTAAATGCTCTGTCAATTTGCGATCGGCAGCTAAATGTAAATAAGTAAATAATATTTGCCCTTTCTGCAAAAATTTATACTCAGATGTCAACGGCTCTTTGACTTTCACAACCAATTCCCGATTCCAAGCCGTTTCTGATGTAGGGACAATCTCGGCTCCAGCACTTCTGTAGTCGTCATCTGAAAATCCAGCACCATTACCTGCTTGTGTCTCTACGAAGATGCTATGACCATTTTCTCGCAGCACCCGCACACTAGAAGGACTTAACCCTACACGAAATTCTTGATCCTTATTTTCCTTCGGAACGCCGATTTCCATATATAGCCTCTGATAATTTTTTTGTTTAACTCTAGCCTGCGAATCTCAAGCTTGCTACCGACTTATTACAGATAGCTGTATTAAAGATAGTTAATCTGTGTTCTAAGTTTCTTAATTTAATCTGAGTAGCCCCAAACTCAAGCCCTTGACTATTACCCCAGTGTTTATACAATATATAAAGAATAGTAACAATTTATTAAAAGAGCGATTGTATAGCTCCCTACTAGGAAGCTTTTGCTGAATCGATCAACTGATCTTGACATTCAAGCACTGCAATTAGCTCATAAGTTACCAAGTTTAGGGTAAAGCTGAAGGGGAAAATACTATTTAATTCCTTTAACCTTTACCGCTTGTACCTGACAATTGCTGTGAATTCTCATATCAACTCCCGTTTGCCGAAAAAAGGTTTCTTAAAAATGACACAAACACAACCAACAATTACACCTAAACTAGAAGAGCCAAAGTTTGGCTTTAACGAATATGCTGAACGCTTGAATGGTCGAGCTGCAATGATTGGCTTCGGTTTGATGCTGGTGATTGAATATGTCACCAATCAAGGGGTGCTATCATGGCTGGGTCTGAAGTAGTGCCACCAACCAGCACAAGGTGCAAGTTGTAAGCTAATAGTTAAAAGAGTTTCAACCAGCTGGAACAACCAGTTGGTTTTGACTTTGGCGATTGATAGCGAAATACTTTGCACTAGAATGTAAGCAAGAGAGGAATCAAAATACCTATTAGTGATAGAAATATCATAGACTTGCAACTAGTATGTGCAAGGCAATTAATGACTATACTTCCTCCCCAACTAAAGAAAATCATAATTAGTGTCTGCCTTCGATGAGAAAGGCAAATTAAGGGTGAGGTATTCTTGGTAAATATACACAAAAGCTGAACTGGAACCAACCAAGCTGTGATGAATGCTGTATTACCTCGTTTTTTGAAGTCAACCTACCGAAAAGAGCCACTAATCAGTGTATTGGTGACGATGGGCGCTATAGATGCCCTGATTGGCGGATTGAATGATAGCTGGTCATTGTTCGCTTTTGGTTTGGGAACAACAGGCATAGCGCTAGCCTTTAAGCTGTGGCGTTTCCAGCAGCGCCGTCCTCTACCAGAGGAACCTGTGGTGCAACATTATTTGCCCTCTCGTTCTTCTAGTGCGCCTTTACCAATGTTAAGCGTTTCTAAGAAAAAACCACCTCTTTAAGAGTGCTGAGTAGGAGAGACGCGATTAATCGCGTCTGTACAGGAGTTATGATTTGATAATTCATAATTCTAAGTGGTTTGTTTGTAAATAAAAAGTGAGGAAAAAGTGTGAGTAGTGAGGGAAGAGGTGGGGATAATTTTCTGCGTCCGTATATTATCCTGTCATTTATGGCAGCTGTTGCCCTTCCAGTGACTATCTGGCAAGGGTTTTACATTCATCAAGCTCATGCTGCCTCTGAAGTAACACCAAACTCCCCAACTACTAACAGCTTTGCTAATGCCCAACTACTTTACACACTCAGAGGACATAACGGAACTGTTAAATCTCTCGCTTTCAGTCCAGATAGCAGACTTCTTGCGAGTGGAGGTGCAGAAAATGAGGGGATTATTCGCCTGTGGAATCCAGCAAATGGTAAAAAGTTAGGGGATATTAATAAAGCACACAAAGCAGCCGTAGAGTCTTTAGTGATTTCACCAGATGGGCAAACCCTTGCTAGTTGTAGTGATGACAACACGATTAACCTCTGGAGCCTGAAAAATTTTAAATTTAGCCGCTCTTTTGTGGGACATACCAGTAACGTATTATCTTTAGCGGTGTCTCCTGATAGTAAAGTTCTGATCAGTGGAGCTTTGGATGGGATTCGGCTATGGGATTTACTACAGCAGCGCCCTTTGGGGACTCTAGTAAGCTTCGATAACTTGATTTATACTCTAGCCATTAGCCCTGATGGGCAGAGCTTGGCTAGTGGTGATAGTAAGGGTGTAATCAAAGTATGGAGCTTGACTACTGGCAAATTAACTAGTGAATTTGTCGCTCATTCTAATGTTGTTAGCGCTGTCATCTTTACACCAAATGGACAGACATTAGTGAGTGCTAGCCGCGATCGCACAGTCAAAGTGTGGAATATTAATACTGGAGAATTAGTCCGTACCCTCACAGGACATAATAACTGGGTAAATGCGATCGCCATTAACCCCGATGGACAAACCCTTGCTAGTGCCGGCAAAGATGGGATTAAAGTCTGGAATTTAACTACAGGTGAGTTAATCAATACACTGAATGGACATACAGACTGGGTAAGTGCGATCGCTTTCAGTCCCAATGGTAAAATCCTCGCCAGTGGCGGATTTGATCGACAAATCAAGATTTGGGGGACTCCACAAAAACGTAATTAACAGCGAATACTAGAACCCCAACTTATTTAAAAAGCCTGGGTTCTGAATGGCTACCGTCCAGGTTATTAGCCTAATGGCGATTTTTATATATACAAAATAGCGATCGCCACAATACCTTGTCTTTGAGGAGAAGGTATTGCAAGCATTTACCATGTTTGCTAAACTTTTGTCTTGCTTTTTTAGAGTTTTTATAGTAAAAAATCAAGCAAAGCTCAGATTAGATTTCGCCAAAACTACCCAAAATCAATCGTTGTAGTAACCAAGAACGATATCTACGATGGGCTACGCCTAAGCTAAATGTTGAATAACTGTGAATACTTGATGAAAATACAGCCGAGCTAATGTCTTATCCAGCAAATTACTGTCAGTATAAACATAGGTAACTTCAAATCATCTATGCAGCTACTTGCCTTCTATAATCGGAACAATTTCTGAACTTAGACAATCTTAGAACTGGTCATCGTCAGTAAATGCACTCAGGTAAAAATTACTATCTTGGCTGAAGCAAAGGTTTATAGCGTTTAAGCGCTATTTAAAACGTAAGATAACTTGCTACTTAAATGATGTTTAATTTTCCCGAACTGCTTTTGATCCCCATTTCGATAGAATGACTAGGCAGAACCCTAAAACTAAAAACCGCTTTTGACTGCGACGCACATGAATCAACTGAACAATGGTTTTACGATATTTCTAAGTCTGCTAGTCGAGGCGATGCCTTTTTTGCTTCTTGGGGTCTTATTCTCTAGTTTGCTGCTATTTTTTGTTGATGAGCGCAAATTAGTAGAAAAAATGCCCAAAAATCCGCTGCTGGGTGCTTTAGTTGGCAGCATGATTGGCTTTTTGTTTCCGGTGTGTGAGTGCGGGAATGTACCGGTAGCGCGGCGGTTCCTGATTCAGGGAGTACCCACACCAGTTGCCATTGGTTTTTTGCTAGCAGCGCCAACAATTAACCCAATTGTAATTTGGTCAACTTGGACAGCATTTCGAGATCAGCCAGAAATAGTGGTCTTACGAGTCGTATTTTCTCTAGCAATTGCCACAATTATTGGTTTTGTTTTCAGTTTTCAAAAGGACTTAAATCCGATAATTCAACCTGCGATCGCTCGGTATATGAAGTTTAATCCACCCGCGCAGCCTGAAACCAAACGCCGTGGTAAACGTTACCAAGTAGAACAGCAAGAAGCACTACCAAACATCTTGCAATCTGGGACTTATATTTTAGGAGGAAAAGCAGGTGTACCTCTGCGGATAGACGCTAATTTTGTACAGGCGACTACCCCAATTTCTAATACCAATAAACCCCTTGCAGATAAACTGCGCCTAGTGGTAGATAATAGCGTCCAAGAATTCCGAGAATTGGGTGGAGTGATGATTTTAGGAAGTGCGATCGCAGCTGCGATTCAAGTCTTAGCTCCCCGTGAATTAATTCTCAGTTTGGGTGCCGGGCCTATTAGCTCGATTGTAGTCATGCTGATATTAGCAGTAGTGGTGTCAATTTGTTCTACAGTCGATTCTTTCTTTGCTCTATCTTTTGCCTCGACCTTTAGTAGCGGTTCCTTGTTGGCATTTCTAGTGTTTGGCCCAATGATTGACATCAAAAGTGTTGGTTTGATGTTATCTATTTTTAAGCCCAAAACTGTCTTTTACTTATTTGCTCTAGCAGCACAATTAACATTTGTGTTAACTCTTTTCCTCAACTTGCACGTTTTTTAAAGAATTCATCTTTTGTTCTTTGCAAATAAACAATGCCCCATGTCCAATAACTAATGGCTAATAAAAATCCTAAATCTAAAATCCCAAATCTGTTACTCCCTTGGTTGGATGCCCTAGCAATTACATCTTGGGGCATTTTGATGTTGAGATATTGGCTAACTAACAAGCTAAACCTATTAATTCATCCAAATTACATTTGGTTTGTGGTTGTGACAGGTATCAGCTTGATTGTTATTGGTTTCTTCAAGATGCAGGAACTTTGGCAGCGCCGTCGCCGTGATGTTACGCCAAGCGGCCAACATATTAGTTTATTTCCCCCTGGTTGGGGCAGTGTTTTATTGTTGACTACAGCGATTCTGGGTTTTATCATTACACCGCAAGTTTTTGCTAGTGACAAAGCACTCCAAAGGGGCGTAACCACCGATTTATTGGGAAGTACACGCGTAAAACCTCAAGCTTTTCGGGCTACTGTTCGTCCAGAGGAGCGATCGCTTGTAGACTGGGTACGCACTGTCAATGTCTATCCAGAACCAGATACATATACAGGCCAAAAAGTTAAAGTTCAGGGATTTGTCATCCATCCACCAGATATAGGAAAAGAATATTTGTTCTTAGCCCGATTTGTCTTAACTTGTTGTGCAGCAGATGCTTACCCTGTAGGATTACCCGTCAAACTCCCCAACAATCAAGAACCTTATTCCCCTGACACTTGGTTGGAAGTAGAAGGACAAATGAAGACAGAAAATTTGGCAGGTAAACGCCAACTTACCATTGCTGCTACCTCTCTCAAAAAGATTCCTCAACCCCAAAATCCTTATAGTTATTAGTCATCAACAAATGACAAATGACTATTGACAAATGACTATTGACAAATGACTAATGACAAAATCTAAAGCATTTATCCAACCATTGGATCGGATAGCGATCACACTGATGCTACTGCTAAGTGTGCTGATTGGGTTAATCATATTGCAAGGTGATGTGGTAACTGCTCGTGTGCGCGACTTTACCTGGCAAAATCAACAGATTGGGGCGGAAGATAATTCCTTCACCCTCACCTTCAGCCGCCCAATGGAAACAAAAAGCGTAGAGGATAACTTGAAAATCGAGCCACCCCTAGCAGGTAAATTCAGTTGGGCAGGGCGGCGAATGGTTTATACGCTGCTAACACCAGCACCTTATGGCACGAATTATAAATTGCAGTTACAGGGAGCCAAAGATAAGTTTGCGGAACAAGAAGGTAAAAATCGGTTGATCCAGCCTTTTACAGGGAGCTTCCGTACACGCGATCGCGTCATTCTTTACATCGGAACCAATCAAGAAGAACAGGGACGATTAGTTTTATATAACTTAACCCAAGAACAAAAAAGGGTACTTACCCCCAAAGACTTGATAGCAATCGACTTCGAGTCATTTCCAGATGGAGAGAAAATTTTATTTTCGGCTCGCGCCACCAATAACGAAGACTTACTTTCAGCCCAACTGTACACGGTGACAACAGGTGTTTCTAGTAAACCTGGACAAGAAGCACAACCAGGAGGCAAAGTTGACCTAGTTTTAGATAGTAAAGATTATCAAAACCTGAAATTTGACTTATCACCTGATGGGCAAACTATTGTCATCCAGCGCGGAAACAAAAATAATCCCGGTGACTTTGGACTATGGTTTATGCCAGCAAACAGCGACGGTTCAGCAGAAAAACCTAGCCCTAAACGTCTGAAAAGCCAACCAGGGGGAGACTTTATGATCACCCCAGATAGTAAAGCCGTAGCAGTTGCCCAAGGACAGGGAGCAGCAATCTTACCACTGCAAGGTGATGCCAGTAAACCTCTAGATTTTCTGCCGCAGTTTGGTTTGGTACAAGCTTTCTCTAAAGATGGCTCTCAAGCAGCAATGGTAAAGTTTAATACAGACTACACGCGAGATTTGTTTTTGGTGACAAACCAAGGTGTACAGAAACAACTTTTAAAAACAACAGGCTCAATTGTCAGTTGCCAATTTGATATTGCCTCACCCACCCTCTATTGCTTGCTAACACAGCTAGTATCCAAGGAACAATATATAGAACAACCTTATGTGGTGGCAATTGATCTGAAAACTGGGCAACAGAAACCACTGCTAGTACTGCCTCCCGCTCAACGAAATGTGCAAATGAGTTTATCTGCTGATGGTTTAGGCTTGTTATTTGACCAAGTAGTACCCCAAACAAACCCCCCAGCATCATTACCCAACAACACTTTGAAAACTGATGATGGAGATGTTATTGCTACCAGTAGCCTGTGGTTAATGCCTCTGCTACCCATCGCTGATGCTGCGACTGTTGAAATTAGACCAGAACAACTCCCTTTAGCCGGATTTCATCCCCGGTGGCTACCTTGACCGAAGAGACGCGAGAGCAGGGGCAGGGAAAAAATAGTTGAATTACCCTCATACGGTTCGGATAAGCATTTTTCACTTTCCTTGTGGTCTGGGTAAAGAATGTATTCAAAATCTTTCCCCTTTAACCAAACCGTATTGAAATTACCCCTGCCTGGCTGGGTTTCAGAGCAAGTAAATTTATTTATGCCCTACACATTTTTAGTCTTTACAGGAATCTTAATCACAAATTCTGTCCCTTGCTCTGGAACAGAAATACAGCCGATTTTTCCGCGATGTTGTTCGACTATAATCTGGTAACTAATCGATAGACCTAAACCCGTGCCTTTACCCACGGGTTTAGTAGTAAAAAAAGGGTCAAATAATCTTGCACGCACTTTCTCATTCATTCCAGAACCATTATCAGCAATGGTTATTGCTACCCATTCTGGATCAATTACTTCAGTGGAAATACGAATTACTGGTAATAGACAATTGGGTTTTTCTAGTTGATTATTAGCTCTAAACCATGATTTATTACTACCTTGTAATGCATCAATAGCATTAGTAATGATATTCATAAAAGCTTGATTTATTTGAGCCGGATAGCATTCTATTAAAGGTAATTGACTATATTGTTTAACAACTTCAATTTCTGGAGTTTTATCTGTAGCTTGTAAAAAGTGCTTTAAAATCATTAAAGTACTATCGATACCTTCATGAATATACACTTGTTTAATTTCTGCCTCATCTAAACGAGAGAAATTTCGCAGTGAGCTAACAATTTCAGTAATTCGTTCCGTTCCCACTGTCATAGAATTGAAAGTTCTTGTGAGGTCTCGAATTAGGAAATCTAAGTCATTCTCGTTAACTAATTTTTTAATTTCTTCGGGAGGATCTGGATAATAATTCTGATATTTCTGGATTATTTTTAGAATGGAATCAGTATATTCTTTAGCATAACTGAGATTACCATGAATAAAGTTAACAGGGTTGTTAATTTCATGAGCAATACCAGCAACGAGTTTCCCTAAACTAGACATTTTTTCGTTATGTACTAGTTGAATTTGAGTTGATTGAAGCTTTTTTAAAGTCTTCTGAAGGGAAGCATTTGTTTGTTCAAGGCGATCTGATTGACTTATAGTAGATTGTTCGGAAACATCTAATAACTGATTTAGTGTTGTAATCTGTGAATTAAGATATTGAAACGTTTCATCATCTGTTTTTGTTGAAATATTCTCACTTACAAAAGGCTGCTCTTGCTCAGTAAAATTCTTTTCATTTTCAAAAGGTAGTATTGCCATTTTTACGTTTAGTGCTAGAGGACGAAATAAATCGACGCTTATCTGAGGAATAGCAACTTTCAAGAACATGATAATTATAAATATGTTACCTGAAGGCAATAATCCTCCAAAGCCAACTACAGACTTGATATTATAAGGAATTACAAATGATGTTTGTGAAGGAATATAAGGACTACCCAAGGCATCAGGGATATAAAAGACGTTATACATCCTCTGTTCTAAATCAGTTAATAAATTCGGATCTGGTCGCACTACAGTATCAAGATTTAGCCCTAGTTGTTGGATAAGTTGAAAAATCATAGGTATCTGAGCAATCATCTCTTTACTGAAGAGAGGAATTACCTTGTGCCCCTCAGATTTATGCCGTGAGTTCCATTCTGATTTTTGTCCAGCAGTTGACAATAAAGTTAAACACTTGAGATTATTTTCTAGTACATCATTGCTAACAAGACTATGTGTATATTCTTGTAATTTTAGTGGGAGTTCTCCGTAAGAGTGAGTTTTGAAAAAACGGACAAGGGCACAGGATCTTTCACCAGATTTTAAATCAATTAAACTGTTATAAAGATATTGAACAATATGATTACCAACTTCCTCCATGTTGTTAGCTTTTTTGCCTAAACTACGCAGAGCTAAACCACATTCTGACATATCTCTCATGGTAAACATTTGCAAGTCATACATAATATATATCCATCTCCTTAAAAAATGTTATTAATTGATAGGTTTAATTTAATAGTATGAGTAGAAACTGCGGAAAGTGAAGTACATTTTTTTTGTAATATGCTTTTAAGAAGTCATGATAAAATACATCTTCAAAAGAAAACAAGCAAGAAAATTTATAAATAGAGTTAGTAAAATTCTTAATTCACGGTTTTCTTGAGTGTAAGTGGCTATTTTCCGTGAATGATTACCTGATAAGCAATTGTATTTTATATGCTTTTTAAGCTAGGAAATTGAGGAGCCACGATTATAAAAGCTTGTTAAAAGTGATTCACATTATAAATTGACGTAATAAGATATTATTTTTGCAGTGTTTTACAACATTAACTGCAATACAAAAAAAGTACAATCAGGAAAATCCTTAAATAATTTAAGGATTTTCCTAATTATCAGAAAATAATGATAGATTAGGCTTTAAAAGCCATAAGGTTCCCAGATTCATACAACAAGCGATCGCAGACTACCAGTAGAAGAAAAAGATTTAAAGTAGTCTTTTATCTCTTCTAACAGGATGTCACATCCTGTATTTTCACGGATATAATAATGAACTTTATATAATTTTATATGCACAATCAGTAAAAGTACCACAGTTGATTAGCAGTAACAAGCAAAGTTTATGCTATCGCAATCAGATGAGAGAAGGAACATAATGCTGATTTGCATTGGAGCAATAGTAGTTGTAGAGATTTCGATTGTTTGCAAAATAAATTATTGAATGAAAGTCTGTAAAAACGGATACTAAATATATAGTCAGCCAATAGCCTTATGGACACTTTTATAACAAACATTCATCGGATTCTTATTGTAGAAGATGAATTTATCCTTGCAATGAATTTAAAAGAAAATGTAGAGTGGCTCGGATACACTGTTGTAGATATTGTAGATTCAGGAGAAACAGCAATTGAGAAAGCAACTGAGCTTCGCCCTGATTTAGTTTTAATGGATATTAAATTACGGGGTGAAATGGATGGTATTCAAGCTGCGAGAGAAATTTGGAATTGTCTCCAAATACCTTTTATTTATATTACAGCATACTCTGACAAAAGTACTGTAGAAAGGGCAACACTAACATTTACTTGTGGATATATTCTAAAACCTATTAGTCAACAAGACCTCTATGTTACTATTCAAACAGCACTCAATATTATTAGAAATAAACAAGCAGAGTTAGTGTTAGTTAAAGCGTATGAGGAATTAAAAGTTAAGGTTAAAAAGTATACTACAAAACTTGGTTTAGTGAATGATGAATTAAAATTAGAAATTACAAAACCCCACAAAACAGAGTCAGAATTACCAACAAAAGAGGAATACATTTTTACTAACAACAAGCCTAGTTCTTTATTAACATCGCGCCAGATTGAAATCCTAAAATTCATTGCAGAAGGTTATTCCACAAAAGAGATTGCAGAGTTATTAAGCATCAGTACTAAAACGGTCGAAGCACACCGAGTGCATTTGATGAAACGGCTTAATATTTATGATGTTGTAGGCTTAGTACGCTATGCAGTTAGTATAAAATTAGTAACTTTTGATATCCAAAATCATTCAGATTAGCTCAACATAGTAGATAATATTTTTGACAGATAGAACAAAAAAATGAAATATATACCTCCGTTAATCAGGGAAATTAAAAATTAGTTTGATACGAAAAATAACACTATATAGACAGATTAAAAATATTAGACATCTTCGAAAAAGAATGTAGAGATGCGTTAGCGTAGCGGGACGAAGTAAAATTTCGCGTCTCTACAAGGGTTCTGAATAACGCATATTTAATTTCTGGAGATGTCTAATGCTATATCCAATACAGAGTTAAGAAGTTAAGATGGTTTACTAACTTGATTACAAATTACTAAATTATTTGTTGATAATTTATCCAAGCTTCCCAAAAAAGATAGATTGATAATGTGCCTAAGAAGATACGAAGCACTAAACTTACAGTATAATCTGGCAGTTTTGGTAATGTGCGAGTACTCATCTGAACGCCTAAAAGACCACCACATCCCAAAACTAGACCTTGAGTAAATAGAATATTTCCCTCTAATGTATGTCCTGTGCAGGCAGCTAAAGCAGTGATAACAATTACACCCAAACTAGTCTGAATTGCTACTTTAATTTCTTCTCCTAGTAGCAACATTTGTAGTGGCACCATAATCGTACCGCCACCTAAGCCAAATAAACCTGCTAAAATTCCTGCTGCTCCCCCAGTGCCAATTTTAGAAACTAATGGGTTAAATACTGGGGCTGTATTTTCTTTTTGATTGATGGCTAATTCCTTACGAAGTTCAATCAAATAGATATTAGCGAGTAGTATTATGCCAAATGTAAAGAGTATTATATAAGATGGAATTTTGTTGGCAAAATATACACCTATTCCAGTTGTTAAAAAAGCTGGAATTCCTAAATAAATTACTCGTTTAAAGTCAAAGTATCCCATCGACCAATTCTGCAAACTTCCAGAAATAGAAGTAATCACAATAGCAAGGCTACTAGTAGCGATCGCCTGAACGGGAGTATAACCTAGTGTGACTAAAAGAGGAATTGTGATAATACCGCCACCTATTCCTAAAAGTCCGGCTATGACTCCAGATATTAAACCCCCTGTTACTAAAATCAACCAACTAAAATCAATCATAAATAGGTATTTTTCTAGAAAACTAATAGTGCTAAGTGGGAATTGGGCATTGGGCATGATGATTACTTCTCCCCTTGTCTTCCTTATCTCCCCCTGTTCCCCCTTCTCCCTGCCCCTCTGCCCCCGTTCGGCTACGCTCACGGCAAGCCTGCCCCCTGCTCCCCCTCATCCCTGTACTGTCACTGGATGGCTAACAACGCCTCCGTAGAGCAATCCAGAATCATTCCACGGAACTGTAATAGGTTGTGTATTACCTAAATTGTCAGTAGCACGAGCTTGGATAAAATATTCACCAGGAACTGGGTTCCATTCAATGTCCCACCGTGTCCATGCAAATGGAAAGTTTGGTTCTCTCAGTCGTGCAAACTGCCAAGTTTTACCGCCATCTAGACTAACTTCTACACGGACAATTTTTCCTTTCCCGGACCAAGAACGTCCGCGTAGTAGATGTGTTTTAGCCGAAAGCGTAGCGGGCCAAGCCAACTCAAAAGCGCTTTTAACATTTTGATAAGTAATCAGCTTACCTTTATATGGTGCGATCGCTGGGTAATCTGCACCAACCAGTACCATCTGCTCCGTTACCCACTGGGTATATATCGGTGTTTCAGAAACCTCAATCCGCTCAATCCATTTAACGTTGGCGTTTCCTCCCCAACCAGGGAATAAGGCACGGCATGGCTGGCCATGATCTGGAGGTAATGGTTCTCCGTTCATTGCATAGACGACGAGGGAGTTATCTGCTAATGCTTTGGCAATGGGAACTACATTACTGAATTTGGATTTATTCGTCTCCTTTGAATCCAGCGAATCAAAATCTGCACCTTCAACGAGTACATCTTTCGCTGTAGATTTCAATCCAGCCCGTTCTAATAATATGCTCAGTGGTACACCAGTCCATTCAGCCACACCAATGGCCCCAAGCCTCCATCGGGTTCCAGTGAGTGGTTTGTTGTAAGCCTCTTCAAAGAAGCGCCGACCATTAGCAGCACACTCAATGGCACATGTTACCGAGATGGAAGGCATAGCGATGATTTCATCGTAAGTGAACTCACAGGGAGCAGAAACGCCAGTGCCATGAATTTGCAAACGCCATATAGATGGGTCAAAAGGCGGAGGTGTACTGCGGTTGTGAACATAGAACCAATCGTTTGGTACTAAATAACCACGCCCATACATCGCTTCCCAGTTCATCTCTAGCGTGCCTTTGCTATGAGATATATACCCTTGTGGCAATGGTTTAAGTATTTTACTGCCTTTAGTTTTAACAGCTGCCTGACTGTGAGCAGGCGCAGGTTTAGCTAAACCCCCAATGGCTGTTGCACCAACCATCGTGGCTAGTATTTTCAGAAAGCGCTGGCGCGAAATACCTGCATCTGTGCTTTTTTGCCAGATGCACTCATCAACCCGTGCCTGTAGATAATCCTCTTGGTCTAAGAGGTTTTCATCGCTCAAGCTATTACCCCCTTATAATTTGTAATTCGTAATTCAAAACACAAAGATAAGGGAGTGGGGAGCAGGCAGAAAATTTCTCTCCTCTGCACCATTCCCCCTGCCCCTCTGCCTCTTATTCATGCCCTGAAGAGACTAGCTGTTTATCGCTGTCCAAACACCAGTTATTTCATCTTGTGTGTAGTTGGGCAAATAGTGAGCAAATCCGTTTTTAGCTATTTGAGCGATCGCATCAATAAAGCGATCGCAGTCTTCTAATGTATTATATACTGCAAAGCTAGCGCGGATAATACTAGGAATATTGCGCGTAATTCCTCTGTCTACTTCTTGAGCAATCTCGTGGTCTCGCTCATCCGAAATATTCTTGAGTTTGCGAATGTATTCATAAGTGCAGAAAGCCCCAGCCCTAACTCCAATGCCGTATTCTTGTGCCAGAATTTCTGCTACTAAGCGTCCATCAAACCCATCAATATCAAAGGGAATAACATGGGCTAAATTATCTCCTGGGATATGTAGTTTAACTCCAGGAATTAGCCCAAGCCTTGTATATGTGAATTCAACTAGAGAGTGTTCATACTTAGCAATGCGATCGCGCCCTACTGCTTCGATAATTTCAATCGCCTTGGCAATGGCGATCGCACCCATTGCGTTTGGTGTTCCAGGGTCATGGGCCCGTTCTGTGTAAAAACGCTTGATCTCTAGATTTCTGGTGATATAAGGCAGGTTCCCACCACCAATTTGATAAGGGTAAGAACTATCAAAAAATTCCTTTGGCCCCAGCAAAACCCCAGTTCCATAAGGTGCATACATCTTGTGTCCAGAGAAAGCTACAAAATCTAAATGACATGGGTCATCATCAGGACGCATATCTACTCGTTCATGCTGAATTAACTGACACACGTCGGCAAAAATCTTAGCTCCATACCGATGTGCTAAAGCTGCGATTTCGTAAATTGGGGGTCTATAACCTGTAATTGTTGAAGCACCTGTAATAGTTACTAACTTAATTTGCTCGGCTTCAGGAAGATTTTGGTGTGCCTTGAAGATATCTTCAATTTCTGCGACACTTACACTTCCATCTGGCTGGGTTCTGTATTGCACAACTTCGTCTCTAGTAACCCAAGGGAGCAGGTTTGATGAATGCTCAATATCAGAAACTAAGATTTTCCCAGGTTTTTTTGCCCAAAGTGTGGCGGCTCCATTAATTGCTTCTGTTGTATTCTTCGCAAAGATTACATAATTGTCTGAAGATGACCCCACAAAGTCTCGAATCACGTTCCGGCTAGCGTCATATTCTCGTGTAGTGATGATGGACTTTTGCCCAGAACCTCTATGCACGCTGCCATAAGTGTCAAGCATCTCGTCTACATGCTGCTTGAGGGTTGTAAAGGGAGTGGTTGTAGCTCCATTATCCAAGTTGACGTAATTTACATAGTTTCCCTTCAGAGTCTTCACTCGAAAAGATAGAGACTCATCTGTGAATAACGGTCTAATTTCTTTGTCCCAAAAGCTGTCAAAATTTTCTGCAACTAGCGGTAATTGGACAGCTTCTTGCTTTATATTTACACCTATTGCAAGTATATCGGTCATCTTTAGCACCCTATTTTAAACTTGGAATTTTTGGATAAGCCTAGCTACCACACCGCTTTCTCCAACTTAATCTCACATTAATCGCTAGTAATTATGGTCTTTATAATTACTTTATTGCTAGTAGAAAACTCGGTTATTTCAATTATTCTTTAATAAATCAATTAAAAAGTGTATCCGTATTAAAACTGAAATAAAATAATCTTACTGTTAATTAAAATACAATGTAAAAAATAATTATAAGTAGTCAAGTATACTTTAAACAATTTTATTGTAGTCATTAAACAAACTTGATATATTGAAGGCAAATTGATAGAAAAAGCCTTTTCTCGCTAAGACTGAGGTTGCTTGCTGTGACTATATTTAACGAGAAAAAAGCCCGTACTAAGTTGAGATTATTCTTTAAAAAAGTTTTATCAATTTACTTATTTTAAGTGTTACTTCTTTTATATCATTTTGTACGTGTTTATGCGTATTTGTCAGGTTTTCTTAACATTTTACTCTGAGCAGAAGCTCTTAGTTGTTTGCTGACATTAAATAGCGATCACTTAAAATAACAGAATTATCATCGAATAGTAGATACTTGTACTGACATCTATCCTAAGTAATAAATAAGTCAGTATAAAAATGTGTTAAAGAAGACATTTTAAATTTAAACCTTAAGATAGATGCGATTATAAAAAATAAAATATAATCTGAGGCAGTTTTTTCATGTAAAAAACTTCCTTAGGACAGAGGCACCACTGCTTTAATCTCCCCTGCTCCCTGCCCCGTTCCCCCTGCCTCTTCTTGACGGGGACGAGCATCATAGTGTTATAACGGCATCAGTCTAGATCCAAAATAGGGAACACCAATTGATGATTAATTGCTGGTGCCTGGAGAGAGTTAAACTTAGCTTCTAGAGCAAACCCTGATTAGACAAGGTTGATAAGCAATGCTAATGCCAGCACTGCTGATATTTTTAGGCAGGTGGGTCAAGAGTGATGAATGAAGCTGACACCTCAAATAAGGGGGCTGTGATGGAATCCCTAAATTCTGCTAATTCGCCACAATCAGAGCAGGCGAGTTGTCCCTTTTACTCAGTTGTGCCTAATGAGAATATGGCAGTTAAACAACTGCCACTCCTCATGCCGGCTGAAGATAGACAATTTTCAAAAGATACCACCCAGCAGGACTGGGTTGCAGAACCGGAAATCGGCAAGCAAGCACTTATTGATTCAGAATTTCAGAACCTGCTGGCATTGAACGAAGAATTGCGTGCAGCTAACAATAACTTGTATGAACAAGTAGAGCAGCTAAGAGACAATCTAGCTGAGTCTGAAAAGGTTTTGCAGTGGCAGAAAACGCGCTCTAGCGTTACCGAGTCGATGCTCAACCAACATACTCAGGAACTAGCTGCGGCTCAAGAACAGATAAAATCTTTATTTCAACAATTAGAAATTGCTGTACAAACTATTCAACGTCAGGAAATTTTCACTGATAGTTATGAAGCACAGCTACAAATTAGCCAGCAACGCCTTGCCCAGCTAGAGCGAGAATGTACGTTGTTACACACTAATAACAGCGAACAGTCTGAGCAGTTATTGCAGTCAGAAACTGTTTGTCGGGAGTTACGTACTAGACTGATGCGACAACAACGTCAGACGCTGCAATTTAAAGCGGCTCTGGAAAAATGTCTAGATACATCGGTTCCTAGCTATGACTCCTTAGAAGATACTGCAAAGCATCCCAAAGACATAACTAGTAGCCAAGGAAGATTTTCTAGAAAAGCTCGGTCTTTGTTTCCTAATGCCCAGCCAATTCAACCTTGGTCAGCAGAATCAGAATCATTGACTGAAAATGAAGATGATTCTTGGAGTGAACCGTCAGCACCAATCCCATTCCAAAGAACTGAACCGACTTCACCGCCACCATCTTCTTGGAACTGGTCAGTTAAGCAAAATCCCCCAAAATCAGCAGAACCTCCTGTCCCCTCTCCAAAAATTGACGATTCTCCAGATACACCTGAAGCTGTTTCAACTTCGGGGTCATCCAATTTAGATCAGCAATTAGATAGTCTCATCCAAATGTTTTTCACTTCTCAGCCTCCATCAGCATCACCACCGCCTACTGCAAAAACAGATGCGGATGGTAATAATGCCCCTGTCTGGGAGACTTTAGCAACAATATTAGAAGACGATGAGGATGCAGAAAATCCACGGGAGAAGGAGGTAGAGGCAGAAATTAATCCCCCTGTAACTACCTCCACTTCTTGGACGACAGATTCTGTACTTTCACCAGCTAATAACTTACTGATGTCTTCTACCTCCTTCCACACTGAGCCGCCTGTTGGAGCAACTGAAGATTACTGGTCAGAAGTTTCTCAATTGTCACAGTTGGAATTGTCAGAAAATGATTTTTCCTCAGAGTCATTAGGTGATAACACCAATGACGGGAATTCACCTTCACCCGTGGTTTATCCCCAACGTCCACCAAAGGGGCGTAAGTCGTTGGCATCTGTGGAACTACCGAATTTTCGCCCCAAAGGTCAATAGTAAAGAGAGACGCGATGAATCGCGTCTGTACAAAAGTTAGGAGTAGAGACGCGATTCATCGCGTCTGAATGCCCCATTCCCAATAACTAATTGAGAATCCTTGCTTCTGACTTTGGAATTATGGCTTCTGGGTTGGCTTTTGCTACTTGAGAGCGCGATCGCGGTTTGCCTGTGGCGATCGCATAATTAATCGCCAATAGCCACAGCCACAAGCCAGGATTTCGGGGTTCTAGCCAAAAACCTACCCGGTTTAATAAGTGCCCAAACCACTGACTTAGCAAAGCGCTAACGAGAGCATGACGACCGAAATTGAAATAACTACCAAGCCATCGCATTAAATCTCTAGGCCCAGCTAATTCCCAAATCCATAAAAGTAAGGCAGGATTTTTCCTAGCGGCTTTGAGTGCTAGGCGGTTAAAGGTTAACCAATCACACCGATCTTTGATAAAGTTATCTGCTACTTCTTGGGGTTCATCTGCTAACAGTCCAAAGAAGGTGTTGAGCATGGAGTTAATGCGCTGGGGTGGTAAGAATTTCCCAGTGGGTACCATCATACCTTTGGAAAATAGCCAAGTCACGGAAACATTGCTTTGGTAAGCCCGAATTTGGTTCAAGTGGCGGAAACTCAACAAGTCATGTTTGAGAGCAGTATCCAACAGTGTTGTTAAACGCTCTAAGTTGCGAACTAGCGAACCAAAACCGGTGAAGACGAGTGGAGACTGGAGTGATGCCGCATCACCGATCGCAATCAATCGATCGAAGGCAACTGTGCGATCGCTACTTCCTACACTAAAATGCCCCGGTATATACCCAAATGTCGGTTTCTTCCACACCAATTTGTCCATATCGCACCTGCGATACTCTGGCAAAATCGTGAAAAAGTCCTCGTACATCTCTAGCAAGGAACCAGGATTTTCAGCATTGACTTCATGGTAATGAAATAAATAAATCGTCAATTCATCATCTGCGGCGGGAAACAGTTCCCAAATTAACTGCCTTCCCCGCGAAATATCCCCATGACTATAAAGAACGTCCCCGTATTGCGAATCCCATACTCCCGGCTCAAATCCGCTCTCAATTACCGCTCCTACTGTTGGGCATACGCTATCAAAGGCACGACCACCATTTAACTGCCAAGCGATGGGTGAGGCAGTTCCCATTGCATCTATTAGCAGTCGTCCACTTACTTGTTTTTCAACCTGACTAGGTAAGTGCTTGACTTGCAACATAACTTGTGATATATCAATATCTGCACGCATAAATTCTGTTTCATCCCAGATTTCGCCGCCTGCCGCTTGCAGCTTTTGCCCACACATAAGGAGCCATTTTTCGGAATCTAAGCCTAAATTTAGGACTGTGGGTGTGTGTAAAACGGGCGATCGCAATTTGGGTGGATTGTTCGCATCAAAAAACTTATTGAATCCATCTTTGTATTCCCTAGCAATGATGGTTTCTAACTCAGCGGGGGTGACTAAACCCAGGTTAACCAAGCTTTGAATCTCATCGCGGGAAATATTCCATTCTCGGTTCATCCGGCCAAAGGGCATTCGTTCCACCAGCAGGACTTTATATCCTAGTTTTGCCATCAATGCTGCATGAATCGCGCCTAGTGCGCCGCCGATATAGATGATGTCGTACTGGGGATTAGGGATTGGGGATTGGGTATTGGGATTACCTTTTCCCCAGTCCCCAGTCCCCAGTCCCCAGTCCCCTCGACTGGAAAACACCACCTGATGAGGCTGCTGAGGATTCCGTACTCCTTCGCGCCATCGTTTTTCCCACCAGTAGGCACGTGTTAGATCGTATTCACCGTTGGGCATTTTCTGAAAATACTTGACGGTGAGGGGGTAAGCAGAGGCTAAAGCGGCAAAAATCGATTGTTGGGATAAATCAATCGCTGGTGGTTCTGGATAATGATGTGGAAAACGGCTTCTGATTTCTTTGGTTAGGCGTTGCAGAATTTGTCCCTCACTGGGAAAGGGTTGTTCTGCCCAACGAAACACTTTCAGATAGGTAGTTCGCTGCACCGACCAAACAAATACCGAAAGTTCTACAGGCGAGTTTTCGGAAAGAGCCGCCCCATTTTGTGTCTTAGCACTGGGTATTTTGAGGCGAAAGCCTTCCGAAGTAAGCACTTTTTCTCCATTTCCAGGTTCAAAATCTGTTTGTAGCCAGCTACGCACAGTTTCTATATCTGGAGTTGGAACTTCTAAATAAAGGATTTCTCTCATCGTTTCCTGACATCTCCGATCAATCTACTCACTAAGACAGATTTTATGAAGGCACAAAGCAAGATACACTCCGCGCAACTAGTTTCGTAAAGATTCAGTAAAGAAATTTTAAAAATTTGTTGAATTTATTGTTCATTTTGTATTTCTGTAAACCCACGCCATGAATTATCCCATTCCAGACAGTCCCCAAGAAATTGTTGCCCTGCGACAACAGCCAATTGATGAAGAACTCGTTGCAGCTGCGATCGCTGGAGTCATTAAAATTGTCCGCGCTGAGGGTCAATCTTTGGAAGAATTAACCGCTCAGTTGCTAGCAGATGATCCAATGCTGGATCAGCAACAACGTCGCTGGTTGAGCCAATTAGTTGCCCAATCCTGGGAAAAGTTCTCCTAAAACCTTACATAATATAAAGAAAATTTTTGTCGCGGCATTAGATATTTAGGTGTGCAACTAAATATTGGGAATATTGGCGTTGGCTTTGCCCGCCGTAGGCATCGTATTTTAGGTATAGGAGTAACAATAGTTGTCAGTATATGATTGGCAATTGGGTTGTTATTTTGGCATTCATGGCACAGAAGCCACTAAATTAACCATATCAGCGTTTTACGTTGCTAATGAATTTTACAACGTTCTGAAAGCGAAAGACCTGTGCTTTCAGCGTAGGTCTTTTTTTGGGTTCATCCTTATGCTTTTGAGCGCCGCCTCGACATCTTAGCGGAATAAATGTTTTTGGCACATAACTTAATTAGCGATCGCTAACTAAGTGAGTGGAAATAAATACAACTATATTACAAAAAGTAAATATGTTTAAAACCCTTAGCAATTAAGAATGGAAAAGGAAAAATGACGACCTTAATATAGTTAATTTTATTTGTACATACTATCTACTACTTGTTCTGGAAATGACTATTTATGAACATTCTTTATTTAACATGACACTCGTCAGTAAAAAAGATGAATTTGGAATATCATGACATCTCCTACTAGCTATTTTTCTCTCTTAAAAACTATTTAGTAGAGAACAAAATCCAACAAGCCCTTAGTAAATATTTGCATTGCAAACCTTGCTATAGAGAGAATTAGCGGCTTTTATTTTATGCAATCACTGTGACATAGACCGTATTTCATCAAACTTAATATTCAATAAATGTTCTTTAATAACGCTCAAAAAAATCATTTTCTTGAAATCATCTATAAAGCTATAATCACAAAATTAAATCATGAATAAACTATGACAAAAATACAGGATTAAACTCTAGATGCACGTAACCGCATCGTTGAATCAGCTAATCGCTTAGGAGTTCAACTCAATGAGCAAGAATTGGAACGTTGGATGAATTCCATCACCGAGGCCACAGGCGACAGCGATATTGTCGTAGATAAAGACACAGGTGCTTTTGGGCACAAAGTCACCATGTTGGATTTTGACTCGCAAGAACTGGCACGGTTTCGCGCCATCGGCAAAATCGTCGAATTTGAGGACATTCCTGGTGTTGTAGAAACCGCGTTGGCAATCTCTGGTTCTGCGGCTCAATCTAAGATTCAGACTTATCCTGGAGACTGTGACTACTTCGAGCGAGTGAATATCATTGCGCCTACCCGTAGCGAAGCCTCCCAGATTCTTAGCAAACTGGTTCGGGACAAGGCGCTTAACACCATGTCCGGCCCCAATTATCAGTTAATCGATGTGAACTTTGGTGCTTACCCCCAACAAGTGGTTCGGGGAGAAAACACCAGACGTGCTGGTTCGCCAATTAACTGGCAACCCGATGACGTGATTGCCGGTCAGATTGAGGTAAGCGACCTAGAGGGCAACCCTCTGGTGCTGACCTGGGATGCCGTAGCCCAAGACCCTAACTGGTCTTGGTGTAAGCTGGAATGGGTTGTTGCTGACACAATACGCAGTCAATTGTCCAACGCCAGCAACGTGGTAGATGTTACTTGGGAAGCACCAGATGGAACTATCACAGCATTAGACGGTTATCTGGACGGCTATTTTCAAGAAGTTTACCTAGACGCTGAATCCGCTCCCATCTTTTCCAAACTGGTGAAGCAAGCCTCCGCCGATGTCATGGATGATTATGTGGCGGTATTGGAAAAGGAAGTCAAAAAATATGTCAAACAAGGTAAACACCTTAACTACGGCAAAGCAGCCAAGCGGATGTACAACATCTTTCGGCTGAACGGGCGTTACGAGGAAGCAGCGTTTCTGCGTGAGTTGTTCGATGAACCGACGGCACTACTTTACCAAGTCCACGCATTAATGGGAACTGTGCAACAAGCTAGGGATAATAGCGCTGTGTTTGATCTCGATAGTGTTCTCAATCAGGCAGATGAACTGATTGTGGCAGCCGTCAAGGTCTTGGAGGGAGAAGAGGAGTTAGAAATCGTGCGTCATTTGCTGCGCTTATATCGTAGTTTGTGCCGCCAAGAATCTGGCACTCCCCTTGGTTCTGAAGTAGAAGTAGCCCAGGCGGAAGTGATGAAAATAGTCAACAATTTCTTCTATGAGAAAATGACGGCGTTACCCACCATTAAGGCTTATATCGAAGGTACTCAGGTATAGGGCAAGATCCTCGGTTTCTCAAAAAAGTAAGGGATTTCCGATAACAATGAATCAGGCTTCGTCGTTATCGGAAATCTGTTATAAAATCTTATAAGTGCGATCGCATAGCTATCTTACTTAACGCTGTAGATTCGCTTGCAAAAGATTACAGAATAACTTCCCTTGCTGAATGGCATCATCTAAGGCAATGTGAGCCAATGGAAGATTTTCTAACCATGCAGCAGGTAGATTATCCTTGCCAGATTCGTTGTAGCTTTGTTTCAAGAATGCCATTGCATAGGATCGGATATCCAATGCCGAAAATTTGAAGGGGCTATCGCCCACAAAGTTTATCAAGTACCAGTAGACAAACATAAAGTCATAGGCGGCTGGATAACCAACAAAGATCGGTTTACCTGGTAAAGCCACAAGCCAGGAGTGGTAAGACTCCATGACCTTTAGAGGGGGCTGGGGGTCGGCTCGACTAGCTGCCCAGGCATCTGGCTGTTCTGCCCACCATTTCATAGTTTTGGGGTGTCCTTGGGCCCCTGGCAAGGTTTCTAAATTAGCTGTAAAAGTCCCAACCAATTGTTTGTCTGCGGTATACGCAGCTGAGGCAAGACTGAGCATGGAATGGGGCCCAGGGATAGGGCCATCCGCCTCTATATCAGTGCTGACGTAGATTTCGATTGTCACCTTTTATCCTGCCTGTCTTTTATCAGTATGTTTTATGCTAATACCAGTGTGAATATTTTAAAAAATCTCACAGATGCGATCGCCTCCAACTTCAGCAATTCTGATGAAAAAACCAGCTTAACTCTTACTCTGCGTACCTTTGCATTACCTTTGGTTACCTTTGTGTTAAAAAAATTACATCCTCTCCAACACCTGAATTCCCAACAAAGATAATCCCAACTTCAGAGTTCTAGCAGTCAAATCACATAAAACTAAACGGGATGTACGCTGTGGTTCCTCCGCCTCTAGTACCTGAACTCCCTGATTGCGATCGTAAAACTGATTAAACTTTTTACTCAGTTCGTACAAATACTCACATAAACGATTGGGCAGCAAGTCTTGCTCTACACTACTAATAATTTCATCCAGTTGAAGTAAATATTTTGCCAGCGCTAATTCTGTTTCATGCTCTAACAAAACAGCATTATTTCCTAACTCTTTAAAGTTAATATTACCCTTGCGGCTAATACCCTGAATCCGCGCATAAGCGTACAGCATATAGGGCGCAGTATTACCTTTAAAATCCAGCATTTTGTCGTAGCTGAAGATGTAGTTACTGGTGCGATTTTGGCTCAAGTCTGCATACTTAACTGCACTGATTCCAACTACTCTAGAAACTTCATTAATGAATTCTTCACTTTCTTGGCGTTCTTCTTCTTGTAATCTAGTTTTTAGGTCAGCATGGGCACGAGAAACAGCTTCATCTAATAAATCCCTCAACCGCACTGTATCCCCAGAGCGAGTTTTGAATTTCTTCCCGTCTTCTCCTAATACCAACCCAAAAGGAACATGGACTAATTCCACATCATCAGGAATCCAGCCGGCTTTGCGTGCCACCTGGAAAAATTGGGCAAAGTGGTTTCCTTGTCCAGAATCGGTTACATAAATTATCCGCTTTGCTTCATCCTGCTGAATCCGGTAACGGAGGGATGCTAAATCAGTTGTGGCGTAGTTATAGCCGCCATCTGATTTTTGCACAATCAAGGGTAAAGGTTCACCTTCTCTATTTGTAAACCCTTCCAGAAAAACGCATTTTGCCCCCTGATTTTCTACCAGTAAGCCAGATTTTTCTAAATCTTCCACAACTTTTGGTAGTAAGGAGTTATAAAAAGATTCACCCCGTTCAGTTAACTTGATATCCAGCAACTCATAAATTACTTTAAATTCTTTTCGAGAAGCTTCGCAAAGAAAAAACCAAGCGTGTTTTGCTGGTAACTCATTAGATTGTAGTTCTACCACTGCTTTACGTGATCTTTCTCGGAAATCAGCATCTTCATCAAATTTTTTCTTAGCTTCTCTGTAAAACTGAACCAAGTCTCCTATATTTATAGAGGGAGAGTTAATGAAACCCGGTTGATTGTTCGCCTCATAATATAGACTATTCCAAAAGGAATTATTTTCAGAATCAAATTCACGAAGATGAGTAATTAACATCCCAAACTGCGTACCCCAATCACCCAGATGATTTAACCGCAGTACATCGTGTCCTTGAAATTCTAAAATCCGGGCGATGGAATCACCAATAATCGTAGAACGCAGGTGTCCGACGTGCATTTCTTTGGCAATATTTGGACTGGAAAAATCCACAATTTCCCGCTTCGGCGTTTTCGCGGCTGTAACTCCCAACCGGGGATCGGTTTGAATCTTATTCAGTTGTGCTTCTAGATATGCCGTTTTCAGTTTCAGATTGATAAATCCTGGCCCAGCAATTTCCGGTGGTTCGCAGATTTCGGATACATCTAGTTTCTCAACGATCGCACTTGCGATCGCTCTTGGTTGCTTGCCTAACTTTTTACTCAGGGATAAAGCCACATTCGCCTGATAATCACCAAATTTAGGATTACTAGCAGAAACCAAAATTGGATCTACTCCCGCGAAGTCAGCGCCAAAAGCCGCAAATATTGCCTGTTCAAGCTGAACTTTTAGTTTTTCTTGTGTAGCGTTCATATATAAATTTTATCTGTTGACAGAGGGAATGTAGCTCTGGAAAAGCTTGATTCTTCACTTTAGAAATCTGGAGATTCTGAAGAGGGAGAAAAAATCAACACACTGTTTGCAAAAGTATCTTTTTTGACAAAACTGTGTCTAGCTGACCATATTTTGCACTTTCAAGTCTTCACGCGCTACGAGGTCACTAGACATAAATAATAACCTTGCTGTTTTTATAGCAAAGTCTTAACGCTGGCGACTTACCTTGAAGCGTTTTCGAGCCAATTTCTCTCTAAACTATCACAGGCATTGCGAAAAACTCAACTGCCCCAATGGTTTGATTGGGCTGTGTTTCAAATAAAAAGGTACGTTACACTTCGTTAATGCACGCAATTAAGATGTTCCCAAAATGAGGAAGACTAATGCGTTATACAGTTGTGATTGAAAAGGGAGAAACTAGCTATAGTGCTTATGTCCCTGATTTACCAGGTTGTGTCGCTGTGGGTGAAACTTTAGAAGAAGTCAAGTAAATGATTGCAGAGCTATAGTGCTTATGTCCCTGATTTACCAGGTTGTGTCGCTGTGGGTGAAACTTTAGAAGAAGTCAAGTAAATGATTGCAGAAGCTATTGAATTTCATCTAGAAGGAATTTTAGAAGATGGTTTACCTATTCCTCAGCCTACAAGCATCGCTCATGAGGTTGAATTTGTAAAATAATTATTTTCCACTAATGCAAAAAGTGTTAATAATTTTACATAATTCATTCACTGTGTAACTGTAAGCCACACAGTGAATGAATTATAGGGAAGATGAAAGAATCGAGTTGTATTGAAGCCTTGCTCCTCCCGCCCAAGCAAGGCACAACTGACGGAAATCATCGCCCCGCACCTCGAAATTGGGGTATTGGTCGAAACTCGCGCAAGCTGGAGATAGCAACACTACAGGCGCTTCATACTCCTTGGCTAATTCCGCCGATTTGGGGATTGCTCTTTCCATAGTTTCGACAATGTGGTAAGAGTAATACCCTACTTCTTGAAGGCGTTGGGCAAATGCGGGTGCAGCAGAGCCAATCAATAACACAGCAGCCGCTTTGGTTTGAATTTGTGCTAGCCAGCCAGTATCATCACCTGCTTTAGCTTCGCCACCAGCAATTAAAATCGCTAGACTTTTTACAGATGCTAAACCAACTTCGGCTGCATCGTAGTTAGTAGCTTTGCTGTCGTTGATGAAATCAATACCTTCCCAAGTGCAGATATGCTCCAAACGATGAGGAACGCCGGGGAATTCAACAATAGCACGTGCGATCGCATCACGATTAATTCCCGCTAATCGTGCTGTTGCTACTGCCATCAAGAGATTTTGCTGGTTATGTTCTCCCACCATCCGCAAAGTAGATACTTTCACAATCGGTTCTGGTGCAGAGGTTGCAGTCAATTTTTCCACAACCCAGCCGTCCTCAATGTAAAAACCTTTTTCGCTAATCAGGAAATCTTTTCCTTTAACACTTGTCCAATAAGCATTAGGCCAAGCACTTAAACCTTGTTGCCTCAAGTAGGGATCATCGCCATTGAACACTTGCAATTCGGACTGACGCAACAGCTTTGCTTTGATGTTGTAATAATTCTCTAAAGTCTTATGGCGACTAAGATGATCCGGTGTGAAAGTTGTCCAAACACCGATACGGGGTGCAAGGGAATTCGAAGATTCTATTTGATAGCTACTAACTTCCGCAATCACCCAATCAATACAATTTTGGATTGGAGTTTTCTCACCTATCCCCCGATCCCCCAGTCCCCAGTTCCCAGTCCCCAGTCCCCTATAAGATAGGGCAACATCACAAGCGGCGTAGCCAATATTACCGCAGGCGGGCGCATTTAATTCTGCTGCTTGAAAAATGGCAGCAATTAAAGCTGTGGTAGTAGTTTTACCGTTAGTACCTGTGATTCCTACCCAAGGTAGCGATGCCTGCGGCTGGCTGCGCCAACGCAAATTTCGCCAAGCGAGTTCCATTTCCCCAATGGTTTCAATACCTAATTGGCGTGCCTTAATTAATACGGGAATATCCCAAGGCACGCCAGGACTAACAACTATTAATTGGGGTAAATTATCACCATTTAATTCTAGGGATTGGCCTAGTTTAACGGTTATTTGCTCGGCAGCGAGTTCTTGTTGTTGTTGTAGGAGGGTTTTGGAGGTGTTGCTATCACTCAGCTCTACCTCCCAACCTTCCCGTTTCAACAATCTCGCCGCAGCAACACCGGACTTTCCCAATCCAATTACATGAGCTTTGGACATAGATTGCAGCAGAGTCCCTGGTTAAGCACTCCCTATAGTAGCGTTTCTTGGCAAAAATTACACAACTTTTTGTTGACCTACGCTACAGATTTTTGACGATCGCACCAAAGTCAGCTAAAACACGAGCATGATTGCGAACTAATCCCAGTAAGTGCAATCGATTCCGCTTAATTTCTGGATCGGAGTCCATAACTAATACGCTATCTGGCCCATCAAAGAAGTTACTAACTGTCGGAGCAATTTTTGCTAATGCTGCTACTAACAGTTGATAATTTCGTGTCTGCTGTGCTGTTTGAGTTTGCGGTACTGATTCGATCAAAGCATTATACAAGGCTGTCTCAGAAGGCTTTTGGAATAATTCTGGACGAACTACGGTTGTCGGTTCTAGCTGTTTTGTATCCAAATCACCTTGGGCGGCTAATCGTGTGGAACGGTTAACAGTTTCGTAAATGTTATCTAGAGTACTGTCGTTACGGATTTGTTGTAAGTACAAGGCGCGATCGCGGACATCCAATAAATCCTTTAACGTCCGTTCTGTGTATTCTGGGTCATTTTCTCCCAAAACTGCATTTACCAAGTCGTAATCAATCTGTTTTTCTTCTTGCAATAAGGTACGGATGCGTTGTAAGAAAAACTCTTGTAATGCTGTGGTTAATAATGCCCGATCTTTTTGATATTTCTCTGCAAAATCTGTTGCTATTTGTGCCAATAAACTATCTAAATTTATCGGTAAATTATAAAACCAAGTAATTTTAACTACAGCATTAGCAGCACGACGCAAGGCGAAGGGGTCAGAGGAACCGGAGGGAATTAAACCTAAACCAAAGATACTTACTAAAGTATCTAATCTATCTGCCAAACCGACAATTTGACCTGTGAGGTTTTCAGGTAAAATATCACCCGCTCCCGTTGGCAAATAATGCTGATAAATTGCCTTTGCAACTTCGGCATCTTCACCACTCGCTAAGGCATATTTTTCTCCCATAATGCCTTGTAATTCCGGGAATTCATACACCATTTGAGTTACCAAATCTGCTTTACACAATAAAGCAGCACGTTGGATTTTTTTGCTTTGATTTTCAGCTAATTTTAATTGAGTGCTAATTTGCTCGGCAATCTTGACCACTCTATCTATCTTGGTACGCACCGAACCCAATTCTTCTTGGAAGGTGACTTTTTCTAACTGGGGTAAAAAGCTATCTATTGGTTTAGTTAAATCAGCTTCGTAGAAAAATCTGCCATCAGCTAATCTGGCACGAATTACCCTTTCATTCCCAACAGCAACAATATCTGATTTTTTGGGATCGCCGTTAGAAATGGTGATGAAATTGGGCAATAATTCTTGTTCAGAACTACCTGGTTTGAATACAGGGAAATAACGTTGATGAGTTACCATGACTTCAGTAATTACTTCAGTTGGTAATTCCAAAAATTCTGGTTCAAATTTACCAACAACTGTAGAAGGATATTCTACAAGGTTGGTTACTTCTGCTAACAAATCGGGGTAAATGACTGTATACCCGCTTAAACTTTTTGCTACCGCCTTTACTTGCTCTTTGATTAGGTTTTCCCGTTCTTGTGGGTCAACGGTGACATAAGCAGACTTGAGGGCGGTAACGTAATCATTCGCTTGGGCAATTGTCACAGGTTCAGGATGTAAGACGCGATGACCTTGAGAAATGCGATCGCTCTGAATCGTTTTAGAACCATTCACCAATTCCAACGGTAGCACCGTCTCATCTAACAAAGCTACCAGCCAGCGAATTGGTCGAGAAAATCTCCCATCCCCATCTCCCCAACGCATTAACCGCTTACCTTCTAAACCCCAAATCCACTCTTGAACAAGTTCTGTCAGAATTTCCGCCACAGGACGGCCAGGAATTCTTTTTTGCACAAAAACAAATTCCCCTTTGTCAGTGGGGCGAAGGAAGAGTGCATCTAGTTCCACACCTTGCTTTTTGGCAAAGCCTAATGCTGCTGCTGTCGGCTGACTATCTTTAAAGGCAGCTTGGACGGGAGGCCCTTTAATTTCTTCTTCTCGGTCTGCTTGCTGCGATGGTAGACCTTTAATCAATACCGCTAAACGCCGGGGAGTACCGTACACTTGGACACTTTCACCCTGAAGGCTGTTTGCTTCCAAACTTTGGGGAATGCGTTCTCGCCACTGTATTAAGGCATCACTGAGAAAGCTTGCAGGTAATTCTTCTGTACCAACTTCTAATAGAAACGCAGGCATAGGTCACTGTTTTCAACTTTGCGTAGCTCAACTTTATCAGTTATTCTCAGGCGATCGCTCGTGATTTTTAGGTAATAAACCTTGCTACACACATCAAAATAGATAAATTTGAGCTTAGATTTGTTAAATATACTTAATATCTTCTCGAAAACTTTAAAAAATAAGTGTTTGTTTTCATCTAGATGTTATATTTCCCTCAACCTCCCATGTAGTATTTACTTGTATTTATTTCTATCGTAAAGTTAATGTTGTTTGATGCACTGATATTTGCATCATGCAAATAAATCTTGAAGATATAACAGTGAGGAATATTTTTGCCCAAATCGTTGCTACCACAGCAACCAGTGCTGTACTTAGTGTTGCGATCGCTGCTGGTGCTAACAACCCTGCTCAAGCTATTGATTTCAACTTTAACTGGCTAGGAGATGCTGGTTATTCCGCAGTCGGTTCATTCAGCTACGACGAGACTACAGCACCGACAATTATTTCAGAAAGTGGTAGTGGAGCCACCAACTTTTTACAATCCTTGAATGTCTCTTTCTTAGACCCATCTAATAATCCTCTGGGAACTTATAACACCGTTACTTCTGGGGTATCACAATCTGATTTCTTCAGTTTCAAAATTGAAACTGCCACTCAGAAATTGTTTGGTCCCTTTGATATAGGAGGAGGAACGGGTGTCATCGGAGAATACTTCTTTCAGGGAACGGTTGGCCAATCTTTGGCATTACGTCAAGATGTCGATCAACAAGGCACATCAATAACACTAGATGAAAATTCTGGTTCTATTCAGGTATCCAAAGTTCCTGAACCTGCTTCTGTGCTGGGTTTCCTGGCATTTGGGGCTTTGGGTGTAGGCTCAACTTTGAAGAAAAAGCAAGCCTCTTGCTAGAAAGTAAGGCTTTCTAGTTAGAGGTTGCCAAGTTTAGTTTAATGAATCTCTATTTTAGCTCCAATAGCTCAGTGAACTGGTGAGTTTATCATCCAGCCTTATCGGTTGGCGATCGCTCGAATACTTATGAAAACAAGTATTCGAGCGATTATAATCAGAAATATTTTCGCTAAAATCGCCCTGAGCATAGCAATAAGTGCTACTTTTTAGTATTGCGTCAGTGTAGCCCGCTACAGGTATCTCTAGTGTTGCTAACAACCCAAGTAAAGCTGTTAATGTCAATTGCGATACATTGGAGTTTTTTCCAGTTACAGCTTTAAATACGAAGCTACTAAACACACTAATGTTAAAAAGTTAGTGCCTTTGAGCCACTAAAAAAACTGGACTCTCACCCATTAATGCAATATTGTTTACTTGGTTAAAAATACTTCATGTGCCAGTTTACAAGGCGGAATGCAGGTTATATGCATGATATTGAGTCTCATGCTACAATCCCCTCAGTGTAAATTTAACAACTCCATTCACTTTTAAATAAGTGAACAATTAAAGTTTATTAGTTAACATGCGTAACTTTTAAATATACGATTGGGAAACTTTATCCAACCAGAAAAACTGATAATTGTTCGCTAATAACTGTTAAAATCTACCTAGAAAATTTCTCAGCAGTGCTTACCGCAATTGTGATTTTTGAAAATCATAATCTAATCACAAACTAAATTAAATAATAAAAGTTGCAGCCTCTATTGAAGTTAGCAATAAATCCGCTTATCTCCGGCTGTATTTACCAAATTTATAAATAGCTCATGCACATTCTGATATATTCCTACAACTATCATCCAGAGCCGATTGGAATTGCTCCCTTAATGACTGAATTGGCAGAAGGACTAGTAAATCGAGGTCATGAAGTGCGGGTTATTACCGGAATGCCTAACTATCCTGAGCGCAAAATTTACGATGCTTATCAGGGTCAATGGTACGTTAATGAACAAAAAAATGGTGTGACCATTCAGCGAAGCTACATCAGAATTAAGTCTAAACCTAACCTTTTAGATCGTTTGTTGCTGGAGTTAAGCTTTGTTTTCACAAGCTTGCCTCAAGCCTTTAGAGGTGAACGCCCAGATGTGATTATTTTAACAGTACCTCCTTTGTTAGGTATCTTACCAGCAACAATATTCGGTTGGTTATACAACTGCCCAATAGTTCTAAATGTGCAAGATATTTTACCAGAAGCTGCTGTGCGTATCGGGCTTCTGAAAAACAAGTGGATGATTCGAACTCTTGCAGCTTTAGAGAAATTTGCCTATCGGACTTCACACACTATTAGTGTTATCGCCGATGGATTTCGTGAGAATTTAATGAATAAGGGAGTACCTGTTAATAAAATCGTTTGTATTCCTAATTGGGTAAATGTAAATTTCATCCACCCTTTACCAAAAAAGAACAACTTTTGGATATCTAGCCATCAACTGGATGGGAAATTTATAGTTCTTTATTCGGGCAACATAGCTCTAACTCAAGGTTTAGAAACAGTAATAGAAGCAGCCGTTTGCTTACGTCATATCAGAGAAATTATCTTTGTCATTGTCGGCGAATCAACAGCATTGCAAAGGTTGCAAGAATATTGTCTATTACATGGAGCAGATAATGTTTTATTGCTACCATTGCAGCCGAGAGAAAAATTACCCGAAATGCTAGCAGCAGCTGATGTCGGGCTGATTGTGCAAAAGCGCAATGTAATTTCGTTCAATATGCCTTCAAAAATACCACTACTATTGGCAAGTGGTCGCCCAATTGTGGGTTCAGTTCCTGCAACTGGAACTGCTGCTAGAGCGATCAAACTCAGTGGTGGTGGGATAATTGTTGAGCCAGAATCGCCTGCTGCAATGGCCGCTGCGGTGCATGATTTATATGCTAATCCTACTCTCTGTACGAAGCTAGGTAACGCGGGAAGGCAGTTTGCCGAAGAAAACTATTCGTTGGAGCAAGCACTTGATCGGTATGAGTGGCTCTTTTATCATATTCTTGCTAACCGAAAATCAACTGTGGGTATCTTGCCGAAATTGGATTCTAAGGAATCAGTTGTGGATGCTTGAAGGGCACTGAACATGACTCGCCCACATATACAGAACCCTGATTAGGATAAATTAAATCACCCGAATGGGTGAGTTAAAAATCATCCGATTGGATGACCTAAGTGTAGGAAGATAAGACTGCTCAAAAATAGGACTCTAGAGAACACTGTATAGATTGCCCTTTGTTCTTGGTGAGGATAACTCAATGAAACCTGCAACCTTGATGAATAGAGCTGAATTAATCAGCTTAGGCATAGCCTGCCGTTGGTGTACTCCTACTCAGAAGCAAGCTACGCACAGCGTGTCGCAGAGAAGGCATCGCTCCATACATTGCACCGTACATTTTTCTTCCCTAAGATCAATATTCAATACGACTCAAGAGGGATAGACTCATCTTTAAACTTATACAAATCTATGTTCTTATGTGGTTATAATGCAAGCAAGCGCTTGCAAACGTTTATGGAAAACTTTCCTAAGCCGCCCGTCTGATTTTATACAAAGCTGAGAAATCGCTAATCAGTGCGTGAACAGCTAGCTGGTTGTGTACTTGTAAAAAAGTCAAGATAAGGGTGCAGTATCTTCAGATATAGATTTAAAAGCATCTGTAGATAGTTCCACGGCTATGTTGTTTTACGGTATTCTGCGTTTTTAGCGATATCCCTACCACACTAGATTACAAGTATGAATACTACATCGAAACTTGTTTAAATTTATTTGTACACGGTATCACGCAGTTTGCAATTGCAGGAGGCAGAAGATTGTATTGATTCCCTTGCAAAACATAAACCGTGTTTTCTCTATGACGGAAAGTGATGGTTTTATACTTACCAAAAAAGTTTTATAAATTACACTTTAAAAAAATGAGGGCAGTTAAGTAATTTACCAAATAACCACAATGTGATGAAGCATATTTATTTGTTTTAGGTACTAGACATCGTGAGTGATCGCCCAAATACCCAATTATCAACATTAAAAACAAAGGGCTAAAAAACTATTCAGATAATGCTTTTTTAGTCAAGAGTAGATTGCCCAAGTCTAAATCCACAAGACGAGAAACTGAAGATGTCCCATTCTGAGTTCCCTGATTCTCCGCTTCCAGTTGAAATAGAACAGCCTGCTGTTACTGATTCTAGTCAAGAACCACAACCACTGCCAGAGCGATCGCCTAAACCACCTCAAAAGCGTCGTTGGCCTCTAATTTTGGGAATTATCCTCTTAATTGGAGGCATTGGTTTTGGTTGGCGCTGGTGGCAAACTAGTAGTGCTAGTAATCCACCAGGCGGTGGGGCAGCTGCTGGTCAACCGATGGCAATTCCAGTCAAGCTAGCGACTGTGCAACCTGAAACTGTGCAAGAAAGTTCGGAGTTTATTGGCTCCTTAGAGGCTCCACGTTCGGTAATTATCAAGCCACAAGTTGAGGGACGAATTACCCAAATTTTTATCAAAGAGGGCAACCGTGTTCAACAAGGGCAAGTTATTATTAGTCTGGAAAGTGATAATGTCCAAGCGCAATTATTACAAGCAAAAGCTGGACTAGCACAAGCTCAAGCACGTCTTGCTGAACTCAAAGCGGGTACGCGACAAGAAGAAGTGGCCCAAGCTAGAGCGCAGTTAACTCAAGCCCAAGCTCGCTTGCGAGATGCCCAATCTGGGTCGCAACCACAAGAAATTGCTCAGGCTGAGGCTCAAATTCAGTCAGCTAAATCAGATGTAGAACTAGCACAGTCACGAGCCAAGCGATACGCACAATTGAGAAAAGAGGGCGCAGTTTCTCAAGATACCTTAGAAGGATATGTCAAAGAACAGCAAAGTGCTGAAGCTGCACTGGTTGTAGCCCAGAAACGCCTAGCTCAACTCCGCCAAAGCAGAACTTCTAGTGTCAATGAGCTGGCTGGAGCCTTGGAACAACAGAAACAAAACTTAAGGCAACTAGAAAATGGTTCCCGCCCAGAAGAAATTGCCCAAGCGCGATCGCAAGTAACGCAAGCAGCAGCCCAAGTCCAAGCAGCCCAAGTTCAACTGCAATACACAAAAGTTCTGGCTCCTTTCACTGGTATTGTTGGTGATATTCCAGTAAAGCTGGGAGATTACGTAGAAAAAGCAGATCAACTCACCACACTTACTAGAAACGACTCTTTAGAACTAAATATTTCCGTTCCCCTAGAAGAAGCCAAAAAGCTGCGCTTGGGATTACCAGTGCAAATGCTGAACGCCCAAGACCAACCTACAGCAACGGGTAAGATAAGTTTTATCTCTCCAGATGCTAGTTCAGATTCGCAGACAATTTTGGTGAAAGCTAACTTTGGTAATTCTAGAAGTCAACTGGTAAATCGCCAGTCAGTGCAAACCAAAGTGATCTGGAACGAACGTCCAGGAATTTTAATTCCAGTTACAGCAGTATCTCGCCTGGGTGGAGAAACCTTTGTATTTGTAGCTGAAGCGCCAACAGAAAAGAACGCTGAAGCGCCAGCAGAAAAGAACGCTGAAGCACCAGCAGAAAAGAAAGTTGGAGCGCCATCTTTAGTTGCTCAACAAAAACCTGTGAAATTGGGAGTTATTGAGGGGAATAATTATCAAGTTATCGAAGGACTAAAAGCTGGAGACAAAATTGTTGTTTCCGGTATTCTCAACCTAACTAATGGTGCTCCTATCACTCCAGCACAGGAACAAGCGGGTACTCAGAAGCCATAGGGAGGGGCAAGGGGGCAGGGGGGCAGGGAGCAGGGAGCAGGGGGACAAGGGGTAATTATTGAACAAGTCTCTCTCTTGTCTCCCCCCTCTTCCTTGTCTCCCTTGTCTCTTCTTCATCTTCAATACCCAATACTTCTCTGCGAGACGCTACGCGAACGGCTTCGCTCAGTACAAGTGCCCAATTCCCAATGCCCAATACCTAATGCCAAATACCCAAAGAAAGCCCAATTTTAAACTATGTTCGTTGACTTCTTTATTAAGCGGCCAATTTTTGCGTCGGTATGTGCGATCGTTATCCTTTTAATAGGATTAATCAGTATTCCCACACTACCGATCGCAAGATTCCCAGAAATCAGTCCCACGCAAATCACTGTAACTTCCAACTATAACGGAGCTAGTGCCGAAATCGTAGAAAGTGGAGTGACAAATATCTTAGAAAGGCAAATCAACGGTGTTGAAGGACTAAGATATCTCACTTCCAGTAGCAGTAACGATGGTACAAGTACCATTACAGCCACCTTTGATTCATCGCGGGATAAAGATATTGCAGCTGTGGATGTGCAAAATCGTGTTTCTGTTGCCCAACCACAACTACCAGATTCTGTGCAACGCACGGGAGTGCGGGTATCGAAAGAATCTAGCAACATTCTCTTGGCGATTGGTTTATACGCTGAAAATAAAGAGTACGACAATATATTCTTAAGCAACTATGCCGACCTTTACTTAGCAGATGCCTTAAAAAGAGTCAAAGGCGTGAGCAACGCTCAAATTTTTGGTGAACGCCGCTATGCAATGCGTTTGTGGTTAGATCCGAGCCGCCTTGCCAATCGGGGGCTAACAACTCAGGATGTAGCGAATGCTTTATCCGAACAAAACTTGCAAGTTGGTGCAGGGAGAATTGGACAAGAACCGGCTCCTAAAGGACAAAGGTATCAACTTGATGTGCGTGCTGCTAGCCGATTAGCAGAACCAGCAGAATTTGAAGAAATTGTCCTGAAAACTGGAAATGATGGCACATTAGTCAAGCTCAAAGATGTCGGTAGAGCGGAACTGGGCGCAGAAAACTACAGTTCATTTCTGCGATTTCGTGGTAACGATGCTGTCGGTTTAGGGATTTATCAAGTTCCTGGCAGTAATGCCTTAGATGTGGCTAAGGGAGTCAAAGCCGAACTAGCGCGATTAGCTCCGAGTTTTCCGCCAGGGCTAAAATATCAAGTAGCTTTTGATACGACATCCTTTGTAGAAGAGTCCTTGGCAGAAGTTATCAAGACTCTGATTGAAGCGGTAGTGCTAGTTGTTATTGTAATTTTTGTGTTCTTGCAGGACTGGCGAACTACTTTAATTCCAGCACTTACCATTCCGCTTTCCTTAATTGGGACATTTGCCTTCGTCAAAATTTTTAACTTTTCCATCAATAGTTTGACTTTATTTGGCCTGACCTTGGCATCGGGGATGGTGGTTGACGATGCGATCGTTGTGGTTGAACAAATCAGCCGTTTTATTCAGGATAAAGGTATAAATCCTCGTCGAGCCGCTAGTGAATCAATGAGGGAACTCTTTGGCGCGGTTATTGCCACTTCACTAGTATTGATGGCAGTGTTTGTGCCAGTGGCATTTTTTCCAGGAACCACAGGCGCACTTTATCGACAATTTGCCTTGACGATCGCTTTCTCCATTGCGATTTCAACTTTTTTGGCTTTGACCCTGACACCCTCTTTGTGTGCGCTGCTGCTACGTCAAGGACAAAAACCTTCAGGCTGGCTAGGTTGGATTTTTGGCCAGATTAATCGGTTTCTTGACTGGGTACAGAATGGTTATAAGCGATCGCTAACCTTTCTAACACACATCAAAGCTATTGTGATTGGGTTGTTTATCGTCTCTTTGGGAATGACTGCTTGGCTCTACACCACAGTACCGACAGCATTTCTACCCGATGAAGACGAAGGCTACTTCATTACAATTATCCAAGGGCCGCAAGGGGTTTCGCTGCAATATACTAGCGATGTGATTGCACAGGTAGAAAAAGAAATTCTGCAAATTCCAGAAGTACTGGGGACTTTTGCGATCGGAGGATTTGGTTTTAGTGGTAGCACAGCTAATAGCGGCATCATATTTACAACTTTAAAATCTTGGGATGAACGCTCAAAATCCGGTCAATCAGTACAGGCGATTATTGGCAGCTTGCAAGGGAAGTTGTTGGCAATTCCAGAAGCTAGGGTTTTTCCTGTGAATCCGCCACCAATTCAAGGTTTAGGCAACTTTGGCGGCTTCGTCTTTCAACTGCAAGACCGCAGAGGTAACAGTGGTTTAGAAAATCTAGTCCAGTCAATGGGTAAATTGCTGGGTCAGGCTAATCAAACACCAGGATTACAAGCTGTATTTAGCACCTTTGCCGCAGATACACCACAATTGCTTGTGGAAGTAGACCGCAATAAAGCCAAATCATTACAAGTTCCTATTGATGATGTCTTCAGTACTTTACAAACTGCTTTGGGATCGCAATATGTAAATGATTTTAATCTCCAGCAGCGTAATTACCGGGTGTATATCCAGGCAGACCAACAGTTTCGTTCCAATCCAAAAGATATTGGTAAACTATACGTTCGTTCTCAAAAGAATCAAATGATTCCTTTGAGTAACTTAGTCAAAGTTACTCAAACTGTGGGAGCGCAAACGATCAATCACTATAATCTGTTTCGCTCGATTGAAATTAATGGTTCCGCCGCTCCTGGCTCTAGTTCGGGAGACGCAATTAAAGCAATGGAAAAAGTTGCTAAGGAAGTTTTACCTGCCGGTTATGGTTACGAATGGTCGGGGACTGCATTAGAAGAAATAGATTCTGGTGGTTTAGCACCCCTAATTTTTGGATTAGGAATAATCTTTGTATTTTTGGTGCTAGCCGCTCAATACGAGAACTACGTTGACCCCTTTATCATTCTGTTGTCAGTTCCCTTAGCTATCTTTGGAGCGCTTATAGCTCAATCAATACGGGGTTTTGCGAATGATGTTTACTGTCAAATTGGTCTAGTAATGTTGATTGGTTTAGCTAGTAAGAACGCAATTTTGATTGTGGAATTTGCTAATCAATTACGAGAGCAAGGTTTTTCGATCACCAAAGCAGTAATTGAGGCTTCACAAGAGCGATTGCGACCAATTTTGATGACTGCTTTTTCTACACTTTTGGGGATTTTCCCATTAGCTGTTGCCACAGGTGCTGGTGCGGGTAGTCGCCAATCTTTGGGAACAGCAGTATTTGGGGGAATGTTAATTGCGACTTTCTTGAGTTTGTTTGTAGTACCAATTTTGTATATCGTGATTAAGACGACAACAGAGCGCTTTATCAAACCAAATCGGCATCAAGAACTGCAAGCAGAAGGTATCTCATTGGATGGTAAAACTGCTGTATATTCAGCAAAAGGCGAGAACTAATTCGTAATACTTCTCTACGAGACGCTACGCGTTAGCGAGGCTTTCACTTTAGCGATACGCTCAGTACAAGTTCGTAATTGATTTTTCCCTGTTGTCTATGCTTCTCTTCCCTGTCTCCTATAAACATCGTAGTATGAGGAGATGGGGAAGACTAATTTTAAGGGGGAATGCATGAAAATCGCTATTGGCAGTGATGAACGCACCAACCTTACTGATAAGATACTGGAAGAGCTTAAGCAGCGTGGGCATGAAGTTATACCCTTCGGTTCCTTAGCTGAGAATGATTTAGAAGTCGATTGGCCTCTTAGCTGTAGTAAAGTTGCTTTGGCAGTAGCAACCCAAAAAGCAGATGAGGGAATTGTCTTTTGTTGGACTGGTACTGGTGCATCTATTGCCGCCAACAAAGTTTCAGGGATACGTGCAGCTTTATGTCATGATGCTGAAACTGCACGTGGGGCGCGTATTTGGAATCATGCGAATGTCTTAGTATTAAGTTTACGTTCAACTACAGAAGCGATCGCAAAAGAAATATTAGATGCTTGGTTTAGCACACCCTTTTCTGAAGATGAGTGGAACATTCTGCAAATGGAGCGGATTAGACAGTTAGAGAAGAGTGCTTTATTTCAGCAATCTTAGACCACTGAGGGTAACTAACACTGTAGAGCCTTCATGCCCAATCACACCAATGGGTAAGTTAATACTTCCGAGAAAGTTGCCCACCAAAAGCAACATAATGAAACCCAATGCTACGACTATATTCTGTTTGACTATGGATTGCGATCGCCTCCCCAAATGTATCGCTACGGCAATTTTTTCTAACTTGTCTGCCATCAGTACTATATCTGCGGTTTCCAATGCCACATCACTACCAGATATTCCCATCGCTATACCTACAGATGCTTGGGCTAAAGCTGGTGCATCATTAATTCCATCGCCCACCATTGCCACAGTTTGATACTTTTGCTGTAAGCTGCGGATAACATCTAGCTTATCTTCTGGTAGAAGTTGAGCATATACCCGATCTATTCCTACTGCTTTGGCGACACTGTGAGCAGTCTCCTGATTATCCCCAGTTAACATGACAATTTGCTCAATTCCTAGTTGCTTTAACCGAGTAATGGTTGCTGCTGCTTGCAATCTTACTTCATCTGCGATCGCAATTACACCCATCACCTCTGCGCCCCTGCTCCCTTGCTCCCCTACCCCCCTGCCTTCCTGTGCTACCCAAACCACTGTTTTACCTTCTTGCTCTAAAGATTGAGCCATTTCTCGCAATTCTTCAGGTAAATTTGTGACATATTGCTGCACAAAAACGGCATTCCCTACGATTACCTGTTGTTCTTGAGCGATTCCGACAATTCCCTGTCCAGGTATGGCTTGTACTTGGATTGCACCAACCAAATCCAAATCACCCTTCGGGTTCAACAGTTTCGACTCGACGGGAACCGCCTTCGCGGAGCGTCTCGCAGAGAAGACTCGAACTGTTTCACCAGCCGCCTGCACAATTGCCTTACCGATGGGATGTTCTGAATAGGATTCTACACTAGCGGCGGCTTTTAATACATCTGCATTCGTGTATTTACTAACTACAATTACTTGGGATACCTGCAACCGTCCTGTTGTCAGAGTACCAGTTTTATCAAATGCGATCGCTCGGACTTTACCAATCTTCTCCAACTGCGCCCCATTTTTAAACAAAATCCCCTGTCTTGCACCATTGGCAATTCCCGAAAGCAGGGTGGGCATAATTGCCGCCATCAGCGCACAAGGAGAAGCAACCACTAGGAAAGTAAGCGCCCGATAAATTGTTGTTTCCCAGTCCCAACCCCAAAGAAACGGCGGTAAAGTTGCCAGTAATACTCCGGCTACTACAATAACTTTGGCATATCCCTTCTCGAAGCGATCGATAAACTGTTGCGAAGGAGGTGCTTCTGTTTGCGCCTGTTCTACCAAGCGAATCACACGCTGAATCAAACTGCTTTGGGCTGGTTTGTGTACCTTAATCTGCAATGCACCATAGCCGTTGAGTGTGCCAGCAAATACTTCTGCACCCACTGTTTTTTCAACAGGTAAAGACTCGCCTGTAATTGCAGCTTGATTGAGGGTGCTGTAACCAGATAAAATTATCCCATCAGTAGGAATTAACTCTCCAGGTTTAACAACAATCTCATCACCCACTTTTAACTGACTGATAGAAATTTCCTCTTCCCTTCCCTGAAACAAAACTCTTGCTGTATCTGGTGTCAAACTCATCAAACTCCTGATACTGCGTTCAGTTCGCTGCATGGCATAGCCTTCTAATGCGCCACTGATGGCAAAAATCAGAATCAAAATTGCCCCATCAATAATTAGATGATATTCTCCTCGCCATAAGCCGAGGCTAGCAGCACCAATCGCCGCCACAATCATCAGCAAATCTACATCGAGTTCTTTTTCTTTGAAAAGGGTAGTCAATCCTTCCCGCGCACTTTCGTAACCACCAATCACGTAAGCAGCAGGTAGAAGTAGGAATGCTAATCCCAACCAGCCGAGATGTAAGGCGAACCATCCGAGAAATAGCAGTAAGCCACATAAAAGGGCTGCTAAGGTATCTGTGTGTTCTTTGGTGAATTGGTTGAAACCTTGGGGGTAGAGCATGAGAGGTGAATTAACAAGGACTCTCTCACGCTAAACCTTGACATTAATGTTAATGTCAAGGTTTATAATGATTTTGAAAAGCAGAGAGGCGCTGAGGTACGCAAAGTTAAATCTTTATCTGCCTTCTTGGAGTGTTTTTCAAAAGCGGAATGTAGGTAAATGGGACGATTTAACTGTTAGCTTTAAATTGCACTAATAGGAAAAAATATATGCTAAAGCGAATTTATATTGATAACTTTCGCGGCTTGGTAAATTTTGAGATGAATTTTGACTCGATTAACCTGTTTCTTGGTGGTAATGGGACAGGTAAATCAACTGTTTTTGAAGCCTTGCGGAAAATTCAAGCTTTTGTAAGTGGTCGCAAAAACCTAGAAGAAATTTTTGAATCTACTGACTGTACTCGCTGGCAAAATTTAAAAATTCAGCGTTTTGAGTTAGAAATTACTGGCAATAATGGTCATTATAAATATGAGTTGGCTATTAGACATAATCCAAATAAAAATCATATTGAATATGAGCGTCTCTGGTTTAATAACCAAATCTTGCTAAAGTTAGAGGACAATCAATTTCAAATTTTTCGAGAAGATACTTCTGAATTAGAAAATATTCCATTCCCTTCTTCTATTTCAGACTTTATTTCTCTGATATCGTTGTTTTCTGAAAATACTAATACTACAAAGCTAGCTTGGTTTACAAAAAGAATGCAACGATTCATTATTGTACAAATAATTCCTAGTCTTATGGTTGATGGCAGCGAGAAGGAAGAAATAAGTCTAGATTTTAGAATGGAAAATTTTGTTTCTTGGTATCGTTATATTTCAGAAGATCAAGGTAAGGTTTCTGAACTTATGAAAATACTACAAGATGTTTTAGAGGGTTTTGTAAGTTTTAAGTTTGAACAGTTTAGTGAAAGATATCGAACTTTAAAATTGCGATTTACAACAGGTGAAGATAGAAAAAATATTATTGATTATCGTTTTAGCGAATTATCCGATGGACAAAAAGTGCTAATTGCTCTGTACACACTTCTTTATTGCACTCAGTCTGAAGATTACACACTGTGTATAGATGAACCAGAGAATTTCTTAGCTCTACCAGAAATTCAGCCTTGGCTAGTTCAGCTTTATGACCTTTGCAGTGAGCAAAAAATTCAAGCTTTGCTAATTTCTCATCATCCTGAATTAATTAATTATCTTTTAGCATCACCTATAGGTTATTGGTTTGAGCGTCAGAGTAATGCACCTGTAAGAGTGAAAAAAATTAGTAATGAAGTTGCTGAAAGTACTGGATTACCTGTTTCGGAACTAATTGCACGGGGATGGCTTTATGAGCCAGCGTAGAGTACAGATTGTAATTCTGTGTGAGGATAAGCAGCAAGAAGTTTTTGCTCGGCATTTTCTGAAAAAAAGAGGTTTTATTTTAGATAGAAATCTTAGAATTGAAATTTGCCCAAAAGGTGCAGGAGAGCAGTTTGTCAGAAAACGTTATCCCACAGAGGTAAAAGCATATCGCAGCAAAAATTATCGTTTAGGAATGCTAGTAGTTTTGATTGATGCAGACAAAAAAACGGTAGAGGAAAGGCTGAAGCAATTAGATGATGCACTGATAGGAGATTCACAGCAGATTCGCCAGCCCGATGAAGCCATAGCAATATTTATACCCAAAATAAATATTGAAACTTGGATACATTATTTACAAGATGAAGCTGTTGATGAAGAAACAGAATATTCAAAATTAACCAATGAGTCAGCTTGCAAGCCATCTGTAGAAAACTTGGTAAATCAGTGTTATCAAGGTTTGGATGAAAATGCACCGCCATCTCTTCAGGCGGCTTGTGGAGAATTACAAAGAATTTTGCCGTTGTTGGAGTAAATCATGAACGCTGGTTGCTTAACTATTAAAGAACTCACTGATGCGGTTGGCGGCGGTTTAACTCCGCGGATGGTGCGCCATTATCATCAATTGGGACTGCTACCGCAACCAGTACGATCGCACAGCAATTACCGTCTCTATACCAAAACAGATGTTCTCAGGTTGCAACGGATTGTTGCATTGAAGCAGCAAGGGTTTCAGCTAAACCATATCCGCAATATTTTGGAGATGGAACCAGAGGCGGAGACAACTACAAACCTGATGGGACAACTCCAGCAGCAATATCGCGCGGTGATGCAACAAATTTCTCAACTGCGGCAAACTGCATCAGCATTAGAAGGATTATTGGGGCGCGATCGCCATTGTCAAATTATCCAGGCGGAAGTTTTGGCACAACTCAAGTTACTTGATGTCGAAACTCAAGCCGGATTGGGGGGATTGGAAAATCTTTGGAGTGGCTTGGATGCCGAAATTCATACCCATTCAGAAGCTTTTTCCGAATCGCTACAACGCTTACTACCAGATTTATCTAATCGTTCGGAAATTGAACAACACTTAATTTCTCAGTTGGTTTTGGCTTGTGGCGATGTGAGTTTAGTATCCTTTGTGAAATTGAGCCGAGATGCGATCGCAGCTAGTCGAAAAGCCTTATCTTCAAGCTGTCAAATTGTTGTCGATACCCAAACGGTTGCTGCTACTTTAGATCAAACCCGATTACTTCACTTGGGATGCCGCACTGAAACCTTAATTGATAATCCCCACATTACCACTGCCACAGAAGCAGAATTTGCCTTTTGGCAACATCAAGAATGGCGATCAAAATTGCTGCAAGTAAATCAAGGTTGCGTGCTGGTAGTTGGTTATGCTCCCTCAGTACTTGTAGAAGTTTGTGAAGCGATTAGCAATCAAAAAATTCAGCCAGCGTTAGTAATTGGAATGCCCATTGGCTTTAGCCATGCTCCCGCAGCCAAGCGACAACTCATGCAACAAGAGATACCTTTTATTACAGTTGCAGGGACTTTGGGAGGTGGCGCTTTAGCTGCTACTGCCCTAAATGCTTTGGTGGAGTCGCTGATTGATAAGCCAGATTGTCATTGTTATCTCAAAAATATAGTAGATTCTTCTGAGTGCTGAAAAACAAGTACTCTTTTAAGACATAAAAATACTCAGTACCCAGCACTACTGAAAATAATATTGTTAAATAATATTGAATTTGCTACACTTTACCAGTTTTAGTAATTCAATAATTCATAATTGTGGCCATAAGCTACCAACTTGGTATAAGTTGCAATATAAATTAGAACATTTTATAGTAAACAGACTCTGGTAGTTAGAGTATAAATTATCATGCTATACAATCTCAGTTCAAGTATAAATCAATATAAGTGCGCTAAAGGAACTTAGAACTAAAGAGAACTCAGATGTATAATTAGCGCGTCTCCTCCATAATCTTTAACAAGATTGTGGGTTAAGACTGGTAGGCTTTCTATTTTTTACTTTAATTAAGGGGCTTATGTGGCAACAAGAAAAAAAAGATACTTCGATAATCAGGCTGATATTATGGGTTGCTTTAGCTACAACTCCTATGGCAGCAGGTTTGCTGGTATCAGAACCTATACTGGCGCAATCTAAACCTGAGTCTCCTTCTTTTACACTGCCGCAAACAGTGCAGAATGGAACGACAATTCGGATTGATGGTTCAAATACTTTGGGTGCAATCAACGAAAGCCTGAAAGAGAATTTTGAAAAACAGTTTTCGGGTACTAAGGTTGAAGTTGGTGCTAATGGCACTGATACAGCACTGAAAGATTTACTAGATGGCAAAATTGACATCGTAGCAATGGGGCGGGGGTTGACACCAGCAGAAAAAGCTCAAGGACTAGAGCAAGTCCGCTTGCGCCGTGAGAAGATCGCGATCGTGGTTAGCGCAGATAATCCTTTCAAAGGCAGCTTGACTAGTAGGCAATTTGCCCGGATTTTCCGGGGACAAATTACAAATTGGTCACAACTAGGAGGATCACCAGGGAAAATTAGATTAATCGATCACCCTAATACAAGTGAGACTCGCAATACTTTCCGCACTTATCCAGCCTTCAAGACTGCTGAATTTGCTACAGGGTCTAGTGCTACCCAACTAACTGAGGATAATACCGCAGAAATCATCAAACAACTGGGTAAAGATGGCATTAGCTATGTGTTAGCTAATCAGGTGTCGAAGCTGCAAAATGTGCGAGTTCTGCAATTACATCAAGCCTTACCAGATGACGCAAAATATCCTTTCTCGCAACCTTTAGTTTATGTTTACAAAAAAAATCCCAGCTTAAGCATAGTAGATTTTCTCGGCTTTACCCTGGCACCCGCAGGACAGCAGGCTATAGAACAAGCAAGAACATCTGAAGCAACTGCGATCGCAACCAACGTATCACAACCTATTGTCACGCCTTCTCCCAGTGCCCAGACAACACCTGCTGCGACAGCTTCCCCTAGTGCTACTGCTTCTGCATTTGGCGAACAGCCTTTTGTCGCTCCTGCCGATACACAAAAAAGTCCAGTTGTCAACAAAGAAGTACCATTTTGGGTACTGCTACCTTTGTTTTTTGTTAGTGTAATTGCAGCGTTGGCCTGGTGGACTCTCGGAAAAAACCCATCATCCGATGAGAAAACAGACAACTTACCAGAATCAAATCCTCATCCACCCGATCCAGAAGATGGAGAAACAGCAGTACTTAATGCCAGCACAGCTGCCTCCATTAACGGAGCGATGCTTGAAGAACAGCCAGTTTCACAATTCCAAGAGCAAGAAACCCCCGATCGCACTCCTTTCAATATCTATGCTCAAACCCAATCTGACCTGGCTGAAAATGGTACTCACGGGACATCCAATTTAGTCCAAGAGGCAACTAATGGCACTTCTAACCTCTATGAAGGCACAACCTCTACTCTAACTAATGGAGCGGGAGCCGCAGCTTTAACTGGTGGTACGGCTTTAGCAACAGGCATCGGGGCGGCTACCTGGTCTGCCTTTAACAACAAAGAAACAGAAACAAACGCAATTGATGAGACGGTCGGACTAAGTAATTATATTGAGACAAATACACCCGATTCTGATGAGGTTGCATGGGATATAGAAGCCCCAGCAGCCGTAGTAAATACTCCATATCCTCACTTGGGAAATCTTCCTGAAGAAATATCTTCTGATGTAGAACTGCCTTCATCTGAGGTAACAGCCTCACTACCCGAATTACCAGATGTGCCAGAAGTAACATCTGATTTGGAATATTGGGACACAGAAATTTCTGAAGATGAGATAGATGAGGAACTTCAAGCAGAATTGAACTGGCTACAGAGTATCACCTCAATTGAAGATACAGATGAATTGCCCTTACCAGACTCTGGCGAAGTGGAACCTTCACCGTTACCACCATCTCCACTGCTCAATTTGCCAGAATTGCCAGATGTAGATGTATTCAATGTGGTAGCAGATGCAGCCGAACCTCCTATCGAGGTGGTAGACGAAGAATCTCAAACAGAGCCAACTGTTGGGGAAGGTGCTGCTGAGAATGACTCCATAGATTTTGCAGGCGTTGCGGCTTTAGCAGCAGGCGCAGGGATTGGAGCCTGGGCGATAAATCTGGGATTAGACACTCAAGGAGAAACTGATACTACGATTGACAATGTGCCAATCGCAGCCGAAACAGATATCCACTTGGGAGATACAGAAGATGAGAGCAGTGAAGAAGAAAGCAACATACTGCTCACACCGCATACTTCGACATCAGCTAATGTCTCTTGGGAGATTTCCGAAGCCAAGAAAGCAGAACTGTGGCAACAAGGCGGTTCTCAATTGGTAGTGCGACTGTATGATGTGACTGGCATTGACTTGAGTTATCAAACTCCCCAGCTTGTCCAGCAGTATGAATGTGCAGAGACAGCACACGATCGCTTTGTGGAAATTCCCATCAACGATCGCGACTACATAGCTGAAATTGGTTATATCGCTTATGGCGAGTACTGGTTATTTATCGCCCGTTCCGCAATTCTTCGTGTCTTCAGTCCTGTGAATCCAGATCCCATAGTTGATGATGTGGTGAACACAGCCGAAACAACTATTGGTTTGGGACATGTTGAAGAAGAGAGCAGTATTTTGCTTACACCACATACTTCCACATCGGCTCATGTCTCTTGGGAAGTTTCCGAAACCAAGAAAGCAGCACTGCGTCAACAGGGCGGCTCTCAATTTATAGTGCGGCTGTATGATGTGACTGGGATTGACTTGAGCTATCAAAGTCCTCAGCTTGTCAAGCAGTATGAATCTGAAGAGACAGTAAACGAGGGACTGGCCGATGTTCCCGCCAGCGATCGCGATTATATAGCTGAAATTGGTTATCTTGCTGATGGCGATGCCTACGGCGGTAAACAACGCTGGTTATTCATTGCTCGTTCAGCAGTTGTTCGTTTCTTCAGTCCTGTGCATCCAGATCCGATCGTTGATGATGTGGCGATTGCAGATGAAACAGATATTCACTTAGTAGATGTTGAAGAAGAGAGCAGTCTTGTCCTTACACCTCGCACTTACCAATGGGCTGATGTCTCTTGGGAGATATCCGAAACCAAGAAAGCAGAACTGCAACAACAGGGCGGCTCTAAATTGGTAGTGCGGTTATATGATGCAACTGGGATTGACTTGAGTTATCAACATCCTCAATTTGTCCAACAATATGAATGTGAAGAGACTGCAAACGATCGCTTTGTGGAAATTCCCATCAGCGATCGCGATTATATAGCTGAAATTGGTTATCTCGCTGATGGCGGTCGCTGGTTATTTATTGCCCGTTCTGCGATCGCTCGTGTCTTCAGTCCTGTTCATACAGATTCCACCGTTGAAAATGGAGCCTTACCAAGCGAAACAGCTATTAACTTGGTAAACGTAGAAGAAAAGAGTAGTGAAGAAGAAAGCAACATACTGCTTACACCCCGCACTCCTAAATGGGCTTATGTCTCTTGGCACATTTCCCAGACTCAGAACAAAGCGCTGCAACAACAGGGCGGTTCTCAATTGGTAGTGCGGCTTTACGATGTAACTGGGATTGACTTGAGTTATCAAAGTCCCCAGCTTGTACAGCAGTATGAATGTGAAGAAGTAGCCCGCGATCGCTTTGTGGCGATTCCCGTGAGCGATCGGGACTATATGGTTGAAATTGGTTATATAGCTGATAGCGAGCGTTGGTTACTCATCGCCCGTTCACCTAATGTTCGCGTTTTCAGTCGTTCCCACGAAGATTTTTGGTTTGTAGCAGATGCTGAGTTGATTATTCACGGAGCAACCCAACCAAATACAAGCGTAAACATTGCTGGACATCCCATCAAAATCAAACCCGATGGTACTTTCCACCTGCGTCTTCCCTTTTCAGATGGTTTAATGGACTATCTCATAACAGTCGCTACTGATGGAGAATCCACCAAAACCATCCATAAAAAGTTCTCTCAGGAAACTTCAGAGAACTAGTAATTTCCTGAATTACTCCCTTTTAACCCTATTCTCCCTTTTTAGGGGGAAATAGGGAGAGGGTTAATTGGCTAAAAGCTTTGAATGATGTAGTCCATCCCTCTGGCTTTTGCTTGCGGAAAACACTGAAATGAAAAAGCAAACTTGGGTTTGAATAAGTCAAAGGTCATTTTGAGAAAGCATTTCAGTATTTTGAGAAAGCAATTAAATCTTTGGATAAAGTAATCAGCAAATATACATTAGGACGATAAATAATTACTTGTTTATCTTTGGGATTAATTAACCAACCAAGGATTAAATAGCGTTATTTTCTCATAACTATAGGTTAGAGCCGTCCCAATACTATTCGGTTAAGGCAAGAAACGCGATGAATCGCCGTCTCTACAAAAGACTGCTGTATTGTAGAGACGGCGATTTATCGCGTCTTTGTATCGTGTTTTTACAATCTAGAATTAGTCCCTTAACTTAAATAAATTACTGATTAATGTTGGCAATATCTTATACAAAATATTACGTATCCAGAATCTAAGTACAAGAGTCTCTGAAAACTCATTTCTTTAGTTTATCTAAAGTCGCATCTAAGTTCTCAAATTACCTTTCTAAGATAGAAGCAGCAACCATAAGTTGCCAAACACGACTAAAACCCAATTAACAGCTAGTGGCTGCGGAGAACATAAAAATGGCTAAAACGCCAGAATCCTTAGAATCGTCTATCAATGAAATTACAGATAGAGCTTTAGATCGTGATTGTACAACCTTATCCCGTCACGTTCTCCAGCAACTTCAGAGTTTTTCGCCAGACGCACAAGATTTAAGTGCGCTGATGAATCGCATCGCCTTAGCAGGTAAACTGGTTGCTCGCCGCATGAGTCGCGCTGGTTTAATGGAAGGCGTTCTCGGTTTTACCGGGGAAGTTAATGTCCAAGGAGAATCCGTCAAAAAGATGGATGTCTATGCCAATGATGTGTTTATCTCAGTGTTTAAGCAAAGCGGCTTAGTCTGTCGCCTCGCTTCTGAGGAAATGGAAAATCCCTACTATATCCCCGAAAATTGCCCCATTGGTCGCTATACCCTGTTGTATGACCCAATTGATGGCTCATCCAACACTGATAATAATCTCAGCTTAGGTTCTATTTTTGCCATTCGCCAACAAGAAGGAAATGATAGCGATGGTAAGGCAACCGATCTCCTCACCAACGGACGGAAGCAACTTGCTGCCGGATACATCCTATATGGGCCATGCACGATGCTGGTTTATACTATAGGTACTGGCGTTCATTCCTTTGTTCTCGATCCCAGCTTAGGAGAATTTATTCTCACAGAAGAGAATATTCGGATTCCTAACCACGGTTCCGTTTACAGCGTAAATGAAGGTAACTTCTGGCAGTGGGAAGAATCGATTCGAGAATACATCCGCTACGTTCATCGCACAGAAGGCTACAGCGCTCGTTATAGCGGTGCAATGGTGAGCGACATCCATAGAATTTTGGTTCAAGGCGGTGTGTTCCTCTACCCAGGTACAATTCAAAACCCAGAAGGGAAATTGCGCTTGCTTTATGAAACCGCTCCTCTCGCCTTTTTGATTGAGCAAGCAGGCGGCCGTGCTACGACAGGATTGGTAAACATCTTGGATGTAGTGCCAAAAAAACTGCATCAACGCACACCTTTAATTATTGGCAGCAAAGAAGATGTCGCAAAGGTAGAATCTTTTATTCAAAACGGACACTAAGTAATTCGTAGTTAGTGTTACGTAAGGGTTTCAGAGGTTTTAGAAGGGTGATTTATTTACGCCGTGCTGTACTCTCATCTGCCATTAATTAAACGTTAATCATGGTGATTTAGGATTGGGATGCAAAATAGCGCTTTTTGAAGATCAGAAGATCAATTAAGGATTATCTCAGCTGGCCGATGCGATAAGTGATTGGCAACGCCACAATTCAAAAGTAAGTATCAATGCGTTTTGCTAACTTCACTTAGAAACATCACTATACAGGAGTGAAATAAACTAGCTATGTCTACCAATCATCTACTAGAAATTAAGCAATACGGTCAAAGTATCTGGATGGATAATTTGACCCGTGACATTATTCAATCAGGTGAACTCAAAGACATGATTGAAAATCAAGGTATATCTGGGATTACTTCTAACCCAGCTATCTTTGATAAAGCGATCGCAGGTAACGTCATTTATGATGCGGATATCGAAGCCGGAGTTCGGGCTGGCTTACCGACATACAAAATTTACGAATCCCTAGTTTTTGCAGACATCCGTAATGCCTGTGATATTTTACGCCCTGTTTATGAAGCCTCGAATAGACTAGATGGTTATGTGAGTATCGAAGTACCGCCAACTATCGCCCATGATACTGAAGCCACAATAAACGAAGCTCGGCGCTATTTCCAAGAAATTGGTCGGGAAAATCTGATGATTAAAATTCCCGGTACGGAACCTGGTTTGCCAGCAGTAGAGCAGGTAATAGCCGAGGGGATAAATGTCAATATTACGCTGTTGTTTTCAGTAGAAAGCTATGTAAACACGGCTTGGGCATATATTCGTGGCTTAGAAAAACGGCTGGCTGAAGGTAAAGACATCAGTAGAATTGCTTCAGTCGCTAGCTTCTTCCTCAGCCGGATCGATAGCAACATTGATGGCAAGATTGATGCTAAGTTGAAAAAAGGTGTTGATGATATTGCCGTGGAAGCAAAGCTAAAAGCTGTGAAAGGGAAAGTAGCGATCGCAAACGCCAAGGTAGCTTACCAAGAATACAAGAAAATCATTAGAAGTGAGCGTTGGCAAGAGTTGGCAGCAAAAGGGGCCACAGTACAACGGCTACTTTGGGCTAGTACCAGCACCAAAGATCCCAACTACAACGACGTGATGTATATCGAAGAGTTGGTTGGACAAGATACCGTTAACACCGTACCACCAGCGACCATTAAAGCTTGTGCCGATCATTGTAACGTGAGCGATCGCTTAGAAACAGACGTAAATAATGCTTACACGCTGATTGAAAACCTCAAAGATCCTGACATCAACATCGATCTCGATACCGTAATGGATGAACTGTTAGTTGAAGGTATTGACAAGTTCATCCAGCCCTTCCAGTCCTTGATGAACTCTTTAGAAGACAAGATCAAGGTATTGTCACCAGTGTAGGGAATTGGGACTGGGAACTGGAGACTGGGGACTAGGGAATGGGGACTGGGGAATAAGATTAAAAATATTATTTTCCAAAACCCAATGCCCAATACCCAATACTTCGACTACGCTCACTACAAGTGCCCAATTCCCAATTCCCAATTCCCAATTTCAAAACCTAAAACCCAAAATCCAAAATTCCTATGGTTAGTCTGCTAGAAAATCCCTTGCGCGTTGGTCTGCAACAACAAGGGATGCCTGAACCCCAGATTATAGTTATCTTTGGCGCTTCTGGTGATCTCACCTGGCGCAAACTAGTGCCAGCACTTTACAAATTGCGGCGAGAACGGCGCATTCCGCCAGAAACTACCATTGTTGGCGTAGCAAGAAGAGAATGGAGCCATGAATACTTCCGCGAACAAATGCAGAAGGGCATGGAAGAGGCACATCCTGATGTTGATTTAGGGGAACTCTGGCAAGACTTCTCTCAAGGTCTGTTCTACAGTCCTGGAGATATAGACAACCCTGAAAGCTACCAGAAACTAAAAACCTTACTGAGTGAATTAGACGAAAAACGGGGCACGCGAGGCAATCGCATGTTCTACCTATCCGTTGCTCCCTCATTCTTTCCCGAAGCAATTAAGCAGCTAGGAAGCGGCGGGATGCTAGAAGATCCCTACAAACATCGTCTAGTAATTGAGAAACCCTTTGGTCGGGACTTGGCTTCTGCCCAAAGCCTTAACCAAGTGGTACAGAAATATTGCAAAGAGCATCAAGTTTATCGTATTGACCACTACTTGGGTAAAGAAACAGTCCAGAATTTGCTGGTGTTTCGCTTTGCCAATGCGATTTTTGAACCCTTGTGGAATCGTCAATTTGTTGACCACGTGCAAATTACCGTAGCAGAAACCGTGGGCGTAGAAGACCGGGCTGGCTACTATGAAAGCGCTGGCGCACTACGGGATATGTTGCAAAATCACCTCATGCAACTTTACTGCTTAACGGCGATGGAAGCACCCAACGCAATGGATGCCGACAGCATCCGCACAGAAAAAGTGAAGGTACTCCAAGCTACTCGTTTAGCTGATGTTCACAATCTGTCGCGGTCAGCAGTGCGTGGGCAATACAGTGCTGGTTGGATGAAAGGTCAAGCAGTGCCAGGATATCGCACAGAACCAGGCGTTGACCCCAACTCCACCACACCCACTTATGTAGCAATGAAGTTTTTGGTAGATAACTGGCGTTGGAAAGGTGTTCCTTTCTACTTGCGGACTGGAAAGCGGATGCCGAAAAAAGTGAGTGAGATTGCAATTCACTTCCGCGAAGTTCCATCTCGGATGTTCCAATCTGCCGCTCAACAGACAAACGCCAATATTTTGACGATGCGGATTCAGCCAAATGAAGGTATCTCCCTGCGTTTTGATGTCAAAATGCCGGGGGCAGAATTCCGCACCCGTTCCGTTGATATGGACTTTAGTTATGGTTCCTTTGGCATCCAAGCAACATCTGATGCCTACGATCGCTTATTCCTTGATTGTATGATGGGCGATCAAACATTGTTCACACGGGCGGACGAAGTAGAAGCAGCTTGGCAGGTAGTAACACCAGCCCTTTCTGTTTGGGATGCACCCGCCGATCCTACTACTATTCCCCAATACGAAGCCGGTACTTGGGAGCCAGAACAAGCAGAACTCTTAATTAACCAGGATGGCCGTCGCTGGCGCAGACTCTAATCTAAATATTAGTCATTAAGAGCCACTGCGTTGCGGGGGTTTCCCCAGTTGAAGCAAGTGGCGTTCATTAGTCACTAGTAAAAACAAATGACAAATGACCAATGACCAATGACAAATGACAAATGACAAAATCCAAAACTTCCTATGGCTCTCCAAACTTCTACAATTTTTTCACTCCAGGCACCGAAAGATATTTCGCTTAACGAAATAGATGCCGAACTCAATCAAATTTGGCAAAGCTATGGCATAACTGGCGAGGACGGTGGACTTCCCAGTGCTACTAGGGCAACAACATTTACCTTAGTGGTCTACGAACCAGAAGAAACTCAGTATTTGTTGGCTGCTTTAGGATTTTACAACGGCCCACTTGATGGGATTTTAGGACCGCAAATGGCAGCAGCATTACGGGAAGTGCAAAAGAAACATGGTTTGCCAGAAACCGGAACAGCAACACCAGAAACTCTGACTGTATTACGAGAAGAATTCGCTAAAGGTCAGCGAGGTGGGACTGGAGGAGAACATGCTATTGCTGGGTTAAATAGCGGTAGCCCCAGAATTGCTGATGAAATCGCTCTTCGCAATCCCTGCCGCATCATTGCCCTATTTCCCATTGCTGGCGAAGATGAAGGAGTTAAGGCTCAAGTTTCTGCCTATTGCCCGATTCAAAAGCAATCATCAAGCACACTTATCTGCTGCGAATACATTACTCTGAGTGGTACTGCTGCTGCCTTAGAACGCATCGGTGGCATGATTCCAGCATTGTTGATTGGTGGTTTGCCAAAGTTTCTCTGGTGGAAGGCGACACCAGACCCTAACAACGGTCTATTCAAGCGCCTAGCAGCAATCTGCAATAATGTCATTGTTGATTCTTGCAACTTTAACGAGCCAGAAAGTGATTTACTCCGCCTCGAAGAGTTGGTAGAAACTGGTGTACCTTTAGCGGATTTGAACTGGCGTCGCCTCGCATCATGGCAGGAATTGACAGCTGAAGCCTACGATTCGCCTAAGCGTCGTGCCGCCCTCAAAGAAATTGACCGCGTGACGATTGATTACGAAAAAGGCAATCCCGCCCAAGCTTTGCTGTTTTTGGGTTGGCTAGCAAGTCGGTTAGACTGGCAGCCAGTTTCTTATCAAAAGGAAAGCGGTGATTATGATATCACTCGCATCCATTTTATTTCTCAAGATCAGCGACAAGTAGAAGCCGAGTTAGCAGGAGTTCCCGTTGCTGATGTGGGCGATATTATTGGTGACTTGATTGCCTTGCGCCTCAGTTCCACAAATCCCCAGGCAGACTGTGGTACAGTTATCTGCTCGGAAACTGGTGGTTGTATGCGGATGGAAACACATGGTGGTGCCCAATCTGCCGGTCTGTTTCAACAGGTAACTTCACTTTCAGAACAAAAAGCCGAAGCATTACTGAGTCAGCAGGTGCAACGCTGGGGTCGTGAGTCCCTTTTTGAAGAAAGTCTCGGAGTGACAGCGAATATTTTCAAATTGGCGAATTAACTTAGACCTAACCCTCCAATACCGTTCGGTTAAGGTAATTTTTTGGTTTAGGCAGGCAGGGGGAGAGAAGAATTATTGAACAATAACTCAATGCGCTTGGGTTAAGGGCTACTTGTACAAAATCGTGGGTTTTGAGACGCGATAAATCGCCGTCTCTACAAGTGTTTTGGTCTTATCTGAACTGTATTGAACAATAACTCTCTTTCTTCCCCTGCCTCCCCTGCTATCCGAACCGTATTGCCTAACCCTCTACCCTGCTTGCTGCGTCGGCAAGCAGGGTGGTTTCATAAAAGTACTAAAAAAGTAAAACTGGGTTTCAAAGCCTCTCTTTTTGCTAGCTATGTTGGCAGGCTTTTCATTAATGTGAATATCTAATTTGACTATATGACAAAAGTAATGGTTTTTACAAAAAACAGAAATTAAAGGGAACCTAAGACTTTAGTAAATGTCTCATTAATTAACAGTAATAAAAATAATTCTACTGGAGTTAAAAATTAATGTTTACTTTTAATCGGTTGCAATCTGGAACAGCTGCATTCATGGCTTTGAGCGTCACAGTAGGCACTGTAGCTCCTTTGATTACAGCTTCTCCATCTTTAGCTCAAACTACTTTTTCTGATGTTTCATCTAATTATTGGGCGGCACAATTTATTCAACAATTATCACAACGTGGTGTAATTGCCGGATTTCCTGATGGTAGTTTCCGTCCTGAAGAAGCGGTGACACGCGCTCAATTTGCCGCTATGGTCAACAAAGCTTTCCAAAAATCACAGCAGCGATCGCCAATCAATTTTGCTGACGTACCTAGCAACTATTGGGCATCAAGTGCAATTGGGCAAGCCTATACCATTGGTTTCTTATCTGGATATCCCGGTAATCGCTTTGAGCCTAACCAAGCTATTCCCCGCCAACAGGTTTTAGTTTCCCTCGCTAATGGTCTGGAATATAGTCCCAGTGGCAATACCGAAAGCACTCTGCAATACTTCAACGATGCCTCTAACATCGCTAGCTATGCCCGTAGCCCGATTGCAGCTGCAATTGAAAAGCAAATTGTGGTGAACTATCCTAATGTGAAGTTCCTGAATCCAACTGCAACCGCCACTCGCGCCCAAGTAGCAGCTTTTATCTACCAAGCATTGGTTAGTTCTAACCAAGCCTCAGCAATTAACTCGCCTTATGTCGTGGCTGTCGGGTCTACTACCCCAACACCTGTAGCTGTGACAATTCCTCAAGGGACAGCTATTCCTGTGAAGTATGACAAGGCAGAAAAAATTCTGGTTACAAAGGATGAAACAGCACCTTTGACATTGACAGTATCTCAAAATGTGGTGACACAAGACGGATCTGTAGTGATTCCGGCTGGTAGTCAAGTTATTGGTCAACTAAAGCCTGCTACAGGCGGTTCTCAATTCGTTGCTGAAAAATTGGTTTTGACCAGTGGACAGGAGTATCAGCTTAACGCTACTTCTGAAGTGATCACCAAAACTGAAACCGTGAAGAAGGGTACTAGTATTGGTTCAATTATCAAAAATACTGTATTGGGTGCAGGTGCGGCAACTGCGGTATCTGCTGTGACTGGTGATCGCGCGATCGCCACAGAAGAAGTTTTGGGTGGCGCTGGTATCGGTGCATTGGTTGGTCTGTTCTTCGGTAAGAATAGTGTTGACTTAATTGCCATTGATCCAGATACCGATTTACAAATGACAATCAATCAAAACTTGTTGGTGTCACTAAGATAGTAATTGGGAATTGGAAATTGGGAATGGGGAATTGGAGCAAACAGAAAGTTCTTCTCTTATGACTCCTAACTAATGACAAATGACTAAATTTGAACTTCCGGCAACCAAATAATAAAAGTAGTCCCCGGTGCATTGGGTGAAGTTAGCTTAGAGTTGATTGCAGGGCTGAAAACCTCGATTTCACCCTGCATTTGCTCTATTAATTGTTTGGCGATCGCTAACCCCAAACCTGTGCCAGGGATTTCTGTTTGCGCTTGTACACCGCGATAATGCCGTTCTCCAAGATGTTCTAAATCTTCGGGTGGAATCCCAGGTCCGTTGTCACTAATTACAATTCCCTGAAAATTAGCTTTTTCTTGCCCTGCCTGAATCAAAATTTTGCCACCAGTGGGAGTATATTTCAAAGCATTATCGATGACGTTATTTAAAACCTCTCGTAATGCTTTGATGTTGGCACGTACTAGGGGTGAATTATGTTTAATTTCAGTTATTACTTTTAGCTTTCGCTCTTGGGCGATCGCTTTGGCTGATATTAATAATGGTTCTAATATATCTGCTAAGGAGCAATCAACTGCTTTATCTCCTGTTCCCGGCAATAATAGTGGTGGTTTAGCGGATTTTTGAATAGTTGCTTCCACAAATACTTCATGTTCGGGCAGGTGTAGTGGTGCTAAATCTGTTTCTGTCAAGTCAATTACTTGATCGAATTGTTGCAGCAATTCTTTGAGGCGATCGCTTTCTCGCACAATACTATTTGCTACATCCCGGTTGGCTTCTCCTGGCCGCAACCTTTTCAATAGCAGTTTCCCAAAAGTCCGCAATGCCGTTAATGGGTTACGAAACTGATGCAACAGGTTATCTAGCAAATCTCGCTGTTTTTCTTGGAGAATTTGTTGCTCATGTAACTGCTGCTCAAACCATGCCCGGCGTTGATCTAAAATACAAGCGATCGCTAATGTTTGGGCTATCTGTTGAATCTGACTTTCCTCATGTTCATTCCATGACCGATCTTGCCTACCCGTCACCAATAACCCCATCATCACACCCTCATAAACTAGAGGTAAAACAATTTGGTTGCCACTAAAGAGGTATTCCTCTTTTAAATGGGGTTGAGATGCCTCAGACTCCTGTGATGAGCTTGGAGATTCCGATTCTGCTGTCAATAACCTTCTGCGATCGTTGGGTAATATAAATACATTTCCAACTTGAAGTTGCTTGTGTACTGTCGCCTCAGCCATCTCTTCCCCTGGCGGTAATAATGCTGTTTCTGGGTAAATTACCACAGGAATCAGTTTGGCCTCACCAGAAGGAGTCTCTACCAATTCTTGTGTCAGGTACACAATACTTAAAGTTGCTCCCAGCCCTTGGGTTAGCAGCGCTATTTGCTCTCGACACAGAGCAATAAAATCGGAACTGGCAGACATTAACATTTTTTAGCTCTTGCTCAAGATTACAGATTTTGAGGCATGATGATAAGAGAGGATACTTAATTTTTACCTCACCCATTCAATAAAGCTTAACTAAAAAGCTTAACTAAAATCTTCTACATGAAAGGTTTGTACCAAGGAATTATTTTCTGAGGTAACTTTGTTTTATCTATTTTCAAAGATGTTAATTTTCTTGCATGAAAAGGTTAAAAACTATTGATATTTTGAACTAGAACTTATATAATGACGACGGATTTTGTAGCTAACACTACAATCTATAGCTTGAAAGAGGAGGACAATAGGTTGGCAAGGAGACGCAAAAGGAAAAGTCGCCGTCGTCAAGAAGGACGGCGGATTTTGGAACACGTGCCTCAATATAGCATCGAAAGTGGCGAAGAAAAACCTGTGACAGCAGCGAGAAGATTCATTCAAGCTGAAGGGATTTTGCCACCTGCGTTGCTACTCGTAAAGCGAAATGAACACACAACAGATCGTTATTTCTGGGCAGAAAAGGGACTGTTTGGTGCTCAATACGTAGAAGAAAACCATTTCTTGTTTCCGAGCTTGAGGGTATTAGAACCCTCGCCGGGTCAAGAACCTCTTGCTTTAGCTAGCCGGTGAACCATAGATGGTCATCTTACACATTGAATGTGGCTCCTGACTATCATTAACTGGCAAAATAGCTAAGTTTATGCAAAATTTAATTTTTTTTTAGTTTGGAGCTGATTTGCCAGTAAGGCTAGTCCAGGTAGTTGGAAAATAAACTAGTCTCAAAACACGCTAAATTGCATGGGTTGATACTAGTGTCATGATATAGAAGGGAGTGGGTATAGAGCCAAGCGCCTCCAAAAGCGCTAGTGAAGTTGCGCTCTTATGCCGTGAATTGTTAACCAAGCTCTGTCAACGAATTTAAGTTAACTAATTTAAATTTCTCCCCACGATATAAGTCGTGGGGAAAATTGACAAAGCAGAAGTCTTGATTTCCTCCTTCTTACTTTTCATTGCCTAAAGATTAGATCAGGTCAGAAGTCTGCATATCATAGTTAAAAAAACCAACAATTATTCACCAGCCTTAAGCTGTAGAGTTCTCTGTAACTCACTGAGTTCATCTCGATGGGCAACTACAGTGATCTTACTTGAGGAGGTTTGTTCGGTCTGAGTTGTTTCTACTTTGAGTGACACCTTCTCAAGTCTTCCAGATTTTTTCCAATAAAACAGGCCACTTAAAGGCGACAGCAGTACCATAACTAGAACAAGGGGACTGAGGTTAGGAAAAAGCAGGTATACGACCAGTGAGAGACAAACAATCCCAGTCGCTGCCAGCAGAGTTAAAAATATAGCTAAAAACCAACTGGGGCGAACATTCCCTTCAAAAGTCACTTTGTTTTGTTCTCGGTCTACCTCTGCCACTTGGTAAGACCGGGAGCGAAAATACTCTTTTAATTGAGACATTAAAGCAGCTTCGTCTTGCTCAGATACCAGTTGCACTGTTTGTATGCGGTCTTTAGTCGATGCACGAATAAAGAAAAACAGCCCAACCGATAACAACAAGGTTAGCAGGAACGTAGATGGCAGAATAGCAGTATCCATAACTGATTGTTATTGTTTGACTGGAGGAGACTTATTCATTATCAATTATTCGTTACTTTGTCCTCTTATTGATGTAGTTAAGCCATTGCAAAGCTAAATCCTGCGCTTGAACTTGCCATTCTGGAGAAACTTGGTACATCCGCCTGGGTCGTCCTCGTCCTTCCAGTTTCTTCCAATATCCAGTGATTGCCTTTTGGTCTTCCAGAAATTTGATTGCACTATAAAGCACAGTATCCGAAAGCCTATAGGTTGAGTATTCAGTTTCTAATTGCTCAATCAACTCGGTTCCGTAGGATTCACCTTGTAATAAAACAGACAGTATGTAACAAACTGCTACTTCCTGACAAAGGTAAGTTGGCGGAGGATTTTCAAAGAATTGATATATATCCTCAAGTTTCATGGTTAGTGAATGGCTAAAAAAATGCCTTATGGTAAGGTCTACAATCCTTGTAGTCAGTATACAGTGCTACTGCCAAGTGAGTAATATATATAATGCTACTTAGACTAGAGTTCCAAAGCGTAAATACCAAACGATTATCCACGCTTGTGAAGTTGTGGGAAGAGTTGCGAGTTTTAGGGACACAAAGAAATGTACCCTAATCCAAGCTTGATACGGTGTGGTGAGGAGCTAACAGAGAGTAGCAAATTCACTTAGTACAGAAGATACTTAGTCTGATCGGATTAAGGCAAATGCCAAGCCCCAGCTTTTAGGCGTGAGGTTTCTGACTATCTTGGTGTTAAGTAATGCCAAGCTAGTTAGAAATGCTTAAGCAATAAAATGCCATCGAAGAAATTTTACAGGTAAAATGCAATTTTGTCTGTAAAACTTAATAAACACTTTGTTTTACAGTGATTTTCCCAATGCAAATCATAAGAATTTAAGCTATGGGATATGTGTGGTGTAAAGCTGCTACGGCGGTGGACACACTTAAGTAGTACGCATTACTGATTTGCTGGACAAGAGAATCTCTTATCGCATTTGGTAAATGTGATAGTAAATTTATCAAAGAAGACGCAAAGACTAGAGCATCGATTCAGTAATCAAAAACCTAATCCCCCGCCTCCTTGACTAAAAGATAAGAGATTGGGGAGACATGATTCGTTACTGATAGGACTTACGCAAAACTAGTTGCTGTAGGGACAATTTATGAATTGCCCTACTTGAAAATCCTTCTTTTCGGCAATTATTTACGTAAGTTCTGACTGAATTGGTGTTCTCGGAGAGATAGAGACGTAGAGTACGATACCTCTCAAAACAGTTCTCCGTGTTCTCCGAACTTTTGAGCTAAGGCTTCCTTAGATTAAACTTTTGTCTTTGTGTCTTTGTGTCCTTTGAAAGTGCCTGGCACATTGGCAATCTTCTATATATGTCACAGACTCCCGATGCTCCATCATCTTCTCTGCGGGCAATTGCCCAAACCTTTCGCCTTACAGGTTGGATTAGTTTCTGGATTCAGCTAGTACTAGGCGTTGTTTCTAGCATAATTGTGTTGTTATTCGCCATCTTTAATCAAAGAACTGGCAGTCCTAGTAATAATCCTGGGACTGGCTTTGGCGTATTTTTAGCAATTTGTGGACTGGTTGTTTTAAGTGGAGGTATTTATTTAGCTTATCGTTACACGAGAATTGGCAAGCAATTGGAATCCTCCAATCCCAGCAACCGCCCTCGCAAAAGTGAGACTGTGCAAGTATTACGCTTAGGGCTGTGGGTAAATTTAGGCGGAACACTGGTGACTCTTTTAGGCGCGCAAGCGATCGTTGGTACACTGGTAGCAAGATCCATATCTCCTCAAGCTATAACTACACAATTTTTTGACCCTACCCGTATTATTAGCGGTCTAGATATGCTTGTCGTACAGGCAAATACCAACACTGTATCAGCACATTTTGCAGGGCTTATAGCCTCACTGTGGCTACTCAATCGGATTAACCGACCTTAGTATGAGTTCTATTAGCGGTGGCGGGGCGGGCGTTTCGCCCAAGTTTATGATTGGTTAAATGCAATATATGGTTTCTTAGTCCTAGCAGTAATGCTAGGGAAAAATCTTGATTCCGAGATTGAGACTGAATTTTTGCAATAAACTTTGTTTTTCCAGTCACAGCAAACCAAAATTACTATATGCTAAATGCTTAATGTGTTAACTGTATTGACAGGAAGATTTTAGGCTAGAAACTGAGAAAAATCTGTGCTGGATATTAAGCAAATACGGGAAAATCCGCAATTAGTTCAAGAACGATTGAATAGTCGTAGTGGTAAATACGACATTGAACCGATTCTACAGTTAGATCGGCAACAACGGGAACTAGAGGGGACACGCAGTCAACTCCAAGCTCGGAGCAACGAAATCGGTAAAATTGTCGGGCAGAAGATTAAATCTGGGATTAATTCTCAAGACCCAGAAATTAAAGCTTTGCGCGATGAAGGTAACTCTGTCAAAGCGACGTTGAGCGAACTGGAGCCCCAGGAAAAAGACCTCAAAGCTCAAATTGCTCAACTTGTGTTAGCACTTCCCAACTTACCAAGTGACTCTACACCCCTTGGGAAGAATGAGGAAGATAACGTAGAAGTGCGCCGTTGGGGTGATGAGTATATTCCCCAAAATCCAAATATTCTCCCTCATTGGGAAATTGGCGAAAAGCTAGGTATTCTCAATGTTGAACGGGCTGTAAAAGTTGCCCAAAGCCGCTTTGTGGCTTTGGTAGGCGCTGGTGCGGCATTGGAAAGGGCATTAATTCAATTTATGGTGACTCTCCATACTCAAGCTGGGTACGTGGAAGTTAGTCCGCCTCTGTTAGTGAATACCGAATCTTTGACAGCGACCGGTCAGTTACCCAAGTTTGCGGAAGAAAGCTTTAAATGCGCCGATGATGATTTATGGCTGATTCCAACGGCGGAAGTTCCAGTTACAAATCTCTACCGGGGTGAAATTCTCGCTGCTGAAGATTTGCCTATCTATCACTGCGCTTTTACTCCCTGTTTTCGCCGCGAAGCTGGTAGTTATGGACGCGATATGCGGGGGTTAATTCGCCTACATCAGTTCAACAAGGTGGAAATGGTGAAATTTGTTGAACCTAGCACGTCTTTTGATGAATTGGAGAAATTGGTGGCGAATGCAGAAGCGATTTTACAGGCGTTGCAGTTGCCTTATCGAGTCGTAAATTTAAGTACTGGAGATTTGGGATTTGCCTCTACCAAAACTTATGATTTAGAGGTTTGGTTGCCCTCTTCTGGCAAATACCGCGAAATTTCTAGCTGTTCCAATACTATAGATTTTCAGGCACGACGGGCTGATATTCGCTTCAAGGAGGCGGGGAAGAAAGGAACTCAGTTCGTACATACCCTGAATGGTTCGGGTTTGGCTGTGGGACGAACTATGGCAGCAATTTTAGAAAATTATCAACAACCAGATGGGACGGTGAGCATACCAGAAGCGCTGCAACCTTATTTGGGACGTGAAGTATTGTGATTTGTGATTTGTCATTGGTCATTTGTCTTTTACCAATGCCCAATGCCCCATTCACAATGCCCAATTAGAATAGAGATAACTATAGCTTAATATTTTCACTAATTTACTCTATGTCAGTTTTAGCAGCGATCGCAGTCTTGGCTGTTTTAATCTTGGTACACGAGTTGGGACATTTTGTTGCAGCACGTTCTCAAGGCATTCTCGTTAACCGTTTTTCTTTGGGTTTTGGCCCAGTTCTTTTGAAGTACCAAGGTTCACAAACCGAATATGCTGTCCGCGCTTTTCCCTTGGGTGGCTTTGTGGGCTTTCCCGATGATGACCCCGATAGCGATATTCCACCCAATGACCCAAATCTGCTGCGTAACCGTCCAGTTTTAGACCGGGCGATTGTCATCAGTGCCGGTGTGATTGCAAATTTAATATTTGCCTACTTGGTTTTGGCTTTGCAATTGGGTATCGTCGGCATTCCCAAAGAATTGAACTATCAAGCTGGTGTCGTTGTCCAGCCTGTTAATCAAGAATCTGTTGCCTATCAAGCAGGTATTCGGGAAGGAGATATTATTCTGGCTGTTAACGGTCAGGAACTCCCGGCTTCTGATAAGTCAACTCCTTTGCTGACCAAAGAAATTCAAACTCATCCCAATCAGCAAATCGAACTGAAAATCCAGCGTGAAAATCAGCAACAATCCATAAAATTAACACCAAAACTGGGAGCCGATGGCAAAGGTGTCGTTGGGGTGGCACTTAGTCCAAATGCGACAGCAGTTTATCGCCGTCCTAATAGTCCTTTTGAAATTTTTGGTCTTGCTGCTAATAGATTCCAACAGTTATTTGTTGGTACACTAAGCGGTTTTGGTCAGTTAATTACTAACTTTCAACAAACTGCTGGGCAAGTTTCTGGGCCAGTTAATATTGTCAAAATTGGTGCAAAATTAGCTGAAGACAATACTGTAAATTTGTTGTCTTTTGCGGCAATTATCAGCATCAACTTGGCTATTATCAATATTTTGCCTTTACCCGCCTTGGATGGTGGACAACTAGCTTTTCTGCTGATTGAAGGTTTGCGCGGTAAGCCTGTTCCGGCTCGGATTCAAGAAGGTGTAATGCAAACTGGCTTGGTATTACTCTTAGGCTTAGGAATTTTTCTAATCGTCAAAGAAACTACTCAATTAACTAGTCAATTGGAGTGGGTGCAAAAATTATTCCAGTGAGTACTACGCGCAAATCGTTATCTAAAAAGAAGCGATCGCTAGAGATTTTAACTCGTTTGAAGCGTCTTTATCCAGATGCTACTTGCTCTTTGAACTACTCAACGCCAGTACAATTGCTAGTGGCAACGATTCTGTCGGCTCAATGTACTGATGAGCGGGTGAATAAAGTGACACCAGCTTTATTCGATCGGTTTCCTGATGCTGCGAGTTTAGCGATCGCTGACTTGGTAGAATTAGAAGGCTTGGTGCGTTCTACAGGGTTTTATCGCAATAAAGCTAAAAACATTCAAGCCGCCTGTCGGATGATTGTCAGTGAGTTTAACTCTGTTGTCCCCAACCAAATGGAACAGTTGTTAAAGCTTCCTGGGGTAGCGCGGAAGACAGCGAATGTAGTTTTGGCTCATGCTTATGGTATTAATGCTGGCGTGACAGTAGATACTCACGTCAAGCGCCTCACTCACCGTTTGGGTTTAACTGAACATACAGACCCCGTTCGGATTGAGAAAGATTTAATGGGTTTATTGCCGCAACCTGATTGGGAAAATTGGTCAATTGGGTTGATTTATCACGGTCGTGCTATTTGTAAAGCCCGCTCTCCCGTTTGTGTTGCTTGTGAGCTTGCTGATTTATGTCCTGTAGCCAATAAGCCAGTAGTTGTAGGGTAAGCGACACAAGTAATCCCAGAATTGATGGAGAGACTGTAGAATGGAAAACGGTGTCTTTAAAGAAGTTAGAGAATATATGGCTAAAAAGAGCATGATTGAGCGCGAGAAAAAGCGCACTAGGCTGATAGAAAAGTATGCTGACAAGCGAGAAGCTCTCTTAGAAGAGTTCAGAAGTGCAGCATCTCCTTTGGATAAGTTGGAAATCCACCGCAAGATTCAACAGCTACCCCGGAATAGTGCGCCCACCCGCCACCGTAACCGTTGCTGGTTAACAGGTCGTTCTAGAGGTGTTTACCGCGATTTTGGGTTGTCTCGGAACGTGCTACGAGAATGGGCACATGAAGGTCTATTGCCTGGAGTTGTTAAGTCTAGCTGGTAGTTAAGAGTCATTAGTCATTAGTCATTGGTGAACCAGTGCGGTCTTGGGGGTTTCCCCCATGAGCAACTGGTGTTAGCGAAGCGGTAGCGACGCAGGAGCGTCACCCGAAGGGTCATTGGTAAATAACAAAGGACTAATGACAAAGGACAAATGACAAAATATTATTGACCGCAACACTTATCAATTCCCAGACTTTCTAAGAGTAGATCGCTGACGGCGTTGGCGATCGCAAACTCTCCATAAAAGCTATTGGAAAAATCATAGGACTGCATCTCTGTGACAATGGCAATTACCAGAGAACCAAGGTCGTTTTCTCCTTCCATACGTTGACGCACAAAAATCTGTGCGGCTCGTTGAGCAATATTTTGGTTTACTGCTTCGGGGATAAATTCTGTATCTAGCCACCGTTGTAAACGCTCTTTTAACCATTCACCTTCGAGCAGTGGGTTTTCAGGTGGTGGTAGGGTAATGGGTGGAATAGGTTGAGTCATCTTTTTTAAACACAGAGGGACGCGGAGGGAAACGCAGAGGAACGCTGAGGTTGACTGTTAACATCAAATTGCGTTTCTCTAGTGTTTTTTTTATATTTATTTATGCAATATGATATCGCCGCTATTGTTGAGGGCTATGCACAAGGCTATTTTCTCATGGCTGATGAGCGCGATCGCCTGAGTTGGTACGGAAGTCGCGATCGGACTTTTATTCCTTTGGATGAGCGGTTTCGCTACCCCAAGTCTTTGCAGCGCGTTTTGAATCAAGAACGGTTTACTGTGGCGATTAATCGAGACTTTCAGGCTGTGGTGGCTGGCTGTGCTGACAGAGAGACAACTTGGATTTCACCGGAATTGGAAAAGATTTACTGGCTACTTTACCAGAGTGGTTATGCTTATAGTTTTGAAACTTGGCAAGGTGACGAATTAGCTGGGGGCATTTTAGGAATTGTTATTGGCGGCGCTTTCATTGGCGAGTCGATGTTTTACCGCATTCCCGAAGGTTCAAAGGTAGCGATGGTCAAGTTGGTAGAAAGATTGCGTCAGAGGAAATTTGTATTTTTTGATGCCCAAATGATGAATCCTCATTTGGAGAGATTTGGTGCTTATCGGGTTGAGGATGAAGAATATCAAATTTTACTTAAGCAAGCGTTGAAATGTCGCTGTAACTTAGTATGAAGCTTGACAAACTTCTTAATACAGCTTTTCTTTATTGTGTAAGAATGATTCAAATGTATCACGCACGTGATTCCAAGCCAAGTAAGTACACATGAGCCGAAAAATCTTTTGATAATCGAATCTTATTTATAGATGTGGCTCTAGTGACGTAAGTTACCGAGAGAGAATGAAAATTTTTCTTGCCCATGCTTCTGAAGATAAAGCTCTAGTCCGAGATATACACTCACGACTTCTGTCTCACGGCTTTCAACCTTGGCTGGATGAGCTAGATATTTTGCCGGGACAAACTTGGCGTACTGCAATTCCAAGGGCTATCCGAGAGAGTGATATTTTTATCGCCTGTCTATCACAACGATCTGTTCAAAAGGAAGGGTACGTCCAGAGAGAATTTCGTTTAGCTTTAGAGACTTATGCCGAGAAGCCTCCTGAAACAATCTATTTGATTCCATTAAAGTTTGATAATTGTGAGATACCAGATATTCAGCTTCCTAATCTCGGTATTAGTCTGCGTGATTTTCAGTGGCTAGATTTTTGGAAGGTTGATGGCTTTGATCGGCTTGTCAAATCTATTGAGATAGAAGCACGAAAAAAGAACACTTATTTTGAGATTGAATCAGTTGTACTTGATGCAGAAACTCCTCAAGTGTCTGGCATTAAATCAGTTATGTATGATACGGAAACTCCCTCACTATCTGCTCTGGAACTTAGGACTGAAACAGTTGAATGTAAGGATAAATATCCTCAAACATCTGTCTCTGAATCACCTGAAGATGTCTTGACATCTGAGCAAAAAGCACGACGAAAATTTCTTAAACAGGCTGGATTTGGAGGAATTGGCTTGGTGGCAATTGCCGTGAGCTATCCAGCTATCTTCAAACCCGTTTATATTCCCCCAGAAACAAAAAATCCTGTTCCACGTTCTCCTGAGCCAAAAGATCCTGTTCCAGTTGCATCTGATCATCTTGTAGCAACAGTTGTTGGTTTGCATGTTGGCATTGGGGCAGCGGCTGCGGCATGTGCTGCAACAGGTGTTGGACTTGTCTTAGCACCTGCTTGCGGTGTTGTAGGTGGTTTTATGGGCGCTGCTGCCGGGTTTCTTTCCGGTTGGTGATGCATCGATAGTTTACGATACGATGAAGGCAACCAGTGCGATCGCTAATCTTGTAGGTTAAGTTGGCGCGAGAAAATCCAACATCTTTTTCCACTCACAATCTTAACCACTTCCACCATGAGAAGTGTGATCGCTCCATTCTCTTGATGCTCATAATGTGGAGAAGCATCACATATACTAGGTTAAAGACTATCTCCGAGTGAAACCTTATGTCAGACTTACTTGGAAGAATTACAGTTAATCCTAAACAATGTGGTGGTCGTCCCTGTATCAGAGGCATGAGAATTCGGGTATCAGACGTACTCGACTTGTTTGCGGCAGGACTGAGTGCCGAACAAATCCTAGAAGAAATGCCCGATCTGGAAGCGGATGATCTTAAAGCAGCACTTGTGTACGCTTCACGTAAGCTCAATCATCCCGTTTTGGTTGCATGACAATCTGGGTAGATGCACATCTGTCACCTGCAATTGCAACTTGGATCACCATCACATTCGGCATAACGGCATTAGCTTTGCGTGATGTTGGGCTGAGAGATGCCGAAGATCCTGAGATTTTTGAGGCAGCGAGGGCTAGAGAAGTTATTTTTATGACCAAAGACAGTGACTTTGCTGACTTGGTTGATCGTTTTGGAAGTCCACCACAAGTTATCTGGTTGACGTGTGGTAATACGTCAAATGCACGATTGAAAGAGATTCTGAATTCAACATTGCCAGAAGCATTAGAGCTTTTGCGATCTGGTGAAGCGTTAGTCGAAATCAGAAGGGATTAAGGGTATACACTCGCCATAGATTAGGTTCCTTAGCATCAACCCAACATTTTCTTCCAGGTTCAAAAACGGTCACTCCTGCAACTAGCTAAATAAACCTGCTACTGTCAGGCTGAAATCTTTAGCAAATTCTGGCACTGGTAACTGTGTTCCTAGTTCTTCGTAAAAAGTTGTTGGTTGATCTGGCAAATAGACAAACACGGATTGTTCTTTAGGATCAATCAGCCATCCCATCTGAGTTCCATACTTGAGGCAATGCAGAATATTTTTAGTAACTTTAGTTTGACTTTGATCGGGAGATAGAATTTCAATAGTCCAATTTGGGGCAATTGAGAAGACGTTAGCAACCCCACCATTATCTTTACGGGGAATTCTGTCGAACATAAACACAGAAATGTCAGGCACAATTGAGCGATGCCCACGGCGGGCTACGCCTACGCCAAATGTACAGCGAAGCTCACAGAAAGCCCGTGCAATTTGTTTGGGTTTTACGATCAAGTTAATTGCAGGTGCTAACTCGGTCTGAATTGCGCTGTGTTCTCCTTGCGGCATCGGTTTTTGAATGATACGCCCATCAATGTATTCACTGGCAGGTTCTGTTTCTGGCAGATCCAGAAATTCACTTAAAGTCAGGGGTTTAGCAGGGGTTTGTACCATTTAAGGTTTCCTTACGAGACGTAAGTTGTACTACTGCTTGCTATTTGTTCTACAAATGGATAAATAATTATAAAGTGTTGATCAAAATTATCGGAGATAAGCGATCGCACTCTCAAATCCCTTACAATTTTTCTTCAGTAACTAATGTCAAACTAACCCATTCGCCTTTGTCGTTATAGCTGCGAATCATCCTCTGGCGCAGATTTGGCTGGATTAACCAACCCGCTTCCAGAAATAAGGGTTGACGTAATTGCACCTTTAGAGGAGAAGTTGCAGAAGCGCCATCAGGTAACAATAATACTTGTACCTGCTTTTCGGGATCTTGGTCAAAGAGAATGATGGAACCTTTAACAGTAGCAGTTGAGGTAATTGTGCGTAGACGCGTTGGCGTAGCCTCTCGTAGAGAAGCGGCTTGTCGTGAGACATCGCCAAAAGAAGTACTTTGAATTAATCGCCCAGCATCATCAAATTGTATTTTCAAAGTTGTAGAGTAAATATCGGGCGATCGCAAATCTCGATAGATTGTCACTGCTTGTCCTCGCCATTCTCCCAACAAATCATTTATCTGCAAAGGGGGACGTTCTGCTGCTGGGGTTCCGGCTAAATGTTCTCGAATCAGAGTTAGTCCATTTAGATGACCATTTTTATCAAACAGTTGCACCAAACGTAAGCGGCGATTTTCATGAACAAAAGCGAGTTCTCCACCAAATTCGGAAAATGGCCCTAGCTGAATTAAACCTTCAGAAAATGAACCATTTTCAAAAAATAGCAGACCCCCTCCGACAGACATAAATTCTCTGATTACATCATTCTTTCCCGAACGACTCAGAGTTAAGCGCACTGTCTGGTTATTATTCAAACCTTCTAGGGAAAGACGGCTAGAAGTATCTTTCAGAAGCATACCTTGGGGAGAAAAATTGGTAAATGAACCTTCCCATACACCGAGATTTTGTAGAAAACATTCCCATTGTGATTTCATAAGATTTTGTCCTTTGTCATTTGTCATTGGTCATTTGTAGATAACCAATGTCCCATGCCCAATGCCCAATGCCTAACCTTTGGCAAAACGTCGGACAGCAAATAAGCTTCCCATTAATCCTACAGCTGCACCGAAACTCAAGAGAATTAAGGGTAATAGTAAAATTTGGGCTGGAGTGAGTTGCACACCATTGGTGATAACTTGGATAAATTCAGGTTGATTGACTAGCAATTTACCGAGAAACTGCTGAATCACAGAAATGAAACTCCAAGCGATCGCACCACCAACTAAACCGAAAGCAATTCCTTGTAAAATAAATGGCAGGTAAATCCATGCAGAGGTTGCTCCCACCAGCTGCATAATTTCAATTTCTTGTCGTCGCGCCATGACAATCAGCCGAATTGTGGTTGTAGTCACTGCGATCGCTGTTAGGGTCAGAATAATCGTAATTGTTAAAGTAATCCAGTTCAGCCCTCGGTGCAACTGGGCAATGCGTTTAACTGCTTCATCGATATACTCCACCGTCTCAACTCCCGGCAACTTAGCCAGTTGCGTTGCTAAAGTTGGTACAACTTGAGAATTACGCGCTTTCACCTTCATCTCATCAACTAAAGGATTCTCACCTAACTGCTGGGTAGCACCCTCAATATCAGAAATTCTCATTTCCTTAACTAACTTAGTCCAAGCTTGCTCTTTGGTAATGCTTTGCATCGCTGCAACCTCTGGCATTTTGGTGATCAGTGGCTCAATATTTTCGGCCCGTGCATCCGGTTCGAGATAAACTGATACTTCTAGCTGACTACCGAACTGATAGAGTAGTTTTTCGACTTGCCAAGAGGTTTGCAAACTCAAACCAAATAAAAACAGTAACACTGTCACAGTACTTACAGCTGCCCAATTCATCCAACCTCCCCGCAGTAAACCGAGGAAAGTTTCTTTGAGTAAGTAGTCAAGTTTTGTGAAAGACTTAAACATAATTTGTAATTTGTAATTCGTAATTCGTAATTAATAATTCCCAATTTCGAATGCTCAATGCCCAATGTCCAATTCCCAATGCCCAATTCTCAATTCCCAATTCCCAACTTGATAGAATGAAAATAGTAAGAATTTTCACCATCTAGCCATTGAGACTCATGCCTTCTGAAATTGCTGTAGAGAAAAAAAAGTTAAAAAATCCACCTTTGGAGCTTCATTATTTAGGCGATCGCGTGCTGCGTCAAGCTGCAAAGCGGGTTTCTAAAGTAGATGACGAACTTCGCCGGATGGTGCGGGAAATGCTGCAAACTATGTACAGCAAAGATGGCATTGGTTTGGCTGCCCCCCAAGTGGGAATTCACAAACAACTAATTGTCATCGACCTGGAACCAGAGAACGCAGCTAATCTGCCTTTGGTATTAATTAACCCCACCATTAAACAAGTCAGCCGCGACATCTCTGTTGCCGAAGAAGGATGCTTGAGCATTCCCAACGTATATCTTGACGTAAAGCGTCCTGAAGTCGTGGAGATAGCCTATAAAGACGAATATGGTCGTCCTCGGACATTAAAGGCTAACGACCTTTTAGGACGCTGCATTCAGCACGAGATGGATCACCTCAACGGTGTGGTATTTGTAGACCGTGTAGAAAACTCCTTGACTTTAGCTCAGGAGCTATCTAAAAATGGCTTCTCGTATCAAGCGGTGAAACCAATAGCATAGGGGGCTAGTAGTGTATTTAACTCCAAAAAGCGGTTTATTTCTGGGTGGTTCTTGTGTAAGTGCGATCGCAGCTGTTGGTTCAATTTTTGAACTCAGTTACGGACAACCAGATTTGGGTTTCCAAGTCACGGCGATTATCCTCGCATTGAGCATTCCACTCACCGGATTATTTTTCTTTGCCGCAGTGAAGGACGCAAGGGCTAACATGAAGTAAGCATCAGGTACATAAAAAAGGTAAAAGGATGAAGGAAAAGGCAAAATTCATTCTTTTACCTTTTATTTTTACTCTGGATTTTCCACTGCTCCCAAAGCTTTTAGCGTCACTAACTGCACTGTGGTTAACCCTGCAACCCCGGTGATATTAATTCCTTCGTAGGGCCGTGGCCATGTCTACGACGGGTGGTTCCTGAGCGCAGCCGTTGGCGCAGCCTCTCGTAGAGAAAGGCTACGCCTACGCAGTGTTTTTAGGCACTCTACCCGTTAATATATTCCAGGTGAGTTGAGATTAGAATTTACTTCTAAAATAGAAGAATGCTGTCAACTCCCACTCAATTACTGCGACTGTCTCAAGGACAACTCAACTTACTAAAAGTTTGTCCGCGTAAATTTCAACATACCTATCTAGAAAAACTCAATTCGCCCTCAAATCCAGAACAAGAAGAACGGCAAACTTTGGGTAGTCGTTTTCACTTGCTAATGCAGCAGCGAGAAATGGGTTTGCCAATTGATGGTTTTTTGCAAGCAGATGCTAAACTGCAAAGCTGGATGCTAGCTTTTGCCGATGCAGCCCCAGAAATTTTAACGCCTGCATCTGATAATCAAACTTTCCGTGAAAGTGAACACTACCGCACCCTGCAAGTTCAGGACTATTTACTGACGGTTGTCTATGATTTATTGATTGCAGATAACCAACAAGCACAAATACTCGACTGGAAAACTTATCCTAAACCACCCAATAAACGCAAGTTAGAGTCAAACTGGCAAACACGGCTTTATCTATATGTATTGGCAGAAACTAGCGATTATTTGCCAGAAAATATTTCGATGACTTACTGGTTTGTCCAATCTGAGGGTAAACCGCAAAATATTAAATTTAATTACAGTACTGCTCAACACACACAAATAGCAAAAAAACTTAATCAACTGTTAAGCCAGTTAACTAATTTGTTGGAAGATTACCAAAATAACCAGCAGTTTCCTCAAGTTGTGGAGGGTAGCAAAACCTGTGATTATTGTCAGTTTGCCAAACGGTGCGATACCTACGGCGGTAAACTAAGCACACAAGTTTCTGAAGAAGCAGTGAAAAACTCATTGCCAAATTTTGACAGCATTCAAGAAGTATCACTCAACCCCATACATTAGACATCTCCGAAAAAGAATGTAGGACGCGTTAGCGTAGCGGGACGAAGTACAATTTCGCGTCTCTACAAGGGTTCTGAATAACGTATATTTAATTTCTGAAGATGTCTATTAAAGGATGTTTGTCAAGTCCAATAGGGATATAAAAAAATCACAACTTCTAAATTTATGTCAAACTTTGACGAAACTGAAGCCATTTATGTCCGCGAATTAGAAATTGATGACATTGCTCCCGTTTACCACTTGGGAGAAGGGTTATTTACCAGCGATTTATATCCTTATTTATACCGCACGTGGGATGAATGGGAGGTGATTGGACTTTACAATACCGATCCTGAATATTGCCTCGTAGCGGAAACAGACGGGGAATTAGCAGGATTCATTTTAGGAACCATCATTACCAAAGCATCCTGGACTTATGGATACATTTTATGGTTGGGAGTTAGTCCAAAGTATCAGCGTCGGGGAGTAGCAGACAAGTTGGTGGATAAAGTCGTCGCCCGGATGATTGAAGATGGGGCGCGGTTCATGCTGGTAGATACCGATCCCACCAATACTTCAGCCTTAAAGTTTTTTAACCGCAAGGGTTTTGGTAATACTCGCCAGCATATTTTTTTGTCGATGAATTTAAGCAAGCATGAATACTATGGCAGATTGATTGATTACGAACACCAAAAAGCTGAAAGAGCCGGTTACAAGCGATGTCTACGACGGGCTACGCCTACGCGCCCAGCAATTCGCGCCCGCAAAGCTGATAGCGTCACCAATGAAGTAATCATCAATCCCCTAGTAAGTGAATCTCAAACAACTGAGGATCAATCCCCGATTTAACAATGCCAGAACAACAACAGTGGACTATAGCAGCAACCGAACAACCCCCGGACTGGTTCATCCAAGCGGTGAAACAGCATACACCCCTATCAAGTGGAATATATGCAGCACAATTGTTGTGGCAACGGGGAATTAAAGATAATCAACAATTAACAGCTTTTATTAACTACAAAACTTATCAACCAGCGAGTCCCTTTGAGTTTGGGCAAGAAATGGACTTAGCGATCGCCCGGTTGCAACAAGCATATAACGCCAAAGAAAAAATTGCCATCTGGGGAGACTTTGATGCTGATGGGATTACCGCCACATCTGTACTTTGGGATGGATTAGGGCAATTTTTTAAACAAAATACTCAGTTAATTTACTATATTCCCAATCGCCTGAAAGAATCTCACGGTCTCAATAATCAAGGGATTGATAACTTAGCAAAGCAAGGTTGCAAATTAATTGTTACTTGCGATACTGGCAGCACAAACATTGAAGAAATTATTTACGCCAAACAGCTAGGTATAGATGTAATAGTTACAGACCATCATACTTTACCAACTGAACGCCCACCCGTCGCAGCAATTATCAATCCCCGCTATTTTTCAAGGGAACATCAGCTATTTAATCTTTCTGGGGTGGCGGTAGCTTATAAATTGGTGGAAGCTTTGTATCAAACTCTGCCTAACATTGCAAAATATCCGTTAGAAGATTTATTAGATTTAGTAGCAGTAGGATTAATTGCCGACTTAGTGCAGTTAAGCGGAGATTGTCGTTATTTAGCACAGTTGGGAATTCAACGACTGCAAGCAGATTTTCAACAGCCGCCAGCAGCGCGTCGCCGTCCGGGAGTGGGGCGATTGTTAGAATTGTGCCAGAAAAGTGGCGATCGCCCCACAGATATTTCCTTTGGTTTGGGGCCAAGAATTAACGCCGTCAGCCGCATCCAAGGTGATGCCAGTTTTTGCGTTGAATTATTAACCAGTCGAGATGTCAAACGTTGTAACGAATTAGCCGAAGTTACAGAACTCGCAAACACTAGGCGCAAATCTTTGCAAAAAGATGTGCAAGCGCAAGTAGCACAAAAACTTACTCAATTAGATTTATCAACCACCAGCGTCATAGTCCTAGAAGATGCCCAATGGCCTGCGGGTGTATTGGGCTTAGTTGCTGGACAGGTAGCGCAAGAAACAGGCCGCCCGACTATTTTATTAAGTACAGAGGGACTGGGGACTGGGGAGGAATTTTCCCAATCCCCAATCCCTAATACTTCGGCTGCGCTCAGTACAAGTCCCCAATCCCTAGCCCGTGGTTCCGCCCGTTCGGTGAATTCTGTCGATTTATACCAACTGGTGAAAGACCAAGCACATTTATTACATCGCTTTGGCGGACATCCTTTTGCAGCCGGGTTGAGTTTGTTAGTAGAGAATATTCCTTTATTTACAGCAGCGATTAATCAGCAGTTGCGGCAATCTTTAGGTAGTACAACCCTAACGCCAACCGTGCAAGCAGACTTGACGGTGACAGTTGCAGACCTGGGGAAAGAGTTGTTTTTGGAACTGAAGGTGCTAGAACCTTGTGGAATGGGTAATCCTGTTCCGAAATTGCTAATTCAAAATTGTTGGTTTGAAAATGCTTGGCATCGCAATCAGCAGGATTGGCAAGGAAAAAAGGTACAGTACATTAAAACTGAGTTTGATATTCGGGATGATTCCGGCAGAAGTGCTTTTCCTGGCTTATGGTGGGGACACTACAAAGATGAATTACCCATAGGAAGGTGTGATTGCATAGCCGAATTAGACTATAACACCTTTAAAAAACGTTATGAAATCAGATTAATTGCCGTGCGTGCGAGTGTTAACTCAGCATTGAACACTCAGAATGGGCTAAACGCCCCGCTATCGCTAACGCCACTCATTTTAGACTTGCGAAATCAAGAACACTCAGCACTTAGCACTCAGCACGAGCTAAACCATAGCTATCCGTTAAAAGCACTAATTCTTGAAGATTGCCCCACGAGTTGGGATAATTTACGTTTATGGTTGCGGCGATGTCTAGCGATAAGCCGCTCCGCATCTACGCTTGACAATCAGCAACAATTAGCGATCGCTTGGTCTAAACCCAACCACCAACCACCCAATCAAATTTGGCTGACTCTTGTCGGAATTGCCAAATATCTTAGTCGCACAAATCAACCAGTTACCCGCGTCCAACTTTTAGAGAAAATCGGCATCAGCGATCAAACTCTACTTGTAGGAATTAAAGCTTTAAAACATTTAGGGTTCACAGTCAAACGACAAGACAATTATTTACAAATTACCTGGCATCCGAGTGATAAAGCAGAAAATCTTGCTGATGAAGCGGTGGCAAGGTTTTTAGCTGCTGTCCGAGAAGAACAATTTCAGCAACAGTATTTTGCTGACGTGCCTTTATCTACTATTGTGGCGATCGCAAATTCCGATAATTATATGAGTACAAACCTTTAAAAAGAAAAGCCTATATTCATTACTGAATCAGGCTTTTGAGGGTTTTATTAAATTTACTCAGAACTTCAGTTTAATCACTGAACAGTGAATCCTTCTGGTCTGATCGCATCTTCCAAATCAACCCCCATCAGGTTAACTCCCTGGATGTTTGCATTTGTGAGATTTGTCTTTTCCAAGTCTGCGCCCTGTAGGTTAGCCATTTGCAGATTTGCTCCCAACAGGTTGGCTTTTTCTAAGTCTGCATCAAATAGATTTGCTCCTAACAGGTTTGCTCCCAAAAGGTTTACCTTACCTAAATCTGCTCCTTGAAAGTTTGCCCCTTTTAAGTTTGTTTGCTGTAGGTTAGCCCTTTCTAAGTCTGCATTTTGTAAGTTAGCACCCTCCAAATTTGCCGCTTGCAGGTTTGCATCCTTAAGCATTGCTCCAGTTAGATTACATCCGATACATTCATTAGTTTGTAATAAATGTCTAACATTTGTTGCTACAGATACAACTGGAGGTATGACTGATGAAGTTACAGATTCCATTGGCGCTACAACTGGAGGTATGACTGGGGAAGTTACAGACTCCATTGGCGGTGTAACCACAGATGTGACTGGAGCTAGTTCAGACTCAGTAGGTATGGATGTTGTTAATGTTTGAGCTTTAACTGCTTGCTGGTCAAGGAGCGAAAATCCTGCTACAAGTACTAGAAATACTGCTGTTACAATCCACCGAGTTAATTTTTTAGAATTTGATTGATTCATGAGTTCCTTTCTGTGATTATTCGTAGTAGTGGGTTTGCTTTTATAAGAGCCATCAATAATGTGCTTTATTCTCACTTTAGATAAATTGATTGATAAGATCAAATATTATTTTGATTCAAGTTGATAAATTCAAGTGATTAAAAAATCTTTTTGGATGGGAAACGCTCAGGTGATTGTTTGATTATGTCAGGGAATAGAACCTATCTGCGTAGACGTAGCCCTTCGTAGACATCGCATCCCCAAGTAACAAGTTTTCAGTTCGGGTGTAATTCCTAATTAGAAAGCATTGCCAGACTAGGTAACAGTCGATATGATTCACTTTTAATTAAGATAGAGAGTCCCAAGTAAATTAAGACAAATGGGAAGACTTTTCGGCCGAAGCGGGTTAAAACGGGGGTCATCAGAGGATTACGAGTCAGGTTATAAGAGAGCAAGCACCACGCCCCAACAGTGAAATAGCAAACACACAGAATTACACCTAAACTTGGAAGATTGCTACTAGCAAACAACGGTACATAGATCCCAATGTTGTTTCCTCCATTGGCAATGGTGACAGCAGAAACGCGGTAGGTTTGAGGATCGCGTATGGTTGCTAATAATGATTTATTCTGGCGTTCAGATTTGACAGGAGAGGTTAACTCAACTGATACAGCTTGCACTGTCTCTCCTTCCTCTTCTCGACTGATGAAATTACTGATACCAATGGCGATGGGAAGCAAACCTAGTAATCCAATCCAGGTGCTAGGAATCACAAGACCACCGAAGAAACCAGGGAGACTAGCGCATACTAAGGTAGTAAATCCCAGAAATTCACCGATAATAATATGCTTAGGACGAAAGCTGCGATTGACTTTTCCGAAAAAAGCTGTCAAATATAAATTGTCGTCAAAGGTAGTTGCAAAAGCGACAGAGATTCCAATAATTAATGTACTAATTAGCCAACTCATAATTGTTGCTCACGATATTCAATGCTGTTTGTTCTAGTCTTTCTCTGCTCTTCACTGTGAGGGCAGATAAGGAGATTTTGTGACTGTTTTACCTAACTACAACCGATTGAGGTTCGCTAGTCATCAGCCAGTTCCCCGGTTTTTAGAAGCGATTGCCTCTAATCAAATTGGTGATTTTTTCCTCAGCAAGGTACCTTGGGAGCTCATGAAGTCAATATTATGGCTTGCAACCATATAAGAGCAAATACTCTTGTTTTTTAAAACGATAAATAAAGGTGATTGATAAACAGTCTGTTTTATAGGTGTTGCTTTAGCGGGGCTGGCAAGGTTTTTAACAAAACTACTTTCCCCTAGACTGGCAGTTGGTTAAGCTTCATACTGAGTTACTATCTGAGAAGTTTAAGAGCGTAGTTTACCGCCGTAGGCATCGCTCTTATTGAACAAGAGGCAAGGGGGCAGGGGGCTGGAGAGACAAGTGGAGAGATTTATTCAATAATTCTCCCTTGTTTCCCTTGTCCCCCTGCTCCCCTGCTCCCTTCCCCCTGCCCCCTGCCTCCTCTATCAAAGACAGGCTAAAGTTTGAGATATTCTTGGCGGCTAGCGTTCAACATCGGTTAATATGACTAATCGCGCTCTGGCTTCAGGTTTAAAATTTACAGTAATGTTTTATGTTTAACTTGTAATTATGCTAACCAGTGTTGACCGTTTATTATTTGTCCGGCGAGTCCCGATTTTTAAGGAATTGCGGGATGATTTTATTGTGCGGCTCACTTCAGTGATGAACGAACTGTCATTTCCAGCTAATTACACCATCTTTCGCCAAGGAGAAGAAGGGCGATCACTTTATATTGTCGTGTCAGGCCGGGTTAAGGTTCACATCGGCAATAAAATGCTTGCAGAGGTGGAACAGGGAAAATATTTTGGTGAGATGGCAGTATTTGATACTCAACCTCGTTCTGCCACTGCAACAACTTTGGAACCTTGCGAATTTTTGGAACTGACGCAAGAACAATTGTATGATGCGATCGAAGAAACTCCTGAAATTGCGGTGAATATCATTCGTGAGTTATCCCGTCTGATTCGTAAGTTAAATGACGATATGAATTTATCGAACTCACGTTAAAAGAATGTATTCAAAACCTTTTCCCTTTACCCTTTCCCCCTTTAACCGAACTGTATTGGGGTATTGGAGGGTCTATTATGCGTAAGTTCTACATTCTTTAAGAAACTGTTCGGGAATTTCTCTACTTTGTCCCCAATGCAGATGAACATAAGAAGCATGAACATTTGCAGGAAAACCCCATCCCTCGCATCCCATATTTTCATCACAATCGTAGCGAGAAGTTTCAAATAGGGGTTTAGTGGGAGTTAAGGTTAAATGGGAACGATGAAATTCATGTCCGTGAACAGTTGTACCTGCCTTCACTAACAGATTATCTTGCAAAGCTACTGCACGACGATAGCCCAAAGTTAAACGCCCACCCATGACAGCAGATGTCGGTAAAACTCCTGTCATCGCCCAAGATTTACCCTCAAAATCAATAATTTGCTCACATAAATACATTAATCCTCCGCATTCAGCGATCGCAGGCATTCCTTCCAGAATTGCTGTTTTCACTCCATTACGAACGTTGGTATTTTCTGCTAGTTGCTGGGCAAAAACTTCTGGGAAACCTCCGCCAAAATACATTCCTTGGACATCTTTTGGTATTGCAGCAGCTTCTAAGGGACTCCAAAAAACCAGTTCTGCACCAAGTTGTTGCAGCAAATCGAGATTGTCTTGGTAATAAAAATTAAAAGCGCGATCGCGGGCGACTGCAATTCTGATGGAGAAAGGGGAATGAGGCGGATTAGGGGGAGGAGGGAAAGGTTGTGATTTTAACAGGGGCAATAAGTTTTGCCAATCGAAGCAAGTATCTCCTAAATCGGCGAGGCGATCAATTAAAGCATTGAGTTCGGGAAGTTCTACTGTGGGTACTAAACCCAAATGGCGATCGGGAATTGTGATGTTATCTTGACGGCGCAGCACGCCGATAATTTTTAATTGTAAAGGTTTTAGGGCATCTTTGAGGAGAGAGAGGTGGCGATCGCTTCCCACGCGATTTAATACTACCCCAGCTATTTTAATCCGGGGGTCAATAGATTGGTAGCCGTGAGCGATCGCAGCTACAGAACCAGACAAGCGACTGCAATCAATCACCAACACCACAGGTAAATCTAAAAGCCGTGCAATGTGTGCCGTACTTGCAAAGTCAGTTGATTTTTGCTTTTCTTCCCCATGCCCAACTCCATCAAATAATCCCATTACCCCTTCTACTAGGGCATATTCAGTCAGTTGACTATGACGGGCAAAACATTGCTGAACGTAGGTTTCTGAAGTCAACACTGGGTCTAAGTTGCGACAAGGACGACCAGTTACGTGTTGATGAAACATCGGATCGATGTAGTCTGGACCTACCTTGAAAGATTGCACCAGGCGATCGCGACGACGTAAAGATGCTAAAAGGGTAAGCGTGACTGTTGTCTTGCCCACCCCACTACGTTCTCCAGCAATGATTATAGACATCGATAATTGTTGATTAGGCAGTTAATTGCTGAGGTTTGACACGACATAAGGCGAGTTAATTGCTGAGGCTTGCTTAGAACTAACCAGTGCTTGGTAGATAAAAGCTGCTACCTGAGCGCGAGTAGCGGTTGCGGTTGGATTCAGGGACTTCACATTAGGATAGTTCACCACAATTTGCTTTGCAGTTGCAGCTGCGATCGGGCTACGGGCATAGTTAGCGATGTTAGAGGCATCGTTGAAATATTTCAGAGTGTTTTCGGTATTGCCACCAGAAGTATATCCCAGACCGTTGGCGAGGGAAACCAAAACCTGTTGGCGGGGAATAGCTTGGTTAGGCTGAAAACGATTACCGGGATATCCAGATAAAAAATCAATAGTATAAGCTTGCTGAATTGCACTGTATGCCCAATAGTTGCTAGGCACATCAGCAAAATTGATCGCCTGTCTCTGCTGTGATTTAGGGAAAGCTTTGTTGACCATAGCGGCAAATTGAGCGCGTGTCACCGGTTCTTCAGGGCGGAAGCTACCATCAGGAAATCCAGCAATTACACCTCGCTGTGACAATTGTTGAATAAATTGTGCTGCCCAATAGTTAGATGAAACATCAGAAAAAGCAATTTGAGTTAAAGATAGCGGGGAGCATCCCGCTTGGATAGGTTTCCCTTGTAAACTATAAGTTACTGACTCACAAACAAAACCTGCGGAGTTAGACTCTACATAAGTCCGTGTTGGTGGATTTTGTTTATCTAGCCGCGATTTCCAATCATCAGATATTTTCTCTAGAGTAGGATACTTTTTTAAAAACTGTGAGTCTGCAACAATATCGTGAGTTCCCTTAACACTTACATTAGAACTATTAAGGTATATATTATAATCATAAACAACATTGTTGTTTTTATTATTACTATTAACAGCCTTGCCAGGGTAGGCATAGAGGATATTGTTTAAAATTCTGACATCAGATGATACATTAGCAAATATTTGCCCATCTTTAATTTCAGGACTTTGATTATTTAAAACAGCAGTGTTATTTACAATATCAATATGATCGCTCAAAAATGTATGAATACCTGAACCACCATTATTAAATGTCAGATTGTTTTTAACTAAAGTGCGTCCTTTATATGCACCCAATTCTGAATTATTCTGATCGTTTCTTGTAGTATCAATAATAATACCATTGCCATCTGTGATCTTTCCAACTGCAATCCAAGGGATGTACATACGATTGTTGTAAGTCTTGTTGTTGGTAACAAACATCTTGTATCCCTGGTTTTTGTCAGAATTCCAATTATTCAACATTGAAATACCACTAGAACCATAAACACCATACCAGGCATTATTGAAAACTACGTTATTATCTACTGTTACATAATCTGATTGAATCGCTGAAATACCTGCTCCTCCACAGTCATGTACTTTATTGTTCAGAATGCGGATGTGATGAACATGACCACTGGTTCGTCCGTCAATGCTGATGCAGTTTCCATTTGTGAGTGGGTTTAGTTTGTTAGTCTTCTCACTCATCGCATAATCAAGAGTTATATTGGCATTATTCCCTATAACCTCCAGTCCGTTGATCTCAATATATGAAGCTCCACTTGAAATCAGAACACCGTTCCATGTATTGTGCTGAATTTTTGGGAAATGTCCAGGATATGCTTTATACCTAATCCAGGCATTTGCAGTTCCAGAACGTTTAATACTTACTACACTTAAAGCTTTGGCTACATTTTTGTAGACTCCATTCATAATTAATACTGTATCACCAGGGTTGGTAAGGTCTGCTGCTTTCTGAATTGTCCTAAATGCAGATGAAGTAGAAAGTCCGCTATTTTTGTCGTTTCCATTACCACTAACATAGTATGTTTTCGGTGTTGAATTCGCGCTAATTAGCTTGCTGCTGGATAGGCTAATTTCGTTGTTAGTGGATATCTGAGGGACATTTTCAACTAAAGATACTTTTATCTTTTCTCCCTGAGTCAAAAGAATTAACACCACGGGAATTGCAAGAGATGTGCTTAAAATGAAACCTTTACTTACCATAATAAAAATGCTCTTTTATACACTACTTGACAAAAAGTATCAGGATATTAGGTAATTTTGAATACTCTTTTAGATAGAGAATAAAATATAGCCAACTCTCCTAGCTCTTTCAATAGCATACTTCAATAAGTATTTCAATAAATATCAATGGTGATGAAGACGATATAGAGGTATAATAGTTGCTATTAAATAGAATTTTTTAGGTCAAAAATGAAGGCGATCACACACTATAGTTAAAGTGGCGATCGCCTATAAGGTGTGATTAAAGTCACGACTTGAATAGAGTTAAATCTAGTAGCGCGAGCGTGGTACTAAATTCAAATTAGAATCCAGTGTGAGCTTTAAATCTTGTGCGGGTCTGATGACAAACGCATTTACTTCTTTTTTCCGCAACAGAACACTCGCACCTGCACCCGCAGCCGCACCAAGAACAGGTTTTAAATCATCAATTCTGTTGTTGCCAGTAATTAGTGAACCTAAAAGACCAGCACCTCCACCAATAGCTGCGTCAGTTAAAACCTGACCAGTGCTAGGGCCTTGTGAAACTTTTTGAGTTGTGGTGTATGTCCGAGAAGTTGCATTAATCGACTGACGCTGACCATTAAAAAATTCTAATTCTTGAGCGACAAACCGCACGCCTTTTCCTTGGTTGTCATCTGTATTGCTTGAATAATTACCTAAGTCAACAGATTCTAGCCGTCCATTTACTTTAGTTCCAGCAGGAATTAAGACATTTCTATTTCTGTCGATAATGTCATTGGCTATTCTCAAGGTTATAGATTTACTTTCCCCAGGAGCAATAGTAATAGTCTCTTTCTCGTAGGTGACAGGAAAAGCAACCCCAGAAGGAATGGTAACGTTTCCATATTGACTATTATTTCTATCTTGCCCAATTCTATATTGTGCATTAGCAGGAGCCAAGCTTAATAGAGGGCTAGCGACGCTTGCGGTAACGGCTATTGCCATAAGTGCAGCAGTTCCAGATTTCCATTGATATAGGCGAGTCATAAGAGGGTTGTCCTTTGTGTATGTGATGTATTTAATGACGGTGATTTACTGAGTTTGTTTCTGACTGTTTTTGAACCTATTTATGGGCGTATTCCGAAGATAAAAGTACTTATTATGGGAGTCTGTGCGATCGCAACTCTGAATTAGTATCCTGCTAATGTGCGTTACTCAAATCAGAGGCAAGACATTTATGCGACGTAAACTGGTATCATTTTGTTCCTAAATGTTGTTTTATTACTTATGTCCACATATCTAAGCCATTGAATAGAGGCGAATCGGCTAACTGTGAACTCTTACTTCTATTCTAGATTGATTTGCTAGGACTTGGGAAATATTTTCGTTTTCTTAACGAATGATTTACCTGTGGGACTGAAAGATCAACTATCTGCTATGTGTGTATTTAAGATTGCTGCTGACGGTGTTTAATCTCTGCGATCGGTAATAGCAAAGTATCTTCTATTTCTTGTCGCGCTTCACGGCTGACATAACAATCACTATTTAGGCATTCTACTAGTAATGTATTGGAATCATAATATTGCTTTAGTAATTCCTTCTGGTGTTGGCTGAACTGCCAATCATAACCAATATTACGATACTTAATCATCACCGCCTTCAATTGCTTAATCCAAGACTGTCCCTTGATTTTCCACCATTGCTTAAATATTTCTATGTCATGATCTACATAAGGTAGTTGAGCCTTAAGTTGTTGGAGTGCTTGTTTCATTTTAGGCTCAAGGGTAAGGCCAAACAAGATACGGGCTAGATCAATGGCAAGGGTAAGGAAAAGATTAAACTCATAGCCGTCAGCAATACTAAGGGTAAGGTGCTTGTCAACATCACACGCAAGGGTAAGAGCTAGGTCATGATTATTAACTTCAAAGTCAAGTTCAAGGGCACGAGAAAGGATACGGAAACTATCAAGCTCACAGTCATGTTCCAAGTAAAAAGCACGAATAGCTGATGGCTTGCATTGAAGTTGAACTGAAAGAGATCTTTGATTCACCCATTGCAGAAACTTTTGCAATTTTTCATCGCCAACTACAATTGCATCAACGTGCTTTTTCATCAACTGCAACAAAATATCTGCACTTGGCGACATCCCAACCCCTAACAAAAATACTTCCTGCCAAGGTTTTTCAATTATGTGGCTGACTAGATTTTGCAATGCCTCCTCTGATGATTGTTGAACAATAACAATTTCTCGAGCAGTAAAATACTCATGAAATGTTAAATGGGAAAATGAGTAAATCCCTTTTGCACGTTCTACTAATAGTCCATGCTGGGCTTCAATTGAACGCAGAACAACCTCACTTTCTAATTGCAATATTTCTGGGTCAGTATTGGCATCTGGTAAATTGCGTATGTATTCTGTGATGTATTGCTCTGCTGCTTTCTGCTTGAAGAAATAATCACTCCGCTCAAACGTAGTTAGAGCAATTTTACTAAGTAAGTCTTCCTTCCGTTGAACCGATAGCTTTTTGTAAATTTGGTAGCGTTGAATTCCGCGTTTAGCATCCCACTTTTTCAGTAGTGCATCCAATCCTTCTTTGTATAACTCAGAACGATTTGCCGGAAAATCCCCTGACTCTTCAAATGCTAAACATAGGAGCGTCAATAGCAATGGACTTGCAGCAAGTTGTTTGATGCGGTTATTCTCTTCGAGACGTTTAATAAAAGTTTCTGGCTTAACAAATTTATCCTTAAACCAGTTAGTTACAAAAGTAGCAATTTGTTCATCATCAAAATCAGCAACTTCCACCTCTGTGAACTTCTCAAAGGTATATTCCTGTGCTGCAATTCGGCAACTTATGACAAAGTGATTATTTTGGAAATTGTCAGAAAATTCTTTAATCTCTTTGAAGACGTGGCTATTATCTTCTTCTCGAACTTCATCCAAGCCATCAAGTAAAACTAATGCCTTGCCGTGTTTTAACAGTTCATCTTCTAGAGACACACCTTGTCTTGCTCCGACTCCCCTGCAATTGGAGAATTGCTGACTGATGTATTCCAGTAAACCTGGTTTATTAGCAGCTTCAGCAAAGTCTTTAAGGGTGACAAAAATTGGCACGCGTTCAGCTTGAAACTTACCTCCAATACACTGAATCGCTAAATGCTTCAAAAACGTAGTTTTTCCTGCCCCTGGCTTACCCAAAATCATCAACTTAGGATATTTTTCTAATGCCTCTAGTCCTGGCACTCGTTTCTGAGTAATTCTGCTCAGTCCAAAGTGGTCAAAATCTTCGCTACTATACTGTTGCAATAATAATAATTCATCAATTCCTAACCGTTGTCGCGCAGTGATTTTTTCCAGGATATTAACGCTGGTGTAAATCTCATTCAAGCCGATGGGTTGAGTCATATCCAGCACTCGCATTGTGCCGCAACGTTCTTGAATTAGAGGTTTTATCTTTTGGCGTATTGCTTGCACGATCGCATCAATATCAATCCTGTTATCCTGATTTACCTCTGCTTCGCTAACTGGTTCAGCAACTGTTTCTTCCCACTCTAGGTCTAGCCTGTCGCAAATCTGGACAAAGAGATTGCGGTCAACAGCTTTGCCTGTAAAGAATTTTCCGATCGGCTGGCGGGTTACTTCTAACTCTTCAGCTAATGCCTTTTGAGTTAGGGAACAACGGATCAAAGCTTTTTTTGCTTTTTGGATACCTTCTGGAGAACAGCAAAGCGATCGCCCGGACATAACCTAACCACTACACTTTTGCTGATTCTAACTGTCAATTTGGCAATTCATGCTCATCGCATACACAAGTCATTCATATCACAAGCCTGTATTTAAGCTTACAGCAAACACTCACCTGTCAAAGTAGGGATGTAGTGATTTAAACGATTTGGGGGTGGGTCAATGTTATCCAAGAAATTTCCTTCAAGAGATGAATTATTAGCTACTGTAATGCTGATTACGGTAATTGGTTCTCTCACACTTGCAGTTATTGACGAAAAGAGTCGCTCTCAATTTCTAGATTTAACAAAATTCGCTGTCGGTACATATATTGAATTGTTGATACCTCGGTTAAGGTCAAGCGATCGCAATTAACCAATTCAAGCCTCTAATAGCCATATAAGCATACAAACAAAACCCGCATTGGCGGGTTTTAATTAATATCAAGTTACTCTTCAATAGCTTATAATTTTGACAAAATCTCTGGCAACAGCTGACTAGGAACTTTAGATAAAGCCAGAGTTTGTCCCTGTATCCCTAATTCATTATGAAAAGCACGAATAGTTTTCACCACATAAGTAAAGGTTGTTTGATAAGCCTCTGATTGTTTGCTCAATCCGTTTAAGGCTTGCAAATGGTAGTCTAAAGCTACTTCTAAGTGTTGAGAATGTGTTGCTTTGTCACCATTAAATGACTTATCTATTACTAGCTGATAATGCGCTAGTGCCAAGTTATTATAAGAGGCAAGCAAATCAAAGCTTAAAGGAGTACCGCTAAGTGAGCGAGCCAAAGCTATAGCCTCTTCATAAGCGCTGATGCATAGTTGCAAATACTTTTGCCGTGCCTCTTTAGTTGTCTGAGAAAGGTTCGCTAAGTGCCAGTAGGCAGTACCTAGATTATTTTCTGTAGCGGCGCAGGCGCTGGGAACATTAGCTGGAGTGCGATACTTAAGAGCTTTGCTATAGACATTAATAGCTAGCTGGAGATTTTGGGCAGGTTGCTCGTATTGTGCTAGATTCCAACAGGCAGTGCCGATGTTGTTTTGAATCATCCCATACTTGAGCGGTTCCTCTTCGGGGTTGTAGTATACGAGTGCTTCGTTGTAAGCTGCGATCGCTTTCTTTAAATGCACAATCGGTTGGTTGTACTGCCCTAGATGCCAGTAAGCAGTACCCAAATTATTCTGGCAAGCTGCATACTTTAATGAATCCATATCGGCTGTACGATAGCTGAGTGCTTCATTGTAAGCTAATATTGCCTGCTGCCAATTTTCAGATGGGTGAGAAAAACGAGCTAAATCACCATAAGCCGTCCCCAAATTATTTTGCACACGAGCGTAAGTTTCCCGATGCGTCTGCGGTGAAATCATCTTTAACGCCAACTGATAAAATTCTATTGCCTGCTCTATATAGGTTTGTCCCTCCTCAGAATTAGGTGGTGTACGGTATAGCATCCAGTAGAGTGTACCCAAATCATTCAAGATATCTGGAAGTTGTGGTGAGCTTTCGTCATAGCTAATAGCCTCCTGATAGGCAATTATTGCCACCATCAGGTTTTCTAAGGTTGACTCTCCTTGTTCAATGCGAAGGCGGTATAAAGTGCCCAAGCGATGATAAGCTTCTGCCAGTACATCCCCTGAAGCTTGCTTTTCGTGTAATTCTTCAATCTCCAACAAAATCTGCTGCGGTTGTAAATAATTTTCGGTATTTTTATCACTACTTGCGTTAATTGTTGCGATTACTAGCTCTGTTAACTCTCTACTTACATAAGATAAAGACAACAGTGATTGATTATTTTTACCACTACCAGACCTATTAGTAGATTCCTGGGTTTTGTTTACGCCATTCCTTTGTATCTCTGCTGGGAAACCGGAATTATTCTCAAACTTGAACTCAGAAGCTGTGGTTCTGAGTTCTGCTTGGTTAACTGATTCATCTAGAATCGACTGCTCAACATTCCCTAAATCCAAGTTTCTAGAAGGTGAAAAACGTTCTGGATAGCCTGCATTTTGAGTCGCGGGTGTGGGTTCTCCAGCAAACACAAATACACCAGTCCGGCAACGCCAGAATTGTGGTGCTGATTGCTTGATGGCAGATAACCAAGGACGCGGTATCCACAACAGTAAGTTAGATTCTAGGAATCGACTGGATTCTTGTGTAGAAAAATATTGCTCACTTAAGCGGAGATAGTGTAAAAATAAACGCTGTGTTGCTACTGTTTCCTTGGTGAGATGTTCCACACCTACAATCTGAAATGCTGGTACTGGAAAAGGTCTTCCAGGGGTATCTTTTGATGCTCCAACAATTGGTGGTGGATAATTAGCTAACCATTGATTTATCTGAACTATGGGATTGGGTTCGTTTAAATTTAAACGCAATGTGACTAATCGCGGATAAGCTGGAGTGCTATTTTCTTGAGCATTTGATGACTGATATAGCACCTGTCCAACAGGATAAGCCAATGTAGAATGCAAGCGAGCTGCTACTTGATTTCTTAAGTGTAAATCATCACATACTGCTAAAAAAAGTTGTCGTCGTAAGCCAAGGCTTAGGGCAAGTTTCAGGCGGTGGTATGCTTGCCGATTCCAAGTAGAATTATTGTTGTGTGCAATATCATTCACGCTCATAGCGGCTAAAGAGCCAAAACACAGTACATATCAACGTTTTGGATGTATCTAAGTGGGCTAAAGTCATACAGCAAGCAGTTTTCTTTTGTATGAAGTATAAAACTACGGGTTTTGAGACTGGAGGTAGGAAACAGAAATTTTTGATATGTGATTTTGAGTCCTACATTTTATAGCTCACTTATTTGCAAACTGCTGTAATAAAAATTATTTTTAAGTAGATGTTGTGCTGCTCAGAATAAATTTAGCCTTCAAGTCTAACAGTCATAAAAAGTATAATTATATACTTTAATGGCTAGTTCAATTTTAACAAAAAATAAAAAAGCAGGTCCCTCTTAAAATTGGAACCTGAAAAACGATAAAGAAGATTAAGTTTTCTGAAAATATTTTATGATTAACTGCTCTTAGAAACGAAGAAGGCGACTAGAATCAAGCCGACAACCAAAGCTGTAGCGGCAATTCCTAGTATGATATAAGTTCGTTTTTGCCCTTGTGTTGGAGGTTCTGCTTGATAAATCTTTGGTTCCCGGGCAAAATTATTCAAAAGGCCGCCTTCTTCATTGGTATAGGGCATGAATTAATTCCTTTATCTTGATACTTCATTTAATGTTACATAAATGCTAAATCCGCTCTGAAACTGCTAGACAAATCGTTACATTATTGGGAATTGGGCAGAAAAGGCAGAGGGGTAGGGAGCAGGGGGCAAGGGGGAGAATTAAAAATTACCTCTTTCCCCTCTTCCCCTCTTCTCCCCTGCTCCCCTACTCCCTTGCTTCTTCCCCATTCCCTAATTAGTAATCGTCCCAGTGAGAGGTGAACTAGGACTGGCGTAATCTTTGATCGGCATCCTACCAGCAAGGTATGCTAGGCGACCGGCGACTGTTGCTAAATTCATGGCACGAGCCATTGCTGCTGGGTTTGGAGAAAGAGCGATCGCACTATTAATCAATAAAGCATCTGCTCCCAATTCCATTGCTTGAGCAGCTTCTGAGGGTGAACCAATACCAGCATCTACCACCACTGGCACATTCGCATTTTCGATGATGATTTGGATGTTGGCGGTTGTTTTTAGCCCTTGTCCAGAACCAATTGGTGATGCCAAAGGCATTACTGTCGCACAGCCTACTTCTTCTAAACGCTTGGCTAACATGGGGTCAGCGTTAATGTAAGGCAATACTGCAAAACCTTCTTTAACTAGTTGTTCTGCGGCTTGCAGCGTCCCAATTGGATCTGGGAGTAAATACTTAAGGTCAGGTATTACTTCTAACTTGACAAAGTTATTATCTTCCTGCCCTAACAATTTCGCCATTTCTCGCCCCAAACGCGCCACCCGAATCGCTTCTTCAGCAGTTTGGCAACCTGCGGTATTGGGCAACATCCAAATTTTTGTCCAATTTAAGGCTTCGGCTAAACCTTCATGTCCGGGGGCCTTGGTTTGTACCCGTCGTACAGCCACGGTGACAATCTGGCAATCACTGGCGGCGACGCTTTGCTGCATTTCTTCTATGCTGAGATACTTACCAGTTCCCGTCATCAAGCGGGATTGGAAGGTTTTGCCAGCAATAATTAGCGGCGAGTCTTGAACTGGGAGGGAGGATATAGCAGGACGATTCCCGTTGGAGAAGTTGGCAGAGTGAGTCAGCATTGGGGTGGAGGTAGATGGCTGGGATTGGAAGCGCGAATAGTGAAAATCAGCAAGTAGAGGATCGGGCTTTTGTTCTAAGATTAAATCGGCAATCAATGCGGCTGTTACAGGTGTAAGTAGAATTCCGTTACGGTAATGACCCGTAGCAAGGGTTAAATTTTGACAGTGGCTAGTACCAAGGATGGGTAACTCATCGGGGGTGGCTGGGCGAAATCCCCACCAGAACTCTTGGATGGGATAATGCTTTAATTGGGGATACAGCTGGATGGCAGCTTGTAATAATTTTTGAATGCCGTCTGGGGTGTTGTTAGGGGTGAAACCAACGTCTTCGCTTGTTGCCCCAATAATTAGGCGATCGCGTCTTGGTACGATGTAAATATTATGCCCATACAAAATCCGCTTTAAGGGCAATTCCGGCGCAAATTCTGGTATCCGTACACTCAGCATTTGTCCTTTTTTGGGTAGCACGGGTAGCGGCAATAACTCATTTGACCAAGCACCTGAAGCTAAAACATAGTGCGCGGCGCGAATTATCCCAACATTGGTTTGCACGCCAACCACTTGTCCTTGCTGCTGTAAAAATGCTTCTACTGTAATACCGTCTTTGAGTTCAACACCAACATACTCAGCCGCCGTCCGCAATACTTGAGCTAAAGCCTTATTATCAACTTGTGCATCTTCAGGATACCACCAGCCACCAACTACCTCTGCTCCCAATCCTGGCTGATATTGATGAATTGCCTCTTTATTTAACCAGTAAGCCGGGGAAGAGGCAGGGGGGCAGGGGGAAAGGTGCAGAGGAGAGAAATTTTCCCCTTTCCCCCTGCTCCCTACCCCCTGCCCCCTGCTCCCCTGCCCCCCCGCCTCTTCAAAGATGGGCGCGAGAATACCACAGGCACGGTAGCCAGTATTTAAACCAGTTAGTTCTTCTAGTTTAGTTGTCCAGTCGGGATATAAAGCACGCGATCGCCAACACAATGAACGCATTGCCTCATTAGTGATGTTTTCCGCGTCTGGTGCTAGCATCCCGGCGGCGGCGTGGGTAGCGGCAGCTTGGAAGTCACGACAAAGCACGGTGACGTTTGTCCCGCGCATTTTTAGTTCAATAGCGATCGCTAAACCAATAACGCCGCCACCAATAATTACGATCTCACTAGTCATTAGTCATTAGTCATTTATCATTAGCCATTTATCATTAGTACATAACTAATAACTCATAACTAATTAACTCATAACTTATAACTTATAACTCGTAACTAAAGACGGATATATCGTTACCACAAGGCGCGAATTGGTTCGTTGCCTTGACTGGAATCACTGGATTGCGTGTTTGTTGTATTTGAACTATCTGTATTGCCGTCTGTTGTACTATCAGCAGGTGATGTTGAGTCATCAGAAGGATTCTGAGCAACGCTGCTTCTGTTGTCAGGTCTTGGGGCTACAATACCACGTCTGTTTTCGTTTGTTTCGGTTGTTTCATTTCCTTCCGTTGCAGTTTCTTCATTTTTGCTGCCAGCACTGCTATTAACATTGATATTAGCTGGCAAAACTTTTGCTGCTTTACCACTGGGAGCGTTAGCGGTTTGCACGCCCATAGGAAAATTGATGCCTAGTAATGTACCAAGCAGAATGGCCAAACCTCCAGCCATTAAAATTAGGGGTGTCCATCTACCCATCTTGTCTTACTCCTTTTTAACCTTTTGGTGTCCACACTATTCGAGAACCTTGTCCCCAAAATCCATCAAACTTTGTCACTTTCACATCGCCTAAAACCTGAGTTTGACAGGCTAAACGTAAGTCTGTTGTAGGAGAATGGGGAGGAAGCGAACGCCGCGCTCGATCGCGCCAATTCGCTGCTGATATTTCGCCCTCTACCTTAACCGCGCAGGTTCCGCAACTGCCAATGCCCCGACAGTTTATTACCTTAGCATCGTCATTGTAGAGGTGAATACCATTTTGCAGCAAAATTGTTCGGAGATTGCTTCCGCTTAAGCACTGAATTGTTTTACCTTCAGCTAGTACTTTAGGCATTTTTAAATTGCCAAACTGGCTTTTTGTTGTATATTGACACATTGCCTCGAAAGTTGTCTCGTCGGTCCCAGTTTTATGACCACAAATTCCTCACCTCAACTTTGGCTCTATGACACTACATTACGGGATGGCACTCAGCGCGAGGGGCTATCTGTATCGATAGAAGATAAGTTACGCATTGCCAAAAGACTCGATCAACTGGGAGTTCCCTTCATTGAAGGCGGTTGGCCTGGTGCTAATCCCAAGGATGTACAATTTTTCTGGCAACTCCAAGAAGATCCGCTAAAACTTGCTGAAATTGTGGCTTTTTGTTCGACTCGACGGCCTAACTCCACTGCCGCAACCGAACCGATGCTACAGGATATTTTGGCTGCGGGAACTCGCTGGGTAACGATTTTTGGTAAGTCTTGGGATTTACATGTCACAACTAGCCTCAAAACGACGTTAGAAGAAAATTTGGCGATGATTCGTGACACCATTGAGTACCTCCGTTCTCAAGGTCGTCGCATTATCTACGATGCCGAACATTGGTTTGATGGTTACAAGCACAATCCAGATTATGCTTTACAAACATTAGAGGCTGCGATCGCATCCGGTGCTGAATGGCTAGTTCTCTGTGATACCAATGGCGGCACTTTACCTCATGAAATTAGCCAAATTGTGCAAGATGTAGTCAAGGTGACTGGGGACTGGGGACTAGGGACTAGGAAAGAATCTTCCCAATCCCTAATCCCCAATACCCAATACCCAATACCCCAAATTGGAATTCATACTCATAACGATTCCGAAATGGCGGTTGCTAACGCAATAGCCGCCGTGATGGCAGGGGCAAAGATGGTACAGGGCACAATTAATGGTTACGGTGAACGTTGCGGCAATGCTAACCTCTGTTCGTTAATTCCCAATTTACAACTGAAGCTGGGTTACAGTTGTATCACAGAAGACCAGCTAACACAACTTACAGAAGCTAGTCGTTTTGTTAGTGAAGTGGTCAACCTCGCGCCAGATGAACACGCTCCCTTTGTGGGACTTTCGGCTTTTGCCCACAAGGGTGGTATTCATGTATCAGCAGTAGAACGTAATCCCCTGACTTACGAACATATTCAGCCGGAACAAGTCGGGAATCATCGCCGCATCGTGATTTCTGAACAGTCTGGACTCAGTAATGTTCTAGCCAAAGCCCGCAGTTTCGGGATTGACCTCGAAAAGCTTAAGGCAGAAGCCAAGCAAATTCTCCAACGTCTCAAAGATTTGGAGAGTGAAGGATTTCAATTTGAAGCAGCAGAGGCCAGTTTTGCGCTACTAATGCACGAAGCTTTGGGAGGTCGCCAGAAGTTTTTTGAAGTCAAAGGTTTTCAAGTCCACTGTGACTTGATTGAGGGGAAAGAAAGTAGTAATGCCCTAGCTACAGTCAAAATCGCTGTTGACGGCAAAAATATTCTGGAGGCGGCAGAAGGTAATGGCCCTGTTGCTGCGTTGGATGCGGCTTTACGCAAGGCTTTGGTGAACTTTTATCCCCAAATAGCAACCTTTGATTTGACTGATTACAAAGTGCGGATTCTCAACGGACATACGGGGACTGCGGCAAAAACCCGTGTGTTGGTAGAATCAGGCAATGGTCGTCAACGCTGGACGACGGTAGGGGTTTCCACCAATATTTTGGAGGCTTCCTATCAAGCAGTGGTCGAGGGATTGGAATATGGGTTGCTATTACACTCCCAAGCAGAAGTGGCAGTGAAAGCTTCTAGTTGACAAAATAGGGTATTTAGTGTAAGAAAAGTTTGCGTTTTTCGATGATCGGGGGAAGCGATCGCACTTTGGCGATCGCTTCCTATAAGCCAACACCTAACCTTGAAGAATTGAATTAAGGAAATACACCAAGTGCAACAGGTTTTCTGGGTAGGAATCGGTTGTAAGCGGGGAACCTCACGGCAATTGATTGATTGGGCTATTGAGCAAGCCTTTCGAGAAAATCAACTTTTTCAAAGTGCGATCGCAGGGATTGCCACCATTGACGCTAAAGCCTTGGAAGTTGGTTTAGTAGAACTTTGCAACCTACGCAATCTGCCTCTAAAAACCTTTTCTGCGGAAATTCTTTGCTCTGTCTGTGTCCCCAACCCTGCCACAATTACTGACCACAAAGTAGGTACACCTAGCGTAGCAGAGGCAGCTGCTATTCTTGCAGCGACTCAAGCATCGTTGTTGACTGCTCCCCCCTTTACCAGCACAGAAGCATTGGGAGTGACGTTGTTAGTTCCTAAACAAATTTTCCAGCTACAAGGGCAACCAGGAGCTGTAACGTTAGCTGTTGCCCAAGCCTCAAATATTATGAGTATTACAAAAATTAACTAATTTTTCTAGTCAACAACTCTCAACAAATAGTTAATTATGCTAGAAACAATAGCTAGCACGATTGAACCTAACAAAGCAGGTAAAAAACCCTGAATCTCAAAACCAGAACCAGGGGTTAAGGCACTTGCCAACCAAAGTGTTAAAGCATTGATTACCAATGTAAATAAACCAAAGGTAAGCAAGGTAATCGGAAAGGTCAAAATCTGCAAAATTGGTCTAATAAATGCGTTAACCAGACCAATAACCAGGGCAGCGACTAAGGCAACCACAAAATTCTTGATAAAGAATCCCGGAACGATATTAGCAGTAAGAAATAACGCCACCGCAGTACCGAGCCAAGTTAATAAAAAGTGTTGCATAAGTTTTTTTAGAGGAATTAGCAGTAAGTTTAATTAATTTCACTGTCGCCAGTTGTGATTTGTAGCACTATCATGTGTCTTTCTGCTTGACTCATAAAGTTGCTATTATCCTTTGTCAGCCCAAAAGTAATGTAATTTTTCCGTCCTGGCATAGAGAGATATTTCTAATCGGTGTATCTTTATCGTATTGCAGGATGTACCGGATTAAATTCATAAAGAAGAATTCAGAAGTCAGAATGGGCTATGCCCCACTTATCTACGAGACGCTGCGCTATCCACTTTTTCGGTCAGAATATCCAACTGAATTCTGACTCCTGAATTCTGTTTTGATAAAAAATGCTGTGAAGCGCAAAATCCCTACCGAGGTCAATACAGTTCAGTTAAGCATTTCTTCCTTCTCTTCCTTTGTGTAACTGAACAATATTGCTACAGAGGTTTATTAAAGTTGAAAAACCTCTGTACCTTGGGGACTTCCAAAAAAGAAATAAGTTATCAGAACTTCGGAGCATCTTGCCCGCACAGGCAAAAGAGACGCTGGCTATGCTCCCTAGTAAGGCTAGCGCCGCAAAAGAACCTCCCAGGTAGAGCCACCAACTACACCATCAGCTTCTAAACCATACCGCTTTTGTGCTGCTTGCACAGCAGCCTCGGTTGTCTCACCAAAGTCTCCATCGGCATCGCCTTTCAAGAAACCAAGCCTTTTCAGTTGTTGTTGCAACTTAACAACTTCAGAACCACGTAATCCTATACGTAAAATTGGCAATCCTTCGGAGGTATATTGAATACCAGGAGTTCGTTGAGTAGTTGTGTTTTTCTGAGTTCGAGTAGTTTGCCCAGTCCGTGTAGCTGACTGAGTTCTAGCAGTTGATGTAGTACGATTTGGCGTTTTTTGTGTGCTTGAAGTTGTAGCTTTTCTTGGGGTAGCAGGTCTTGGCTCAGGGCTAGTCGCAACTTGTGTTACAGCTTTTTTTGGGGTAGCAGGTCTTGGCTCTGAGCTAGTCGCAACTTGTGTTACAGCTTGTCTTGGGGTAGTAGGTCTTGGCTCTGAGCTAGTCGCAACTTGTGTTACAGCTTGTCTTGGGGGGTTGGGGTTAGGATTTGCAACGTTGGTGAGGCTGCTAGCCTGGGTTGGAACAGGAAAATTCGTAGCTGAGTTAAATCTTGGCTGGGATGAAGGGATGGTTGATGCTGCTACTGGTTGATTAGGGAAAAGTCTTTGCCAAGTGCTGGCATCAACAACGCCATCTGGATTCAAGCCAGCTGCTTGTTTAAAACGGGCAACAGCACTGGCTGTATTCTCACTATAAATACCATCTACTGCACCAGAGTAAAAACCCAAAAGTTTCAGAGCTGCCTGAAGTTCAGATACGCGTTCGCCTTGGCTACCAACTTTGAGGTTAGGGCGGCTGATGCTATCTCCAGGATTTATTTGGGCAATTTTTTGTGGCGCTGCTATTGATATTAAAGGCGTTGAGGCAATAAGCAGAGGCGTTGCGGATAACAAGAGTATTTCAATGGCTGAGAAAGATTTAGACCTCTTTGTCCACCAACTTTTTTGCCGTTTTTCCATTCCACAGCGATTTACAGTGGGGTCTAGTAATTTTAAGGAACTCAAAATACTTGCTGTCAGGCTGCTTTGCATGGAATTTACTCCCAGAATATTCTCATGCTAATGGTACAGCCGCTTGGTCTAAAAAACAGCTGCTCTATTTACGATGTCTCGGATGGGCTATTTAAGCGATCGCTCGGTTAATTGCTTCTTCTTGACCAACTAAAGACAAGTAAGGTGATTTTAAATACTTACTTGCGGCAGCGATCGCATCTTTGGCACTCACCGCCGCAATCAATTCTTGAAACTTGGTATCAAAATCAATTCCTAAGCCCAAAATTTCATACCAGCCGTATATCTGAGCAATTTGCCCATTTGTTTGTTTACCCAAGGCATACTGCCCAAGAATCTTATTTTTTGCAGCTTGGAGGGCACTTCCAGATACTTCAGTGGTAGACAATAAATCTACTTCTGTACGTAGTCCTTCTAGGGCAATGCTAGTATTCTCTGGTGCTGTACCCATGTAAACCACAAATGAGGCTGGAAATAGCCTTGTGGAGTAAAAAGCAGATACTTCATAAGCTAAACCGCGCTTTTCCCGCAGTTCGACAAACAAGCGACTAGAAAGCCCATTTCCCAAGTAAGTACACAGCAACTTCAGGGCGGCGTAGTCAACAGAATTGACCGATGTTCCTAAATAACCAAGCATCACGATTGATTGTTGTGTCTGTACTGGCTTAACCTTTACCTGCGGTTCCACTTTAATTTCAGGTAAATTCAGTATTGGTAGTGCTTGGGCTGGCGCTTGCCAATCAGCAAAAACTTCTTCCACCAACGCTGCTGCATCTGTAGGTGTGACTCTCCCAGCAATGCTAATTACTACATTATCTGGGCGGAAATAAGTTTGGTGATACTCCACTAAATCTGCACGAGTTAAGCTACTCATACTGGTTTCATCTCCCAGCACTGACATAGAGTAGGGATGATTTTGGTACATTATCTGCCGCATTTGTTCAAAGGCGACATTGAAAGGTTGCTCTTTTTGCGAACGAATATCTTGGAGTGCTAAACGCCGTTCTAGTTCCACTTGAGTTTCAGGAAAAGTAGGCGATCGCAAAATCCGCGCTGCCAATGCTAAAATTTCCGCAAAATCTGATGTTACCGTCTTGAAAGATAGCAAAAAATAATCAGTGCCAGCATCTGCACTCAAACTTGCTCCTACAGACTCGACTTTTTCAGCAATTTCCAAACTAGAAAGTCCATCGCATCCCTTTGTCATCACTGCTGATAGCAAATGCGCCAACCCTGCTTGCTCCCGGTTTTCGTTACAACTACCAGCACGCACAAAAATTCGTGCAGCAATAATATCCGCAGCAGGGTTTTCTGCCGCCAGCACGACAATGTCATTATTTAATACGGTGCGATGGATAGGCGATTTTTGCAGCAAGGTTGTCATTTGTCCTTCGTCCTTTGTCATTTATCAGTTGTCATTTGTCTGTTATCTTTTGCTAATAACTAATGACTAACACGGTTTAAGTACAGTAACCGCATAATTCTGCGGTGAGAGATATTGTTTAGCTAATTTTTGCAGTTGTTGAGCATCAAAAGACTGAATCTGCTGGGGATATGTCACAGCTAATTCAGCTTGGGCGATGGTATTGTAATATCCATAAAGCCCTGTCAATTGATTTGGCGTTTCAGTAGAAAACGCATACTCGTTACACAGTAGTCTGCGTGTACGGGCAAGTTCCTGTTCACTAATTCCTTCAGTCTGCAAATCATCCAAATGAGCGCAAATTAAAGACTCAACTTCTTCTAGATTTTCTGGTTCCAACCAGGCAGTAATTGTAAATAAACTTGATTCCCGTTGTAGAGAAAAACTACTACAAATTCCTTGTACCAATTGCAAATCTTCTCGCAAATCACGCACTAAACGCGAAGTTCGCCCTTCTGCCAATAACACGGACAATAAATCTAGACCATAGCTAGTGCGAATTTCTTCTACTCCTGGTACCAACCAGGCCATCAACAATCGTGCTTGCTCTATGCGTGGTAAACACAGTTCTTGACGGTGAATTCCTGTTATCGCTGGCTTTGTGACTTTCTCAAACTGCGGACAATTCGAGCGTTCGGCAAAATCACTAAATGAACGATTTACTAATTCCCAAGCTGGTTGCTGGGCTATACCCCCAGCAATTACCACTGTCATATTTTCCGGCTGATAGTGGGCGTGATGAAAACAGCGCATTGCTTCTGGAGACTGCTGCATCAGCTCTTGCTCGGTACCTAACACCGAACGCCCGTAAGGGTGATGTGGATAGATGCTTTGAATCAGAGCTTGAAATCCTATCCAGTCGGAATCGTCCTGACAAGAGCGAATTTCCTCTAGCACCACGTCCCGCTCGCGGCTAAATTCGTCTTCTGGAATTGCCGCATTGAGCAGTAATTCGCCCAAATAGGGCAAAGTATCTTTTAAATAAGGGGCGGCTGTGGTGAGTGAATAATTAGCATAATCATAGCTTGTCGCCGCATTACTTACGCCACCCCGGTTTTCAACTTTGGAATCAAACATTCCAGGGGGAAGTGTTGCCGTACCTTTAAAAATCATGTGTTCTAAAAAGTGCGCCATCCCAAACCACGGTTTTGGCTCTAGGCTTGCTCCAGCACGCACCCAAACATCAGCCACAACTACAGGAGTAGTGGGAATCTCTTGATGAATAAAAGTTAAACCACTCTCTAGTCGGAAGACTGAGGCTGGAAATACGGTATTAGTTAGTTGTTTTAACAATTTTTGTAGCTTTAACCACAATTCAACGCAATTGTGTAATCTTAACTCTGAACGATACCTCATTTAGAATCAAGTTATACAGATTTAGTAAAATTGTGCTATTACTGTCCTCCAGATTACCGAAAAATTAAAAGCGTTATGCATTGAGAGGAAAATCGCAATATTACAGAGACGCGATAAATCGCCGTCTCTACAAAGAATTTAATTCCTTGACAGACTACTATTTCCGACTTGTGTGTACACTGTAGCCCTTTACCAAGAGCAGGGTTGGGGAGGGGGATGTACCTCATGTACTTGCAAAACACTGTAGTTAAAACACCGGAATTTCAATGACAAATTCTGTTCCTTCACCAAGCACAGAATTGCACCTCAACCGCCCATTGTGGGTTTCCTCGACAATTTGGCGAGCGATCGCTAATCCTAATCCTGTTCCTTTCCCAACCTCTTTAGTTGTAAACAGGTGGTCAAATATCCGCGATCTAATCTCCTCCGACATCCCCTGACCGTTATCTTTGATGCGAATTGCCACCATGTTTTGCTCACTGGATACTTCGGTGTGAATCAGTATTTGGTGATGATTTGCTTGCGCTTGGGCAAAAGAAAGTCCCTCACACGAAGTATCTAAGGCATCAATTGCATTAGCAAGTATGTTCATAAATACTTGATTTAATTGTCCTAAAAAGCACTTAACTGGTGGTAACTTTCCATATTCGGTGATGACTTCAATGGCTGGACGTTTTTCGTTAGCTTTGAGGCGATACTTCAAAATTAACAGCGTACTCTCAATCCCTTCATGGAGATTACAAGCAACTTTTTCGGTTGTATCGGCTCTGGAGAAAGTGCGAAGACTAATGCTAATATCTTTAATCCGTTCGCTTGCCACCTTCATTGAGCTTACGAGCTTTGGTAAGTCTTGAGTCAAGAATTCTAGGTCAATTTCTTCGCCATGCTCAATCACTGCGATCGCAGAAGTGGGATGATGTTGTTGGTAGCACTGAATATGGGCGAGTAAGTCTTGAATATACTCTTCGGCATTGTTAAGACTGCCTTTCAAAAATCCAATGGGATTATTAATTTCATGTGCTACCCCAGCAACTAAATTACCCAAGGTTGCCATTTTTTCATTTTGCACCATTTGTAATTGGGTATGCTCAAGTTCTTGTAGCGATCGCTCTAGTTGATGGGCATAATTTTGAGATTCTTGATAAAGACGGGCATTTTCTAGAGAGATGGCGGCTTGGGTGCATAGCAGTTGGATAACTTCAGTGCGATCGCTTGTAAATACACCAATTGTCAGCGGATTTTCTAGATATAGCAGCCCGATGAGTTTACCCTGATTTAACATCGGCGTACACAACACACTCTTAGGTTGTTGCTGCATGAAATATGAGTCACCGATAAAATCTGTTTGTGCTGTTACATCATCTAGCACAACAGTTTTTAAGCTATGTTTGACAGAGTTTACCAATGTAATGGGAATGTCTTCGCTGACTGACAATGGTATAGATACTAGAGTGACTCCTTTATTGATGCTGGCTATAGCTTTAACCACTAAGTCGCCCTGTTGAAGTACAAGTAAAGCAGCTTTTTTTGCCCCGGCATTTTCCATCACGACTTGCAAAAGGGTAGTGAGTAATTGCTCTAATTGAATTTCACTAGAGAGAACTTGTGAAGCTTTAAAGATGGTGGCAAAATCGAGGGCTTCAGAGATACTGCTGCTAGAAAGATTTGTGTGGATGGTTTGATGCGGAAATGATGATGCTTCGACAGTAGAACTCAGTTGCAAGCGATGATGCTGCCCTTGTAATATGGGAGCCAAGAGTTGAGGATAGCGTTTTTCTAAATCCTCAGCTTTAGCTTTAGCACCCCAACGAGCATAGCAGTAATAAGCTTCTTGCATATAAACTTGGGCAATTTTTCCTTTGCCCCAGTCGAGGTAGAACTTGGCAGCTAGCTCATTGCTCAAAGCTTCTTCTTGGATATATTCGTTTTCTTTGGCTAGAGAAATGGCGCGATCGTACAATTCTATTGCTGCTATTTTTTCGCCTAAAACTCGATGCCGTTCTGCTTCCACCAAATCAAATTTGTGCTGGAAATTCATTGGTGCAAATTTGGCTCGAAGCTGCAATTTTTCTTGATTTTCGCCAACCTTCAAGAGTAATTGCTCCTGTTGAGATGGTTCAGCCGTTGGATAGATAGCCAACCGAGACAGAGAATCGTAATAGTAGAAAACAGTCACGGATAACATTCCTGCGCCACCGTTAAGGTATTGCTCTCCCTGATTTGCATTCTCAACTGCTGCCGGAAAATTCTCAAAAAGATAACTGAGTGTTAACTTACTTAGGTAAAATATGTGGAGTGTTAATTCGTCATTCTCTTTGATGAGCGCAGATAAGAGTTGTTCTTCTTGACAATCTTCACCAATCAGGCACTCTGGATTGTCGCTATATTCGGTTAGATTTTTAATGCTTTGACAGACGATATTAGACCAATTTAATAAACGCTGATTTTTAGCAAAATTAAACTCGTAGGCTTTGATATCTGCTAGCAGGATTTCCAAAACTTCTGTCCCACTTAAATAGACATAAAATAACTTAAAAATCATCGATGCGAGCACATGAAAAAAATCGCCTGTCTCTAATCCAAAACTATGGGATTCCTGTAATAAACTAATTGAGGTGCGAACATGTTGTTGATTACATTGATTCAATGCAGCTACCTTAAATATAGTCATGCTTTGAACAGATTTTGCTTGAAATCTATCTACAAGCAGTAAAGCTAGCTGGCCAAATTCTGAGCCTGACTCCAGTTGGTTACAAATATTAAGTACAATTCCAAAATCTGCATACCCTGGTGCAGAAAGTGGTGCATTGCCGTATTTAAGAGATAAATTCACCTCTTCACAGGCAATAATTGGGAACAGATAAGGCGCAACCTGATGGATGGCGGGAGCGATGCTAGCCATAATCCGCAAAGCAACCAAAGCTTTGGGATCGTTCATCAATGGCAAATTAACTAAGCCCGCAATACTTCTGCCAGCCAAGGTGGAGAGCGTGTTGACTACAGATTGCTGAATGTCTGGAGGTGTGACTGATTCAGGTAATGTTACCCCAAGTTGAGCGAGAAGTTCACGCCCAATTGCGATCGCTTTGAATGATTGATTCCGCACCTGATCGGCTTGGAGTTGAACTTCATAAACTTTCACCCTATCCAGTAAGGTGGTTGTTTTTTCCATGACGACTTGGATAAGAGATTCCATCTGCTCAAATTCATTGTTGAGAAAGGTAGCTTCGGCAGCTTCTTCATATAAACTTCGAGTCAGTTCGTATGCGATTTCCCAACTATTAATTGTCAGCAATTGCATTCCCGACTTGAGATAATGAATTGCTGCACCATAAGCAGTAGCTTCTTTTGCTTTTCGACCAGCATTCAGATTTAACTGAGCTAATTGTTGACGTTCACTTGGCTGGGTAATTAGCGTTATTCCACAATTCAACTGACTGACAATCTCAAAAATTCGCTCCTCTTGCTGAGACTCAGAGGTATTTTGCAAGAGTAATTGCCCAATTTTAAGATGTGTAAATTGTTTCTCTTCATCTGGAATTAGAGAATAGGCAGCTTGCTGCACGCGATCATGTAAAAATTTGTAGATAGGGACTTGTAAATTAGAATTTAGAGGATTTGAGTTACAATCATGCCCACTATCTTGAAAGAATTTATAAACTTCGCTAGTAGGTAAAACTAACCCTTCTTGCAAAGCTTTCCATAAAGATGCTGCCGTTTCAGTTTCCGATTGTTCAGAAACAATTGCTAAGGTTAGCAAATCAAACTGGTTGCCAATACACGCGGCTAATTTCAACACATTTTGCGTTGCTGCTGGCAATTTCTGCAATTGTAGCGCTACGAACTCTACCACATCATCGGTGAGAGCAAGGGACTTCACCGCAGCAATATCACATTGCCAATACCCTTGATCGAAATTAAAATTAATCAGTCTATCTTCATACAATGCTTTGAGGAATTGCGTTGCAAAAAATGGATTTCCTTTAGTTTTTTGATAGACGAGTTGTGTTAAAACTTGGGCATTTTTATCTGAACAACTTAAGGTATCAACTACCAATTGATTTAAACTAGCTGTAGTTAACGCAGCTAAAGTAATGCTGTGAATTGTGGCATTAGCTTTGCGAATCTCCGCTAAAGTCAACATCAACGGATGCGCGGTAGAGACTTCATTATCTCGATAAGCCCCAATTAAAAGTAAAGCTCCACTTCCTGATTCGCTCATTAACAACTGTATCAATTTGAGTGATACAGAATCAGCCCACTGCAAATCATCGAGGAAAATTACTAATGGATGTTCTTTTGTAGTGAATACCTGAATGAAGTTTTGGAATAGTAAATTGAAGCGATTTTGTGCTGTACTTGGTGAAAGTTCTGTTGCAGGTGGTTGTTGACCAATAATTTGTTCTAGTTCGGGAATTACATCAAGAATGACTTGCGCTTGATCGCCTAGCACTTGTAAAATTTTATTTTTCCAAGTTGACAATTGAGTATCACTTTCACTCAGCAATTGTCCCATTAAGTCTCGAAATGCCTGTACAAAAGCGGAGAAAGGAATATTACGATTAAATTGGTCAAATTTGCCTTTTATAAAGTAACCCCTCTGTCGGACAATGGGTTTGTGAACCTCGTTAACCAAAGCAGTTTTACCAATACCAGAAAAACCAGCCACCAGCATTAGTTCCGTCTGATTGGTGGTAACGCGGTCAAAGGCTTTGAGAAGAGTTTCAACTTCATGCTCACGACCATAGAGTTTTTCTGGGATAATAAAGCGATCGCACACATCCCGTTGGGCAATTGGGAAGCTTGTAATTTTTCCCGTTTCTTTGAGTTGAGCCAAACAATTTTCTAAATCATATTGCAACCCAAATGCGCTCTGATACCGGTCTTCGGCATTTTTCGCCATCAGTTTATTCACAATGGATGAGAGTACAGGCGCAATTTGCGGATTAATCTCATGTACTAAAAGCGGAAGTTTTGCAATATGACAATGTACCAATTCCATCGGATCGTGTGATTGAAATGGTAATTGTCCTGTTAATAACTCGTAAAAAGTTACACCTAGAGAATAAAAATCAGTCCGGTAGTCAATTCCCCGATTCATTCGTCCAGTTTGCTCTGGTGATAAATAGCCAAGTGTCCCTTCTAACACATTAGGACTCATCAGGGTTTGAGTTTCCCGTGGCAACAGAGATGCAATACTAAAGTCTATTAACTTAATTTCTTTAGTTTGGGGATTAATTAAAATATTGGCAGGTTTAATATCTTTGTGAATGATCCGATGACGAATTAGAATATCTAATGTATTGCACAGTGCGATCGCTACTTGTAAAAACTCTTGTAGAGACGCGATATATCGTGTCTCTACAGAGGTCAAATAATCTTTGAGAGAAATTCCCCCAAAGTCTTCCATTACTAACGCATAGCCATTCTGATAAGGTTCCAGACTGTATGTTTGGATGATTCCAGGTAGATTTAAATTTTTGGCGATGGTGAACTGGTTCCGAAACTGGATCAATTCAATGAAACTGGGATAAACAGTTTTCATCAGCTTAATCACCACAGATTTTTGGTCAGTTTCTCGATTAGCGCGATACACTAAAGTTCGAGAACCGTTATAGAGTTCTTTGCTAACGTGATATCCGGGAATGCTGACCATACGGCTTAATTCTTGAGACTTCACTATTTAGGTTTCCCAAAAACATAGCAAGATTTACTGTCAGTTCACTCATTTTGAGATGGTAGAAGGAATTAATTTTATGATGGGAAAGGAATCGATAACCTAATTGTATTGAACAACCTGGCAGCAGATGTTAAAAATACATCTCCAAAAATGAATTTAGAGACATAGCAGTTCTACGTCTCTACAAGCGGAGTAGGATTATTCAAGTTTAGTAATCAACTAAACATGACATCACGTTAGTTTAGGATTTCTGATTTTTCCTACAAGTAATAACCATTTAAATAATTAAAACTCCCAAAGTCAATTAGAATTTGGGAGCTAATAATTTTAAGTTCACCGCGACGCCGTTTTACCTAAGTTTATGACCTGGGTTTATCCAGGTGGGAACCTAAATTCCTCGTTTAAAGTTTCCGGGTACATGCCCGGTATACTGCCACGAGAACAGTTGACTCCCTTGTCATTAAAGGCATAGATCAAAAAACTTGATGGCAGTCACCAACGTCGTAGTGCAACTCACTCATTATAGCTTTTCAAAAGATGTTGTGTGTTCAACATCGAAAGTTTCTGATCTATTTACCTGGGATACCAGATAGATTCTACTTTCTGAGCGATGGCTGCACCAACGCCAAGGGCGTACGCACTTGCCGATTCTCGATTCTGATTATCCAGCAAAACGGTAACATGTCCCAACTTCCGCCCAGGACGTGATTCTGTCTTTCCATACCAGTGAATATGCGCTTGGGGAATTTCTGCTATTTTTTGACGCTGGCTTTGATATGTGCTGTGAGAATTTTCATACCCCAGCAGGTTGACCATCACAGCGCCAGCGCACTGCAAAGCCGAATTCCCTAAAGGTAAACCACAAACAGCTCGGAGGTGTTGCTCAAATTGAGAGGTTTCACAAGCGTCAATAGAAAAATGCCCAGAATTGTGGGTACGAGGGGCAATTTCATTTACCAGAACTTTGCCATCACCCCTGAGAAATAGCTCAATTCCAAAAATTCCCACTACTTCTAGGCTATTTAATAGAGTATGTGTGATCGCTTGAATTTCTGCTACTTGATTGGGTGTAATATCAGCAGGCGCAATTACCCGCCGACAGACTTGTTGTTCTTGTTGGGTTTCCACTACTGGGTAAGTTACAATTTCTCCCTCCACAGAACGCGCTGCAATTATTGCTAGTTCTCTGTCAAAAGGGACAAATTCTTCTAACAAGAAAAATGATTCATTTAAAGGTTTTGTTACAGTTTCATAACTTAGCTTTTGCTCTAAAGTAGCAAAATCCTGAATTATGAAAGTACCCTGACCATCATAACCGTGGCGGCGGGCTTTGAGGACTGCTGGAAAACCTAAATATTCTATTTTTGATTGGAGATGTTCTACCTCATCAAGGGCGAAAAATCGAGGAACTGGTAAACCCAAATCGCGTAAATAGCAACGCTGATGATATTTATCTAAAAGCGGAGCTAAAGCTTTTAAGCTGGGACGGAAACAAACGCCTTGCTGTGCTAAAACAGATAAAGCTTGCAGGTTAACAAATTCATTTTCAAAGGTAATGACATCGCATTTTTGAGCTAATATTTCCGTAGCACTTGCGTCATCAACTGGCGCGAAGACAGTTTCTTTGGCGATTGACACGGCCGGGTCGTGAACGCTTGGAGTTTGTACTACTAATTCTACTCCTAGCTTCTGTGCTGCATCCGCCATCATCCAGGCAAGTTGTCCACCACCAATTACACCAACACGTTTCATTGACATCCTAGAGATTCACGAGTTTGCACACCTGTTTTGGAATTCACACCACTGGCTTTTTGACACAGTTCTTTGATTTGTGCCCGATCCAAAATAGCATCTGTAAAATCTGCACCGTCTATATTCACATCATTAAAGATGGCACGGAGCAAAAGAGCTTCTTTGAAAACTGCATCACTCAAATCGGCCTTAGTCAAGTTTACCTGATCGACCATTGCATTCGTTAAATCCGCTCCGTGGAGATTTGCTTTTGTCATCACCGAAGCACTCATGACTGCTCCCCGCAAATCAGCGTTTGAAAAGTTAGCCAGTTCCATATTGGCGTTAGAAAACTCCGCAGCTTGCAAACTGTCACCAGAAAAATCACGTCTTGACAACTCTGCATTACTAAATGACAGTGGATGAGTCCAGTCTACTGCCAGCACTGGATCAGCCACGCACCAGATCATAATTCCGAGAAGGAACGCCAACCCTTGCCGCCAAAATATATCGAGAGTCAATTTGGTGTCTAATCGCTGCATTTAAGCTTACCGCATTTGGATATTAGCAAGACTGGCTGATTCTAATAGAGACTCGCAGCCTTGCTACTGGATTTGGGGGATGTGTATTTCCCTTGCTTAATATTTTGTAACGCAAAAAGGGTATAAGCTTCTCACCTTGAGCAAAATTATGCCTGCGACTTTGGGTAGAGAGCGGCAATCTAGGAGCGTTCGCCTTTGGCGTTGGCGGAGCGATCGCACTAAAGCAGGATAATAATTACGAAATAGCGATCGCAATGATTGAGTATAAGTTACTTGTCAAATCAAGCAAGCTTTAGCAAAACATAAAAGGGGAGCATAATATCACTCTTCATGATGAGATAATTTGAAATCTCTAACTCTAAAGGAGTATTTTTGCTGGATAAAACAATATCTACAACAGACGATGCCTAATCCTTGTTGATTTGTTCACAATTATTCATTTTTAGATTTGAATTTCAGGATATAAAGACTTTTATTAAGCAGTAATACTCACCGACTTATTTACAATTCTTGACTTACAACTTTCCAAGTAAAGTTTATTGTCTTTTAAATTAAACAGCCGCCATCAACTGCTAATCTTTTAATTAGTAAAAGTAAGGTTTGAGCGCAATTATAAGCGTTCCCAGTGCTTAACAAAGCTTAAAAGTTGGATAATTAGCGTTAATTTTATAGCGATTAGTTAATTCTTCAGGAATCTCTAAGAGTTTACATTCACCGAGTACACAACTTCCACAAACCGAACTCCCAAACCCGATGATGAATCATTACTCACTTCAATGGATTGAGGCATGGTGCCAAGAAAATGGCTGGACAGATTTATTTGTTGAGCGACGTAACAACTTCTGGGCTTTCCCTCCGGGTGGGGTAATGCCAGAACCAATCCCAGTTAATGTTCTCAGAGGGATTAAAGCTGAGAAGGGATTGACCTTTGAGGAGAGATTGTGGTCGATGTCCGCAGTGATTGGCACAATCATAGCTGTTCTTTTTACCTTTTGGTTTCAGTCGCCGATGCCATTAGTTTTGGCATTCGCTTTTAATGCTGTTACGGTAGCTCAATTTGAACTTGAAGATGCCTAAATTCTTGTTTTGGGCCTTGCGATTAAAAACTGCTTTTGTCTACTTTCAGCAAGAGCAGTTTTTAATTTTAGAAAGAGAGATCAAATCAGTACAGTTTCAGCTAAATATTATTAGTTACTCATTAATGAATTCTGTTTCTTGGCAGAGCAAATATTGTAATACATTAGCATTTGACAGAGACTTCAGTTACATTGCTGCGAAACTTCACCATCGCTTCACTAGCGCCAAAATGTGTTGCAATCTCAGATAACAGCATCTTTCGTTGTGTCGCCCACAGTAGACCACGTTTGGGAATTTGAAGACATCCTCCTAGATAAGTTGCTTCATCTTCGTTGTTTTGTTTGCGTTTTGGTAGTCCAGTTAACGAATCAAAGCCAACAGGCTTATGATTGAACAACACATGAGCTATTTCATGCATCAGATTTGATTCATACCGTGCAGGTGTATGACGCGGGTTGTATACAATCCATAGTGGGTTATAGCGTATAATCCCTGCTGACCACCCATCGCTAGCAAGTAATACCGCTACTTGCTCTGGCTCTAAATTTGGAACCCGATCGGGTGTAAAAAGTGTTGCTCGTAACTTGGTTGCTAGAATGTCTGCGGGTAACGGTTCAAACGATCGCACTCGAAGTAAGCTTCGTTGTTCAGTTGCGATCGCTTCACAGCGTTGCCTAAATTCCGGCGATAGACTTTGAATTAATGACATATCTTTAGGGATCTTGCTTCAATTCGCCATCATTTTGAGAGAGATCGCGATACGCTGCTTTAACTAAAGATGCTAAAGCATTCGCGATCGCTGGATCAAGATTTTTGTCAGCGCGTAGTTGAATAGCGATCACTTCAGGCGTATTCAGTTGCTCCTCCTTTGAGGTTCTAAACAACTCCGCAGGCGGCACTTCTAGCCAGTTACAAAGTGCCAGAAAAGTTTCCATATCCGGCATTTTCCCACTCTCTACTCGTGAAAGAGTGGATGGACTAACGTTACCAATCTCCGCCGATGTTTCCCGTAGTCCTCTGCTGCCGCGTTTTTTGCGGACTAGGCTTGCTAACCGTTCTATATCTAGATAACTTCCCATTCCTTTGCCCCCGTCTCACAAAAGAATAAATCGCTTTTTATTTGACACAAAGTAAATAATATTGTATGTTTTATAAAACAAATGTATCACGCTTGAAAAAGTTTGTGCTGTTAAAAAAATCCTCTAAATGAAGGATTATCTTCAATGGGAAGTAATGAATTTGATAATCTTATCCTTGGTTTAGCAGAGTTTGTCCGTCGAGATGGCAGGTATCCACATTCTGAACTGCTTCGTCATGCTCTTAATAAACTAGCTTTAGAGCTAACTGCTGTAACATACCCACGGACTCTAACTGGTCTTTTAGCATTACTCGAAAAACCTGTAAAAACTTGGTATCCAGGGCGCCTACTGCCAAAAGAGTTTGACTCTGATTTTGGTCTGCTTTATGAATGGGGGTTGAGTGAAGAAGCAAGCCGATATTTATATGAGGAACTACTTGAAAAAACCAAGTTGTCAGAGTTTGCCACCACTTTAACTAAGCAAATTGCCATAGAGAATTTCCAGTTTCAGAGAATTTTGGAACGGTTACAAGAACTTTACAACAACGATAGCGATCCTGAGCGCGTTCAGCAGGAGTATGTTTTGCTGCGTCTATTTTTGATTGAGAATCCATACACGACTCCGGCACAGCTTCGTAAAGCCTTTTCTACGACACGACATATTTCTATTCAAGAAGTTGGCGAACTCTACGATGAGTGTGAAGAAAATGAGCCTTGCTGGAATTGCGATCGCTGCGGCCCTTTGTTTAAAAAGTATGGAAAGTTACGTGGTATTAAACCCAGTGCTTGCAACGATCATCGCCAAAATTTACCGTTTATTCGACAAATCACCTGGAAACAAGGCCTGCGTCGTCTGAAGTTTGGTATCCATTTGCGTATTTGTTTACCGGGTATACCTGAGATGCGCTTATTTAACGTATTGGAAGAACTTCAAAGCAAATATCCAGATCAGCTTTGTGCCATCCATCTTTATCCTGGTATTGATCGCTATGACTTACAACTACGCTTTTGTGACCAATCAACCTGGGCTGTAGATATTAAAGATTACCGAAGCCCCTACAATTTAGCACCAAAGCTTACACCTCTATTCGGTGAGGGCAATCTGCGTTATGACGAGAGCTTTTATGTTATTCCCATCCAACGCCTACAACAACGAGAGGACTACATCGAAATTCTTCGTGAACAGGCGACAAAGCTGCCTAGCAGTACCCATCTTCTGAGTGATGCTGTATTTGAGGAAAGAGTTATCCATAAAATTGAGCAGTTGCGGGAAGGAAAATAGTCTATGAGCCAGATGAGTTTATTTGAAGTACCGACCGAGTTTAAAGACCGCCTCGAACAGTTGAAGGAAGCAGGTTTGGATCGTACTCAAGCTGAATTGTTGCTTCAAGTAGAGCTTGGCTTTGCTCTGATGGAGTATTTGGAACTTGATGATGAGCCAGTCACCGCACCTTGGGCAATTTTGAGTGGAATGCCTTTGAGACATCCACGCTTACAGAATTTAAATGAGACGGAACGTCGAGCGATCGCTAACACTCGCCAAATAGTTCCCTTTTCCGCCCGTTTCGCTTGGTTAGGCGCACTGCGTTCTTATCTAAGGATTCCTCTAGATTGGCGTAACTATCACGAATTCACTCCGCAAAACTGGGATAGCTATATTATTAATGCTGCCAAAAATCTCCGGCATCAAGTTCATCAAGATTTGTACGAACTTTGCTTAAATACCAATTTAAATTTCCGGCATCGCCAAGTTAAACGGGTAGAAGCCAGAACCACTTATCAATTTGAGGCAAAGACAGGAGAAGAGACGGTTATAGTACCAGTCAGATTTACACAGCAGCAGGTACGAAATGCACAAATACAGCCGTTACCTTGGTTTGCTACAACTCGTTCTCGTACTTCGTTTTCGCTTCGTATTTCAGATTTAGAGCTAGATGCAGCATGGATTGATCAGCGAGAGGAAGCGTTAGCGCGTCAATATGGCTGGGATCAAACTGCTAGAGGACACTGGGTTGATCGCTTTCGCAAAATTAACTTCCACAAAGTTCAGGAGAACGGAACACTGTTTCCGCAAGAGGAGCAAATTCTTGAGTTAGATGGCTTCACAAACATTGCAGGTATGGTTGCCTCTGGAAAAACCACGGTTTCGCAGTTGTTCAGTGTTAACATTCTGCGGCATCATTGCGATCGCCGCATCACGTTAGTCGTTAGTGATGTGCAATCAGCGATTAAATTAGCAAATCAGATTAACTGGTGGTTTTGTAACGATCCAGAGAATGATGATCCAATAGCAGTGCCAATCTTGGGGCGCAGTAAACGCGATACACACCTTCAGAGTTTCTCTGCCTCAAAAGATTATCAGGAACATCGACAACGCGGACAGCCTCACTGGGGTGAACGTTGGCTAGGCACAGCTTGCCCTCTCCAAGGTCAGCTAAAAGAGCGTGATTTTATTCAACTTCTAGACGGCAAAGCTCTTAAAGCGGGAATTGAACCCTGTCATACTCTCAAAAAAATGCCTAAAAGCGATCGCCAGCAGCGACGTAAAAACCTCGGTTCATCCTATTTGTGTCCATTCTTTGATAAATGCCCATCCCAACAGGTTTATCGTGATATGCCAAATGCTCGTGTTTGGATTACAACTCCTGGCGCGATGGCAATGGCAGGATTACCGCGTCATTTAGAGTTGCGTCCTATCAAAATCGGTGAACTCGTCAATGAACAATCAGATTTTGTGGTCTTTGATGAGGTGGAGACAATCATTCAGTGGTTTGATGATACTTATGCTGAAGAAGTTGTTTTGACTGACGGTGGTAATAACGGCGTTTTTGATGATATTGGCGTGAAAACCGAGCGATTCTCAATAACTAACCGGGTTATGCCCCCAACAACACAGCGATGGACTGGTGCAGAACGTGATGCACAAAAAGCTATTACAGCAACATTGACCCTACTCGATAAACAGGTCGGACATCAATTTCTCCGAAAATGGGTAAAACGAGGTTATTTTACACCTAACTCCCTTTTGTTCAAATTTGCGCGTCGTCTTGCTGGATTGGAAGAATTTGAAGATCCAGATACATCTGAGGCAGTTTCACAAGCAAATACTCAACTTGTTCAGCCAATTGTGCATTATTTTGATGCACTGCTCAACGAGGATGATCCTTTGCGGATGCAGCCTTCATCTAACCCAAACCGAGATCCAGTCTTTCGCCTTGCGCGTCTTATGCAAGAGATCAATAGTACTGGAGAAAGTGCTTCAGATGAGAACATCTACAGGGCTTGCAGAGCCTGGATTATCGAATTTTTCCCAGATACAGAACAGTGTCTAGCGCGACTGCGAACAGAATTGGAGAATCGCAATCAAAATTCCCAACAATCAACTCAACAACGACGTTCACCGAACGGGGATGAGCCAGATGTAGATACTTTTGAAACGTTGGCTTATCGTCTCCAATTTGGGCTGACGATCGCTCTTTTAGATCGACACACTCGAATTGTCTTCTATGAATGGCACAACCGACCCCAATCAATCAACGACGAATCATCGCATGGTCGAATGCCTGCTGCAATGTTGAATATTTTGCCATTGCCTCCCACAGGACGGCAGTTCGGCACTTATTACTCCAGAGGAAATGACGACAATAAAAGCTCCAGAAATGGCAGCAATAATGCATTGACCTTGTTCGCCTACACCAATATTGGACGCTGCTACATTTTAAACTTTCATCGTTTATTAACAGATTTTAACGGTCAACGTGGCCCCAATGTGCTGGCACTTTCTGGAACATCCTACTTACCGGATTCTACCAGCTTTCACGTTGGTAATCCGCAAGGGGTTTTAATGCCAGAACAGGGGGCGAGAGATGCGATCGCTCAAAGTCATTTCAAATTTCTTCCCCAATTCAACCAAAAGAACAAACCCCTCCGCATTTCTGGTAGCCCTGAACAACAGAAAATGGGCTTGTTTCAGGAAATAGCCCGATCGCTCGTTGGTACTAACGGTACAGGTGATTTGGGGCAAGAACTCAGGGAATTAGAACATCTTGGCGAAAATGATTTGAATAACCACTGGAAGGATCGCGATCGCCTTCTTTTACTAGTCAACTCCTACGATCAAGCTCGTTGGGCAGCAAACGAAATTCGCAATTGCTGGTCAAGTAAGCAGGATTTTGTATATCACCTAGTTCCTGACAATATAGAGACATACACGGAAGATAACTTTGATGAGCTAGCGAAATTTGTCAAACTACCTGATAAGGGTGCGCTCAATCGTGCAGATATTGAAACTTTTGGGCAAACTAAGGGAAAAATTCTTGTTGCTCCTATGAATGCGATCGGGCGTGGTTTCAATATTTTGAATGCCAACGGTAAAGCTGCATTTGGTGCTATTTACTTTCTGACTCGTCCATATCCACACCCACATGATACACAGGCGATCGCCCAAGAAATGAACCGTCGCGCTTTAGACTGGGCGGATAAAGCAGATTTTCTAGCATGGCAACAAGGAGACGGAATTGTACAACGTGCTGAAAAGGTGCGCCAACTAGCGGCGCGTTACTGGCGATCGGTTGAACAGCGTTCTTACTATAAAACCCTGCGCGATAATCAGGAATTACTTGCTTTTCCACGGTTCGATCTTGCTGCTACTACTGCTGGATTAGTTATTCAAGCCGTTGGTCGTCTTTTGCGTGGAGGTGTCCCATTTCGTGGTTATTTTGTCGATGCGGCTTGGGCACCCAAGAGTGCTGCAAGGAAAGCTGATCCAGAATTATCTGAACTAGATACAGAAGAGACAAGTCTTCTGGTTGCCATGCTTCTACGAATTTGCGACTATGGCAGCGAAGAAAATACAGTGGGAAACGCACTTTATAAGCCTCTAGCCGATGCACTGGAAAAAATCGAAGGTCTAGATTGGTAAATTTTTTGTATAAAGGAATTCATAATGCCTAAAAAAAACGTGCGACCTCCTATTCTCTTACCTGCCAGAATGAATCTTGCAGAAGATGCTCTTACAGATTTGGAAATTGCGGTACTTGAGTTTCCATTTGCAGAAATTGTTGCGGACTTTCGTAACAGTATGGAAGAAGTTCTCTCAGCTAATCGTAAGAAAAAGGTCTGGATACCATATCGACAGTTAAACAATGGATTGCTTGCCTGTGCATCAACGTTGACACATAGTTTTGAATACTTTGATACAGACGATTATCGAGCATTAGCTGTAGGAACAGTTGAAAATCCGTTGCGAGTTCCAACACCTGAGCAAATACATGAGTTAGTGATTATTTGGGCGCAGGAGTGGGCAAAGCAATTTGATGGTAAGGGTAAAGCAGATCAGGTGAATAGTGTTTGCGATCGCTTCCTTGAAAACATGACCATAATTCCCACTAATTGGAATTGGCAACCTATAACTCCAAAAACGCTCATTCAAAACATCAATGCTGAAAAAGGACTGGGATACCAAGCCATTCCTAGTTTCTTAGCAACATTGCTGCATGGAAAAAAATGTGTTATTCACTCTGGGCAAAGAGAGCAAGAAATCCAGTGGCGCAAGGTACAAGGCGATGGCTCAGGTCGTACTGGACTATTCCTAGTCAGTCAAGCATTTCCGGCACTGTACACAGATGACTATAGTAACGAAAGGGAAGGTTATTTTGTATATCGCTTGGATTTTCGCGTTCAGATTCAAGCAGGGCGATTCAACCAAAATAGCAAGCTTAAACCGTGGATTTTTTTGCATTTAAGTTGCCAACGATATGCTCATGAGCCATTAATTGAAATGAATTACGGTCGTGATATCTCTGTGCTGATGGGAATGAATGAGGAACGTTTATCTGGTTACGAAGTAGATTCAACTTTGATACGTCTTACCATTGAAAACAATGGAAGAGAAGATAGTAATTTGTGGAAATTTCAATTGCCAAATCTGTTAGCTGCATTCAAAGCGCGTCCCCTTGAAACAACTGAGAACATTCTTGGCAATCCTGCGGACTACGGCAATTTATATAATTATTCAAACTGGAATAGAGATGAATATTATTTAGTTCATGCTGAAGGATATAAGTATGAACATGAAAACCATAAAAGAGGACATAGTATTAAACCAGGATTTAGTTTGCAGGAACGCGGTGATATCGTTGCTCAAGTTTTAGAACTTTTAAATGGTGTTTTGATACCTGATGATCCAATGCAGTGTGATATTCCTGCTCCATCTGGTCAAAAAACACCCTTGGCTATGCGCGATTACGAATATATTTCTCAACCTCCAAGTTTTACAAAACAACAAAAAGAAAAGCTGATTGAAAAAGAAATTAAACAACGTGTAGATAACCGTCGTCAAGAAAGACAAACGATCATTGCTGATGCTATTGAGCGGGCATTGCAAGGAAAACCCATACATATTTTTCTTCTGTGGCGCGAACGAGATACCTGTGATGTAACTTACCAGACATTGCGTGATGCTTTCCTGCTCAATCAAGGAGAAGATTTTCCAGAGCATATCAAAGTATCATCTGTATGGATTAATGATCCAAATCTTTTGAAACCCCTCGACACAGCCGGACTTGCACCTAAAGATGGTCAAGAGTTTGACAAACAGATTCGCAAGCAGCATCAAATGAAACTCGATGCATGGCGCGACTTTCTGAAACATAAGATTATTGCTTCAATTGACTCTACTACTAAGCCTTACTGTTTTGCGATCGTTGAGATTGGACAAACAAAAAAGAAGGGAGTTCATCCTAAACAAAGCATTTATAGAGTAGTTCGTGAAGCTTGTGTGTTAGAAAAAATCGGTTCCCAAATGGTGCAAACAGTTAAACCAAAATCAGCTGACAAAGAAGATGAAAGCACAGATATACCGCTATCTTACAGCAAGAAGACAGAAGGACGTATTTTGAATGCTGTACTGGATCTAACGCTACGCCAAGTTGGGGCACTCTATGGACTGCCCTCAGAAGTTTATAAACGGGCAGGAATACCCAAAGAAATTGCCCAAAATCTAGATGTAATTGCCCTTTGCCGCCGAAAAACTACTCAAGGTCAAGAGAATATTCACTATGCCTTAGCTGTTCGTCTGCGGGCAAATGGTGTAGTTGATGTGTTATTCCCCGATCACAACAATTGGATTCCTTATGCACAGGCGGGGATTGAACTGGGACAGATTTTCTCACGGGTACGGTGCGATCGCAATTACAAAACAGTTCAGTTACAGGGAATAGAGCTTGCAAAATTTGCGGCGGATGTACTAACGCAAGTAAGCGAAAAACCTACCCTTGTCTTAATCGAAGCCGATGTATGGCGTAATGAACGTGGTGAAGAAAACGGAGGTCAAGCTTGGTTCCAACTAAAAAATGAATATCTGCTTGCAAAACGGGATATATTAGACTTCCAACACATTCCCGGTCACGCTTGTGTATATCCTCGTGATCATAACCAACTTAGAAACCTGCTAGGAATAATTCGCTTCCGCACTGGCGACGAGACAACTCAATACATCACCAATCGAGAAACTTGGAACGAGAATTCTCCAGCACGAGATTTAATTCGCTTAAGTGGTTTTTACGATACCTCTGTCACTGAGTTACTCCATTACTTCTCTATCGGAAGATTACCGCAAACACAAAAAGCTCAAGATACTTCAACAGCACGCGAACTCTATATGCTCGATTCTCAAGATGACGAATACGGTGTAAATATTGCATTCAAGCACCAGCAGATGATAGAAATCTTGCCATTTTTCGTTCATCCAGATTTTCAAAAAACAGAAGAAAGCCTAAAATCACTTTGCCGAGTACCGCACTACTTACGAATCTCACCAGCATGGTCTATGGGTAATATTCATTTACCATATCCAATGCATTTAGGCAAACAACTAATAAAAGATCACTTATGCATTCTTGGTGTAGAAGTCTGAATCAATGTTTGTCATAGATGAGGAAAAAGTACTCAGTAATAAGCACTGTTAACTGAGTTTTAATAACTTCAAGGTACATTTGACCGACATACTGAGTATTTTAGGTATAAAACTTATATTTAAATATATTTACTCTGATAAACTTGTGATGAACATTTCCTGGATGCTACCTTCTACAAGGTGACACAGGATTTGGAGCGGTTTTTTAACCATGAAGCACAGACACAAAGTAGCTTATAGCTTAATATCGCTAATCGGTCTCAATTTCATATCTACCTTAGTTGCATTTGATTCTGCAAACGCTACATTACCGAGAACCCCAGATAAAACTGTCAATTGCGAGATTTTAGTTGTCGGTGGTGGACTATCTGGTGTCGCCACAGCTTACGAGGGGTTACTAGCCGGACGAACGGTTTGTCTGACGGAAATTACTGACTGGCTGGGAGGACAAATTTCTTCTCAAGGGACATCTGCGTTAGACGAACGCCCAACCCAACGGGCTCTCAAATTCTATTCTCGCGGCTATCTGGAATTACGAAACCGCATTGGGCGCAAATACGGTAAACTTAACCCCGGTGATTGTTGGGTAAGTGAATCCTGCTTTCTTCCCCGCGATGCTCACGCCATTTTGACCGATATGCTCAAAGATGCCGAGAAGCAAGGTAAAGGGAAGTTGCAATGGTTTCCCAACACGGTAATTAAGGATTTGGAAATTGCTGCTGATGGCAAGATAATTAATAGTGCGATCGCTATCCAACATCAACCACCAAAAGGCGCACCACCTCTCAATACCTTTACTTTATCTCAAAGTATTGAAGATTCTTATAGTTACGAAAACTCATCTCGATTTACCAAAACTATTCTCCGTTTTCTCCCCAAGGAAGCGAAAGGGGATGCTCCGAAATGGTACATCGTAGATGCCAGCGAAACTGGAGAAATTATTGCCCTTGCTGATGTTCCCTATCGATTAGGCATTGATGCCCGTTCTTACCTAGAACCCTCTTCTTCCAGCACCAACAGCGATCCTTATTGCCCTCAAGGATTTACCTACACCTTTGCAATGGAGGCAACTAAGGAACCTCAACCACAGACGATGCCCCCCTTCTATTTACAATATGCGCCATATTTTAGCTATGAATTAACGCGACTGGCTAACTTTGATTTGGTTTTCACTTATCGTCGCATTTGGAGTCCCAACAAAGGCAAACCAGCAAAATTCGGTGGTGTAAGTTTTGATGCTCCTACACCAGGGGATATCTCTATGCAAAACTGGACTTGGGGTAACGACTACCGCCCCGGAACAGCCAAGGATAACCTGATTTACAGTCGCCAGCAGTTACAAAGCACTGGACAGTTAAACCCAGGGGGCTGGATGGGAGGACTGCGGACAGAAACCCTCCGCAAAGCAGAGGAAAATGCCCTCTCATTCTATTATTGGTTAGTAGCTGGGACTACAGATTCCCAACTGGGGGAGGGTGTAAAGCAACAGCAAACCAATAACCGCTTTGTTTCTGGGCTAAATTCCCCGATGGGAACAGTGCATGGTTTATCGAAATATCCCTATATGCGCGAAGGACGGCGCATCATTGGCCGCCCCAGTTGGGGACAACCTGGTGGCTTTGGTATTTGGGAAATTGATATTTCTCGCCGAGATTACAACGATAAGTATTACTCCCAGACGCTGCCAGAAGATATGTATCGGAGGCTACGAGCAGCAGTTGCAGGTTTAGAAGCAATATCAGTAATTGACGGTAAAGTTCCACCAGATAAAGCAATGCGACGGACTCGTTCTACCATCTTCCCCGATTCTGTGGGTATTGGTCACTATGCTATAGATTTCCATCCTTGTATGGTGAATAGTCCTCCAGAAGCCCCTGGTAACACAGAACGTCCAGGTGAAAGGCGTGGTGCTGGCCAAGCTTATCCCTTCCAAATCGCTCTCAGAGCTATGATTCCCCAGAAAATTGATAATTTGCTAGTAGGAGGCAAAAGCATTGCTACTAGTCATATTGCTGCTGCTGCCTATCGAGTTCATTCCTTTGAATGGTCGTCTGGCGCTGCTGCGGGAACTGTCGCTAGTTTTGCCATCAAAAATGCGATCGCACCATACAAACTAGTCGATAACTTACCCAAACAAGAGCCACAACTCGAAGCTCTCAAACGGCTTTTGCAACAAAATGGCAACCCCACTGCTTTCCCCGATACATCCATTTTTAACGAAAACTGGGATAATTGGCGGTAGATAGTCATTGGTCATTTGTCATTGGTCATTTGTTAAAACAAAGGACAAAGGACAAAGGACAAATGACAATCGACAAAGTGACAATGGACTAAACTAGTTACTTGTAGTTTTGCAAAATCTTATTGACCAATTGTTATATGGTTAGGAACCTTTCAGCAGATGTTTACGGGATGACCACAGCACCAACTATAACTCCTGAACGGTCTAGTCAAGTTACCCGTAAGACTTATCCGAATTACAAAGTGATTGTATTAAATGATGATTTTAATACATTCCAACATGTGGCTGAATGTTTAATGAAATATATTCCGGGAATGAGTGGCGATCGCGCGTGGGAGCTGACTAATCAGGTACACTATGAAGGTCAAGCGATCGTTTGGGTCGGCCCTCAAGAACCTGCGGAACTCTATCATCAGCAGCTGCGCCGAGCAGGTTTGACAATGGCACCTCTAGAAGCAGCTTAATTATTATGGGCAAACCCACCGCAGATTCCCTCCGGGCGGCTTCACAAAAAGCTGCCAGATTGGTTTGGAATCACTCGACACACCTTTCTGGTCTAATCCCAATTTTAGAACGTCTTTGTCAGCAGGATGGCATCCAAACTGTAACGCCAGGGGTCATTGGGCGGGCAAGAGGTCATTGTCCAAAAATGCAACTGCGTGTCTCAGTACCGATTCGCGGCGGCTATAAAGTAATTGCACGGCAGGGAAAGACAGTACAAGAAGTGTTTATTTTGACTCCTTTGGCGCAGTCAGAACTGGAAACGGCATTAGCGATCGCAATGAAATCTTAAATCATCCCCAATTCCCAATTCCAATGTCTATTCTTCAACACGGTGGACTGCGAATTTGTGTAGTGGCAGACTAACAATACACGAAAAAGTTAAGAAATATGACAGAGCGGTAGTTATTTTCAAAGTCATAACTACAGATTCCCATTCGGGTAAAATTATTTTCTCTATGCCAAAAGCTACACAGTAAACTAGCCAATAAGTAAAGCTCATTCTAAACAGAATCACTTCTGTTTCTTCCACGTCACTTTTTTGTTGCTTACTGTCCAACAGTAACACCAGTCCAACAATGCAAGCTACAAAGGAAACAGCAACTACAAATTCGTGACAAAATATATTTAACGAATGCATTTGTGTTTATTCCCACATTTTTCAGTTAAAGATCAGTCTAAAGGAATATTCCTTATGGAAATACAAATTATTTACAAACCTCAATAGAGGAGTGTAGTTTTTGTAAACAAATGCAACAAAAATTGTTATTTTGCGAATAGAAATATTGATGTAAAACTATAGAGTGTAGGGGCAATTCATGAATTGCCCCTAGTGAATAAAGCGCAGCCTTACATAGAATTGCTTTAAGAACAATTTTCTGCTAACTGTTCGCAAGCACCGATACTTACCCAGCAACTAGAACCATCTTCCCAATGTTCTTTCTTCCATATAGGTGCATTGTGTTTGAGGGTATCAATAGCATACTGGCAAGCTTCAAATGCCTCACTCCGATGAGGACAACCCACTGCTACTAAAACGCTAATTTCTCCAACTTGCAAACGTCCGGTGCGATGATGAATCACTACCCGATTGACATCAGACGTAGATAAGCGAATATCAGCAGCAATTTGATAAAATATCCGCAATGCCATAGGTTCATAAGCTTGATACTCTAGAGCAATTACAGGTTTACCATCAGTTTGATTGCGAACTACGCCACTCATCAGAACCACAGCACCGTTGGCTGGATCATCAGACTTGGCATAGATTTCTTCAAGAGACAAGGGTGCAAAGCTAATGGCAAAACTATCTTCGGCTTTTGGTTTAACAGCAGAAACAAGTGTAGTCGTCATAACTGCGTTTGATTATGTGGGCTTTCTCTATTGTCTCTGAAGAAAATACCACTGGTGTATGATCTTGTTAATGCTTTGGGTAACAACAAGAATTTTTTAGCTAGGTAATTTTATTTATCCAAAATTATCAGGGTATAAATCTTCTAATATTTACTTAAATTTACCAAAACTATGACTCATCTCTCTTAAGGCATATTAGTATAATTAAAGCCATCAAGTTATATGCTTGCTTAGTTATTTAAACAGGATTCGGGGCGATTTGTATGGAAAGTGGCGAAGTTTTAATTATTCCCGAAACTTTAACTAATGAAAGATTTGCTACGAATCCTATAGTCATTAATGCTGGACTTGTTCGGAGATTTTATGCAGGCGTACTTTTGCTAACACCAGGAGGAGAAGCGATCGGGGCTCTGTGTATACTCGATCGCGTACCAATTGAAAACCCTATACACAGTTATTAGTCAATAGTATAATCTGCATTATCTAGACGATCGCAGTCATATCTGCCTTTAATCTCTTGATTGAAAAAGCTGCCAACTGAGTCAGAGGCGTGTAAATCTTCCCAGGTATCCTCGTCTACGCCTAAGTATTGATAAACAGATCCACTTTGAAACTCAACTTGCAAAATTTGTTCGTCGCGATCATATCCTACAGCGATCGCCATTGATGAGCTAACTGGTAACATAGCGATTGCTTCTTCTTCAAAGGGTAGTGCAGGCGTTTGGGCAATCGCCTCGTTCAGTTCTTGCAATCCTTCATAAGCTTGTATCGGCGCTGGAATTTCCAAAAACTCTAGTTCGTCGCCTCGATCGAGCAACAACTGCAAATATCCATCAGAATGAGCGATCGCTACTAAACTGCTCAAGTCTACCTTAGATAGCTTCATTAATTTTGTGTTCTCCTCTTGGCGTAATCGGGAGCGTTAAAGTTTTATGCAACACTTAAGTGCTTTTATAGTACAAATATACTACCAAAGCACTCTGATGTCAAGTTTTTTTCGCCAAGGAAGAATTTTAGCTGTGTAGAGAGTTCAATTTTGCATCTCTACAGAGTTTATCGGTAAGTGTATTTCCGAACTGAACTGTATTTCGCCTAATGAAAAAGACCTCTCCCTGGTTTTACTACGCAAAACCGTCCCTCTCCAAGTCGGAGAGGGAAAGATTTGAACTTTAGTTCAAGTCAGGGAGAGGTTAATCGTGGCTTGCGACCAAAAGTATAAAAAATTGTCATATCGTTCCAAATACCCTGTTCCGTCACTAATGCTGCTAATTCTGCTTCAAATTCCGCCTTCACTTCCTTTAGTTGCTCAGATGAGAGTTGCGAGAGGGGATTTGGAAATTGCCCAGGTACTGGATGAGAACTTCCAGACCACATCCGCTTTGCCTGTTCTAGGCTAATATAGCTACCATCTTGCTCAGACTTAATTTCAATCACCTCAAAACCTGCTGTTTTTAGTAGTTCGTGGCACTTTTCAATAGTGCCTGTTGGTTTACTGAATGCGAGTGAAACGCCATATTTCTCAGCAACTTTTTGCACTGTTACCCCTTCCACAAAAGCTGTGTCTGCGAATGCATGAAAACCAATTAGTCCATTAGGTTTGAGGAATTGATGCCAAAGGCGTAATGCGGCTGGAACGTTAGCCATCCAAATCAGGGCTGAGGAACATAGAACAACATCAAAACTGTTGGCTGGAAAGTTCAGTTTCTCAGCATCTGCGAGTACAAGCTCAATATTATTCAGCCCCAACGCCTCAATCTTGCGTTTTGCCTGCTCAAGCATCCCAGTTGAAATGTCTACTCCTACAACTCGACCTGCAAAACCGACAAGCTGTGCTGCTTCAATCGCCACCATACCTGTCCCAGTTGCAATGTCTAAAATATGCTGTCCTTGGCTAATGTGTGCATGTTCAACCAGACGATGAGCAATTCGAGGATGCCAATCGCCTTCGTCATAAGTTTGGCCTCTGCGACTGTATAAATCGGCAATCTGTTGCTTATATTCATTCAACTCTAATTGTTGATTCATAATTATCATCCAGACATTGTTTTTGTCTTACATTTACATAATGCTAGAACACTAATTCAGTATTCAAAGAGGTAAAGAAGATGTCAGAACAGACTTTTATTCAAATTAATCCTGAGCGATGGCTGGACATTGAGCAGTTTCCTGGTGCTAAGTTTTTCCCTTTAGCCGAACCTGTATCACAGGGTTCAATACACCTACTGACAATGAAGGCAGGTACAACGATTCCCATTCACACTCATCCTTGCGATGAATATGTTTATGTGATGAAAGGAGTAGTGGAAACTGGGGGAAAGACTTGTTCTAGTGGAATTTTTTGGTTCACGCCAGCCCATACTCAACAAGGGCCCCACATAGCCATCACCGATGTGGAAATACTCACAATTAGGCTAGGGGAAATGGGCGTGTTTGAGTCGCCTTAGTAGCAAATTAAATTTGGTAATGCCAATGCATCGCTCTGCAATACTAATGCATCCCTCTGCAATGCCAATGCGTTCCTCTGCAATGGCAATGCATCCCTCTGTAATGGCAATGCATCCCTCTGTAATGGCAATGCATCCCTCTGCAATGTTAATACATCCCTCTGCAATGGCAATACGCTAAGATTTTATGCAAAACTGTACTTAGTTGTGCAACCAGAACTCTTGTAGAGACATAAAATTTTACGTCTCTACATCAACGATTTATGGCTGTATCAAAAACGCATCAGAATCTATCCAGAGACAACAGCAGTGTTTATTTCATCAAAATGGGATCTCTCTGTTTGTAAATAACGATAAAGGCGATTCAGGGCGTTGATATGAGCATAAGCTGCGGCTACCACAATATCAGTATCAGATGCTTGCCCAGAGAATATCCGCTCCTGATGCTTCAAGCGAACTGTCACAGTTCCCAGTGCATCAATTCCGCCAGTCACAGATTGGACAGAAAACTCAATCAGTTGATTGGGAATCTGCACCAATTGATTGATTGCTTGATACACCGCATCCACTGGGCCAGTGCCTACACTCGCATCTGTGAGGATTTTGCCATCGGGGGTAACAATTGTAATAGTTGCAGTTGGACAAGTGCAGTCACCACAAATTACCTGAACGTGTTCGATTTGGAAGCCACTTTCTACTTGAATCTGCGTTTCATCTCGAACGATCGCTTCTAAATCCCAATCTGAGACTTCTTTTTTCTTATCAGCGACTTCTTTGAACCGATTGAAGGCTTTATTCAAATCCGCCTCGTTCAATTCAAAACCCAATTCCTTGAGCCTAGTACGAAAAGCATTTCGTCCAGAGTGCTTACCCAAAACAATGCGATTTTCTGGCAAACCGATCGCAGCAGCTTCCATAATTTCATAAGTCTCGCGGTGCTTGATGATCCCATCTTGGTGAATTCCAGACTCATGGGCAAAAGCGTTTGCTCCCACGATCGCTTTATTGGGCTGAATCAGCATTCCGGTTAATTGGGAAACTAAGGATGAGGTTTTGTAAATCTCCTGAGTCTTAATATTAGTCAAGGGTGTATCGGCATCAACCGGATGACCAAAATAAGGGTTGAAAAATGGTTTGCGAACCTGCAACGCCATCACAATTTCTTCTAATGCAGCATTACCTGCTCGTTCCCCAATGCCATTAATGGTACACTCCACCTGACGCACGCCATATTCAATTGCTGCCAAAGCGTTAGCTGTCGCCAAACCCAAATCATTTTGAGTGTGAATGGAAAGAATCACCTCATCGATATTGGAAACATGGTCTCGAATTCCCTGAATTAGAGTTCCGATTTCCTTGGGTGTACAGTAACCAACGGTATCAGGAATATTGATTGTAGTTGCACCTGCTGCGATCGCCATCTCCAAAACTTCATAAAGAAACTCTGGCTCAGTGCGGCTAGCATCCATTGGTGAAAATTCTACATCGTCTACAAAGGATTTGGCATAAGCAATCATTTCTGATGCGATCGCTAATACTTCGCTGCGAGACTTTTTCAATTGATATTTCAGGTGAATATCAGAGGTAGAAATCATCGTGTGGATTCTCGGACGAGCCGCGCCTTTCAAAGCTTCGGCAGCGGCATGAATATCTTGGCGAATAGCTCTAGCTAAACTGCAAATGATTGGCCCGCCAGGTATCCCGACTTGTTCCGCAATGCTTTTAACAGCTTGAAAATCTCCCGGACTAGCAACGGCAAAACCGGCTTCAATCACATCGACACCGAGGAGAGCTAGTTGATGAGCGATCGCTAATTTCTCTTCTACATTGAGGGTTGCGCCTGGTGACTGTTCGCCATCGCGTAGCGTAGTGTCGAAGATAATAACTCGGTCTGGTTGAGATGCGATGCTCATAAATGTCTCCCGTGGTATTGAAGGGATGTTTAAAAAACTACTTTGGATATTGTATACAATCTTTTAAATTTTGTATACAATATTCAATATGAACTTAAATGACTTAGCAGCTAATGTGCTGCAACAACAACGTAGTACGCCAGATTTAATTGCCGATGCTTTGCGGGAAGCGATTCTACGAGGCATTTTTCAGGAAGGACAATCTCTGAGACAGGATGAAATCGCCACTCAATTTGGCGTTAGTCGCATTCCCGTGCGCGAGGCCCTTAAGCAGTTAGAAGCAGAAGGATTGGTGACACTGCATTTAAATCGTGGTGCGATCGTATCGGTGTTGACAGCACAAGAGGCGCAAGAAATTTGTGAAATTCGCAGCGCCTTGGAAGTGAAAGCAATACAGTTGGCAATACCCAAGTTCAGGGAAACAGATATAGAAAAAGCTGCTGTGATTCTCGAAGCGACAGATCGAGCAACTGATGCAGGTGTGTTGGCAAAACTCAACTGGGAATTTCATGCGACGCTGTACGCCACTGCTGAACGTCCCCGGTTGCTGGCGATGATTAAAACTTTACACGTGAATTGCGATCGCTATGTTCGCGTACAATTAGCGCAGATGGATTACCAAGAGCGATCGCAAAAAGAACACTATCAACTCTTAGATGCTTGTCAAAAGCAAGATACAAAAGCTGCTGTCAGGTTACTGAAACGACACATTGACACCGCCGGAGAACAGCTAATTGCATACTTGCAGCAAATTGCTCAGAAACGCTGATTATTAAATGATCTACCAGAACAGATTAAACAGTAAATTTACACTATCCTATCAAAGAAATAGGTAGGATCGTCCATGAAAAAATTGATCAAGCGTATTAAAAGATTGCTCCAACGTATCTTTAAAAGTTTTGCATCTACTTCTCAGCAGACATCGCCCTTAATAAATTGTCGTCCGTTAGACACTTCTATTTCTATTCCGAGCGTTTCTCCCCGATGGGAGTCTGGTTTAGTGCTTGTGTGTTCGCAATGTGCAAACGAGCGATCAAATAGTTTTCATCCAGCTAGCAGAAGCTCAACGGCTTCCGAAGACTTAGAGAATTGGTTAAAATCTCGTTTAAAAATTGAGGGATTATGGGGTGAATTTCGAGTGGTTGGCACCAGTTGTTTAGGAGTTTGCCCAAAAGCTGGTATTACTGTCGTTATTGTAAGTAATGGAAGTGGTGGTAATAGTCCATGTTTAATTGTAAATCCTCGGAGCGATGTCTATGACGGGCTACGCCTACGCGAAGTTATTTACTCATACATTAAACAGAGTAAAAAGTAAAAAGTAGATAGTACTTTTTACTTTTTACCTTTGCCTTATCGCTGTGAAAGATTATTGATTGAAACCAGACATTTTTGGTCTTACAAAGTTAGCTGAAGAATTACTGCTTCGGGCATTAGTATTTGCTGACTCAACCGTTGGTGAACTGAGATTCAAGAAATCGATGAGTTTGAGAGTCCGTTTACGAATTTTCCAGCGCCCATTTATATTGACAACTTGATCTTCATAAGTGCCATTAGCGACATCAATACTAGTTTCCGAACGTTTGTGAGTTGCATGGAGATAAGAAGTCATCGTTGCTTTATTATTCTCAATTGAAATGTTGATCGTACCCATCAAGTGTTGAGTAGCTGTATAACCATTTCCTTGGAATACTGAATAGACAAAATCTGCCCAAGCATCTGTCCCATAATTTGTTTGAGTTGTCCCATCAGGAAAAATGGCAGTCAGGACTGCATCTTGAGTAAAACAATCCCGATAAATATTTTTTCCCTGAAGGAGATTTCCTCTACCAATGGCATCAGTTCCAAGGGCGTAACAGGATGTTAGTTTTTGAATTTCTAATTCTGCGTTAGGTTGAGTTGCATTTGCTAATTCAAATCTACCTCCAATAAACAGCACAAGAATAACTGCAAGCACAATCAATGTAATCTGATTTAACAAAAACGAGATAGCCTTTGTAACTATTCGCCCAGCTTCTCTTCTTTTTTCCACAGTATAACCACCTTAATTTTTACGATTTTCGCATCTTATAACTTTCTGCAAAATCAATTTACATCTGATATGTTAGCTGATAAAAACTAGACTAAAATTTTTGCATATTTAGTTAGAGTTTATTTTGATATCAATTAGTAAACGAGAAAGGTATTACAAGATTTGATGTATACAATCAGTCATTATGATAGCAGGCAGTACATAAAGTTTAAAGTGATAAATTAGACCAATTTCATGTTGATTTGGTTAAGTATTGATGTAATTGTGTTACCACTTACATAGTTTTTAACAGCAAAATAACCTTTACTTTAGCAGGCTTTAAAAATAGGATGTAATGAATTATTCCTGATAAACAAAATACCCGAATTATCAAATAATTCGGGTATCGGTTGCTATAGCTTTGCTAATCTACTCTACCATGAGAGAATATTATCCCAAAACTGGAATAGAAATTATAAATGCTGTTCCTTGTCCCAAGACTGATTCACAAATCAAACTTCCACTATGATTTTCTATGATAATTTGGCGACTAATAGATAATCCTAATCCTGTACCTTTTCCTACACATTTGGTTGTAAATAGATTTTCAAAGATACAAGCTTTAACTTCTTCTGACATTCCTTTAGCGTTATCTTGAATCTTAATTGTCAGATTATTATTCTCTTCTATCTTAGTTGAGATAGTAATAATATTTGGATATCTTTCTTGAACTTCCATAAAACTACGGTCGATATTTGCTTCTTCTAAAGCATCAATTGCATTTGCAATAATATTCATAAACACCTGATTCAATTGTCCTAAATAACATTTCACTAATGGAATGTTTCCATACTCCTTAATGACTTGAATCGCTGGACGGTTATGATCGGCTTTCAAACGATGCTGTAAAATCAACAAAGTACTATCAATACCTTCATGGATATTAGCTAATACTTTAGAGGTAGTATCAGCGCGTGAAAAAGTACGGAGAGAAGTACTAATGTTACGAATGCGCTGTGTTCCTACCGTCATACCATCAATCATTTTGGGTAAATCTTCTAGTAGAAAATCTATATCTATTTCTTCGGCTTTGTCTTCAATCTCAGCACCAGGATTCGGGAACTTTTCTCGGTATAGTTGTAGATATCCTATTAAATCATTAACATTATCTTTTGCTTGGGTGATACTACCTGTAATAAAACCAACTGGATTGTTAATTTCATGTGCTACACCTGCAACTAAATTTCCTAAAGAAGACATTTTCTCGCTTTGAATGAGTTGTAGTTGTGCCTTTTGTAAATCTTTAATTGACTGTTCTAATTCTCTAGATTTGTCTTGTTCTCTTGTGTATAAACGGGCATTTTGTATGGCAATAGCCATTTGAGAAACTAAGACTTTTAATACTTCTATTCTTTCTGTAACAAAAGCTCCTGATGATAACTGATTTTCTAAATAAATAATTCCAGTAAGCTGTGATTGGTAAATTATTGGCAAGCAAAAGATTGATTTTATTTTAGATTCCTGAATATAAATATCAAGGTTAAACGGTTCTGTAGTTATTGCATCATTCAACACAAGATATTGCTGAGTGCGAAAAACATAGTTAATTACAGAGAGCGGTAAATCCTGATAGGTTTCAACAGTAATAGAGGGTAAAACTGTCACTACATTGTCGATAGCATTTCCAGAAGCTTCGATATATAGTTGATTATCTTTAAGTAAGAGTAGTACTGCTTTTTGTGCAGCAGCATTTTCTAGTAAAATTTTGATTAGCTTGCCCAACAAATTCTCTAAAACAATTTCATTTGTAATCGCTTGCGAAAACTTGATAAATGTATTAAAGTCTAAAAAATCGCTTAAACTACTACTATTAGTAGTTGTGGTGGTGGTAAGGTGAATTGTATCTATTTTAGAAGTAGTCGTTTCTACAGTAGTAGTTTGTCCTACTAGAAAAGCATACTTTGATTCTAAGTATTTAACTTTAGCGATCGCACCCCAACGAATATAGGCATAATAAGCTTTAGTGATATAGGTTTGATGAATTAACTCTTTACCTAGAGATTGATAAAATTTTCCTGCTAACTCATAAGCTAAAGCTTCTTCTTGGAGAAAACCATTCTCTTGAGATTTGGCAATAGAATTTTCATAGTAGTCCATTGCTTCGAGCTTTTGACCCAAAATTCGATACCGTTCTGCCTCCACGAGATAAAATCTATGTAAGTGATTCGTGGGAGCATGAGTAGCCCAGAGTTCCATTTTTTGCTGATTAGCTTGGACTTTTTCGAGAATAGCTTGCCTCTGGGACTCTTTAGCAGTATGATATATGGACAAGTGTGCTAAAGAATCGTAGAAATAGAACAGTGGAACAACAAACAACCCTGTGACACCACCTAAAGACTTTTCTGCGATCGCAGCATTTTCTACAGCTTTAAAATACTCTCCAAATATGTAAGAGAGCATTAGTTTATTGACAAATAAATGATTAATTGTGTAAAGATCATTTACTTGCTGATGAATTGGCAGCATACTTTGCTCGTCGTAGGCTTCTCCAATTAAACAGTCTACATTTTCATAATTTCCTTTCAAATTCAAAACTGTTTGCAGATATACTAAATTCCAAGTTAAAGCTACTTGCTGATTGATTTTTTTCAGCGATTCACAGTAAGCTATTAATTCCTTTTCTAGAACCCAAAGTTCCTTACCCAACCAAAAGGAATGATAGGGATAAATGTAACCACAATAGCCAGCATATTCTAAATCTCCGGTTTCTAGACCACTAGCATATCCAGACATTGATGATGTTAATGTCTCCCTAACATGCTCTTTCCAGTGCATAACATGAGCGCTAACAACCGTTAGAATCTTAGCTTTGAGTTCTTCCGCATTAAATTGTGACACCAAACTAGAAGCTAATTTACCAAATTCATAGCCCGAATTAATTTCTCCTTGAACTCCACAAAGAAGTAAGCCATAAAGACTATAACCATAGCCAGATACAGCCGTATTGCCATAGTTTAAGGACAAATTGACCATTTTACAAACAATAATTGGCATCATTACAGGAGCAGTTTGAAAAGCCGCAGGTAGAACTCCCATTAAGATTTTCATGGCTGCAATCTTGTTCGGATCAGACATTAATGGTAAGTTAATTAAATCTGCAATGACTTTACCTTTCAAAGAAACAGCAATATCATCCATCCCCTGCTGAATATCAGTTGATGTCGGTTCATCTGGAAAACTTATTCCTAACAATTTTAGAATTGACACTGCTATCTGAATGGCTTCCAGTTGTTTGCTTTGAATGATAGAAGCGATAATCTGTACTTCATAGACTTTCACTTTATCTAAAAGGATTTTGGCTTCTTGCTGTACCACCTCAGCCCATTGCTGCATCTGCTCAAAATTACCGCCCAGATAGGCTGCTTCTGCGGCTCCTTCATATAAACATAAAGTTAAGATATATTCAGTTTGCCAAGAGTCTCTACTTAAAAGCTCTATCCCATTTGTGAAGTACTTAAGTGCAGCGTCATAAGCTGTAGAAGCTTTAGCTTTTCGCCCTGCAATTAAGTTTAATCGTGCCAATTCAGTTTTATCAGATTGCTCTATTAGGTTAACAATACCTACATTCAACTGATTAACTATATCAAAAATATTAGCTTCTATTTCCTCCTTTGGGATATTTTGTAGAAGCAATTGTCCAATTTTTAAGTGAGTAGATTTCTTAAGTTCTTCTGGAATCAGTGAATATGCTGCTTGTTGTACTCTATCATGCAAGAACTTGTAACCCACTCGTGAAGTGTCGAAATTTAAATTAACCGCTTCTTCTTGATTAAAAACTAAAGGAATACGGTAAGCTTCACTTAAAGGTAGAATTAATCCCGCTTGCAAAGCTGAGTGTAAATCATTGGCTGTCAAAGAAGGTGATTTTTCATTGACTATCGATAAAACATCAAGACTAAATCTGTCACCCACGCAAGCGGCTAATTTTAAAACATCTTGGGTAGATTTTGGTAGTTTCTCAACTCGAGTAGCAACTAGCTCAACTACATTTTTGTCGATAATTCCAATTGCTTGAATATCTTTTAAACTCCATTGCCATTGAGCCTTAATAAAGTCAAATTTTAAAAGTTCTTCTTGATGAAGTACCTGAATAAGTTGTGTGAGAAAAAATGGATTTCCACCTGTCTTATTAGAAATTAATTCAGCTAGCTGAATAATTCTATCACTAAAAGTGCTGTATTCAGAATCAGGGTTAATATTTGCTTCTTGTAAAGTTTCTGCAACTAGTTGAGTCACATTCTCTAAATTCAAAGGTTGCAACACAATATTATTAACAACTGTGCCAGTATTCTTAATTTCTTCTATTTTTTGAATTAAAGGATGTGCTGCATTAACTTCATTATCTCTATATGCACCAATAAATAATAGATGTTTGCTGTCAGTATCAGTTATAAGTAATTGAATTAGATTCAATGTGGCTGAATCTGACCATTGCAAATCATCTAAAAATATGACTAAGGGGTGTTCTTTTTGGGTAAAAACTTGGATAAATTCTTTAAAAACTCGATTGAAGCGATTTTGTGATTCTGTTGCACCAATTTGGGCAACGTCTGGCTGTGTACCAATAATTAATTCTACTTCTGGAATTACGTCAGTAATGACTTTACCATTTGTTCCTAAAGCTGATAGTATTTTTTCCCGCCATGTTTCTATTTTTTCATTATTCTCTGTCAGTAAATACCGCATTAAATAAGCAAAAGCTTGAATTAAAGAGGCATAAGGTATATTTCGTTTTAATTGGTCAAATTTACCAGAAATAAAGTAACCTTGTCTGCGAGTAATGGGTTTATTAACTTCGTTAACTAAAACTGATTTACCAATACCTGAATAACCAGAAACTAGCATCATCTCACTAGTTCCAGATGTAACACGTTCAAATGCAGCTAACAGTTCATTAACTTGGTTTTCACGACCATATAATTTTTGAGGAATTAATAATTGGCTTAAGACATCTAAACGACCTGGAACAAAATCAGTAATTATACCTTTAGATTTTAACTGGTTAAGACATGACTCTAAGTCTGCTAATAATCCTGTAGCACTTTGATATCTGTCTTCAGCATTTTTCGCCATCAATTTCAGCACAATTTCTGAGATGACGTTAGAAATTGTTGGATTTAATAACTGTGGATTTATCGGTTGAACAGCAATATGACTATAAACTAGTTCTAAGGGATCTTGACTAAAAAATGGTGTTTTCTCGGTGAGCATTTCATATAAAGTCACGCCTAGAGAATAAAAGTCAGTGCGATAATCAAGAATACGATTCATTCTCCCCGTTTGTTCAGGAGACATGTAGGCAAGTGTGCCTTCAACGCAGTTAGGGTTATTAAATTGGGGATTTTCCTTATTCAGGCGGGAGGCTATACCAAAGTCAGTGAGTTTAACAATACCTGTCTGGGAGTTAACAATGATGTTGCTAGGCTTGATATCTTTATGAATAATCTGGTGTTTATGCAAATAATCTAGAGCTTTAGTCAGTTGAATAGCAATATTTAAATGGTTAATTAAGTCAAGTTTTTCTTGCTGAATAATTTGGGCTAAAGATTGACCACCAAAGTCTTCTAACAACAGTCCCAATCGATTATCAAAGGTTTCTAGACTAATGGATTTAACTATGTTGGGATGGTCTAAACCTTGCTGAATTTGATACTCATGTTTCAGACGAGTAAAGGCTTCAAGGGTAGGATATTCATTTTTAAGCAACTTGAGGATAACTCGCTGTTGCGTCTTTGGCATTTGTGTTTGATAAATAATTGTTTGGATTCCTTCATGGAGAGTTGACTTGATTGGGTATCCAGTACGATTTGGCATTGATTTTTGCCTATAAACTTACAAAATTAGTACTACCCCTCGTCTTGTCATCAAAGGGGTTCTACTTTAATTATTCCCAGTGGTAGAAAATTATTAACATTGTGATTCCGTATTCAAGGGTTATAAATTGAAACGCGATTATTCCCTTGTAACGGAAAAGCTACTTTAACTTTTACGCCAAACGCAGATCAGGACACTTTTGCAAGAATCCAGATGCCTTATTGTGGGCATCTATATTATAAGTATGTGCTGGTGTCGGTCGAATAATGCCATCAAACAGGTCATCCAATCCGTAGGGAGTGAAAAATTGCCATTGGCCTTGTGTATCTAGTCGAACTCCGACAGCAGTAGCGGTGTGCAGCCACTCTGTGATGGCATCTTCTGTACTAATGTAGGGTCTGCTACCAAGCCGCCAACGAGCAAAACTGGCTTGATTTTTGACATCAAACTCGTCATGAGGAAATTGTTCTGTGAGAGTCGCCTTTGCTGCTAATTCTTGAGAACGATTTCCTTCTATATCAAAGAATGCAATATCAAAATCTTTAATACCTAACCCACAGTCATTGCCAAAAATCGAAGACCAAACAGTGTTTCGGACTGCACCACCGGCTAACCACCAGTTAGGTAAATTTAGTTGAGCGATCGCAGGTAATACTGTATCAATAGGTGTATCAGCTAAAATAATCTGTAGACGACGAGTGTTACTATTCATATCAAACTCCTGGGATTGTCAACTAGAAGGTAAAAATATTATCATTCACATCTCATTAAGCTTACGGTCTTGATAGACCTACTATGACACTTATATGGTTAAGGGTTATTAGGATAACTTCGGTAGTCATAGTATAAAGAGAACAAGATTACACAGAAGGTTAAATTGTGAATTGAGAATTTATAATTTTTATTTATGGAAGATTTATTTGCGCGGCTAGAACGCACACTCAATCCTGAACTACCTTCCTTAACAGAGTCACAACAACAACTACTGCAAGAACTCAGTATTGATGAAAATCAACCCGGTACAATTTTGCGTAATTTTCAAACTCTGATAGATTTATTACAACCGAATGGAGTCGAAGTTAGTAGTGTTAATAATCTTCTACCACTGAAAGTACTATCAGAATTAAATTCTCAATTAAGTCACCCAATTGAAACTAAACTCAAACGCCCTGTACAGAAATCATACCCTTACATTAATGGACTATATCTGTTATCACGCAGTTCTGGGATAGCCCAAATTAGATCCCAAGGGAAGAAGCAGATTTTAGTTTTAGACGCAGCAACTTTGAAATCATGGTCAAACCTGAATTTAACAGAACGCTATTTCAATTTATTAGAAGCTTGGTTGATTTAGGGAAATAACGAAATCTTAGGTGAACATCAAGATTCATTCGGGAATTTATTTAGATGTATTCAACTTTGGCCTCGCGTCCCAGATAAAGGTTTAAAATTCCCTAAATATGAACACCAACACGATATTAGTTATTATCCCGATCTGCATAATGTTGCTCTGTTAGAGTTATTTGGATTGTTATCTATTAAACATGGCAAGCCAACAGAAGGCAAAGGATGGCGCATTACTAGTTTACAACGCTTGCCATTTGGAGATGCTATGTTGCAATTACTATTTCCGCTAGGTATCCGAGGAGAATTACAGGATGAGGTCAATGTAACTTTTGGAAAGTTGCAGTCACATTTTAAACCATTTTTTCCAGAATGGGAGCATAATTTATTTGTTCCCAAGGAAGGTTTCACTGATGGTATTTATATTTTTAAAGTGTCTGTTAATCGAGCTTGGAGACGAATTGCCAGGGAGCATCTCACTTTTTAAAGTGGCTCAAACTGACAATAATCCATTGAGGTAAGCACAGCGATGGGCTAGGACTTGAGGCACATTTTCTCGTTTCCATTGTGCCCCGGAAATTTTTGTTCGACGGTCAACCTGTTTAACGGCAGATTCAACTGAACCTGAACCAATTGAACAAATTTCTTCAGCTTGATAATATTCGTAGTTGATAATGCGATTGCGATGCTTATCAAGATAACGGCAAAAGTTTTGTACTTGTTTGCCTTTACAATCTGTAAATAAGGCAATAGTAGCCTCAACTTGGCCTTTCCATAGTAGATTTTGTGCTTGTTTCAAGCGTTTTTGTGAACCCCCAACTTTGTGGAGGTTTTCTATTAAATGGAACCAATCAAGTATTTCTCGACGTTGTGCATCAGGTGCTAATTGGTCAATTATATTCCAAATGCCGTCATGTCCATCACCAATACAAGTGAGTGGGCTAGCCAGTGGTTGGTCATTAACCCAATCAATCACAATCTGATTATTCTGAAATGAAGTTCCCAAGATTCCGAGATGATGTAAGCTAATTGCTTTATAGCCAAGCCATGCACATATTTGACCTTTAGGAGTTCGGACACGGATGTTTCCACCATCGACGCTTAATTCTTCAATTGTCTGTTCTGGTGTTGGCAACTCAAAATTCTGGCGATGCACTAATCTCTGTTGACTGCTGTGAGAAACCTCTATGCCCGTAAAATACTTGATGTCTGATGCCGCATCTTCATAGCTGACATTCGCACTTACCCTCAAACAACAAGTTTCTAGATATGGACTCAGTTGAGTACTTGGTGCGACTTCTAATTCAATGGCTTGTTTGCTCGTTATTGCTAACTCTCCAAGAATGCTTTTGAGCCGTCGTTGGTATCCTGCGGTTGTCCCTGTAATCGTTTCGATAAAAAAACCCCTACTTCTGGCATAACATGCTTCTGCATTTGACTCCGCACTGCTTCTTCAATTGCTGCAAGATTTGTGAGCTTTTCTTTTGACGTATCTTCATACAATATTTTAGCAATCGCCTGAATATGTTTTTGAAGAGCTTGCTTTTGTTCTGGGGTCATCGGTAAGTAAATACACTCGTCTTACCTATCCTGACTGATTTTCGTCTTCTTTGCAAAAAACTGGGATGCTCCCAATTGCCATACCAGCAAAAAAACGTTAGGCTGGCTAGCAGAAATAATTCTTGATGCTTTTGACTTTGACTATGACCATTTATATGAGTTTAGTTATAAAGATCGTTTTGGCTGCCTAATTAAAATAGGTCATCTTTACACGGAAACACCACCATTTGCTGACCAAGTGCAAATTGGTGATTTGTCTATAGAAACGGGTGGTAAAATGACCTATCTTTATGACTTTGGTGATAGCTGGAATTTTGATGTACAGTTGGAAGCAATTAATCCGCCTGATAATAAAATCAAAAAACCAAAGATTTTAGAAGTTCATGGAAATGCACCTCAACAGTATTGGAATCAGGATGATCAATCGGATGAAGATGAGGAATGAAAGCGACAATAAAATATTTTTTTCTTCACCTCCTCCTTTAGAAATAAAACAGGACTTACGCAAAATAATGAAAAAACGAACCGCATTCGCGCAGCGTCTCATTATAGAAGGACGCATAGACGCGGAGCGGCTACTCTACGAGAACGCCAAAGGCGAACCCACAGGGTAGGACACAAAGGAATAAGAATTTGAGGGAGTTATTGCGTAAATCTTATAAAAATTATAAGGAGATAAAACCTATGATTCCATATACCGGAGGTTGTCAATGTGGACAGGTTCGTTATGAAATTCATGCTGAACCCTTAACCCTGTATTTATGCCACTGCAAGGAGTGTCAGAAACAATCTTCTAGCGCTTTTGGAATGTCTCTTACCGTACCACGAGATGCTGTTGTGATTGTTCAGGGAAAACCGAAATCTTGGACTCGGAAAAGTGATAACGGACGTGAAGTAAATAACCTGTTCTGTGGCGACTGCGGAACGCGATTGTTCCATGAACGGACTTACAACCCAAATACTATCAACGTCAAAGCCGGAACATTAGATGATACAAGTTGGTTATGTCCAGTGGGTAACATTTGGACACGCAGTGCCCAATCATGGGTGATAATTTCAGACCAATTACTCAACTATGACGGTCAACCAGAGGATGTTCGTCCTTTATGGGGAAAATGGACGCAGCAGCATCCATAAACGCATAATTACATGATAGTTAAGCTAACGGTCTCAGTTGGGAGTTGAACTTATGACTGTAGCAAAAGATAGAATAAAAAAGTTATTTATATTGATAAATAACTTTAATGAACATATTCAATTATTTAAAATAGTAATATTAAACTCAAATTATAAATTCAGTTTGTATATCATATAGTTTTACGTACTTGTCTGTAAATCATGTTAAATAAAGCTAGCATAGGAGCAATATTTTTTTTATATAAAATATTAATGGACATATTCAATTACGTGATTTAGCTAAAATCAAATTTTAAACATAATATCGGTTCCTTCTCAAAAGTTTTAACAGTTATTTCTAGACAAGGTTGATGAAAAACGATACACCACAAGAATTAAACCAAGATCAAGAGATTGGGCGCTTGATTGATGAGGTAATGTCTTCATCTCTGACTGATGAACAGTACCGCAAAAAAATGCAGCGACGCAAAGAAGTGCAAGACAAGCGCATAGCAGAAGCTGTACCAGAAAAAGGATTAATTATTGTAAATACTGGTAATGGTAAAGGTAAAACTACTGCGGCTTTGGGGATGGTATTACGATCGCTAGGTCACGGCTATAAAGTAGCGATCATCCAATTCATCAAGGGAAGTTGGGAACCTTCAGAAAAAAGGGTTTTCAGCTATTGGGAAGACCAGATAGAATTTCACGCAATGGGCGAAGGCTTCACGTGGGAAACTCAAGACCGCGATCGCGATCTTGACAAAGCTAGCGCCGCCTGGGAAAAATCATTAGAATATATTCGCAACCCAGACTTTCATCTGGTGTTGTTAGACGAAATTAATATCGCCCTCAAAATGGCTTACTTACCATTAGAGGATGTTTTGGCGGGTTTGGCGCAAAAACCAGCTAACAAGCACGTTATTCTCACAGGTAGAGGCGCACCAGCAGGTTTAATTGAGCGTGCTGACCTCGTAACCGAAATGACCTTAATTAAGCACCCTTTCCGCGATCAAGGCGTGAAAGCGCAACCAGGAATTGAGTATTAACTTAACGATTATTTGCACATTTGCAACGTGCGGCGATCGCTAGCTGTGATGGAATTTAATTGATAAAAGTCTTGTAGAGCCACAGAATAAGGATAACTGCTGAACTCATCTTCACTGACTTTAGGTAGTTTGCTGTTTGCAGCTACCTGATTTGATCGAGGAGTACTGGCTTCATTTGACGTACTATTAACCGTCATCGCCAACTCTCCTGACTTGTTGAGCGTACCCTGAAAACAATTAAATTCTGATTGGGGCATATACAGCGCACCAATTATCTTGTCCTGCTGCTTTTGAAATATGATGTAACCTTGACCAAGCTGGTTTGATTTTGGCGATTGACCATAGAGATAAACCCCATCTTTGACAGGAAAATTCACTTTTGGTAAACTTTCTGCACCTTTTGTAGCTCCCTGAGAATCTGGAACTAGTGCTGTGGTTGTAGGGAGTGTTTTTCCGCTCTGATGTACAAAAATCCCTCTTTCTCCAGCAGATGCTCTCAGCTGACTTCTCTGCTCTCTAACTTTTCTTAGCTGCGACAAAAGGGAGTTTTCGGAGGTTTTGGTTTTTTGAATCTGAGCCGATGATAATGGAGAATCTGTAACCGATACGACTTGAGTCTGCTTACCTATAAAGCCCAAACCGAGAAGTAAGCCTAAGCCCGCTAGGGAAATTCCCCACTGGCGGGGAGATAAGAACTGATAAAGGTTGTTAAGCACCCTACTTCTCCTGTTAAAAAATCAACTAAGTTCTCTAGAACTTACTTAAACTATAACCAAGTCTTAATTGTCAAAGACTTTGTTAACGACTTATATTACTATTGTCCAAAAAAGAAAACTGTCAAAAACTAAAGTTTTTATTTAATCTAGCCCAACAATCTTAGATTACCACCAGTTAGGGAAAGTAGAGCGGCGTAAACAATTAAAGGTTTTAAGTGAGGTCTACCCTGTGGGAACGCTTCGCGAACAGATCGTAAAATAGGACTAAACCTTTTACTACAAAGCAATTTAATTAACTTTACATTAATTAACATTAGTTTGAGTTATTCTTCATCCAATAGATTCATCTCATTGGGTGAAGTTAATCGGAAATTAGATACTTGCAATCAATATGAGTTTCGTAGTACTTGTTTTTTTACTTTCTAATAAATAAAAATACTGATAGTATTTTCTCGGATTTGTCGCCGTAGAAATACAGTCTCAGATCAAAATATTTTTCCTGACTATCAGCCAATACGCTTAGGTTAAGGGCTACTGGCAAAAATTTTGGGTTTTCGAGACCCGATAAATCGCCGTCTCTACATGTGTTTTAGTCTTATCTGAACTGTATTGGGCTATCAGCATAAAAAAATTGCCCCCTGAATTCAGGAGGCTCATCATGCTCTTGAGACGCGGGATTTCGCGTCTCCATATTTAACTAGCAACGTATTCTTGGACATTGGCGCGACGGCGACGCAGATGAGCTAAAGCCTGATGCTCTAACTGGCGGACACGTTCGCGGCTGAGATTCAATCTCTCACCCACTTTCGCCAATGACATTTCGTTACCATCTTCTAAACCAAAGCGTAGAGCTAAAACTTCTCGCTGTTGCGGGGTTAATTCTGCTAGTAGGTTGTTCAAATCTTGGCGTAAAAATTCCTGGTTGGTGTAATACTCTGGTGATGGCCCGCCATCTTCGAGCATTTCTTGCAACTCAGTATCCTGGTTATCGCCAACTTTAACATCCAAAGATACTGGTTGACGCGCCATGTTCAGGTACTCACGAATCTGAGCAGGTTCTAGTTCCAGTTCTTTGGCAATTTCGGCGGGAGTGGGCGATCGCCCCAAGCTTTGAGCCAACTCACGCTGTACTTTCTTAATTTTGTTCAGTTTTTCGGTAATGTGGATCGGCAAGCGGATAGTACGTCCTTGTTGTGCGATCGCGCGGGTAATCGCTTGGCGAATCCACCAGTAAGCGTAAGTCGAGAACTTATAACCTCTCATTGGGTCAAATTTCTCCACACCTCGCTCTAATCCTAGTGTTCCTTCCTGAATTAAATCCAGAAATTCCATATTTCGCTTTTGATATTTTTTCGCAATAGCAACGACCAAACGCAAATTTGCTTCGATCATTTTTTGCTTTGCTCGCTTACCTTGAGCTACCGTTTGTTGTACTTCAGTTTCCGATTGTTGAACCACGTCAGCCCACTCTGACATATCCGGTTCGCGGTGCAGTTTCTTCGCCAAAACCTCTTTGGCATCGATGAGCGTCATCATTTGTTGAACCTGCTTCCCATATACAATCTCTTGTTCACGGGTTAGCAGTGGTACACGGCCAATTTCTCGCAGATAGGTTCGCACCATATCAGCCGTGAATCTGGTGTTGAGATTTTCCGTTTGGGTATTGACAGTAGGCATTGGTGCGTTGTCCTCTACTCCGTAAATAAAATGTATGTTTTCTTACTAAAATGGATGGATAAAGGTAGTAAATCTATCATGAAATATCAGGAGCTACTAAAAACAATTATCAATTGATATAGACGTTTCTAAGACGTTAAGCCCCTAAGATAGGTTCCCCTACCTTCCCTAAATTTTCAATCTCTTATTAGCACACTGGTTATTTTTGAGAATTCTTACTTTAGGTAGTTACTGAGAGTAACGAGTAAATCCGAAGTCGGTATGAGTTCCACTTAGTTTTATAGTACGATAAATCAGGCAGATAGTAAAGTATCTTAAGATAAAACTTTCAATTATAATCCAAAAATGGTCGTTTGGAAAAAAATTTAGGCTTCCTTGAAATTACTGACTATATCTATAGTGACCCCAAAAACCCCTCTTCTGTTGCCAAAAAGTAGCCGGATAACCGAACTTAATTTCTTGTGAGGATGGAGGGATGTTACGAATTGGGGATTGGTCGGTAGCGGATTAATCTTGATGTAGATTAAATCAGTGACTTCCCGTAGGGTAGGATAAATGACAAATAACTATTTAAAATCCCAGGTCAGCTTTGGCGAGTTCAGCAGCAGCGAATACTTCCGCGTCAGGTTTTTCTTCCCAGGCTGGCTCACCAATTTCTTCGTAAAAAGTTGCGTCGTAAGGACGGGTACGTACTACTACTGGCATGGGTACGGCATGACCTAAGATTAAAGCTTGTTGCTTAGAGTCTAACTTTGCCAAGACCGATCGCAGTCCGCTACCACCAGATACACCTGTAAAAATCGCGTCAATGTCTTTTTCGTCATTAAGCAAAGCGGTAATGCGAGTTCCAATCTGGGACATAACTTCATTATCTATGCCTGATGGACGTTGATCAACTACCAAAAGTGTGACAAAATACTTCCGCAGCTCACGGGCAATAGTCCCAAAGATAGTGCTTTGTACGATAGCCGGGTCAAGAAAACGGTGTGCCTCTTCAATGGTAATCATCAACGGCGTGGGGCGATCGCCAGGGTTTTTGCTTTGCAGGAATTTATCTGCTTTTTTGACGTAATGCTCGTGGATACGTCGGGTGATCATGTTCGTCACCAACATATAAGAGAGCATATTAGACTGGGAACCAAATTCTATCACAACATTCTTCCCAGATTCCAGACATTGGACAATTTTACTAATGTAATTCTGGGGGCAAACTGCTCGCATATACTTCAAGCTGTCCATCCGCAAGAGTTTGCGCTGTAATGCCATAATCGAGCCTTTGTGTCCGCGCTTCTCGTCGCAGAACATCTCGATTTCTTCGTTAGTCATGTTCAGCAGTTGGACAATCCAAGACTTGCCAAACTCACTATATAAAATATTGGCGTTATCTAGGGCTGCGTCAGATAGCCCTAAATCTCGACTACATAACTTAATATCTTCAACTTCAATTTGCTCGTAACTCAAATAAAGTTCTTGAGCATCACGCACACCCCGGCGCTTTGTCGATTCGGGGTCAAGGGTATAAACTTCTACCTTACTTGGAAAAAGTTGCTTTAATCCCTTAACTGTATTGACGTTCTTTCCTTCTGCGACAGCTTCCCAGCCATACTCAGAGTGCATATCAAAAATCAAATTTACTGCCGCACTTTTACGGATAACGCCTGCTAAAAGTAGCCGAGTTAGAAAGGATTTACCAGTACCAGATTTCCCAAAAACCCCATTACTCCGTTCCACGAAGCGGTTTAAATCGATACAAACAGGCACATCCATATCCAAAGGTTTCCCAATGGAAAAATTTCGCCTTTGGGGGTCATCTTCCCAACCAAATACGCGGCGAAAATCGTCAACACTGGCTTCGTAAACTTGACTAAAGTGGCTAGGAATAGTTTTAACAGGCAACAATTCCATCGTCGTGCTGGTTTGTGGCACAAATGAAGCCAAACCCGTCACCGATGGGATAAAGGGATTTGCCGATTTGCCATTTGTTGGGGAGAAAGATTCTTCCGCTTCGGGAGTGAACATCAACATCGGTGCGAGGTTGATAGTACCATAAGTACCACTTCCGGCTAAAACATCCCGTAAAAAAGTGTCTTCCCAACTGGGGGGATTAGCAATAATTCGTGCATTAGCTGCTCCTAATGCTACATCTGTCAGCATACAAAAAAAGCGCGATCGCATCCCTTGGACAACAAGAAACTTACCAACCCGCATATCTTCTACAGAAATGTCAGGATGCAATCGTACTTCTAAACCTTCAGTTAGAGAACCTTGAATGACCGAACCTAATGGCTGTCCCGAATTCATCTGATTAGTCATTTGTCATTTGTCATTTGTCATTGGTCATTGGTCATTGGTCATTGGTCATTGGTCATTTGTCATTCTCCACCCTGTGCCCCATACCCAATGCCCAATGCCCAATTATCTAATCAATCTGAATCGAAGTTGGCGCACTCCCTGTTGATGAAGTGGTAGTAATCAATGGTTTACGGAATTGGGTGTAAATGCGATCGCGCCAGGTAAAGAATGGTTCATAATCTATATTCTCTGAAAAGATTGGCAATCCTTTACCTCTAATAGAAGCTGGCAAATCCAGATAGGGGCCAGAGGGGAACTTGAGTAATATCGATAAGCCAGCCACTGCTAAATCAGCTAAAGTCGGCTCATCTCCAGTTAAATAAGGACTATCTGCCAATAATAACGTTAGCGCTTCCAAGTCTTGTTTTAAAGATGCGATCGCTGATTGGATCACATCTGGACTATAACCTACCCCAAAACCCAACACTGTCAGTAAGTCAGTAGGTACTCCTCCAACCAGACTTTTAAATATATCTGGTGTTGAGGTGGGTAATAAAGACTTGCGGAAATTTTGATCTTGACTTACGGCTGCAAATAGTGCTTTCCGACCTTTGATGCCTATAGATTCATCCGCCCATTCTTCTATCAATAAAGTTAAACCACGTTTTTTAGGATCTTGGGGTATTATGGGGCGATCGGGATACTCTAAGTCTAAATACTTAGCTATTTCCGTAGAATCCGCAATATATTTATTACGATCCTTCAATACTGGGACTTGTTTCTGACCAGTCAGCCGGAACAGTTCTACTTGTCCAATCCCAGGCGTAACCTCTATTTTGCGGTAATCTAGTCCTTTAAAATCTAGAATTAGGCGCACTTTCTCTGAGTATTGAGATAGTTCCCATTGGTATAATTCCAGCATATTGTATACCTGATAACTGGTCAACTTCTTAAACTTTACAATTGTATCTTTAGTTAAAGTAATTTTTCTTTACATTCATTGCTTTTTTTCCCTCTAATTGAGATTGTGATTGAACTTATGCCTGGTTTCGGCAAAATAATCGATTTCAAAAATCTTATTTTCCGATTCAAATATCAAATAATTAAATAATTTACTTCGGTATACATAAATAAACCTAACTGCTCAGTTGCAGATGTTCAGCAGCTACTTTGATTTCTGCCACTGTTAGTAGAGTAAATTATCTGCGGTTTGGCTGAATAATTAATGCTTAATTCAGATATATTGCCATATCCTATATAGCATCCAGTGCAGAAGTGTTGAATGTTAAGAAAAATCCGATAAAAATAGCCCAAAATATGGTAGTTTTGGGCTAAGGCTTAAAATATATTAGTTTGGTTGTGATTATAAATTCATTTCCCAAAATTGTCAAAGATATACTGAAAAGCCTGCCAAAAAACGATTATCCAGTATTGAACAGTCGTCTGTTTTTTGAGTGCTGGCTATCCTATGCCCTGGATAACAGCTTAACAAGTATGCGAGATTTGTTTAACAGATTAAATAACAATTGTTTTGAGGTAGATATTTCTACTTTCTCTAAAGCAAATTTACATCGAAGCCAAAAACCTTTTCAAGAGATTTACCAAAAATTAAATGAATTAGTACAGAAGAAAGTTCAAAAAAAGTTACACAATAAATATGCAATTTGTCCAATAGATTCAACAATTATTACTCTCACAAGTAAATTGTTATGGGTACTAGGTCATCATCAAGTCAAGCTGTTTAGTTCCTTAAATCTCTCCACAGGAAGCCCAGAAGATAACTTCATCAATTTTGGACATGACCATGATTATAAATTTGGTTCCAAAATGATGTCTAGTCTCCCAATAAATGCTGTTGGAGTAATGGATAGGGGTTTTGCTGGATTAAAATTTATCCAAGAATTAGTACAAGAAAACAAATATTTTGTTTTGCGGATAAAAAACAATTGGAAACTAGAATTTGATGGCTCAAATGGATTGGTCAAAGTTGGTGCATCTGATGATGCTCAAGCTTATAGAGTAATTAATTTCTGTGATTTAGAGACAAAAACCGAGTTTCGCTTAGTGACTAATTTACCAGAGTCGGGAGATGCAGCTGTTCATGATGATGAAATTAGGGATATTTATCGATTACGTTGGGGAGTTGAATTGTTGTGGAAGTTTTTAAAGATGCACTTAAAACTTGACAAACTCATTACCAAAAACGTCAATGGTATTACCATACAAATTTACGTGAGCTTGATAGCCTATCTGATTTTACAGCTTTTATCTATTCCCGAACAATGGGGACATACACTATTAGATAAATTCCGCTATCTTCAATCTTGTATGTGTCAGAAAATCAGCTATGTTCATTGGTTTGAGGAGATGATGTTTTGCTGACTAATTTAAGCTTTTGAGACTTAGTGTAACTAATAATGTAAAGTTTTGTATCAGCATTCAACATTTCTGCATCCAGTGTTTTTTATAACTATCAATTTACAGTACAAATTTATATATAAATTGGCTTTTTAGTAAAATTTTTTCCACAGCTTATTGTAAATGAAATCTTGGATATGTAAAATTTTCCCACTCTTTTAGAGTTGAGGCCACACCAAGTGAGGCTTTTTAACTCTTTATCAGTGTGACGAAGAAAATATACTCAATTACATAAAATATGTGGTAGATATATTTCATACCTACCAACTTAATCTGAGGTTATATATTTTACCTCGTGTAGCAAAAAGTCTTCTGAGGAAAAATTTTACTTCCCTCTTCGGTTAGATTTTGTGCATAGCAAAATGTTATAAATCTTTATGTAATGTATGGACAAAAAGACAAACAAAATTTATGAAGACAAATAACAGCAAACTGCTGACCATGTTGGCAGGCATAGCAGGATTCACTAGTTTAAGCCTTCTCATTACTTTACCATCTGAAGCCAAAGAGATACTAAATCCTAGCCCCAGTATTTTCAACGAAGCCCCCTATAACAAGGGTCAACGCCTTCAAGTAAATGCTCAATACATACCTACTGAGGCTGCTTCCGAAATAGAAAAGGGCAATATCAAGCGCAAACAAGTAGCGCAAAAAGGTAGTGTAACCAATCCCAGACCCAGTATTTTCAACGAGCCTCCTTATAACCGTGGTGGTAGCGCTACACCTATTGAACCGAAACCCCCCACACCAGGTACTACCCCGGAAACTCAACCCGGTGAGAAACCTACTAAAACTCCACCAGGGGCAAGTGACAATCAAGGCAAAAACCTGTTAGCGTTGGCAGAGTCAAACGCTTCTTTTACAACCTTAACCAAGGCTTTGAAAGCAGCAGGGTTGACTGGAGCTTTACAAGGCAAAGATAACTTAACTATTTTTGCACCCACTGATGCAGCTTTTGCTAAGTTGCCAGCAGATGCTTTGAAAGAATTGTTAAACCCAGCCAATAAAGAAGTATTGCTCAAGATTTTAACTTACCATGTAGTACCTGGTAAGGTATTGTCCACTGATTTGAAGTCTGGTGAAGTTAAAAGCCTCGAAGGTGGCGCAATCAACGTTAAGGTTGATCCTTCTGCTGGTGTAACTGTCAATGATGCTAAAGTTACACAAGCAGATATCACAGCTAGTAACGGTGTTATCCACGCAATTGATCAGGTAATTTTGCCTCCTGACTTGTAGCTTGTAGGTATTAGTACAATCAGTAACAAAATTAGGTAGAAATAAAGTATTAATACATAAAAATTCCGTTCAATGTTAATTTTGGACGGTTTTTTTGTATTGTAATAACGGTGAGCTAAATTGGCAACCCCACCTAATGGTTTTGGTTTTGTTTTGTAATCAGCTTTTGATCCTTATCTTGCATTTCTAAAAGTTCAGGGATAGTAACAAAGCTATAGCCCTGTTTCCGAAAGTTAGCAATAATTTCTGGTAAAGCTTGTACAGTTTTAGAGCGATTACCACCACCATCATGCATCAGCACAATTCCACCTGGCTTGGCTCTTCTGAACACATTATTGATTAACTTGGGTACAGCAGGACGCGAGTAATCTACAGAGTCAGATGACCAGAGAATGATGGCATATTTGCTATTTCTAGCGTAATCAGCCACTCCATTGTGCATGATTCCCCCTGGTGGTCGAAATAGATTTGTTTTAATCCCTGTCACTTGATAAATCTGGTCTGCTGTGTGGTCAATTTCATAAGCGGCTGCTTGTGGATTCAAAAACTGATACCAATGATGCCAAGTATGATTACCAATTACGTGACCTTCAGCAATTTCACGCTTCAGTAAGCCTGGATAATTTTTCACATTCTGCCCAATGACAAAAAATGTTCCTTTGATTTGATTTTGTTTGAGAATATCTAATACCTGGGCGGTGCTTTCAGGCCATGGCCCATCATCAAAGGTGAGAGCAATTACTTTCTGTTGGGGACTAAGTTTCGCCGCACTAACTATTGCTCCTTGAAAGCTTGGTGGCACAGAATATGAAAGACCCTTTATTTGTGCTTGTTGCTGCCAAATTTTAAGCATCGTTGCTTTTAATTCTTCAATCTGCTGTTGGGCTCCAACTTTGGCTGGTAGCTTGTTTACATTTATATTTTCTGTACTTTGGGCCTCAGATGATCTTGACTTGATAAACATCATCGTGGTGATACTCAAGACAAGCAACGCTATTAATATTTTTTGCACACCAAAAAATGACTTATTGTCCTCCACTTCATAGCTCCTTCAAGGCTAGAACCATTTTTTCACAATACTTCTGGCAGTTTTTTACACTTCTATAAGCCTTGTCATGCAAACTACAGCATGATTTTTATATCTTTTAAAGTTAGCTCCAACCCTGACTCCGAAAAAATGCCTTACTTTACGGATATCTAAATATCTATAAACAAAACCCTCACCAAGAAAGTGAGAGGCTTCTTGCACCTTAGTTTTCGTAGACTACGAGATATGAAGGGAATTTAGATAACTATAAAAGGCAATTAATTTTGCCTTGTTAAGATGAATACACTTAATGTAGTTTAAATATTGCATAATGCATTGACGAAGCCATTGCGAAATTATGACAAAGGTGTGACCTGATTTGAATGATAACGGTACAGTACAGACCCGTTAAAAAATTTCTTTGATCCCCTACTATACAAGATGAGTCAACAGCATAGCATTGGCTGCTAAAAGTTATGCAAATAAGGCTTTAGATTCAGTAGTGCTGAATGCTGAGTGACCAAGAAAGCAAAACAAGGGTATTAAAGTAACGAAAGGATTCATTTTTGTGGGGCAGGCAAGATTGCCTATCCCGCAAAATGGTAGACAATATCCCCACCCCACAAGGGGTAATTGGATACTTGTTTATTTGGAAATCCCTTAACAGCTTACAGACTAGACATTACATCCCGTGCGACTGCTAAAGTTTGATCAATGTCTTCTTCAGTGTGAGCAAAAGACGTAAACCCAGCTTCAAATTGAGAGGGTGCTAGGTAAACACCACGTTCTAACATGCCCCGATGGAAGCGTCCGAATTTGGCTGTATCAGACTTTTTCGCATCTTCGTAGTTATGAACTGGGCCAGATGTAAAGAATAAGCCAAACATGGCGCTGATTTGACCGCCGCAAGCTGCATGACCAGTTTCTTTAGCAATTTGCAGCAAACCATCTGCAAGCTTTTTAGTAATCCGCTCAAGATAATCGTAAGTACCTGGCTTTTGCAGCAATTCTAAAGTTTTAATGCCAGCAGTCATCGCCAAAGGATTACCAGAAAGAGTCCCAGCTTGATACACGGGACCGGCAGGGGCAACCATTGACATAATATCTCGGCGACCGCCATAAGCTCCTACTGGCAAACCACCACCAATAACCTTACCCAAGGTTGTTAAATCGGGAGTAACGCCAAATTTCTCTTGAGCGCCACCGTAAGCAATGCGGAAGCCTGTCATCACTTCATCAAATACTAATAAGGCTCCATACTCGTGAGTTAGTTCCCGTAATCCTTCTAGGAAACCCGCGTCAGGTGCAATAAATCCAGCATTACCAACAACTGGCTCAAGAATAACCCCAGCAATCTCGTCGCGGTTTTCTTCAAACAAGGCTTTGACGGATTCTAAGTCATTGTAAGGTGCGGTTAGAGTAGTGCTAGTTGCCGCTTTCGGAACTCCTGGTGAGTCTGGTAAACCAAGTGTGGCAACACCAGAACCTGCCTTCACGAGAAATGTATCGGCGTGTCCGTGGTAGCAACCTTCAAATTTGATGATTTTGTCTCGGTTGGTGAAAGCCCGCATCAGCCGCAAAACTCCCATACATGCTTCAGTTCCAGAGTTGACAAATCTGACCATTTCGATACTAGGAACGGCATCGATGACCATTTCTGCCAAAACATTTTCTAGCGCGGAGGGTGCGCCGAAACTTGTGCCTTTTTCTAAAGCTTCATGCAACGCTGCAATTACTTCTGGATGAGCATGGCCACAAATAGCTGGCCCCCAAGTGCCTACATAGTCTATGTATTGGTTGCCATCGACATCCCAAATATATGCGCCTTTAACACGATCAAAAACTATGGGTTGTCCGCCCACAGATTTAAAGGCACGAACTGGAGAACTGACTCCTCCAGGCATGAGGGTTTGAGCGGCGGCAAAGATTTCTTGTGATTTTGTTGTTTTAATTGTGGTGTTTACCAAGGTTCTCTCCTAACAGTGGGCAATAAAAAGCTCTATCTTAGGATAGTGTCAAAAAGTACTTAGAATTTCTATCATATATAAATAGCTGAACTAAAAAATAAGAACATGTTATACAAGTCAAATAAAGATTTGCCTTTAGATATTCAAACTCGATTATCTGAAGCATACCAGGATCTTTACCGAGCAGCTTTTAACTCGGCCATCCATTGGTATGGTGAGGCATCAAAAGCTCACAAAGTTGCGTTAAGTGCTGTCAAGATGCAGTCTGCTATGGAGCGGAATGTTCTTGTTTAGAGCTAGAGAAGATAGTGAAATTCAAAAAAACATATCAGTTACTCTATTCAGAATGGTATCGTAAATTCATGATTTATTCTCATTAGAGCAAACTAGTTGGTATGTCTTCTAACGATTCGCGATCGCTCCATTACGCCATCCCTGTTGAAAAAATTCGCTACGATGAACGGGGTCTAGTGCCTGCAATTGTCCAAGATTATTTGGATGGCACTGTCTTAATGATGGCGTGGATGAATCAAGAGTCGTTACAAAAAACTTTGGAAACTGAAGAAACTTGGTTTTGGAGTCGTTCTCGGCAAGAATTATGGCACAAGGGGGCGACTTCTGGACATATTCAAAAAGTGCAAAGTATCCGTTATGACTGTGATAGTGATGCGTTGCTCATCGGGGTAGAGCAACTAGGAGATGTTGCTTGCCATACTGGAGAACGTAGTTGCTTTCACCAAATAGAAGGAAATATTGTCCCACCACCAGGGGATACATTGTCGCAATTGTTTCAAATAATATGCGATCGCCGCGATAATCCTACAGAAAGTTCTTATACCTGTAAGTTATTCGCAGGTGGCGACAACAAAATTCTGAAAAAGATCGGTGAGGAAACCGCCGAGGTGGTTATGGCTTTTAAGGATGATGAAGCAGATGCGATCGCAGGTGAAGTGGCTGATTTGCTATATCATACTTTAGTTGCCTTAGCTCACCATAAAGTTGATTTAAAAGCGGTATATCGGAAGTTACAAGAACGTCGTCAATAGAGTTAGCCCTACTCAGGCAAAATTCGATTGAGATACTGTAGAATCATCACGACAATCAGCACACTCAAGGGAAATCCTAGCCAGTAACTATCTGTAATAACTCGCGGTTGATCTAATGCCCATCCACCCAACGGATGACCAATAAAAGACCCAATAGCCCAGCACACAGCGTTAACGGAGAAATAAACGCCACGTTTATTTTCCGGGGCTAACTCAGTGACTAAAGAGGCAGCTGATGGGGTATAAGAAACAATTGCAACTGCGAATACTCCCAATGCCAACGCTACCCAAACTAAATTATCAGATGGGGCAGTGCCGCTTACCCAAATCAATCCAAAACCAACTGCCCAGAGAATCGCAGAAACAGTAAGCGCGAGTGTGTGAGAACAGCGTTTTAAGGCACTGGTGACAGGTAATTGACAAATTATAGCTAGCACCAGATGCCAAGCAAATAGAACGCTAATAGTAGTTTGAGCAAATCCTTCAGTAGTACTTTTGATAACAAAGTTTTTGAAGTAAAGCGGCAGGGTGCTATGAATTTGAGAAATATAAATTGTAAAGAATATATTAACTGCGATGTAGACCAGGAAACGGCGATCGCTTAATACTGCCATCCAAGAAGCAAAATGTTCTGTCTTTTCAGATTTCCCCATCTGCGGTTGTTCAGTTTTACTAATTCCCACATAGACAACCCCAAAAAACAGCAGAAAAGAAATGGCATCAATCACAAATAGCCATCGATAACTCCCAATTACCGCGATTAAAAATCCAGCAAGCGCAATTCCGATCGCTAACCCAAGATTATCAGCCAGTCGTGCGATCGCAAAAGTTTCGCGGCGATTGTCAATCTGGCTAGCGTCAGCAACAACAGCTTCAGCCGCCGGCCAATAGAAACCTATCCCTAAACCGCTAATCAAGCTACCAATTACCAAAGTAGTAAAATCATTGGTTGCAGCTAAAACCAGAGAAGCAATTGCTGAAATCGCCGTCGCTAGCAACAAAGTGCGGCGACGGCCCCAGTGTTCAGAATCAGCCAAAGAACCACCTACAATCCTCCCTACAATGCCGGAAATCGAGGCGCTACCCAAGGCTACCCCAACACTGGTTGCAGATAAACCAACTTCATTCACAAAAAAGATGGGGGCGTAAAACAGGGTACAGCCAGTTCCAACTTCCGAGAGAAATCTACCTATTGCAAAAATCCAGACTTGAGGATGTATTGAGGGCAGCCACGATGATAGCTGAGATTGAGAAGCTAATTTCATGAGTTTAGATGTCATAGTTTGGTGACATTTTTGTAATTCTTATCATTGGCTGCTATTTTTCTCACTCATTCCACAGGGTTTCCACAGGGATTTTAGCAGTTTTCCACAGGTTGATTACGAACTAATGGGCTTCTTACCCTCTGACTGGGGATTGTTAATTAACAGTGGCAAAGAACTTCAAGGACTGAGTTTTTATAAAGTAAAGTAACGAAAAATAGGCTTAAATGCCTATTATCTCGTTCGTATTTATTTTTTATACAATCATTTTTAACATTTCGCAGCATTGACAAACCCACCCCCTCTTGGCGCACAATGATTCGGCTTGCTCTTGTAGTTCGTTCAACCGTTGGCATCAAATGTGTAAAATATATTACCTGAGATGTGGGCGTAGATTGTCGGGATGGCAAAAGAGTGGTGAGGTAGTTCGGTCTTCTCCCAAAGGGAGAGGCTAGCGCCAAGGGGGTTTCCCCTCTTGAGTTACTACCGTTCGCCCTTGGCGTGCCGGAGGCATCACCCGTAAGGGTGAGGAAGCCAATTGGCGCTTTACCGCAAGCAACTTGTCCCTTTTGATTATCCTCATAGGAGGAAAATCTCATGAAATCAACGGTTAGCATCTTTACAGAAATTCCCGAAACACTCCACGAATCCTTAAAACACTATTTAGAAACCCATCCCGATTGGGATGAAAATAGGGTATTGACGGCGGCACTATCATTGTTTTTACTCCAAAATGGAGATAGCGATCGCCGGGCTGCCCGAGTCTATCTGGAAACTTTATTCCACCACTCCTCAGTAGAAACGCCCAGTATCGATTCACCCGCAACAGCTAATCTATTAGATACTCCGTAGGTACGGGCGTTATTCTCGCTCATACTCTAATGTGGGCACGACAAACCGTGCCCCATAAATGGGATTTGATCTAATAGCGATTAAGCATATCGGAGCAATATTACATTGAAGAAGAATTCAGAAGTCAGAATTCAGGAGTCAGAATGAATCAGTGGGGGATTCAGACCAGACCCGCCACTGTATTGTTGACGACTAAATATGCAAATTTAGTGGGGGTCTTTAACCCCTGGATTCATCCACCAGTCGCACAAAATACGCAACTGAATTCTGGCTCCTGACTCCTGAATTCTGTTTCTATAAAAAGAATCAGTAGATTCTGCTCTATAACTTGCTCAAAACTATACGCAGTAGGAGCAATTCATGAATTGCTCCTACTGCGTATACGTATTTTTACATTAGTGTCAACTTAGAGCCTGGGCAAGAAAGAACAAGGGGCTTAAGCTGCTTGTTATAAAACCTGCAAAGACAGGTAAAGTCCCGTGTAGATGAGGTTTATAAGCGCCGATTGCAGGTTAAATTGACAAGCTATGCGCCCCTACAAACTTCACCTAAGCACATATCTGCCAAAACAGTCAGATCCAAAGAAATATTTTTCAGTAGACTTTCTTTGACTGTCCACTGTCTTAAACTGATAAATCAATATTTCAAATAACTGTCTGGTCAGTATTTGAGCAATTCTATCTATGTTTAATTGTCTAAATTTGTCTTTTACTAAAGCTAAAGAAATTCACTAATCACTACCCCAAGAGTCAACAGTCAAGAGTTAAAAAACTCTAGACTATAGACTCAGGACTTGGCTTCCAAATGTTGGGGGTGAGCAGGAGATTCAAACTTATAGCCTACGCCACGTACAGTTTGAATTAATGCTGGCTGACTAGCATCAATTTCAATCTTCTTGCGAATTTGACCAATATGTACATCTACAACCCGTTGGTCGCCGACATATTCATAGTCCCACACCTCTTGGATTAGTTCTGCCCGTCGCCAAACTCGACCGGGATGACTTGCTAAAAAATGCAACAAGTCAAATTCCAGCGCAGTTAAGGGTACTGCTTGGTTATTAAGTGCTACCTCCCGTCGCACCGGATCAATCATCAGTTTTTCAAATACCAAGCGTTTCTGCTCGGCAGTAGTTATCACTCGCTGACGTCTCAAAATAGCTCCGACTCTGACTTCTAGCTCTCCCAACCCAAAAGGCTTGGTGAGATAGTCGTCAGCACCTTTGGCAAAGCCGCGAATTTTGTCAGCTTCGTCAGCACGGCTAGTCAACATCAGAACAAAAACACCATTACGACTTTGCATCTCTTGGCAAAGGTTAAACCCCGTTACATCTGGTAGATTCACGTCTAGAATCACCAAATCAGGGTTAAATTGCTCAAATAGAGCTAAGGCTGTCTTTCCATCTTCGGCAGCCTCCACCTGATAGTTCTGTTTAATCAAAAAGCGTTGGATTAAATTCCGAACCGCAGGATCGTCGTCAACTACAAGAATCTTGGCAGGAGCCATGACCATTACTTTGCACAAAAATTCGTAAGATTAACAAGAGGGTTGCGTAAAAACGCAGTTACCACTTTGGGACTAACTAAGAATCTACATGGCTACGGTATGGGAATCCCGATCATTCACAAATAAATACTGTAATCAGAAATGTGGGCGATGAAAACGCGAAACTTCTTTTAGCCACAGTAGATAGGCGCTCTGACTTTAGCCGTAATAGTTCTAGTTAGATGGCAACTTAAAACGTTTCAATTTTAAATCGATATGCGGATATATACCACAAGCGATTATTCAGTATAATTAAAAAATTCTATTAGGGCACAGTAATTTTGCCAAATTGAAAGCAGGAAAATTGATTTTTTCATAAAAACTCTGGATTTTAGGTACTCTCCGTTCAAATTCTAGATTAAAGCCAGAATTAAGCAACGACATGAGGGTATACACGGAGTTATAGCGATATGTTAAAGTGACTATAGTTGAAATTACAAAGTCAATTAAACTAACCCGTGCTACTATCCTGGTAGGGCATAAAATTAAGTGGAGACTTTAGTTTCGATTAAAACAAAACCTAAAACTGTTTTTTATTCGACAAAAGACTGCCGCTGACTGAGGCTGAAGTAACAAACTCCCATGAGCGATCAAAATCCCTACGAAAAACTTGGGGTATCAGAAGAGGCTAGCTTCGATGAAATTCAGGATGCTCGTAATCGCCTATTCGAGCAACACAGTGGCGATGCCAAGCATTTAGAAGTAATTGAAGCGGCTTACGATGCGATTTTAATGGATCGCTTACGGATGCGCCAGGAAGGTAAAATTAAAGTTCCTGAGCGCATCCGGTTTCCAGAGTTGCGAGTGCAATCACCTCCTAAAGAAAGTCCAACGCCTCGTGAGCAGTCACCTGCATGGCTGCAACGGATGCTGGATCAACCAACACCTGCGGATATACTTTTACCAGGAGCTTGGTTTCTTGGTTTGAGTTCTATCAGCTTGTTTTACCCAGAGGGAGGCGAGCAGATTTTGCAGTTAGCATTGGTGGTTGGGGTAGGCACCAGTATTTACTTTCTCAATCGTAAAGAAGGCAAATTTGGCCGAGCAGTTTTGTTTACCCTGATAAGTTTAATCATTGGCTTAATCGCTGGGGGACTAGTTGCTAGCTGGCTCTTACCACAAATATCATCATTCACCAATCTGGGAACGAATCAGTTCTCTACTGTAGTAACGTTTATATTGTTGTGGTTGGTTAGTAGTTTTCTACGGTAAACCACTAGGTGTAAGCAAATTTCCATAAAGAATACATGGTTTATGTGTGTTCTTCTCAAATATCTAGAGTTAGGAGTCAGAATATGTATTCTGACTCCTGCTTTGATTTGTACGATTAATTGAATCTGTTAGAGCTACAGAGCCTTTCTAAACAAGGTGTTTGGGTTTTAAGACTAAATCTACAGCAGTGCTGAAATCTTTAACGATTAAATCGGGGTGATAAAGTTCCAATTGCGTGCGATCGCGGATACCACATTCCACAGCCATCACTTTAACATCATATTTTTTAGCTGCGGTGATGTCGGCTTCTGTATCTCCTACCATCCAGGTATCAGTAACCGGAGGTAGTTCTTTTAATGCCCTAGCCATTAACAAGGGCTTATCTTCAATATCACGAGTTTTAACGTAGTCGTTACTCAGGCAATAACAACGATTTTCCCGGAAAAATCTCCCTAAATCGTATTTTTTAAAGGCATAATCTAGTTCTCGAACTCGGCGCATGGTCATAACTGCTAAATCAATTCCAGTTTGTTGAATTTTTAATAGTGCATCCACAGCACCAGGCGCGAGAGTGTCGTAGTTGAAATAAGCTTCTGTATGCACAGTTTGCCGCCGCAACTGGGCAAATTCTTGGGCTTGGTCTTCGTCTAACCCTGAATTTAAGGCGATTTGTTTTTCGGGAATGCGCGATCGCTTTAACTGCCAAAATTCCGCTTTCGGCATTTCTTGCACTTCTTGGTTTGGGCGACGGGTTTTCTCTAAGCAAAATTGATAAACACGGTAGTACCGTTCGGAAACATCAATAATTGGGCCGTCGAAGTCAGTAATCAGTCTTAGCATCGGCGGAAAATGTTAATTTTTATTAAAATTATCTCAGATATATGGCTATTTTTCGAGGTCTACAAAGTCAACTTCTTTGGAGTCTGCCTGAATTTCAATTGATATTTTGTACTCAGGCATCATTGCAAAGTGCCACGTTTAATTTGTTCGCTTTCAATAGCTTCAAATAAGGCGCGAAAGTTACCTTCGCCAAAACCTTTAGCTTGGGAACGGCGCTCAATAAATTCAAAGAAAAATGTCGGCTGTTCAAATATTGGCTGGGTGAAAATTTGCAGTAATAAGGGCGCGATTTTTTGTGCCCCTGCGGAAGTATATTCTTGCCAGTCTACGAGAATTTCTTGTTGAGCGATCGCCTCAATTTCTAAAAGTGATAAAGGCAATCCTGGACGCTGTTTTAGTTGAGTGTAATAGGTTTGAGGAACTGAGAGTAAGGATAAACCACTGGCGCGAAATTTAGCGATCGCACTTACAAGATTAGTTGTCCGTAAGGCAATATGTTGAATACCTGGCCCCCGATTGACATCTAAAAATTCCTGAATTTGAGAATTTCTGGAAGCTGGTTCATTAATTGGCAATTGGACGCTACCGTTATGCGAAACCATCACCTGGCTGTGTAAAGCAGAACGGTTGGTTTTAATTTTAAAAGCCTGCTGGGGTTCAAAATCTAAGATATTTTCATACCAAGCCACAGCATTTTCTAATTCACCAACTGCCACATTTAACACGATGTGATCTATGGCAATAAAAGTGTTCTCATTTGTCATTTGTCCTTTGTCAAAAACTAATGAGGAATGACTGCTGACAAATGACTTTTCTATCAATGTATGAGTCAGTCCACCCCAGGCGGCAATTTTGCCACACTTGAGAAATGCCGTACCTATCTGGCGTTCCTGGATGGGTTGTAGGATTCTAGCACCATATTTTTGAGCTTGTGCGATCGCAGCTTCCACATCTTCCACAGCAAAAGCCACATCTGCCACACCCGGTGGATATTGACGCAGAAACTCAGTTACTGGACTTGTAGGCAACAGTGGTGAAGATAGAAAAAAGCAGACATCACCATTTTTCACCACTTCTGTACAAGTGTGAAATGAATTGGTGCGATCGGCTACTGGTTGAAAACCAAGATGGTGTACAAACCAATCTCGCCACATTTTGGCATCTTCTACATAGAAATGAACGTGATCAATTTTCATAGATATTGAAAATCCAGCATAACAGCTTATATATCTGTAAATTTTGCCTCTTTTGCTAGATTTTCATGTCCTTCCTAAGCAGGAATTATTTAGGCGAACTCCCACTCTAAAAGAACAAATGACTATCAGGTTGAATATTAATTTCCATTGGCACAGCTTGCGGTTCAGCAGAAAGGGCAAAGAAAATAGCATTGGCAGCAGTTTCAGGACTGAGCATTTTTTTTCGATCTACTTTTAGGTTGACATTATCCCAGAAAGGAGAATCTACCCCACCAAAGTAGAATAGCGTGAACTTGATACCAAAACGCTTGAGTTCCTCTGCCATGCACTTGCTAAAACCGACAACACCAAATTTAGAAGCAGAATAAGCTGCTGCCATCCCCATCGAATGCTTACCTAGAATTCCTACGACATTACAGATGTGACCAGACTTGCGCTTTTGCATCTCTTCAGCAGCCGCCTGAGTGGTATAAAAGCTGCCTTTTAAGTTGACATCTAGCATCTTGTCTAAATCAGCAGGTTCCAGGCTGTTGTAAGGCTTGAGTATACCTACACCGGCTGCATTCACTAAAATATCGATTTGACCAAACTTAGCGATGGTCTTTTCTATCAAAATATCTACTTGTTGGGGGTCAGTAATATCAGTGGGAACAGTCAAAACTTCCCCTGGTAAATCAGTAGCTAGTGTTGTTAAACGAACTGCATCCCTTGCAGCCAATACCAACCGGACTCCGGTAGGCGCAAGTTTATGGGTTAAAGCTGAACCAATACCACCAGTAGCACCGACAATAACGACAACTTTATCCTGCATTGCAATATTTATATTTCTTTACATCTGTTTACAGAATACTGAATTACAGGCTCAGGTTGTACGTAAACATCCAGAAAATATCTATTCACAAAATAGTGCTGTTACCTCGTATTCCTTCCGACTCGCTTTTAATGTAAATGTGGGAGATGATTCTAGATATTTAGTAAAATTAGAACCTAACTTTAATTTTTTGATAATTGAATTGGGTGATTCTCCTGTGATTTTCCGTAGCTCTGTACCTAGCTTAGACACAGACAATTTAGTTTGGGGAGAATTTATATGTATATCTTGAATAATTTTAAATAGTAATTTATCTAATATTTTTCGATTAGAAATTTCCGTAAAATCTTCTTGTTTTTCTTGGTCTTTAATAGATTCAACAAATGAGTTATCTTTTTCTGTGTGATTTAAATTATGTTTAATATTTATCTCGCATCTTTCTTGAAATGAAGTTGCAACATCCATTAAGCTGTTTAGTTTAGCATTAATTGATTCCTCTTCAGTTTTAATTAAATCTTGAATTGGCTCAATCACTTTTTCAAAAGATGGAACTTCTGTTGCCATTGACAAAGAATAATAAGTTATTTTGCCAGTATTCCGGTTGTCTATATGCAAATTTTGCCCTTGTCTACGTACCCAATAGACAATTAATCCTTGATTTTGGAGTTCGTTACAAAGATGGTTTAAAATTCCATCGCTAGAACAGACTAATATTTCTTTAACTGTTGGGTAAGAGCGTAAGATAGAAGCACCGAATGCAATCATTTTTGCATCAGCACTATTTTTACCTTCAGGCACATGGACAAGTTGGTAGCCACGGTTATATAGTTCAATATCTTGCTTCCCAATATTGAGATTTTTCCAGTTAGCAAATGCAATTTTAACTTGAAGAGGAGATTTACAAATACTTGCTAAAAATAATTCTGAATTAATATCTAATTTTAAGTTTTCTGCATCCAAAAGGAGAAGAGAGATTCCTTTTTCTAACTTATGTCTAATTTCATTTTCTTGCTGAATTCTTAAAAGCAATTGGCTGAGCACAGCAGATTCTAAGCAATCAGGCGATAATATAGTTTGCAGCAGTTCTTCAGCTAATATAAAATTAAAAGAGCCAAGACCTTGCTCTATTATTTTTTCTTCTAGCAGGTTTTTTACTAAAGAAAGTTCCGACGCATCAGCCATAGATACTTTAGTATGTCCATTGCTGTTAGCAAGCAAGTCCATTTCCAGGGAACAAGGTAATGCAGGCTCAAAGAATTGTTTACCACAATTTTTGCAGAGGTAATTCTGCTGGTCATTGCTACGACCATTTTTATAATATGAAGTAGATTCGCACAGAGGACATTTCATCTTATGATTCAGGTGGTCTAGGCAGATAGTTTTCTTTAAGTATATAGTATAAAAAAATACTGTCAATATCAGTCTGCATTGCCCAACACAAGAAGAACTCAAAGTAAGCAGAAATTAAATTCAACTTTAATTTCCGCCTACACTATGTCATAGCCCTATGAATAGTTAGATTTTAAGAAACGCTTTAATTAACGCGGGCGAAAACATAGTCACGGGTGCGAGAATCTACGGGGTTAGTAAAAATTTTATGTGTAGTACCAAATTCAACCATTTGAGTAATACGATTTTCATTACTATGAAAGAAAGCCGTAAAATCAGATAGGCGAGTAACTTGATGCATATTGTGAGTAACAATCACAATTGTTAACTCAGAGCGCAAGTTATGGATCAAATGCTCAATTTTCATGCTACCAGCAGGATCAAGACCTGAACAAGGCTCATCCATCAACAAAACATTTGGTTTTACTGCTAAAGCCCGAGCAATACATAATCTTTGTTGTTGACCACCAGAAAGTTCTAAAGCAGACTTGTGCAACTTATTCTTCACTTCATCCCAAAGTTCGGCAGCTTTGATGGCAGATTCTACAATCCCATCTAATTCTACTTTCGGATGCCATCCAATCAATTTCACTCCATAAGCAACATTATCGTAAACACTCATAGGAAAAAGATTTGGCTTGGGAAAAACCATACTAACTTGGCGACGTAATCGATTTATATTGACCCGACGCTCATAAATACTCTGTCCAAAAAATTCTACTTTTCCTTCAACCTTGACTTCTCCTTCTAATTCACTCATGCGATTTAACGATTTAATAAAAGTAGACTTGCCACAACCACTAGAACCAATAATTGCCGTGATTTGGTTTTGGTAAATATTCATTGACACGCCTTCAACTATCTTTTGAGTCTCGTAAGAGAAGCTGAAGTTTTTGACTCTGATGGCTGGAATTAGTTTACTCATATTGCCAAAACGTGTAAAACAAAACTTAACTAAGTAAAACAGTACAAATCAGCACAGCTGTTTCACTATGTTACTCCTAAAAGGAGATATACATGGAAATTACGTAATTATGCTGTAGTCATCCAGCAGATAAACTGTTATCAGATATTCGTATTAAGACTGTGTTCCAAAAATTATCTTTTATAGACTTTTTATACTTATCTTTTCCCCTTTAATTGACGTATCATCCTTTGTTATGAGAAAGGATTTGGTCTTGTTCGATTTAAAATAGCTATATAGAACCCATTTGACATCTAAGAAGAGGCTGCAAGCCTCTGAAGCATTAGCCGAATGAAACAAAGATTAACCTTGGCAGTTGCATTATCTAGAGTTCTCTCAAAGTTCTTAACGAGAATTTTGCATCTCTCAATCCAAGCATTTGACCGTTCAATTACCCACCTCGCGGCAACCGGAACAAACCCAGATTTCCCTAATTCTTTGTTTTGTTGTTTTGATGGTTTTGCCGAAAGTTCAAACCTGATTTTCGTCATCATTTGGGGATAAACTTTTTCTAGCTCCTCCCTCAAATACTCAGGGTGATAACCGTGGTCTAGCAGAATGGTGATTTTGGGAATATTGACGGGTTTTGACTGGAAATAATCAATGTTTTTAGTCAACATCTCAATCAAACCCCTATCATCAGATACATTTGCTTTAGTGCAATGAGTAAAGAAGGGAAACCCCAGGGTATCAACGGCTAGATGTCTTTTAATGCCATTTGTCGAGAAAGTAGAAACAATACCCTTTCGATGTAATACTCGCATTACAGGTGTTTTTCACCGCTTGAGAGTCGATAATTATCAGCGTCGTCCACTTAGCTTTTTTTTTACCTGTTCACGCACTCGTCCATGTAAAACTCTCATCAATTCTTCTATCACTCCTTTGGCCCGCCACTGCTTGTAATGCCAATATACAGTCGAGTAGGGGGGCAAGTCCTTGGGTAAGTCTTCCCAATTGCAGCCATTCTTTAGTTGATAGAAGATGCCATCTAAGAGTTCTCTTTTTGTCCAGTTGGCGGGTCTAGTCTGTTTCTTAGCAGGCAATATAGTCGGCAGTAGGGGTTCGAGAATTTCCCATTCTTCGTCTGTTAGGCTGCTAGAGTACGGCATGGCTGCTGGATATGTCTTTTGCCGTCACTCTACTTCAATACAGTAAAAGATGTCAAATGGGTTCTATAGAAATCCGCTTTGATTTTTGTTCGCGCAGCGTGGCGTAGCCATACTTACTTGTGTCGGCAGGCAAGAGGCAATAGGAAAGAAAGATTTTTGAGTTGTACAGAGTTTTTTCACGCAATCAAATATGAGTTCTATCTCAATATCACATACCCTTGATGGATAGTGAGGAGTTAGTTTGTTTATCAAGATAAATTAGTAACTTTTTTAAACTACATTTTATGAGTATCTTCTAGCGCGAGATAGTTCGACAAAAATTAATAAGTCACGCTAGAACATACCTTAACCGAAACGCCCTGAAATGTAGTCGAGGGTACGAGGGTCTAGTGGATTGTTAAAGATTTGCTCTGTAGCGCCAAATTCAACCATTTGACCAATGCGAGTTTCGTCGGTGCTAAAGAAAGCCGTAAAATCAGAAACGCGGGCGGCTTGCTGCATATTATGGGTAACGATCGCAATTGTCAACTCAGACTGTAAGCTATGAAGGAGTTCCTCAACTTTCATGGTGGCAATGGGGTCAAGAGCGGAGCAAGGCTCATCCATCAGCAGAACTTTCGGCTTGACTGCTAAAGCGCGGGCAATACATAATCTTTGTTGCTGACCACCAGAAAGCCCTAAAGCTGATTTATCGAGCTTATCTTTTACTTCATCCCAAAGAGCAGCGCTCTTAAGGGCAGATTCAACAATTTCATCTAATTCTAATTTTGAATTTCTACCTGCTATTCTCATACCGTAGGCAACATTTTCGTAAATGCTTATCGGAAAAGGATTCGGTTTTTGAAACACCATACCAATTTGGCGGCGTAATCGGTTGATGTTGACACGAGGATCGTAAATATTCTGACCAAAAAATTCTACATGTCCTTCAACTTTCACAGGCCCTTCTAATTCGCTAATGCGATTAAGAATTTTGATGAAGGTAGATTTACCACAACCACTAGGGCCAATAATTGCGGTTACTTGTTTTTGATAAATATCTATTGATACCTTTTCAATTGCTTTTGTTGTGCCATAGTAAAAGCTGATATTTTTAACTTTGATAGCTGGAATTAGGTTACTCATGCTTGATTAAGGTGCTAAATAAAAATTATAAAAACAGAATTCATGAGTCAGGATTAAGATGAAATTATATACTAGTAATAGTCTTAAATTAGTAGCAAATCTGAATCATCTACTACTTAATTCTTACCTCTGACTTCTGAATTCTGTATTCTGCTCATTTTATTCTTCTCTGTCTAATAACTAAGCGAGAAATAATGCTGACACATAAAATTAAGCCGAGTAAAACTATAGAAGTAGTCCATACCAATTGGCTTTTTTCTGGGTCGGGATCGTTGTAGAGGTTAAAAATCAATACTGGTAAAGAAGCTGTTGGACTTAACAATCCTTCTGACCAATCTAGACTAAATAAAGCAGTAAAAATTAAGGGTGCTGTTTCACCAGCAGCACGGGCTACAGCTAATAAAATGCCTGTAGTAATTCCGGGGATTGCAGTAGTGACAACAATGCGAAAAGTAGTTTGGAAGCGAGTTCCACCTAAAGCAGCAGAGGCGAGGCGTTGAGATGTGGGAATCAGTTTTAAGGATTCTTCTGTTGTCAGTATAATCACAGGTAGCATAATTACGGCTAAAGCAAAACCACCTGCGATCGCACTAAATCCTTTAGTTACTAAAACTATCACGCCATAAGCGAATACACCTACAACGATTGAAGGCACGCCTGTAAGAATGCTGGTGATAAAACGAACAAGACTAGCAATTGTGTTGCTTTGTCCAAATTCTGCTAAGAAAATTCCTGTCATAATCCCTGTGGGAATGCTTAAAATAGAACCAATTATCACCATAATTATGGTTCCCAGGATGGCATTGCCAAAGCCATTATCAATCACTGCTTTGACAAACATTTCAGATTTGAGTCCAGATATTCCCCGGATGAAAATTTCCCACAAAATTGATAATAAAGGAATGAGTGCTAGACCTGTAAAACCAAAAGCGATCGCATTCATTGCGTATGTAAATATTACTCGCTCTGTTGGCAGAGGACTGCATAATTCTGTCACCAAAGATTCATCCGTTTCTGACTGGATGTAACCACTCATAAGTTTTACAAATTTTGATGGATAAATGTCTTGCTACATTGATTAAGAAAGTATCATTTATTTTTCCTACCAACCCACTTCACCAATAGTACAGCGCCAATATTTACAGCTAGAGTCAATCCAAACAAAATCAATCCCAAATAGCTTAAAGCACCTATATGTAATCCCGGTTCAGCTTCAGCAAATTCATTAGCTAATACAGAGGGAATTGTATAAGCTGGATCGAGTAAAGAAGCGCTGATTTGAGCAGAGTTGCCAATCAACATAGTGACAGCCATTGTTTCACCCAAAGCACGTCCTAAAGCAAGCATGGCTGCACTCACAATTCCAGAAAATCCCGATGGTAGCAAGACTCGAAAAATTGTTTCCCAACGAGTGCCACCCAAAGCCATAGATGCACTACGTAATTCTTTAGGGATAGCCATTAAGACATCACGGCTAATTGCTGCCATTGTGGGCAAAATCATGATGGCTAGAATAACTCCAGCAGTCAACATATTAGTCCCAGAAGGATCTTCTGTATTAAACAGTGGTATCCATTTAAAAGTATTGGCTAGCCACTTTTGTAGAGGTTCTAAAACTGGAATAAAGACAAAAATCGCCCATAGACCAATAATTACACTGGGAATTGCTGCAATTAATTCCACAACAAATGCTACGATAGTTCGCAGCGATGTAGGTAAGAAATTTTCACTCGTGACTAAGGCTACTGCCATTCCCACCGGGACAGCAAATAAAATAGCGATCGCACTACTTACCAGAGTTCCATAAATATAGGGTAATGCACCAAAAATCTGATTACCTGTATCCCAATCTTTTCCCCACAAAAACCCCAGTCCAAACTGCTTGATGGCTGGTAGAGCTTCTGAGAAAATTACCCAACTCATCAAAAATAGTACTGCAACAGTAATCACAGCAAAAAAGTATACTAGCCGTGTAAAACCTTGGTCAAACCAGAAATTTGCACCACTGACACCTGTTAAATTGAAACTTTCATCGCCGAGATTTGAATCATCTGATGAATTTGCCATTACAAATCAATAAAATAGATTTTTGATTACTACTATAATGAGTTATTAACTTACTCTAGTAGGAGAAGAAATTAGTAAGATAATCCCCCTATTTCCTCTTTTTAAGGGAGAATCTTAAAATCCCCCTTTTTAAGTTGGTTGGGGGATATTTTCTACGTAAGTCCTAAAAATTGCAAATTAAGGTTTGACAGAGCTATTCACTGTTTGAAGCACCCGATTTGCTACATCAGATGGAATTTTGGTGTAGTTGAGGTCATCGTTATACTGTTGACCGTCCTTCAATACCCAATTAATCCATTTCTTTATTGCATCAGCTTTAGCAGCATTAGCATACTGTTTGTAAACCATCATCCAAGTCAGACCAACTATCGGATAACCTTGTGCTGGCTCTCCTACAAAAACGCGGTAATTGTCTGGAAAAGTTACAGTTGACAAAGCTGCATTTGCAGATTCTAAAGAAGGAGCAACAAATTCTCCTTTCTTATTTTGTACTAGTGCTGATTTCAGATTGTTTTTGACGGCGTAGGCATATTCTACATAACCAATAGAACCAGGAGTACGAGCTACTATAGCAGCTACACCTGGATTGCCTTTGCCTTTGAGGACGTTTGGCAGATTCCATTTTGGAGCAGTGTTAGCTCCAACTCTACCTTTAAAATAACCGCTGGTAGCACTTAAGTGGTTAGTGAAAATGAAAGTTGTACCGCTACCATCAGCGCGAACAACAAATTTAATTGCTTGACTTGGTAGATTGACACCGGGATTATCAGCTTTAATTTTTGCATCATCCCATTTGGTAATTTGACCTGAGAAAATTTCTGGTAGTATCTTGCGGGACAACTTGAGATCGTTAACACCTGGAAGATTATAAACAACAGAAACGGCACCACCTGCTGTGGGTACTAAGATTACACCGTTCTTAACTTTAGCAATTTCATCATCTTTCATTGCAGCATCACTACCACCAAAGTCAACGGTTCCAGCGGTGACTTGACGAATACCGCCACCACTACCAATTGCTTGGTAGTTAATTTTTAAGTCTGGATATTTCTTCTTCACTTCACGAGCATACCGTTCGTAAAGCGGAGCCGGAAAAGTTGCTCCTGCACCATTGAGAGTTTCAGCTTGTGCGATCGCACCAAAAAATGGACTAAGTGCAACAGAAGTTGTCACCAATGAAGTAGCAACGACACGATTCAAGGTGGTGGTCGAAAAAATCATATTACCTCTGATTAAAGGAATATCTTCCTGCTGTAATTCCAGCCTTAATCAAGTTACATTTGTTATGGTTAAACTTTCTTTAACAATTGATAAATAAAAAATTAAAACCTACCTTCCGCACCCTAACTGTCATACATCAACAAAAAACTGATTAAGTAGTACATAAGAACTAAAGTAGATGCAAGAGTCAAGAGACTTAATGAAAATTAGTTGTATTAAGAGCTAAGGAGATGCAGAGAAAGAAAAGTGTTGTGATGAAAACAGAACAAAGGGAAAAAGAAAGATTTTAAAAAATTAATTGATAACAAAAATTAAAGAGGAGAAAATTACAACAGAAGATTTGGAGAAGACTGTTGTGATGTTGAATGGCAAAGACATTGAAATTCAGAATATAGACCATTTAGGCATAGTGGCAGGAATAGTAGATGCGATTGGGTTGGTAAAAATAATTAATGAATTAATAGGTGAAGAGGAAGGAGAAAAAGTCAGTCCTGGTCATGTTGTTAAAGTAATGATAGTGAACGGGTTAGGATTTGCATCCCAACCTTTATATATGTTTCCCAAATATTTTGAAACAATAGCCTGTGAGCATTTAATAGGAGCAAATGAACAGAGTTTTCAATCCCCCAATGCTGTCGAATCGCGCTGCCAATCTTGTTAGCATCACTGGTGAGACTAGAGATGTAAAATTGAACTTCTTGGGTAGTTTTATTCCAATGCTGAATTGAACGCACTACCATCACCACTGTTGTCAGTCCTACCCAATAAAATACATTTTTACCAATCTAATACATACGTACTATTGATTGGCGATCGCATTGTGCCAGTTGCGTAAGTCCTGATACAGTTCGTCTACCCGATTAAGCCGGGTTTTTTCATGCTTTTTATATAATTTTTCCTTTTATATTTATGATTTGTGTAATGATTGACCGTCAACTATTGACTATTGGTCATAGACCATTGACTATAACCATTGGCAAATGACAGATGACTAATGACTAATGACTAATCAAAAACGGGTTTGCATTATCTTGGGTACTCGTCCCGAAGCGATTAAACTTGCTCCAGTGATTCAGGTTTTCCAGAAGTCTTTAGCTTTTGAGTCGCAAGTAATTTTAACTGGACAACATCGGGAAATGGTTGAGCAAGTTATGCAGCTGTTCAACATCAAGGCAGATTATGACTTGGAAATTATGCAGGTTCAGCAATCTCTAAATGATATTACCTGCCGTAGTTTACAAGGGTTAGAAACGTTATTCAAGGAGAAAAAGCCAGATTTAGTGGTGGTGCAGGGAGATACTACAACGGCTTTTGCCGCAGCTTTAGCAGCTTTTTATCAAAAAATCCCTATTGGTCATGTAGAAGCAGGTTTAAGAACTGATGATCTCTTCAATCCTTACCCAGAAGAAGCTAATCGGCGGTTGATTTCTCAAATTACTCAGTTGCACTTTGCGCCGACTCCTTGGGCTGTGGAAAATTTGCACCGTTCTGGTGTTTTGGGTGAAATTCACATGACGGGTAATACGGTAATTGATGCGCTGTTGAATGTAGCTGCAACCCAAGCTGTTTGTAATATACCAGGCTTAGACTGGGATTCATACCGCGTTCTGTTAGCAACAGTTCATCGACGGGAGAATTGGGGAGAACCCCTGCAAGCGATCGCTCAGGGGTTTTTACAAATCTTAGATAAGTTCCGTGATACGGCTTTGTTGCTTCCATTACACCGCAATCCCACAGTGCGAATCCCGTTGCAAGAGCTTTTAGGGAATCATCCCCGAATTTTCTTGACGGAACCTCTAGATTATGGCGAACTGGTGGGAGCAATTGGGCGATCGCATCTTTTGCTCACTGACTCTGGTGGTTTGCAAGAAGAAGCCCCCAGTTTGGGAAAACCAGTACTAGTTTTAAGAGATACCACCGAAAGACCAGAGGCTGTTGTAGCCGGTACAGCCAAACTTGTAGGCACTACGAGTGAGAATATTTTTGCAGCTGCTGCTGAGTTACTGAGCAATCCAGATGCCTATGAAGCAATGGCAAATGCAATTAATCCCTTTGGGGATGGTCATGCAGCAGAGCGCATTTTGCAGATTGTGCAAAATTACTTGGGTGTTTCATCCGAAATATCAACTTAGATTAAACAAAATACAAAATTTCTGTTTTTCAGGGTGTATAAAATTGACTTTTATTATTTGCATTCAACACAGTTTCAATGTTGTGGGGTGAGCATCTTGCCCGCTTTCAGACGGGCGAGATGTTCGGTTCGCGCAGCGTCTCCGATAAGAGAAGTTTTAATCTAAGACTTCCTTAGTTTAGATTTCTAAGAAAATAGGTATAACCTAGAAATGAGATTTTTCAAGAGTGGCTGGTTGATGAAAATGTCTCTAACTTTTAAATACCTAGAGCTGCTCTAGTTTCGGGCCCGACTGTACCATCTACAAGTAGACCTTTACTTGTCTGAAAGGTTCGGACTTGGTTAACAGTTTCTTGACCGTAAATTCCATCAACTCTAAGATTACCTAAAGCTGTCTGAACGTCTCTTACAAGCTGACCTCTAGAACCACGGGTAAGAATGACTGAACCGCCAACGCCACCAGGTTTACTAGTTACAGGAGGGTTGTTAGGTCTATCAGCAACCCATCGGGCATAAACATATCTACCCGTAGAAAGCCGAGCAAAACCGTTTTCATACCTCTCAATCGCTGGAAGTGTTGCACCATTTGATACACAATCAATATAAGAGTAGTTAGTGCTTGGGCCTGTACGGATACGTAAACAACTGCCGTTAGTCTTTACATAAGCAGCTGAACTTATTTGAATTTGGGTAGCAGCAATAAGTAATACACCAACACCAGCTAAAGCTAACCAAGCTGAAGATTTAAGTAGTTTTTTCCAATTGAACTTAGTTTTGCTGTTTGCAGATGCCTGTTTTTCAGCAATAACTATGTTAGAAGATTTAAGAGGTTCTTTCCCATTTAATTGAGATTTAGGGAGATTATATTTGGTGTTTCCAGATGCCTCTTCTTGAGCAATAAACATGTGAGAATAAGCAAGATATTCCATAATGCAGCCCTTTATATGAAAAAATGAGTAGTCACAGAGAATTACTTTAGCCTTCTCTGTATTTATTATTAGTATATTTTATATCCCTGCTCTTTCAAAGGTTTTTGCTGGTAGCGGAATTAAGAAAGAATAAAATTAGTCAAAAAATTCCTAAAAAAATGCTATGTCTACGAAGGGGTACGCCAACACGCTGATTTAGTATAAAAATCACCAAGCGTTGGTATAATCCTCGGTAGACTATCGTATTTTGAATTAAGCCTTACTGATAAACGTCCAGTACATCCAGTCCGTCGTGGCATTACAATTGTCCCTAGCGGCGGTGTAAAAATGGTTGTTACCAAAAAAGCAAAACTTAAAAGACAAACAATACTATCTACTTAATTACTCAATCCTCCGATTTGCATATACCGCAATGTAGATCCGCTCCTTAGCATATAGCCTTTACATTAACTAGTAAGAGGATATTAAGGAGATTACTAATTCATGCCTGATGAACATCGGTTGGAGGAACAATTTTTATCCCAGGAAGCTGAAAGAAGAATATCCGAAAAGCTAGATGAAGCAGAAAAAATAGAAATAGATGTACAAACCGATCTGTTGAAAATAATTCAGGGACAAGCGGATGGAGTTTCGGTTGTAGGACAAGGATTAGTAATTAAAGAAAATATTCGCGTACAAGAAATACATCTGCAAACAGATAGTATTGCAATCAACCCTTTCAGCGCTCTTTTTGGTCAAATAGAACTCAATCAACCAGTCAATACCATAGCTCGTATTATACTTACAGAAACAGATATTAACCGCACCTTGGCATCAGATTTTGTTAACAGCCAGATGCAAGATTTTGATTTGGATGTAGATGGCAAAATTGTGAGTTTTGAGGCCCAAAAAATTGAAATATTTTTACCTGGTGATGGCAAAATAGAATCTAGGGGAAGAGTGCTATTAAAGGAAAAGGGGAATACTCGCGTTTTGGGTTACACTGCGATCGCATGTCCACGGACTCATTCACAACCGGCGATGCTGGAGAGTTTTAACTGCACTGAGGGAGGAGGAATTTCCATAGAAGTAGTTACAGCTTTAATGCAGAAAGCAAAAGAATTGATGAATATACCATATTTTAAATGGGAAGATATGGTGTTTCATATTAAAGATATAAAAGTAGGAATTGGTAGTTTAATACTGATGGTAGAAACACAAGTGAAGCAAATACCATCATCCTCAATTTTACCATCTTCTTAATAGAATTTTAATAGAATTGACTTTAGTTAAAAATAATTTTTGTTACCGAAGGATGATGTAAAAGTAATAAAAGGTTTCTACTATTTAGAAAGCTACTTATTTCTAAATTCCAACTATGCAAGAGTATGATGTTGTGCTGATCGGTGCTGGACACAATGGGTTAGTTTGTGCGGCTTACTTGTTGAAAGCTGGTTATAGCGTTCTGTTATTGGAAAAGCGTTCTGTTCCAGGTGGTGCAGCAACAACTGAAGAATGTTTGCCGCAAGAGGCTCCTGGATTTAAATTTAACTTGTGCGCTATTGACCATGAATTTATTCACTTGGGGCCGGTTGTTGAAGAATTAGAACTAGAAAAATATGGCTTGCATTATTTGGAGTGCGATCCAGTTGTTTTCTGTCCTCATCCTGATGGCAAGTATTTCTTAGGGCATAAGTCGTTAGAAAAAACTTGTGCAGAAATTGCTCGTTATAACGAACGTGATGCCAAAAAATACGCAGAATTTGTAGATTTTTGGCAGCGAGCGATCGGTGCAATGATTCCCATGTTTAATGCACCGCCAAAGTCAATTATAGATATTGTTGGCAACTACGATATCAAAAAAATCAAAGATTTATTTTCGGTTATTGGTTCTCCAAACAAAACGCTGGATTTTATTCGCACTATGTTAACCAGCGCTGAAGATTTACTTAACGAGTGGTTTGATGAAGAATTTCTAAAAGCGCCACTAGCCAGATTAGCATCAGAACTTGGTGCGCCACCATCGCAAAAAACCCTTGCCATTGGTGCAATTATGATGGCGATGCGTCATAACCCTGGCATGGCCAGACCTCGCGGCGGAACTGGCGCATTAGTGCAAGCTTTGGTGAATTTAGTCACAAGTAAAGGTGGGGTTATTCTCACAGATCAGCATGTTGAAAAAGTTTTAATTGATGATGGTAAAGCTGTTGGTGTGCGGGTTGCTGGTGGTAAAGAATATCGCGCCAAATACGGGGTTATATCTAATATTGATGCCAAGCGATTGTTCTTACAAATGACTGATAAAAGCGATGTTGATGGAGCCGACCCTGATTTATGGGAAAGGTTAGAACGCCGCATCGTTAACAATAACGAAACCATCCTCAAGATAGACTTAGCTTTAGATGAACCACTGCGCTTTCCGCACCACGCTCACAAAGACGAATATCTCGTCGGTTCTATCTTAATTGCTGATTCCGTGGCTCATGTAGAACAGGCTCATAGTAAATGTACTTTGGGAGAAATTCCTGATGCTGACCCATCAATGTATGTGGTCATGCCTAGTTATTTAGATCCAACATTAGCACCACCAGGTAAGCACACTGTATGGATTGAGTATTTTGCCCCTTATCAAATTGCTGGTGCAGAAGGCACTGGTTTAAAAGGTACTGGATGGACAGATGAATTGAAAAATAAAGTTGCAGATAGAGTGGTTGATAAGTTGGCAGACTATGCACCAAATGTCAAAAATGCAACTATCGCCCGTCGTGTAGAAAGTCCAGCAGAACTAGGAGAAAGATTAGGTGCATACAAAGGGAATTATTACCATGTTGACATGACTTTAGATCAGATGATATTTTTCCGTCCCTTACCAGAAATAGCCAACTATAAAACGCCAATTGATAATCTATTTTTGACTGGTGCTGGTACTCATCCAGGTGGTTCGATTTCAGGAATGCCGGGACGCAATTGTGCCCGCGCCTTTTTACAGGCAAAACATCCTATTAGCCAAACCTTAAAGGATGCAAGAGATTCGATTAAGTCAACTGTCGAGTCAGTGTTTGGAATTAATTAGGCGTTGCAAATATAAAGCCTATTATTATCTATTTTTGCCTTCATATCTTTGTACTACAAATATAATTTTGGTACCACAAAGATATAAAGGCATTCTTTAAAGTATCCTCTTATATAGGAATTCGCTTTGATGTTTGTTCGTACAGCGTGGCGTAGACATACTTAATTGTGTTGGTACAAAAGAGGAAAGAGGCAATAGGAAATAGGCAAGAAGGCTTTTTTATTTATACGAAGTTAAATATCAGTCCTATAGATTTTACAAGCGATAAGTTACATTAATAGACTTCTCATAATTTTTGCAAATATAACGTTGATAGTCATCATTGAGAATCAATTATTGGCATCCATCCAATGACAGATATTAATCTGATACTCTTTTAAGTTGCATAGTTTCAATCGCTAAAAAGACGCAAAGACGTAATTTGAATGATGATTAGCTTAGATAAGTGCTTGCAAAATGAAGCAACTAACATGATTGTCTAGCGAAAAACTATTACGATCGCCTATGGCGGGTGGTACACCATTGCACTCTTAGAAAATTACCAAACACTTGCGATGTCTACAACGGGCTACATTTAGACAATATATACAGCAACATAAATAATTGTTTTTTTAATGAAATAGGTACTAAGTAATTGCTTTATGTATATTTAATATGATAATCTAGCCTACGCTTGATTTTAATAAACATCTATGCGTCGTCAACAAAACTCTTTCTGAAAAGATAAGTGAATTAATGGGTAAAAAGTAGTGTATTTTGATAATACTCAAAAAAAGAACAAATTTTAACATTATCTCATAAGTTTTGTAGGTACAGCATGATTGTTCAGCGCTGCTTCGTTGCATCTGGTTTGATAGCTTTCTTCGCATTTGGTTGTAGTGGTGGGGCAAACTCATCAATAGAAAATACTACACAAGTTGTTCAAGAAAGTAATGTAACCCAGCTTTTCATAGAAGCGAAGGCTACCCAAAAAGCAGAAGACTTTTTTCATCAAGGTAATAATTTATTAGATGGACAACGTTATGAAGATGCGATAAAAGTATACGATAAAGCGATCGCCATCAAAGTTGAGAGTCCTGAAGCTTGGATTAACCGTGGCATAGCTTTAACATCGTTGCAACGCTACCAAGACGCTCTTGCATCTTATGATAGAGCGATCGCCATCAAACCCGACAAATATGAAGCCTGGTATAATCGTGGCATAGCTTTGACATCGTTGCAGCGCTACAAAGACGCGATCGCATCTTACGACAAAGCGATCGCTATCCAACCCAACAAATATCAAGCCTTAATTAACCGAGGCATAGCTCTGACAAAGCTACACCGCTACAAAGACGCGATCGCATCTTACGACAAAGCGATCGTCATCAAGCAAGATTTGCACCAAGCATATTACAATAAAGCTTGCTCTTATGCTTTACAAAGCAATCTGGAATTAGCAATTGAAAACCTAGACAAAGCAATTGAGCTTGTTCCTGATAAATACAAGAAATTAGCAAAAACTGACCCAGACTTTAGCAAAGTGCGTAGTGAAAAGCAGTTTCAGGAATTAATCCAATAAAATTTTATCACCACCTCTGAGTGTAAAATATAAGCCTGCTGTAGAAAGGTATTTTTCTTGAGCGGTTTACGATTAGACATGAAAAAATTGTTAATCACCGGGGCAAGTGGTTTTTTAGGATGGCATCTTTGCCAGCTTGCCAAACAAGAATGGGAGATTTATGGCACTTATTTATCCCATCCTTTAGAGATTCCTGGTATGAAGATTTTAAAAGCAAACTTAGCAAATTTTCAGGAATTTAAACGCATATTTAATGATGTCAAACCAGAAGCGGTTATTCATACTGCTGCACATTCGCAACCAAATTTTTGTCAAACAAACCCCAAAGAATCGCACGCAATTAATGTTATAGCATCTTGCAATATTGCCGCACTTTGCGCGGATAACTCTATTCCTTGTGCTTTTACTTCAACTGACTTAGTTTTTGATGGCTTAAATGCTCCCTATCAAGAAACAGATGCTGTGTGTCCCGTTAATCTTTACGGTGAGCAGAAAGCTATAGCTGAAGCAGATATGCTAGAAAGATATCCCATGACCGCAGTGTGTCGGATGCCGTTGATGTTTGGTGCAGAAACACCTACAGCAAAAAGCTTTATTCAGCCATTTATTCAAACTTTAACAGCAGAAAAAGAACTCAATTTATTTATTGATGAATTTCGTACACCAGTAAGTGGAACAACTGCCGCCAAAGGACTTTTATTAGCATTAGAAAAAGTTAATGGCATTATTCACTTAGGTGGCAAAGAGCGAATTTCGCGTTATGATTTTGGAAAAATATTAGTAGAAGTATTGCAACTTCCAACCATCGGTCTTAAATCCTGCCGACAACAAGATGTGAAAATGGCAGCGCCTAGACCAGCAGATGTTTCTTTGGATAGTTCTAAAGCTTTTGCATTGGGGTATCAGCCTTTATCTTTAAAAGAAGAATTGGAAATGCTATAGTTGCTGGTACTTAAACAATGGGATTTAGACAAGAATTCAGCCCATCAGCAAGTAGAGCAATTTCTAGACTATTTGGTGGACAATTGCTTGATCTTTATTCCGCAGATTCAATAAGAATCACTTCCTCTCTAGGGATATATCTACCGCCATAAGCAAAACGCACTTTTCCATCTTGGGCAATATCATTGATTTCCTCTCCCTTGGGATTCCATCAATTAGGCGCATCAATCCAGGCCCATCTGTCACCTATTTTAAGTCTTTGTATTCGACTTGCAGTTTCCTGGCTCCAATCTTTTATTGGGTTGAGTATATTGTAAGGAATTATTTCTGTCTTAATTCTCTTTATCCAAGAGGTATTACCTTCTTCTTTTCCTAATTCAGTCTTTTTGCATGAGCTTGTCGTAGATATAAACAGGACTTACGCAACTGGCACAATGCGATCGCTAATCAATAGTACGTATGTATTGAGTTGGTAAAAATGTATTTTATTGGCTTGACTCGACTTAGTAACAATAATTAATGATGTATATCACATGCTTAGAGAGCATGAAAAAACCCGGCTTAACCGGGCAGACGCACTGTTTGTCGTATTTACCTGTGATGACTATATTTTAATCTCACAAGTTAAAGGGCAAGCAGCATAAACAGTAGTCTGCATTTGGTCTGCCTCTCCATGTAACCAGCTTAACCATTTAACTTCACTGGGATGAACTCCTTTAATAGTTAGCACACCCGCAGCAAATACAACTGCCATGACATTAAACATGATTAAAGCACCTGCTACAAGCAAAACAGCACTAACAGGCATCACAGATTGTAAGATGATCGATAACAGACATCCAACCGTAGCCATCAAGACAACTAATGGAAAACCGACAACCAACAAACATACTGCTAATGTAAAAGTCCATATTAAAAAGCTTTTAATCATCAACAAGGAGTAGGTCTTTCCTAGATTAGAGCTTTGAGCAGAAACCATGACTTTTCCTCCCAAAAAATACACAGCAAATTTTAATTTCAGTCATATCTCGCTTTTGGCAAGTTAACTGATTTGTTTCTCAGTGAAATTCAGTATATAAAAACTAATCGGGAAAATGAGCATTTGTTTACTAAAGTTTACAGTTAGTTTTTTGTAATTGTGGATATAAAATCAAGTTTCTATCTATTAGAATAACTTGCTTTCTGCATCTATCTTCAGATATATAACCTAAAAGGTACGGGCTTTTAACGTTGATCCCCAGATATTGCTCCTACCAAGCTTAACATTTCTTATAAAAATTGATAGCGCTTCTCATAATTGATAGATGGGCTGAATAAATGAATAGTTAGTATTTGTGCTGTTAATTGCTTGCAATTTGTATTCAGGTCCAAGATAAATTTCTCATCTAATGGCTGAGAATATTTATATTTTACTAAAAGTATTATAAAGCACTATATAATCTCTGGATTTTTGCTGAGGCGTTCTAAGCTATTAGGTGTGTTAACCATTATATTAGGTTAAATAATTTTTCTAAATCTTCTGAATAGCGGAATCTTAGGAAAAAAAGATACCAGTTTAGGTGGATGAAATGGATTGACCGTGGTTCTAGATTTTCAATCGCCTTTTATCACCATTAAGGCTTGCACGCAAGCATTTTCCAAAGTCATCAAAGTAAGTGACTTGACTTCTCACTAATTCAAATTTTTACCTGCCAAATGTGAAGATATATGACAGAATCACAGTCTCCATCAAATTCTAGCCCTGTTACCGAACGTAACTTGCCCCCAATGCCCCCAATGCCGCCACCTCCGCCAACCTTTAGTACGCAGAGGCAGATGACACAAACATTGGATATGTCAATGGATAAGAGTACCAACACGCCTGTTGCAGGTCATCGTCCGGTTAGTCCACCGCCAATACCTAGTTCAGTTCCCCCTAAAACTAGCAGTGCGGGACCCACTTTAGAGAAGTTAATCAGGGAAGCTTACGATCAGGGATATTCTGACTTGCACTTAGGTGTAGGTGAAGTACCCCGCTTCCGCAGCCGAGGAGAAATTCAATCATGGGATTATCCAGAAGTAGATAAAGAAGCCTTTATGAATTGGTTGCGGGAGGTAATGAGTGAGGCGGAAATTCAGCGCTTTGAAGAACACTTAGAATTTGACGGAGCAACTCAATATGACTTTGCTCGCGTGCGGATTAATGTTTTTGGCACTCTTAGAGGACCTGCGATGGTGTTGCGGTTGATTCCTCTGAAAATCTTAACTATGGAACAGTTGAGATTACCCCCAGTTTTTCGGGATATTTGTCATCACCACAAAGGTTTAATTTTGGTAACTGGGCCCACTGGTTCTGGTAAGTCCACCACAATGGCAGCGATGGTTGACTACATCAATAAGGAGATGGCCAAGCATATCATTACCATTGAAGACCCAATAGAATTTATCCATCAAAGCCGCAAATCTCTAGTCAAACAACGGGAAGTGGGAATGCATACCCGGAAATTTGACAACGCTTTGAAAGCAGCTTTGCGGGAAGATCCAGATTTGATTCTGGTGGGGGAAATGCGGGATAAGGAAACAGTTAACACCGCCCTAAAAGCTGCTCAGACTGGTCACTTGGTCATGGGAACCCTACACACCAATAGCGCGGTTAAAACCATTGAACGGATTCTCAACCTCTACTCTGGTGACGAACAGGATGCAATGCGGGTAGCAATTTCTGAGTCTTTAGTATCGGTAATTGCTCAAGGTTTGTGCCGCACAACTGACGGGAAGCGAGCTGCTTTCCACGATGTGCTGATCAATACTGAGGCTATTAAAGAATGGATCAAAGACGGTAAATATGATGAAATTGGCGAGTTGATGAAACAAGCTAGCTTTGATGGCATGATTACGATGAATCAATCATTGCTCAATCTCTATCAAGAGGGCCGCATCACTGAAGAAACTGCTTTGGAAATGTCGCCAACTCCTAATGAAATGGCACAGTTTCTCCGAGGTAGAGTTTAAGATTTGAGTATTGGGAATTGGGCATTGAACATGAAGAAGAGACAAGGAAGAGGGGGGAGACAAGAGAGACTTGTTCAATAATTCCCCCTTGTCTCCCTGCTTCCCCCACTCCCAAATATCTTTGTCATCCTGGTTACGGTTATAGCTAAGGTAAAAGAGAGAATTTTTACTTTTAGCTTCCTAGCCTTTGTGAATAACTTGACAACAAACAAACTATCCACACCCCAGTTGTTTAAAGGCATTGCCCTATTTACACCTGGAGGAGATTTAATTTACTGCATTGACCCTAGCAAACAAGGTCGATGGCACTTGCATTTGTGTTCGGCTTTGCAAGAAATTCTAGATTTGCCAGAGCCACCGCACTTTTTAGTGCCTTGTTATACTGCGACTATTGACCATTGGTTAGATCCGCGCACTCAACAAGTGCGAACTTTTGCTGAAGCTTATCCGGCTGTAATTAGACATCAAGCTTTGCTTAATGCCATTTTTGGTACAGGGGAACTAGTATGGCAAGCTGCTCCTTGGCAAGAGGGGTTGTGCGATCGCATGGTATTAACATCTTATCGTTCTTCATTTGGGCAGCTTTGGGAAGATCACGATTTAATTGTTCGTCTAGACCTTTCTGAACCTGTGCCAAAATACCACCAGCCAGTAATAGTACAAAAAAAGGAAGTCATCACACAAGGCTATGTTCTCCGCTTGTTTGTTGCCGGACATAGCAGTACCACCGAACGCATCCTGCAAAATTTACATGAATTGTTGGAGCGATCGCTTGGACATCCTTATACTTTGAAAGTAATTGATGTTTTAAGTCATCCAGAACAAGCAGAACTCAACCAAGTTTCTGCAACTCCTACCCTTGTCAAAGTTTGGCCGCACCCAATTCGGCGAATCGTTGGAGAGTTGGATCATGTAGAAAAGATTTTACAGATGTTAGCTACTAAGGAAAAATTTTAAGTTTTATAACGAAATTGAGCGTCAAAAGTAAAATGCAGAGGTTTGAGATGTGGCAATTGTTTTTGCTAGAAATCAAAGAAAGTCTGTAGTAAGCTCATGGTTTGTGAACTGCTTTGCAATACACCAGAGCAGAAGCGAAAGGCGGTTTCGGTCAAATTGCAATCAAATAAAATCCCTATTAGGGATTGAAACGACGCTACGCGCAGGTTAACCAAAAGCAAATTTTAGGAATTGCAATCAAATAAAATCCCTATTAGGGATTAAAACCCATCATCATGATTTGTTGCGATAAACACGGGAAATTGCAATCAAATAAAATCCCTATTAGGGATTGAAACATGTCTGTTACTTCAAAAGATGCAGGAACTATAAATTGCAATCAAATAAAATCCCTATTAGGGATTAAAACGAGCAGTACAGACAAATTAAATTGCAGCAGTCTTAGAGGTTGTTTGAAAAGTAGTATATTGTGATTTTAATCGAATTATTACCGGGAGCATCCCAGTTTTTTGCAAAGAAGACGAAAATCAGTCAGGATAGGTAAGACGAGTGTATTTACTTACCGATGACCCCAGAACAAAAGCAAGCTCTTCAAAAACATATTCAGGCGATTGCTAAAATATTGTATGAAGATACGTCAAAAGAAAAGCTCACAAATCTTGCAGCAATTGAAGAAGCAGTGCGGAGTCAAATGCAGAAGCATGTTATGCCAGAAGTAGGGGTTTTTTTATCGAAACGATTACAGGGACAACCGCAGGATACCAACGACGGCTCAAAAGCATTCTTGGAGAGTTAGCAATAACGAGCAAACAAGCCATTGAATTAGAAGTCGCACCAAGTACTCAACTGAGTCCATATCTAGAAACTTGTTGTTTGAGGGTAAGTGCGAATGTCAGCTATGAAGATGCGGCATCAGACATCAAGTATTTTACGGGCATAGAGGTTTCTCACAGCAGTCAACAGAGATTAGTGCATCGCCAGAATTTTGAGTTGCCAACACCAGAACAGACAATTGAAGAATTAAGCGTCGATGGTGGAAACATCCGTGTCCGAACTCCTAAAGGTCAAATATGTGCATGGCTTGGCTATAAAGCAATTAGCTTACATCATCTCGGAATCTTGGGAACTTCATTTCAGAATAATCAGATTGTGATTGATTGGGTTAATGACCAACCACTGGCTAGCCCACTCACTTGTATTGGTGATGGACATGACGGCATTTGGAATATAATTGACCAATTAGCACCTGATGCACAACGTCGAGAAATACTTGATTGGTTCCATTTAATAGAAAACCTCCACAAAGTTGGGGGTTCACAAAAACGCTTGAAACAAGCACAAAATCTACTATGGAAAGGCCAAGTTGAGGCTACTATTGCCTTATTTACAGATTGTAAAGGCAAACAAGTACAAAACTTTTGCCGTTATCTTGATAAGCATCGCAATCGCATTATCAACTACGAATATTATCAAGCTGAAGAAATTTGTTCAATTGGTTCAGGTTCAGTTGAATCTGCCGTTAAACAGGTTGACCGTCGAACAAAAATTTCCGGGGCACAATGGAAACGAGAAAATGTGCCTCAAGTCCTAGCCCATCGCTGTGCTTACCTCAATGGATTATTGTCAGTTTGAGCCACTTTAAAAAGTGAGATGCTCCCATTATTACCCCCTTAATCCCCCCTTATAAAGGGGGGAAACAATAAAATCCAGTTCCCTCCCCTTTATAAGGGGAGGGTTAGGGTGGGGTAAAAAAATTTTATACATCAATCATGACTTTTCAAACATCCTCTTATCGCAATCAAACAAAAGACCTATTAGGGAGAGAAGCTTTTTTCTAAGAAAAAGTTACAGCGATCGCCTTGATTATATCTCACTTCCTTGCCTGTATAACTTGTAAACTACCACCTGCATATAAAATTGGCTTACTAACATCAAACCCAGTCTCAGTTAACAATCCAGCCAAATCAGTTTTCAACAATTGCCAAGCTGTTTCCGTCTCAAACAACAACAAAAACAGTGATATTCCAGGCCACAATATCGAATTTCTTGGAGCGTGAAAATCCACCAGCGTAAATACTCCTCCTGGCTTCAGCACCCGATAAACTTCATTAATAATTTTTCGTAATTGCTGAGGCTGCATCTCGTGTAATGCAACGCTGATATGCACCAGATCAAACAGATTATCTGCAAATGGCATCTCCTCGGCAAAAGCTTCAACATAAGACGCTTCAGGTACATTTAGCCGTGCCCGTTGCAAAGACTTAGGTGAAGCATCTAATCCTGTTACATTTTGTGAAAGTTTTACTAAAAATTGTGTCGTTTGACCACTGCCGCAACATAAATCTAAAATCTGAGTATCTGAATGAATTGTTAAGGCTTGCAAAGCAAGTTGCCGAAAACGGGCTTCACCACCTACACTTAAGGCTGCTAAACGAGAAATACTATCATAAAGCCACTGATAGCGGTAACTCCAATCTCTTAAAATTGTTGCCATTGCATATTTCCTTGCTATTAAGCTTTATTATTTAATAAAGATATATTGTTAACATTAGTAAAAAATCTGAAAAGATTGGGGGAAAGTAACAGCTATGGGTCGTGTAGGCGTATTATTACTCAATCTCGGTGGCCCTGATAAGCTAGAAGATGTCGGGCCGTTTTTGTATAACCTATTTTCCGATCCAGAAATTATTCGCCTACCGTTTCGCTGGTTGCAAAAACCCCTAGCCTGGTTTATCGCCTCACGGCGAACCAGAACATCTCAAGAAAATTATAAGCAAATCGGTGGTGGTTCCCCATTGCGGCGGATTACAGAAGCGCAAGGGGAAGCTTTAAAAGAACAATTGGGTTATTTAGGGCAAGAAGCCAATATCTACGTGGGAATGCGTTATTGGCATCCCTATACAGAAGAAGCGATCGCACAGATCACTCAAGACAATATAGAACACCTGGTAATATTACCACTATATCCACAGTTTTCTATCAGTACTAGTGGCTCCAGCTTCCGGCTTTTAGATAAACTTTGGCGTGAAGACCCAAAACTTCAGCCCATTGAATACACCGTTATTCCTTCTTGGTACAAACAACCGGGCTACCTCCAAGCAATGGCGGAACTGATAGCCCAAGAACTTGAGCAGTTTCCTAATCCAAACGAGGTTCATATATTCTTCAGCGCTCACGGCGTTCCGAAAAGCTACGTTGAAGAGGCTGGCGACCCTTACCAGCAAGAAATTGAGGAATGTACTGCTCTGATTATGCAGACTCTCAATCGTCCCAATGCCCACACCTTAGCTTACCAAAGTCGTGTCGGCCCAGTCGAATGGCTCCAACCCTATACTGAAGATGCGCTTAAAGAACTAGGCGCACAAGGCGTGAAAGATTTGGTTGTCGTACCTATCAGTTTTGTCTCAGAGCATATTGAAACACTGCAAGAAATTGATATTGAGTATCGGGAAGTAGCAGAGGAATCAGGAATTCACAACTTCCGCCGCGTTCCTGCTCCCAATACCCATCCAGTATTTATTAATGCACTTGCAGACTTAGTAATTGATGCGCTGAAAAACCCCAGTTTTAAGCTTTCGCAAGCTGCCCAAATGAAAAAAATGGTGAAAATGTACCCCCAAGAGCGTTGGGAATGGGGTCTAACCACTAGCGCTGAAGTCTGGAATGGTCGGATTGCCATGCTGGGCTTTATTGCCTTAATCATCGAGTTGGTTACTGGTCACGGCTTCTTGCACATGATTGGGCTTTTGCAGTAAAGGGAATTGATGCATTGGGAATTGGGATTGAACATGAAGAAGAGACAAGGGAGACAAGAGAGACTTGTCCCCTAGCCTCCCCCTTGTCCCCTTGCTCCCTTGCTTCTTCCCCATTCCCAATGCCCTATGCCCTATGCCCTATGCCCTTATTGTGATACCAGTCATACCACTGCTTGGCGCTACAAACTGCAAACCAAAGCATTATTAAAGCAATTAATCCTCCTTGCCAGGGAGCATCAAAGGCAAAAAGGACTAGAGCAATGCATAAGGTATCTTGAAGAAATACTGCCCACAAAGGTAAGCCACGTAACCGATAGAACCAACCAACTTGAACTAGCTGGAGTACTAAAGCTAAGGAACCGCCAATACAGGCAATTAGCCAGTTTGGTGTTGCTGTGGCATTAGCGACTGCTAACCCCATAATTGCCCCGACGATGGGAGACATGAATAACTGAACTAGTTGTAGTAATCTTTGCCCCCATAGCTTTTTTGAGGCTAATAATTCAAATAAAGACCAAAAGGTGAGGCAGCCTAACAATATTGGTGGGGAAATGTGAGATAAAATTGGGACTTGTGACCATAAGTTACTACCCTGCAATAGTCCAATAATTAGCAAAGGTATGCCTATTCTCATTCCTGCTGCGGCAGAGGCAGAAAGTGTGGCTAGGATTTCAATCATTAAGGCACTCGTAGCACTAACAAATAAGTAAGTATTTGTTATGTATACTACCCAGTCATCGGAATAATTCCAGCATCAAACATCCAGCCTTCAGCAATGCAATACTAAAGATTGTTGATATTTTTATATTCTTTTTTAACGTGGGTTCAATGGTTAATACAGCGTATTTAAGGTAAATCAAGTACATGGGTTAGTAGCACAACATATTGTGTCCCTACGATTATCTTTACGCAAAACTACACACAGTAGGGCAATTCATGAATTGCCCATACCTGAAAACAAGGGTTTTGGCTATTGTTTATTTTTTGAGTCTAAAAGTTTGTAGTAAGCGCTTAAGCGCTCACTACAAGCCAATCAATTCTAAATTTCTAATCGTTGGTAAACTTCTTCTAAATGCTGGAGATGCTGCTGGGGGTCAAAACAGACTTCTAGTTCTGCTGGAGACAACTTTTGAGTAACGCGAGGATCTTTGCTAATTAAGTCCTGGAAATTTCCTCCTGGCTTGTTCCAAGCGACGTGAGCGCTTTCTTGAACGATCGCATAAGCTTCTTCACGGCTGCTTCCCTTGTCTATCAAGGCAAGTAGCACTTTTTGGCTGAACACAACGCCACCATAACAGTTGAGATTGCGTTCCATATTTTCAGGATAGACCAACAGGTTTTTCACCAAGTCGGTTATTTCTGACAACATAAAATGCGTCAAAGTACAAGCATCTGGCAAAATTACCCGTTCTACAGAACTGTGGGAAATATCCCTCTCATGCCAGAGAGCAACGTTTTCCAAAGCTGCGCCGGCATGACTTCTCACCAGTCGCGCCATTCCCGTCAGCCGTTCCGAACGGATGGGGTTACGTTTGTGTGGCATGGCTGAGGAGCCTTTTTGACCTTTGGCGAAGAATTCTTCAACTTCCAAAACGTCTGTTTTTTGCAGATTGCGAATTTCTACAGCAAAACGTTCGATAGATGCTGCTACCAAAGCTAATTGTTGCACGTAGTCAGCGTGGCGATCGCGGGAAATAACTTGTGTTGAGGCCGTATCGGGCTTGAGTCCGAGTTTTTGGCAAGCGATCGCTTCTACACGAGGTTCAACATTGGCATAAGTTCCCACTGCACCAGAAATCTTTCCCACGGCAATGGTTTGGCGGAGTATTCTCAAGCGTTCTTGGTGTCGCAACACTTCTGCTAACCAACCAGCTAGTTTAAAACCAAAAGTAATCGGTTCAGCGTGAATACCATGCGATCGGCCAGCCATGACTGTATGACGATGTTCCCGTGCTTTTTCACGAATTACTTGAATCAAGTCTTCTAGACGTTGCAATAACAGATCCAGGCTGGCAACCAATTGCAGTGCTAAAGCTGTATCCAAAACATCCGAACTGGTTAAACCCAGGTGAATGTAGCGTCCAGCATCTCCTACATATTCATTGACATTTGTCAAGAAAGCAATTACATCGTGGCGGACTACAGCCTCAATTTCTAACACTCGCTTGGGGTCAAAATCTGCCTTAGCCTTAATTTCTTCAACCGCCTGAGATGGAATGTAACCTAGTTCAGCTTGAGCCTCACAAACAGCAATTTCGACTTGCAGCCAAGTTTTTAGTTTATAGGCTTCACTCCATAGATTAGCCATTTCGGGCAAAGTATAGCGCTCAATCACAATTCGGCACAGAATACAACCGTCATATTTTACAGTCTAATTAATGTAGATCAATTTTTAATGCTGTTTTTGGCTCAGGGACAGAATTAGTTTTTGAGTCAAAGGTGATGATGCTAATTCTACCGTCAGCCTCCATATATGCAAACTTCACATCGGCTAAAAATTCCACACCTTGCTGACGTAACTTGCTCATCAACTCATCGTCTGTAATTAACTCTCGTTGCAAATGACGCTGAATCATCCGACCATTTTTTACCAGTAGTAACGGTGGCTGATTCATAAAACGTTGGAACTGGGGTATTTTGTAGCCTAACCAGTTCAACAAATAACTCCAAAAAATCACAGTTCCTACTAGGATAGCGCCTTCAGTAATAGATGTATAATTACTTGCCATAGCATTTTGGGCAGCTTCAGCAAATAGCACAACTACGAGTAAATCAGTAATTCCTAGTGTTCCTAGTTGGCGGCTAGGAAGGAAGCGTAACACTGAAAACAGGGCTAAGTATACTAGTGATCCTCGGATAATCAACTCAAAGACGCTGATGCTAGGAACAAAGATTGCCTGCCAATCGATAAAAAACCATTTTTCCATTAGCACTGATTTTCTTCCTTTTTCAATAGACTTCTGGAAAAAATCCAGTATCAGGTTATTTATCTGCGATCTAATTTCATAAAACTGATTTTTATTAGAGATTAAATACTTCAATATTTATCAGGCTTATAAACATATAATTCCACTATTAAGGGATTAATATCGCTAATTTCTTCTTCTATTTTTTAATCGCTTGGGCTTTTTGAAAGACTGGAATAAGCGATTAATCAAGTTAGAAGGTGGCTTTTTATTAGTGGATGATTGCCTGGTTGGAGCCTTGCCATTATATTCCGTTTTATCAGATAAAGGGATGGCATGTTTCGTTGGGGTTATGCCGCTTCCATACCTTCTAGCATAAACTTGGGTAAATTCCGCACCAAAGAAAAGAATCTGCGTGGCATAGTTAACCCAAGCTAAAATCACCACCAGCGAACCAGCAGCACCATAAGTTGATCCAAAACTGCCATTCCCTAAATATTGTCCTAATAAAAATCTTCCAATAGAGAATAAAACTGAGGTGAGAGAAGCTCCAACTAAAACATCACTCCAAGCAATTTTGACATCTGGTAAAACTTTAAAAATTAGTCCGAATAGAACTGTAGTTATAGCAAAAGAGAGAAGAAAATTGACAAATTGCCAAAGAAAATCAACACCTGGTAACAAGTTACTAAAATATGTTACTAATGTTGTCAAAACTGTACTAATTACCAGAGAAACTAATAGTAAAAAGCCAATGCCTATCACCATTGCAAAAGACAAAATACGTAGGCGAATGATGTTATTTACGCCGCGTCCGGGTTTGGGTTTCACTTCCCAAATCGTGTTCATAGCATCTTGCAACTCGGTAAATAAACCAGTAGCACCCACTAGTAGAACTACGACACTAATGATAGAAGCGATCGCTCCTGTTTTTGGTTGGTTAGCATTCTGAATGGCTGATTCGAGAAACTTTGCGCCTTCTATCCCGACTAAACCTTGAATTTGACCGACAATTTGACCCCTTGCCGCTTCTTCTCCAAATACTGCCCCTGCGATCGCAATTACAATAATTAACAACGGTGCAATAGAAAAAATTGTGTAATAAGCCAACGCCGCCGCTAACCGTGACGCTTTATCCTCACTCCATTCTTTAAATGTCTCTTGGAACAATTTCCCAATCGCCTGCAAATTCATCCAACCAGTCTCCTTGTAAGAGGATATCGCTTACTCCCTGATATATTTGATACTTTTTTATCTGGGTAACGACATCCTCCCAAGGGAGTTTGTAAAGCGTTCTTGAGGAGGAATTTAATAGTTTTACCAAATTTATCGTTGTAAAACTTCATTACGTTAGTAGCGGTAGCGAGTTTGCGTACCCCTACGGGGAAGCAAGCTACGCTTTTAGCGTCTCGTAGAGAGCGTCATTACGAATTACTTTACTGCATTCTGTCGATTGTGCGATATTGAATTGCTTCCGCCACATGACTAGTTTTTAGCTCATCGTCTCCCGCTAAATCTGCAATCGTTCGTGCTACTTTGAGAATGCGATCGCTAGCTCTTGCTGATAAACCTAATTTTCTAATAGCTACTTCTAATAAATTGCGGCTAGCATCATCTAGCTTGCACCATTTCTGGAGATGACGACTTTGCATCTGAGCATTGCAACGCAGATTTGCTTCTTCTTGGAAGCGGGTAATGGCGCGATCGCTTGCTTGTTGCACTCGTTGTAGCACTGATGTTGATGTTTCTCCCGTCGGTTGTTGGGTAATTTCTTCTGGTTTCAAGCGATTTACCGCAACTTGTAAATCAATCCGATCCATCAACGGCCCAGAAAGTTTTGCCCAATATTGCTCGCGTTGGCGGGGAGAACAAGTACATTGTTGGATGGTATCGCCATAGTAACCGCAAGGACAGGGATTGGTACTCGCCACCAAAGTAAACTGTGCGGGAAACATTACCGATAGTCTGGTACGAGAAATTGTAACGTAGCCATCTTCTAAAGGCTGACGGAGAAATTCCAGCACATCACGTTTAAACTCAGTCAGTTCGTCCAAAAACAACACACCTCTGTGAGATAATGAGATTTCGCCAGGACGAGGAAAGCTACCGCCACCAACCAGAGAAGGCCCGGATGCTGAGTGGTGGGGACTGCGAAAAGGGCGATCGCGTACCAACGAACCGCGATTTTTCAATAAACCAGCCACCGAATGGATGCGAGTCACTTCTAAAGATTCTGCAAAACTCAGGGGCGGTAAAATTCCTGGTAAGCGCCGTGCTAACATGGTTTTCCCACTACCAGGCGGCCCGACAAAAGTTTAGTTAAATCTTGTAATTGAGTTTTGTATTCAAAATACCTGTCTTTTGACAATGCAAGTTGCATTGCTATTTCTTTGTCAGAAAATCCGTGAGCGATCGCAAACAATATTGATTGCAAATATTTATTTTGGCTATTAGCCTCAATAAAATTGGCTAGTTCTTCTTCAAAAAGGGACGCGTTTGATTCAGCTGTCTGATGTGATAAATAATTTTCATTACGCTCAACGCTAGAAAATTCTAGCCCTTTTTTTTGAATGAATTGATAAGCCATCAATACCCGAATCAATATCATTTTTGATTCTTCGGTAGACCTGCCTATCTCCCGCTTAATATAAACAACACCAAGTATAGAATCCCAATAATAGGCTTTTTCTATTGATGTTTTGGGTTTCCAATCCTTAGGTAAATATTGTCTGCGTTTAAAAAACTTTGCAGCAAATTCAATATAATCATTTGCAAACTCTTCTAAATAAATATCAATTTTTCTTTTATCTAATACCCGTCCGTGAAATATATGGGCAGTTGAACCTTTGATAGTTCTCTTGATTATTTCGAAACACTGACTAGAATCCCTATCTACAAACCTTTGTTGAAACGAATCGCTAACTTTCCTTATCCGCGTAGCAATCTCTTTTACTATGCCGCTATTAGTCTCAGGAATGGCTTTATGCTCATGGAAGTAGATATTAAGACTACGTATAGCTATTCGGACAGCGATCGCCACTCCTAAAGTTAAAAATCTTTGCTTAGTATATCCGTCTACTTCAACATATTCGCTGTGCATCTCATACAAAACAACCCCTGCTATCTCGTGCATGACCGAGGCGTGTTCGCGGGATATCCACCACACAGGATAATCTAGTTGAGCAAAATTGTGTTTAAGGTTTTTGGAATAAGGGTGAGGGCTAATTTTAGCGTTATGTAATATTGTGCTTTTGTGAAGATCCAATACAGATGCAGCATTTTTAGCGCTAGGGTATACAGCACAATGCTTTAAATCCACGATCGCAATTGGGCGGCCAACTGTTGGCTGATTCACCGACTTGAATAACGCTTTAGCTAAAGCTTTGTCAATCAAGGACTTCTCTAAATTATTTTTGGAAATACCCCATAGTTTCTCTGGATGAATTCGGGCAAATTCGGTTAGGGATTGCCGGGAAACGCATTTAATATGCGATCGCCCTCCCGCATCTTTTGAGTAATTTTCTACTTTCAATCCGCATAATTCCCAATCCTGAAACCTGTCAACAGCTATATTTAATCTTTTAGACCAAGTTGTAAACGATAGATTGTCGTCTTTAGCTTTAGTGCTAGCACCTTTAAACAACCTTACGGCTTTAATTTTGATTGAATTAGGCGATCGCTCAATCCAACCTTTTCGGACAGCGATCGCATTCCAATCATTGATAATCTTTGCCACTGGATTTGAACCAACCAGTGATTTTAAATGGTTAAGTTCTTCGTCGCTCCAAATATTTTTATTGCCGTGCCGAACAGCGCAGCGACGAGAACAGTGAGTACCAAACCCGTCAATTAAATCATATTGGTTGAAACAGTAAGCGCAACTTGCCATATTAATTGAACAGTAGTAGCCAAATAGCCTGAAGAGCGATCGCCCCTACCAAGCACGTCCACAACAACCAAGGATTTTCCGGTTGCAACTCGTTGCTCATTTCTTTTAGAGCAACACCAGCCGACTCAATACCCCAAGACTTAGCTTGTCCTAATGTTGATAAAACATTGCCGCGAGTAGCCAACCCGTTGCCGACACTGGCATGATATCCGGGTTCTTGCGCGTTTGGTCTATGCACAATTGTTATTACGATTAACCCTTCACCTAAGTGCAGTTGCCACCATAGAGGCGGATTTAATTTTGATATTTCCCAATTCAATTTATTCATGCTGGCAATAATTTGTAAGCTTCCTGTTTCATTTTCTCAAGGGCAGCGATCGCCATACTTCCGTCCGTTGCGGGTTGGAGTTTTTGTAGCGAAGAAACACACAAGAAGACAACAGATAATTACTGAAATTTTAACGCAAATATTTGTTGTCTGATTGATATGGCAAAGGCAAAAATCAAACCTGCATACCGGAGCTTCCCCGGTTTTTGTGGCGTGAAGCCATTTACAGCAAAACCATTTGTCACTTTGCCTTGATATCCGTTTCTCCAGTCTATCAAGGCAGCGATCGCATTGAGTATTACATCAGCAATCAAACCCATATTAATTTGATAATGCGAATCTCTAAATCGCTGAATCTGGCAGTCCCAAGACAACAATTCCCGGTAATCCCCCTGAGACATCGACTTCTACCCCTACTTTGACGGCATCGATGCCTACAATTGATGCACTCCAGACTCTGGCAAGCATTTCTTATATAACAGTAAACCTTTCAAATCTCTAGCAGATGCGTGGGCTGATTGGCATTAGTGAAACTACATACACTATTTTATAGCCCAATTATAATTATACCATTTCTTTCTCGACTGCACTATTTTAGCTGTGCCACGCCACTACGGTAATTTTATTTTTACACTTTATAAATAACCTTTAACACCGTAGTTACTAAGTGTAAAAAACATAACTAATTATCTAAATTTTATCTCATGAATTAATAATTATGAATTAGATAGAAGCAATTGCTTTTTTATCCAGATCACTATGTATGTATAAATCATTGCTAACAGAATTAAAACTGTAATCATAATCTATTACTATGTGTATAAAAATATAATCAATTGATGTGATAAAAGCATATTTTCCATATTCTATCTTGTGCTTTTTTACCATACATTTTATTTTCAATTTTCCAATAAATCTGTTTTTCATATCTATTGACATGGGATACCTTAGTGATTACTATGTCAATCAATCCGGATTTCATTAACTTCTTGAGAAAATCTCTGTAAATCAATCCAACACTATCCTTACAGCACTACATGAAACTACGCTGGTTATTACTCAGCCTTACAAGTATTTTTTTATTTTCGTCTCCAGTAAAAGCGAATCCCAACACCAATCAAGTTGGCAACATAAATGACTGGAGTGCAAATCAATCTGATTTACAATTACCAAAACTTAAATTTATTCCTCCGGTTCCTCTAGGCGATCCTGCCAACCCAATAAATAGTTCTAAATTTACTGGTGTAGTTCCTCTAGGACGCGAGATATCAGAACTAAAAACTCCTATTAAAGCATTAATGGCTCGCTATAGATTCCTCACTCCCGGAATCTTTTTTATGGACTTAAAAACAGGTGATTATTTTAGTTTTAATGGTGATAAAGCATTTTCTGCTGCTAGCACAATTAAGTATCCGATTTTGATTGCATTGTTTCAAGAAGTAGATGCAGGGAGAATCAAACTTGGTGAAACTTTGGTGATGCGACGGAAACATGTCACCGGCGGTTCTGGAGATTTGCAGTATCAACGAGTGGGAACTAAGCTGAGTCTCTTGCAAACTGCAACTAAGATGATGACTATCAGCGATAACACTGCTACAAATATGATTATAGATCGTTTAGGTGGTGTATCTAAATTAAATCAAAAGTTCCGCCGTTGGGGATTGCAAAGCACTGTGATTCACAATATGTTAGGAGACTTCAAAGGAACAAATAAAACTAGTGCCAAAGACTTGGTAAGACTATCAGCTTTGGTTACAAATAATCAGTTAATTTCTGATAGAAGTCAATCCCAAGTTTTAGGGATTATGATTCGTTGTCATAATAGAGCATTGCTCCCATCTGGCTTAGGTTCTGGTGCAAATATTGCTCATAAAACAGGTACTCTGCGATTTGTACTGGGTGATGCAGGTATTATTGAAACGCCGACAGGTAAGCGTTATTTAGCAGGAATTTTTGTGCGTAGACCAAATAATGACATTAGAGCTAGAGATTTTATTCGTCAAGTTTCGCGGGTGATGTATGGCTACTTCGAGCAGCCAAAAGTTAGTAATCTACCTTAATTATTCTGAATTCTAGATTTTTGCTTTAGTTTCGGGCTTACGCAGAAGATATATCTCAACCACCTTTTTTAAGGGGGTTTTTAGCTAATTTTTTTATTTAAATAAGGCTAAAGGGAGTGTGGAAAAAAGGTTTCAGGTTTTTAGTGCATAAATCCTATAGTTATTAAACTGTTTACACAAACATCAATTCTGAAAGCTGGCAATATTCAAAAATACGATAGCGAATAGCCCGTCTTAGACATCGCTTTTCTAACTGCCAAGGTATTATGTAGTCGGATACCGTGCAGCATAAAGCTTGAGGTTTTGCATGAAAGTAGCAGTCTTCAGTACAAAAGTCTACGATCGACAGTTTTTATCAACTGTAAATTCTCCCACACAACACGAATTAGCGTTTTTTGAACCCCGTTTAAATCGGGATACTGCTATCCTCGCCGCCGGATTTCCGGCGGTTTGCGTATTTGTACACGATCAGGTTGATGCCCCAACTTTAAAACTTCTCGCCTCACGGGGTACTAAGCTGGTTGTCCTTCGGTGTGCTGGGTTTAACAATGTAGACTTACAAGCCGCAGCAGATTTAGGAATTACTGTTGTGCGTGTCCCCGCTTACTCACCTTATGGAGTAGCAGAACATACCGTAGGATTGATTTTAAGCCTCAATCGCAAAATTCATCGGGCTTATAACCGTGTCCGAGAAAGCAATTTTTCCCTAGATGGACTGTTGGGATTTAACTTGCATAAGCGTACAGTGGGGATTGTCGGCACAGGTAAAATCGGTCTGATTTTAGGACAGATTATGAAGGGGTTTGGCTGTAACCTACTCGCATTCGACGTTTATCGCAATCCAGAATTGGAGGCGCTAGGTGGAAAGTATGTAGAATTACCTGAGCTATTTGCCAACTCTGATATTATCTCTCTGCATTGCCCCCTGACTCCCGAAACGCATCACTTGATTAACGCTGAGACTCTAGAACAGATTAAGCCAGGCGTAATGCTAATTAACACTAGCCGGGGAGCGCTGATTGATACCCAAGCAGTGATTGAGGGATTGAAGTCTGGTAAGATTGGCTATCTCGGTGTGGATGTCTACGAACAAGAATCGGAATTGTTTTTTGAGGATTTATCTGGCGAAATTATTCAAGATGATATTTTCCAACGTCTGACAATGTTCCCCAATGTACTAATTACCGGACATCAAGCCTTTTTTACAGCAGAGGCTCTTCACAATATTGCAGAAACAACTTTTGCTAATATTGCTGATGTTGAAAATGGTCGTCCTTGTGCCAATGAAATTCGCGCTCAACCGTCAGTTTAGGTAAGGATTGGCGCGCTAATTTGTATATTCATTCTGAACGATAGGCGACGCGGAGACTTTGGACTAAAATTAAAATCACTAGTCAATCCTCTTCATCTGGCAAATTCTCCATTTCTTCAACAATTAGCGTCTGAAAATCCTCATCACAATGATTATGCAGATGAACCGTAGCAGCTAGGAGTTCTGCAAGAATTTCAGCTTGTTGGTTAGTAGTTAAACTAGGTAACTGTAACTGGTTAACTAGAGCTTGTACTCTCAGGCACTCTGTACTTAATTCAGCAATCAAGATACTGAGGGTTGAATTCGTGACTGCAAGAGAGCGATCGCTAATCTGCATATTTATTGTCCCAATCTTTTACGCGCTTGTTGGATTGCCTTGTCAAAAGCACGAATCTCTTTTTCCCAATGCTTAATTAAACCTTCGTCAGGAAAACTCTTCTCTGATTCCAGTCTAATCTTTTCTTGATGTTCAGTAATTCTTTGAGTTAAAGATTCAATCGCCTTTTGATGGTGCTTCTTACTCATTGCTCCGAACGATAGGCAACGCGGAGACTTTGGACTAAAATCACCAGAGATGCGATCGCCATCAACCCGCCCCAAAACCAGTAAGGTAAAAGCAAATATCGCTGCATTTGCGCTGTATCAGAGAGTCCAAGGGGGCCAGCAGAACTACTAAATAGATAATCGAGTTGATGGTACGTACTCACACAAGCTTGTACACCCAGAAATTGGATGGCAAACCCCTGTGCCCAGCGAGGTGCTTTCAGGGCGATACCCAAGATTATTAAACCCAATAAGGGAATTGCCACCAATCCAAACCAGGAACGTATCCAAATCAATGTAGAAAGTAGCAAAAAACTCCCTAATATTTTTAAACTTAGGGAAGCTGCTTTAAAACTACGGGAAGCCAGAATCAAAGCTGCGCCCGCAAGAGGCGGCCCCATTGGCCCGGCAGCTGCGACCATTGCCGGGCCAATTGGCCCCAATGACGACCGGATGCCATAAGTTGCAACACCAGAACCATTGCTAAAAATCTGTAATTTTTGAAACTGTCCCCCTAATAGGAGTGCCATTAAGCCGTGACCCATTTCATGGAACCAGGTTGCCAGAATTGTAAATGGGTATAAGATATAATCACCTCCTGGTACTTGCCACAGTAAAGCAGTTGCGATCGCTGCTGCAATTAGCCAGGTTAGCCCCATACGCTCAACAACTGACGGGGCTTCTTGGGTAAGCAAGGGTTCAAAATTTTTACTTGGTTCCCTCATAGGTCACTCTATTTTGGATTTTAGATTTTCTGGAAAATTCAAAATTTTAAATTGGCAGTGTATTTTATCCATCCTAGTGTAATTATTGAGGTAGTGGAGTTCCTAAACAATGCAACAATTCGCACATCGAAGCGACGGTCATAAACTATGGCGCTATCAAAAACAACATAGTTATCCGTCGCTTGTCTGATGCGGTGCATTTGTTTCTCCTCCAAAAAGGATGCCGGAGGATGGGCAGAACATGCTTAGACTGATGTCATAATTAATGGAAAATCAGTTAAGCAAGTTGAAACAGGAATGTCATTAAGTCTCCTTTACCCAAACTGATGCGATCGCCTGGTCGCAATCGATGACGATTTCCTGGTAAAAGGGGCAAGTTATTAATGTAAGTGCCATTAGAACTTCCCACATCTTCTACATAGTGAGCGTCTCCCTCAACACGAATATCTGCATGAATTCGCGAGACAACTTCTGAATTAGGAAATCCTGAAACGTCTATATCTGGAGGAATCCGATCATTAGGCTTGCCGATATGAATCACAGAGAGATTTTGCGGCAATTCAATTAGTCGATCAGTTTGAACGTGGATTAACCGCGCCATAACCTGCTGCAATTGTGTTCTGGCAACGGTTGCAGTTGGTGCTGGTGCAGCTGGTGGAGGTAGTTCCGCTTCAGAGGGTGGCGCTGGTTCCAACGGTGGTGGAGTAGGAATACTTTGTCCAGAAACTACGGGTACTGCGACGCTTGGCTCTGCTTCTGGGGGGCTGTTTTCTATAACAGCTGCCTCTGGGGGAGCTACTGGAGGAGCTGCCACCTCTGTTGCTGGTAAAGATGAACTGGGAGGATGAGAGTTAGTAGAACCGCTCATTCCCAAAGCATCTGGTTGTAAAAGTTCTAACAGAGGATCGGGTGGAACTAACGGTGGTACTTCCACAGGAACATCGGGAGTAACTGTTGTAGCTACCGAACTATGAACATGTGGAACTCCTGCGGAGTGAAGGTTACAGCCACACTGTCCACAGAATGCAGCATCTGCCTGCACACTTGCCCCACAACTAGGACAGTTAGTAGTCGCGGGCAACGGTGTATAGCAAGCTTCGCATTGGACAGCACCATCAGGGTTGGGATGATTGCAATTAGGGCAGACGATCATCGATATTTAGCCTTTGTTCAAGATCATCATAAATATAGGTAGGACTGGCAAGCAGAGGCGGCCCTAGCTTTAGATTCTAGCAATTACTGCCGATTTGATACGGGAAAGGAAGCAGGGGGCATGGGGGCACGGGGCAGGGGGGACAAGGGAGAATTATTGAACAAGTCTTTCTCTTGTCTCCCCCCTCTTCCTTGTCTCCCTTGTCTCTTCTTCATGCCCCATGCCCAATTCCCAATTCCCAAGTTTAATGTTGAAGTTCCGAACCTGCTGCTGCATCCAGCAGCCACCAAAGTTCACCTTGGGGCCGAATTAAGCGGGATGGGTAAGCGAAGTCATCGGCGACAGGTGCAAAGACTTGCGCCAAAGCTGGGCGTTTATTAGCACCAGCAACCAGAAAAATCACACTGAGAGCAGAGTTGATGAAGGGGTATGTGAAACTTATTCTGGGGTTTCCGTCTTTGTTACCCACAGTCACCAGGCGATCGCGTACTTTGAGAGCCTCTGTGTGGGGAAACAAAGATGCAGTATGTGCATCATCACCCATTCCGAGTAGTACTACATCCAATGCGGGAAACTCTACCCCAGAAGAATTGAAAAATTCTTTGAGATGTTGTTCATACTTTGCAGCCGCGAGTTCTGGATTGGCTTCTAAAGTTGGTACGGGGTGAATGTTAGCTGCTGGGATATCAACACGATCTAGCCATGCACGACGCGTCATCAGTTCATTGCTATCGGGGTGATCTGGTGGCACATAACGCTCATCCCCCCAGAATACATGAATTTTATCCCAAGGCAGTTTTTGAGTAGCGATCGCTTCGTATAACGGTTTAGGTGTACTGCCGCCAGATAAGGCGATGGTAAACCGCCCTCGCTGCTCAATAGCAGTTTCTAACTTAGACAGAATTAATTCTAGCGCTCGTGCAACCAGCGCCGGCTGATCCGGTAGAACTTCAACGGTTTTGCTCATGGCTTCATCATCATATTGCTGGCTTCCAGCAATACCATACCGAACTTATTACAATCCTCCTTTTTAACTTTTGAAACATTTAACATCATGGATTAAGTAGGCTGGAAAATCGTAGATGCTCATTATCACCATTAACGATAAGTTGTCAGTAGTCATTGTCAGTAGTCAGTTGTACTAACTACTAACTCCTCTCATAATTATTTTTATTTACACCCAGTTACTTGATACTTTGTTGATTAACACCACAGAGGATACATTTATTAATTCTTATGAAAAATTAATAAAACTAATTAATCACAACCAATGCTTCCCAATCAGCGATCGCTTCGCGTTGGGCGATTAACAATTCCTGAATTCCTTTTTGAGCGACATCTAGGAGTTGATCCAACTGAGTGCGGCTAAAGCTCCCTTCTTCGGCTGTTCCTTGAACTTCAATGATGCCGAGGTGTTGATTCATCACCACGTTAAAGTCTACTGTTGCAGCCACATCTTCGATGTAATTAAGATCCAAAAATGGCTCTCCCTCCAGTAATCCTACGGAAACTGCTGCTACCTGTCCACACAGAGGCGATCGCTCTAACACGCCTTCCTGCAACAATTTAGAAATCGCATGAGCCAACGCCACAAAGGAGCCTGTAATCGCTGTTGTTCTAGTTCCAGCATCTGCTTGCAAGACATCAGCATCTACAGTTAGCGTGCGTTCTCCTAGTGCCTCAAAATCCACTGCTGCACGTAAGCTGCGCCCAATTAAACGTTGAATTTCTTGCGTCCGTCCAGATAATTTCAATAGTTCCCTTTCTTGGCGTTTTTGAGTGGCAGATGGTAACATTCGGTACTCAGCAGTTAACCAGCCTTTACCAGTTCCTTCGAGAAACTTCGGGACTCCCTTATTAACGCTAACAGTACAAAGTACCTGAGTATCACCGCATCTTGCTAGAACAGAACCGGGGGCAAAGTGGGTGAAACTGGGGTAAAAGCTGATCGGGCGTAGTTCGTAAGGAAGACGGCCGTCTGGACGCTGCCAAGCCATTGGAATTGCCTCAAGTTTTACAATACTGCCTTAAGATTACCTTAGTGTTGTCAGTGGGGATTGGGCATAGGGCATAGGGCATGGGGAAGAATTCTTCTTAACTCCTAACTCCCCCACTCAGAACTCAGCACTCTTCTAAGGAACTGAAAGTAGAGTCAAAATATTTTGCTGCACCATTTCTGGTGATTGGTCGCCGTTGATGGTCAATAGGCAGCGACGACGGTCGTAATATTCTAGGATTGGAATGGTGCGATCGTAGAATAATTCTACACGGCGCTGCACGATTTCGGGTTGGTCATCTGGTAGCGATCGCCCTAAGGATCGACTAACCATCACTGCTTCTGGAACTTGGAGATAAATTGCCCAATCTAGCTTTTGCCCTAAATCATCCAATAAAAAATCTAATTCCTCAGCTTGGAAGGCAGTACGAGGATAACCCTCTAACACCCAATCGCAGTTAATATCTGGTTGTCTGAGGCGAACTCTGATCAAATCAACGATCATTTCGTCTGGAACTAACTCCCCTTTTTGTATGTAGGGCAGTGCATGATAACCTAGTTCATTTAGACTAGCGTAAACCGAAAGAGAAGTCCGGGGATCGGCTTCCGACCATCGAAATTCCGGCAGGGGCTGAGAGCCAGATATTGCTTCCCGTAAAATCTCACCTGTAGAAATCAGAGGAATATCAAAGTATCTGCCAAGCCTTTGCGCTTGAGTGCTTTTCCCCGATCCTGAACCTCCCAGAATCACCAATCTCACAACAATTCACTCCTCATGCTGTCAAATTCACTACTTGCTAAGTCTGTTTTGCCCAAACAACCGACAAATCTAACATTTAGGGATTTTCAGACGTTATACCCAGCCTTCTTAAATAATTGGAACTGTAACTCTTATGTTTTAACTTTTACAAGTATTTACAGGGAAAAGACGTAAATTTAAATCAAAACAACTCTTGACTTGCACACAAACGTAGTGTTTGACTAAGAATGCAATTTATCAAATCCACCATACCTGTGAAAAATAGATTGATTGTACAGGTATATTTGTACTTATTACTGTCAGCAAAAAAACTTAATTATTGTATCTTTTTGAACTTAACTCTATGGTTGCCCAGCTAGAAACTCAAAGCATCAATTCAACCCTTACCTTGCCATATCCAGTTGAAGGACTAGTGCAAGTTTTCACTACTTCCCATCGTAATTTTTTTACGAGCGTAATAGCTCAATCACTGAGAATAGCTGGACAAGGAACGCCAGTATTAATCGTGCAGTTCCTCAAAGGAGGTATTCGTCAAGGACACGATCGACCCATACAATTAGGACAAAATTTAGATTGGATTCGCTGTGATTTGCCTCGTTGTATCGATACACCACATTTAGATGATACGGAAAATCAAGCCTTACAAAAACTGTGGCAATATACACAACAAGTAGTGTGTGAAAGCAAGTATTCTCTCGTGGTCTTAGATGAGTTAAGTTTAGCGATTAACTTTGGTTTAATTCCTGAAACGGAAGTTTTAGCGTTTCTGGCAAAACGCCCTCCTCACGTCGATATCATTCTCACAGGGCCAGAAATGCCCAAATCTCTCCTGGATGTAGCAGATCAAATTACAGAAATCCGTCGGAGTTATCGGCCTTAAAGAATCTCAGGATTTGAAATTGTGGATTTAATAATCTTCAATTAGAGGGTGTGTTAAAGTTCCTGAACACACCTTACTGTTCTAGCCACAGATGTCGGATTGAGGAGAAATTGAGCAGCTTGTTGTGCTGTTACTTCAGATAACTGAATCTGTTTAAAAGCGACTAAGCCTTCATTGACAAAAGAATCTCTCACCAAGACCTTCTCCCCACTGTTGAAAGAGGTTTCATAAAACACTTCCTTAATTCCTGCGGAGATAATTAACTTTAAACAAGACAGACAAGGTTCTAAAGTGACATAAATACTTGCACCATCTGTAGAAGTCCCATGCTTTGCTGCTTGTGCGATCGCATTTGCTTCCGCGTGTACAGCCCTTGATGGTAAAGTTCTACTAGCATCACAGCTACTCAATCCTGGATAACAGTAGCCCTGAGCCGTACAATGTGCCGAATCCGATGGTGAGCCATTGTAACCTGTTGCCACTACCTGCTTGTTTTTCACAATCACAGCACCCACGGGAAAGGCTAAACACGTTGAACGAGTTGCTGCAAGTTTAGCCAACATCAGAAAGTATTCATCCCATGTTGGTCTTTGATGGCGTTCGTCGATTTGGGAAATATCTTGCATAATTTGTCAATTTCAAACTTTATTCTACTGCCTTGCTGACAACGGAAATTGTGGATGCTCTGGGTTCCACTTCGCCAAAACTTTTTTAAGCTGATTCAAAGCATCTTCATGATCGTGAAACTGTATTTCCGCAATCACAGTGGGAATACCGCGTGGAAATCTTGATATTTTTTTACCTGTTTCGTATAGAAGAATAATAGGAATATTGTTTGTCTCTGCAAAAGCTAATTCCATTCCAACACCAAAGGATAATGAGCCAAGGTAAGCAATAACTAAGTCTGAATTGCTTACCTGATACTTATCTTGGTCGAAAACTTCACGAGGACTAATATCGGGATTATTTACGGGATCAGTTTGTTTGTGTGGAACATAGGCTTGAAGACCAATTTCTTCGCAAAGTAAGCCAATTTTCTCATAAAGTGCTTTGCATTCTACCGGATTTATTACATCAGTTAATGCACCAGAGATATATATATTGGACATTTTTAATATTTATCTTAAACTAGAATTTACATTCACTTGAATATTCAATACCCAAACAATTCATTCTCTTATAAAAGACATTAGTTCAAGATACAAATATCTCCTCCAATCCAAATAGATTTTCTTACTTATTTAAGGTTGGATTTACTGTTTTCTTCGGGTTTGCTTGTATCTGAGGAGTGGGAGTCTTAGTTGGACTTGGGGTAGATGAAGGGGAAGGTTTAAACAACGCAATGCCTGCAATAATTACTGCTAATAAGGATATAATTGCACTGATTGCTGTCCATCTAACCTGTTCATTTGAACCTAAAAGATTTAAGAATATGTCTTGAACACCTCTTTGAAGGTTTTTATACTCATCTGACTCTATCATCAGTTTTTTTAGTAAATCCTTATCATCTTTCATCCAACGAAGTTCTTTTTGATTAAAAAAATCATCTATTTCGTGGCGATTAGGTCGTCCACGAAGAAGATCAAGTCTTGCAGAGCTATCAGAGTTGCGATTACTTGAAGACTTGGAACTTAATTTTTCAATAGCTAAATAAGCAATTGGTCGCTTAACATCTCTCACATTAATTCGTATTGCTTTATCTGAAACATTATGAAGTGCTATACAAAGAACACCTGTCCAACAAGGATTGACTCTGGTTCCAATGTGTCCTAAACCCTCTGATACTGGTTCAACTACAGAATAAAGTGGCCCTCTAAATCGATTACTGAGCCAAACTGATTCATCAGTCCACACTAGGGCTGTATCTCTTGGTGGTATGTAGAAAAACTTCTTTTCCTTACCCGGCTGGTCTTGGTTAGATTCCGTCTCAATAGTTAAACGTTTCTGCTGTCCAATGGCATAAGCATACTCACTAGCAGTTAGACATAAATCACAAGCCTTTACACTATCTGGCTTAAGAGGATGAAATAGTATACCTCTACCAAGTTCCCTAATAATATCCTGATAACTCAAGACTGACATCTAAATACTCCCTAATTCCACAGACCACCAGAATTTTCCACAAAGGCATCCGATGTAGTTATAAAGTCAAGCACATCGTGTCAGTAGCTAAATAGGACGCTCTGACTGTCTTGATGAAAAGACTACTTTTATCATACGTATTTTAAGTTATATTCTGGCGTGTTGCAAATTAATTTATACATTTATCACAGCGATATCCACACTAGCATTGCTAGTTATTTATATGAATTACAGTTTTTAAATTTACTGATCCTGAATATAAGCCTTGCCACTTTTAATACAGTTACTAGCCTTTTGCAGTTCGATACCTAAATAACCAGTATGTTCAGGCTGAATTGCTGGAGAGGTAGCACAAATCTCTCTTAATAAGCTAAGGGGCTTTTTACCACGATAAGACTTAATCACCTCACCACTACCAGGAGTTGTGTGGGTAACGAATATCTCTTTGCCATCAACCTCAATTAGGAAATTGCCGGAGGGGTCATAATAGCTACGCTGATTAAAAATTGCAGCGTATTGATTTGCAATTAGCCTCTCTGCATTGTCCCAAGTATCATCATATATATGAGCAGACTGACTAATAGTTATGAGTGGCCCCATTTTCAAGTCATACTCAGAACGTTGAGCAATTTCATCCCTAATATGTTGTTGCAAAGCCCTCAATCCCATTGCATTTGCAGGCCAGGCGGCAAACATATCATTACTTCTAAAAGTTGCAGTTAGGGATAATTCATTATCAACCACTCTCAACCAAATATGATTTAGACAAGGGCTACCACCTTTTTCATGGTCTTTTACATCCCATAAATTCATAACTGCACTAGCAGCATCAATTTCTCCAATTAACTTCTTAATTACCTGGTCAATTTGATCATCCTTAAACCAGGAACGCAAACGTTGACCATACGTATATTTCAACCCTTCTCGATAGGGTGCATCATCTAAAATCTGTGAAGTATATTCTTCAAGAAAAGGAGGGTCAACTGGCAAATAATTAGGCTCAGGAAAGTAGAATTTAGGAGGCTCATCAGTAACAATTGCCATTAAATCAATTAATTCTTGCCATTGCCCATCATAGCCAGTTGGTCTAATTGTTCCTGTTGTCTTAATCCGATGAATGATTTTTACCCAAGTTTCGGCTATAGTCTTACCTTCTATTCGATGTCCGTAGCGTGGCCCTGGTAAAACACTTGGTTCAACAATAGACATGGGAAATTCTAACCGCGAACCCCAAGGAGAAAGTTCCTCTAATTGGTCATAAGATTTAACTAGACTAACTGCCTCAACAATTGATTTGGCTTCTTTGCAATCTACAGAATGCCGCAAGTGTTCTAAATCACTAGCTTCCACTTCAAGATCAATATATCCAGGGATAGGGGAGCGAATTATCCAGCAACGCAACCCAGTATCACAAACACCTTCTTCAAAACCATTACGGAAAAAGTCCAGCAAGCACTGACACGCACCCGCGTTATTATCTTCCCTTGTGGCATTGAGAACAACCAAAAAGCGGACGTGGGGATTAAATAGCAAATTGCGAATCAGTAAGTTTATCCCTCTTGTGGGCGAGTATAGTTGCCCAATTACAGCATAATCTTCGGGTTGCAAGTGTTTAGCGATCGCCTGCTTTACTGTCCATCCTGTAATCACTGCCGTCTGACCTAGACCATAAATAAGCTGGTTGGGCTTGTGCAGTGCTTTGTACTCGAATTGGGTTGCCTTACCCGTTGCTGTCATGATTGGCTAAAATAAAAAATTAACAATCTTCCATTTTATCACTAAATCTAAATTGGTACTAGGTTATTTGTTTGATGAGGATTCCTACAAGTTCAATGTACTAATTTTGTACTATATGCCCAGCATCTATGAACGGCTTCTTCAACTTCTGGCTCAGGAGATTTTCATCAAGCAGGATGAGCATAAATAATTTGCTCCTGATTCAGCATTGCTTTTGCAATCACCTCCAAAACTTGCAACACCTGAGTTTGCAAATGTGGAAAATCTTCCAAGAAGTCGGTTAAACCTGCTTCACCTTCTAGATAGTCAAAAAAAGTTTGCAATGGAACTCGCGTTCCAACAAACACAGGAATACCACTCACAATATCTGGATCAGAGGAAATAATTCGGCGATCGCATAGAACTTTTTGAATATCCATCGTCCTGCAAAAGTCTGGATTAGATAGTTTAAACCTTCGTCGCGCTTCTAGCCAAACCTGTAAATCGGCCAAACTAGCAAAATCTAACAGTGCTTCACTCAAATCTTCCAGAACAGGCAAAGGTAAACCAGAAATTGAGGAGCGTATTTCTTCAGAAAGTTCCCCAAATCGCTTAGTTAATTGCCGGAGAATAAGATTAGCAGTTGCTTCCTCACGTCCTTCTTCACGTCCTTCTTCCTTAATTTCTCGGTAAACTCGCGTTTCCTTTAGCGTGATTCCTAGCATAGACTCTACCTCCGCTTGAGTTAATTGTTCAAATCTGTACACCATGATCGTCGTTATTAATTCAATTATGGCGCGACTCGATGGTAATAGCACTTCTTGAGCAGTTCTTGTTAACAAATACCTTGCTTCTTCTGGTGCTTGTTCTTCATCCACTGTAGTTAATACCATCAACGCTACCCATATAGGTAATTGACGAATATCCCCTAATTCATCTAAATACACCCGATGTATTTGTTCACCGTTCAGCAATGAACGATGAGGATGAATATCGCTTTGTTCGATACTGCACGACGGGTAAATTACGACGGGTAAATTATCACTGCTTGCCAGTCGCTAAATCTGGCACGGTTGTGGTAGAAATATAACGAAGATTCAGCCCATACTCTTTCATAAAGTTGTTCATTTTTCTGGAACTGAACCTCGCAAAAATATACAACTCCAACGCCATCGCTTTCAGGCGGTAGAAATACCCCATCAATTTCAAATTTTGGTTCTTTGACTGCGACTGAATCAAAACGATAGCTATCTGCATTAGTTGGAGGATTTGTCAACAGTTCAAATAGCAAAGTTGGAGACTGTTGAAAAAGTTTGTAAAATATTGAGTCTCGACGCATGAAAACATTTTACTAATTTTTTATTTATGATTTTTTGGTGGCTGTTTGGATAATCCCTTTGAGCCAGAACGTGGTAGCTCAATCAATCCAAGTGGAACATTCTCAATCCAGCCCCAAAATATGATTATGGTGCAAGTCTGGCTTTGCCCAGACGCTGTTTTTCGTACCATTGTGCGATCGCAGGTGCCCAATCTTCAAAATGAGGCCACATCATTTCACACAACTTTTGAATTTCAAGTTGAGCATCTTTCTTATTTCTTAGGTCACAAAAATGCAAGAAAGACCTTAAATTGAAACTAACTACAAAATGCTGGCGATAATCAAAAGGCACTTTACCTCTTGCGTGTTCTTCAGACATTCCAGCCTCAAAATCAGCTTGATATCGTTTAGCTGCTTCCAGACACCACTCTAAATCTGCTGCTCGTTGCTCTGGTGAATAATGGTATTTTTTGCCTTGTCTATCAGTGTAATAACCAACAGGGCGTAGGTAAAAAACATCTTCTATATCTTTCTTGCCTTCTAGTACATCAATAAATTGGTTGCCTGTGTATCTAAAAGACTGAACATCAAATGATACTCCAACACGATGAGTACGAGCCTGCTGCATAACACTGTGGGGAAAGTAACCACAGTTGAAAACAATCTGAGGATGCTCTAGAGGGCCATAGTGTCCCCTCTCACCTGCTAAAAGTCGCTTAACAATAACTTCACCGCTTTGTGACTCCGACGGCCAGGAGTCGCGCTCATCAAACACGAACCCATCGGTATAGTCCTGGTGCATCGCGGCATAAATCACCTGCTGCGGGTTTGGCGTTTTGGCAATAACCTCTACTCGAAATCGATGCATTAGTTTTGGGAGTGGATTTGTGACTGAAAGTGCTTATGCAGAAGAAGCGGAGCCTGTTCGTTAGACATGGCTTTGAACTCGATCCATTATCATATCTCTGCCTTGGACTTCTACTTAAGGGGATTAAGATACTTTTACTTTACAAAAATTAATATCTTTGTTACAGTTGTTTACATAAAGAGAAAACAGGGGAAAATCCATGCGTACAAGCACTGCTATAATTGATGACCAAGGCAAACTGAACAACTTTGCGATCGAGCCAAAAGTTTATATAGATGAGCAAGGCGATCGCACTGGTTTCACTCCTTATGCAGAAATGCTCAACGGTCGTTTAGCAATGATTGGTTTTGTTTCTCTGATAGCATTAGAAGTATTCACTGGACACGGTATTGTTGGTGTTTTGGCAAATCTGTAAAAACTAATTTTTTATAAAGTAATTCTCAATAAAAGAAGAGACGGTAGATTTACCGTCTCTTCTTTTATGGAAAGCTTAGTGCTAGAGTGAAAATATACTGATAGCAAAAGCCCTTATTAGCGTAAAAATATTAGGTGAACTATGGCTTTAACTGCTTCAACGATGTTGCCACTGGGCACAAAAGCACCAAATTTTAATCTACCTGAAGTGGTATCTGGAAAGGCAACTTCACTTTCTACCTTTGCAGATAAAAAAGCGCTGTTGGTGATGTTTATTTGTCGGCATTGCCCATTTGTAAAGCACATCCAACAAGAATTAGTGCAGTTAGGAAAAGATTATTTTACAAGTGATTTAGCGATCGTTGCCATCAGTGCTAACGATGCTAAGAATTACCCAGATGATGTGCCAGAGTCGTTACAAGCATTTGCCACAGAACAAGGGTTTAATTTTACCTTATGCTACGACGAGAGTCAGGAGACGGCAAAAGCTTACACAGCAGCTTGTACACCTGATTTTTTTGTATTTGACGAGCAACGCAAACTTGTTTATCGGGGACAATTAGATGATAGCCGTCCTAGTAATGGTAAACCTGTAACAGGCGCAGATTTACGCGCAGCCATTGAAGCAGTGCTGGCAGGCAAACCTGTTACAAGCGACCAAAAGCCGAGTGTTGGTTGCAATATTAAATGGAAACCTGGAAACCAACCCAGTTATTTTGGTTGAAAGCGGCTATATCAGCTTATTCATACCTTGTTGTGCAACACCCGATTAAGATTGTATAGCGATCGCTCTTTTGTTTTCCGAAAGTGACAAAAAAGGCTATTCTTTCAAGCTAATAGTCTTCTTTTTATTCAGCCATATTCCCAACAAGCCAGCAATTGCTATTCCTCCAATACTTGATGGCTCAGGTACAGCCAGAGGTTCTACACTCACATTATCCAAGTATAAAAAACCATAGCTAGCTCTACCACCCAACTTTAACTCTGTAGATGATTTTGTTGCTAAAAAATTCAAGTCATATTGTGTGAAAGGAGATCCAGCAACATTTATAGTATTTATTTTATCAAAGACTTTATTTCCATCGACAAATGCCTGAAATATATTATCAACTTGACTGCTATCTTCGTCTGTTCCTAAAAAGAAACTGAGATTATAGTTACTACCGATAGTCGTAGCTAAATTTTGGGATATGTAAGCAGGATTTACAAACGAACCAATTGATAAACCTTGATTACCACTCTCATACTGAGGAAAATTGTTAATTCTAATCCCTGATGTATCGATCGGATCGCCAGATTTAATCCAGTCTGTAACATTAGGATTTGTAATGTTGGGATTGTTAGGATCTACGAGAGGATCAAGTTCAAAGCTTCCATTTCTAACAAGTTCCGCCGCTTGTGCTGCTGTATTAGAAGTATTGGTAATCACAGCAGTGCTAATTAAGGTAGTGGTAAAACTAAAAACAATAATTGAGAGTTTTTTAGTTAACTTCATGAAATTTAACTCCAAATAATTACAATTTACGACAGTTAAAACAAGTTGATAGTTACATCTATGCTGGCTCTAATTGGTGTAAATAAAAATAAACACTTTATTCAGGTTGATAAGAGTTAGCTATTCACCATAGATCATCTTTCCATAAACCGATTATGGAGTTTTTTAATCAGATGAATTTAAGTGGCATTCTCAACACCATAGAGCCAGATATCGCTTGGGATTTTAAGAGAATGAGGGTTGGCTTGCAAGCTGTGGTTTATTCATCCCCATCATCTATCTGATCGCACTGAGAGTTTTCCCCTTGTTGATCTGTAGATTTGACACTCACATCATCCAAATATAAAAATGCATACTTGGCTCTGGAACCAAACTTGATCTCGGTGGATGTTGCTTTAGCTTTAAAATAAAACGTGTATTGTGTGTAAGGTTGGTAAGAAGTATCCTTTTTCTTACAAACTTTCTTTCCACCTACAAAAACCTTAAATTTATTCTTTAGGTCAGGTGCCTCCTCTGTAGATGCGAAATAGTAAGTAAGTTTGTAGTATTGATCGACAACTGTAGGGATAGTCTGTGATATGTAGCTAATGGCTGAAAATCCACCAAGCGATAAACCTTGATTACCAGTGTTAGAAAAATTGTCAATTCTAGTACCTGATGTATCTATCGGATCGCCAGTTTTAACCCATCCTGTAAGATTAGGATTTGTAGCGTTGGGATTATTAGGATCTACAAGTCCGTCATTTTCAAATCCCCCGTTGGTAATCAGTTCTGCTCCTTCTGCTTGTGCTGCTGACTTATAAGTATTGGTAATCACAGCAGTATGAAGGAGAGCAGTGGTCAAACTACAAAAAATAATTGAGAGTTTTTTAGTGAACTTCACGAGACATAACTCCAAATAGTTTAGAATTCACGACAGCGAGTATTTGATTGATTTACTTTGTGGTGATTAAGGCAAGATAAACCCGTAAGTATTTTTGAAAATATTCTGGGCAGTAGTACCACTTAAGTAGGTAGAAAAACTCTGTGCTGTCGATAAAACTGTAGTGTTGGCCAGTATCCCCAGTGGATAGACAATTGGATCGCTCTCTGTTGTTAGGGCCGTTTCTACGACTCTTACCTTGGTAGAAATTGCAGCATCAGTTTTGTAAACGGCACCTGCATCGATAGTTTTATTTACGCCTCCAACTACAAGAGTTTTATTTTCAACAGCAGTTAAGACATTACGCACATTGCTAGCGAGGTATGTTTTAGGACTAACAGTAGTGAAAATACCTCGGCTAGTAAGAACTTGTTTGGCATAATTTCCTGCTGGTACAACTGGCGGAGTACCTGTGTAATCACCTATGGCAATACCAGTAATGTTGGTGTTGGTCAAACCATTGAAGCTAGTTAGAGCAGCACTACCAGCACTAACAGGAGGTGTCGTAGGAGCAATCAAAACTAGACGGTTTTTAACAATGTTCTTACGGCTACCTGCAACTAATTTACTGGGAGTTGCATTTTGCAAGACATCTATTTGATCAGTGGCCGCAGAAATGAAAATATCTGCTGCTGCTCCTGCTTGTATTTGGCTAAGTAAGGTGCCAGAAGCACCAAAAGTATAAACAATGCTGACACTTGGGTTAGCGCTTTGGTACTGAGTCTTTATATCATTAAGTGCGTTTGTCAAGCTGACAGCCGCAAACACTCTAAGGGTAGTTGCAGAGTTTGCTGGTGATAAATTGATAAACTGGGAGCCTATTACCAGCATCATGCTGGTAACTGCTGTAGCAATCCAAGCGATAAGTCTTCTTCTGTTCATGAAAGTTATAGTTTGGGGAAAATATTACCTAAAAATCTCATTTTTGACATACCTGACTTACGCACAGGCAACAGAAAAACCAACTACACAGAATGCAGAAGATATTGATAAATCTCATTTAGAGAGAGTTTTGGCGTAATTCCTACGCACTAAAAATCCTGGAAATAAACGGTCTCGCAACTGCTAAAAGCATTGGTATGATGAGCCGTTATTATTTCCAAGTAGAATTACACAAACAGAAAGTGAAATGTATTTAGTGATGAAATAATATCAGTTAAACAGAATTATTACCAACATTTTTGGTCAATAAATCCTGACAAAAAGCTAAAGCAAGTGCAGGTAAATTTTAAAAACTCCTGATTTGCTTGTCCAGTATAGGTTTATTGTAAAAATAGTCGGGCATTACTAAAATACATTTTTACCAATAAAGTAGTTGTAAGTGTATATTTAACTAACTTTATTGGTAGATGATACTAATGAGAAGCGATGCCAAGGCGGTAAACTACGCACCCAGGAGTGCTTGTAACTCATCCACCTAGATCAACTACATATAATTCTCTGTGTGTATAAAAATATATGCAAACTTTTATGTTATCAATAAATAAATTGATTTGACATACGCCTAGCGATAGATAGCTTTTATGGAAAAATAGTTTAGATTTGTAACAGGTTACACAGAACTAGGTAAAACACATGGCCAACATAATTGACACTGCCACTAACAATGGTTCTTTCAAGACACTAGTTGCAGCAATCCAAGCGGCTGGTCTGGTAGATACACTGAAAGGTGATGGCCCATTCACCGTCTTCGCACCCACTGATGAAGCATTTAACAAGCTTCCAGCAGGTACAGTAGACGCATTACTGAAAGATATTCCAAAGCTAAAGAAAATCTTGACCTATCATGTTGTCTCAGGTAAAGTACTGGCTGCTGATGTAGCTAAACTGAAGACAGCTAAAACAGTTGAAGGTTCAGATGTAAAAATTGACGCTTCTAATGGCGTTAAAATTAATGATGCAAAAGTTGCAACAGCAGATGTTGCTGCTGATAACGGTGTCATCCACGTAATTGACACAGTTTTGATTCCTGCATAAGCAAACTTCAGAATAGCGAATGCTGTTTCTGAGGTAGCGACTACCTATAGTAGTTTCTTGATTAAAATCTGGTTGAATGTTTTTTAGTAAACAGCAACTACCAATAAATCCATCTAGATCCTTTCTAGATGGATTTATTGTTTAATTAAGTGTAATCAAATTTTTAGTTTTGCCAAACCCAAATAACGGATACCTTCGGGGGAAATATCAAAACGGCAAGGTAAGACTTCTAAACCAAGAGCGATCGCATCCCTTAATAATTTACCATAGACAGGATCTGTGCGATCGCCAGGGGAAAACTCTATACAATCACCGCGATTGATAAAGTAAAGCATCACCGCACGAGTTAGAGGTAGCAACGCCATTAGTTCTCGCAAGTGCTTTTGTCCTCTTGTAGTTTCTGTGTCGGGAAATAAAGCTAATCTTCCCTCAGACAAAGTTGTATTTTTCACTTCTAAATAAATCGGGCGTTCCTCATCACTCCCCGTCAAGAAAAAATCCACTCGACTTTTTTTATCTAGCCCATAAACCACTTCGCCCTTGATTTGACTATACTCACCCAATTCTGGGAAAAGATATTTTGCCAAAGCTAATTTTACCACCCGATTGGGCAAAAAAGTATTTATGCCTACCCAAGTTGGCTCATTGTCATGTACTTGAATTAGTTCTAAAGTGTAAGCCAATTTGCGGTTAAGATTATCACTTTTGGAAAGCTGTACAGCACTTTCGGGAGTTGATACACCAGTCATTGGCCCTGTATTAGGACAGTGTGCTGTGACTATTTCGCCAGAAGTAAGTTGAACGTCAGCAAAAAACCGCTTGTAACGCTTAAGTAAAATACCCGGATACAAAGGCGGGTAACGGTAAAGCCAATCCATCATTATAAAACCTTGTTGCTGCTAGTAAATATACGTCGATTCCTTACCCACCTAACTCTCAACAGTAAATCTTTGCAGCAGCAACTTCACCCTGTGACAGAAATCAAGCAACTTTACATATCATAGATTGTCAACTTTTGTAGTTAAATTGACAACATAGTAATAAAAAGTAGCATATAATAAGCATTATAAGCCTCCCATAAAAAATCCGGGAGATTTCAACGTGCAAGGAGGTAAATCCTATGCAAAAATTGGAGACAGGAACGGAATTAGAATATGCTTTTCTGTTTACTCTAAGAAAAGTAAATTCAATCAATCCAGAAGGTTTCAAACCATTTTTTATTAATATGCCTATTGATCCTTACATCAAAGGCAACTATCGTTCCAGAAGATTATCTCGGTTCACAGTTTCTGGAAATCGGTTAATCAAATTACCTCATGGCTATCTCTTTCAAAGTAAAGAGTATAATCCATTAGTGGGTGATATAAAAAGAGAGTTCGCAGAATTAGATGATGGACTCATAGAACTTGATATTTTTACAAATCTAGTCTTAGCATTTAGTGATTCTTGTAAACTTCATCCTGAAGCTGAAATTGGGGTTCATCAAATTAGAACTATTTGTTCGTTAGATAATTTGGGTAATCCAGCACCTGAAGGTATCCATCAAGATGGTACTGATTTTATTGGCATATTTTCAGTAGATAGAGATAATATTCAAGGTGGAGAAACACAGTTATATGCTGCCAAAAAAGAAAATCCTGTATTTAGCAAAGTTCTAAATCCGGGAGAACTTTTATTAGTTAACGATCATGATTTTTTCCACTTCACCACTCCCATAAAACCACAATATGACGCTCAAGGAAGTAGGGATGTTTTTGTACTAACTTCTCCTAGCTTGCTTTCGGAATAATTTTAGTCCAATGTAAATATTTTGCAATCTACGAGATATGGGGAATTGAATGTAGTCATTTCCCCAGCTTTTTTGTTTGGAATTGGAAATAATCTAGCTGAGAGTGGTTTATCTAACTTGATGGCTAAAGTTGCCATATCAATTAATAAAGCTGCAATTTTTTCTATCGTTATATCACCCGGAATCGGAACTGTATCCAGTCCACAACCACAAACTGCTGAATATAATAATAAATTTGTAATATCATAAGTTTGCTCATTAGCTCTGGTAGCTAGTCCCACATCTTCACAAACTGGAAGCATCAGCCCAGAGTAACCACAGATTTTTACTGATACATTTTTCAATACACGAGTCAGCATACCAGAAATGCTGAGAGTTCCAGAATGTCCAAACTTGCCATTAATCAATTTTTCATAAGCAAAAGCAATACTGTTTTTCTTATCCAAGGATGGGGCTAGAGAGGTATCGATTCCTGTATATGTAACGGCGAATCTATCAGATATTTTTTCGGCAATAACCACGACTTGGTTTAATTCAGATTCTAAAAGTAATTGCAGGTTTTGCTCTCCTGTTATCATATTGTTAGCTTGTGAAAATGCTTGCATTACCAAGTCACCTAACTCTAAACCTATAGCGAAAGATGTATTGCCTCTATGGTAGGCTGTAGGAAAAAATGGGATACCTGGCTGACAGTTTGCCCATGCACAAAAACGAAAATTACCATAACCATTTTCACTTTCTTGGGAAATACGTTTAATAGCTTTAGCGGATTCCCTAGCATTCTCAAAATTGATGCCAGTTTCACTGTCGCCAATTTTGCTAGAGCAATAAATAATCGATGTATTTTTGTTGATATCTGGAATGATATCTATGGTTTCAGGTTTGCTGGCATAACCAATATTGAAAAAGCTGATATTCAGACTTTGGCAAAGTTGTTCTAGAGTTTTAATTTCATTGATAATTTCGATTTTTGATAAGTCTTGTAGATATTCTTCCCAGGTATTAGTGGCTATTCTAGTTGTTTGTACTTCATATCCTTGTTTTTCAAAGAGAATCTGCGCTTGCTGATTAAAGTCAGCAGCTTGCTTAATTGTTTCCTGATCTTGTAAAGATTGAAGTGATATACCCGTTGTGATAGTTCTGATTTTCATTGGTATAACTCATTATTGATAATAATCATCAAAGTTTTAGCTAAAATTTGTACTAAATCTAACTGAAAAACCTGGAGGTGTACAATATTCAATTGGGTGAATCCCGCTAATAAAATTTACGGTGTGTGTTCGTTTTAATTCACTGCAAATCCGAAATGAACCAAAGCCATGCTGAATACTTAGAATATTAAGAGTGAGTGGATAGGTTAGGCTACGAAGCAAGCTTGCTGGAATTCAACTAACTGAATCAACCAAACAAATATTATGAATGACGAATTTTACAATAGAGGATTGGAAAAGGCTAGGCGAAAAGACTACGCTGGAGCAATTGAGGAATTTAGCCATGCTTTACAACTGACACCTTACTTTACCGAAGCTTACTTGCAAAGGGGTTTAGCATATTATGACTCAGGAGCAATCCTTAAGGCTGTTTCAGATTATACTGAAGCTCTGAAACTTAATCCTGAGAGTGTAGAGGCATATTATTGTCGTGCATTGGCTAGGGTGGCGCTGAAAAATTTACCAGGGGCGCTGGAAGATGTTGAACGCGCTATTCGTCTCAATCTCAATTATGCTGCGGCTTATAATCTGCGAGGGATGGTGCGGCGCAAACAGGGTTATCTTCAAGATGCGATCGCTAACTTTAAAAAGGCTGCACAATTATATCTAGAACAACAGGATAAAGAGAATTGTCGTCTGTGTCTGGAACGAATTAAACAGCTACAACCCCAAGAATTATCTGTTGTACAACAATCGCGTTCTACCAATGCGCCAATTTTATCCACCAATGATTATTTCACTCAATTATTAGAAAAAGCTGAAAAGGGAGATACTCAAGAGGCACTGGCCGATTTAAACTGGGTATTGAAAGCAGATTCAGAAGATGCCCAAGCTTACTGCTGTCGTGGGGTTGTGCGTTGTAAACTGGGAAATTATCGAGAAGCGATCGCAGATTTTAATCAAGCATTGCGACTAAATTTTCAAGATGCCATTGTTTATCGCAACCGAGGTAAAGCCCGTTCTATATTGGGAGATCATCAAGGTGCGATCGCGGATCTTAACCAAGCACTCCAGATGCAACCACAAGATCCCTTAGTCTATGTTGCTAGAGGTAATGCCTATCGGACAACGGGCAACTATCTCGGTGCAATTCAAGATTACACTCAAGCGCTGCAAATTAATTCTAATGATGCTCAAGCTTACTACAATCGCGGCATTGCCTATACTTGTTTAGAAGAAATCCAAAACGCTATGGAAGATTATCAACGGGCGGCGAGTATCTTTTGTGAACAAGAAGACTGGGTCAATTATCAACAAGTTTTAAGTAGTCTAGAAAAAATCCAAAAATTTAGTCCCCAGTCAACAAAGCAAAAGTATAACCTGCTACATCAGAGACTTTTGCGAATGGTTGGAGGATATTGGGAAATTGCCGAAAGATTGATTCAGCAGAAACAGGATTATCATCCTGGAATGTCAGATGAGTGGTATTTGCAAAGAGTGATTGATGATTTAGAACGCGATCGCGGGAGATGAAGAGGCAGGGGGCAGGGGAAAATTTGCCTCTGCAAGAACTGCTTTCATTCATAAATGCTACTAACTATATACGTAAATTCACCCGTATAATTGTACGGGTGAAGATACGATCAATCACTTGCGATTGGCTTATCTGTTACCACGTTTAACTAACTACCGCTTCAGCTTTTTCCTCAGCTTTTTCCTTTACTAGCACATAAGGCTGTTCTGCACCTTGTGCGAGATATTCAGTTAACTGACTTTCAATTTGATCGCGCACAATTTGGCGATACTCTAAAAAATGCTCGTTGTGGGCGCAAGCAGAGATGTAATGCTCAATAACTCCAGGGTTACGCTTGAGAATACTAAACAAATGGTGCCAGAACTTCCAACGGGTTTCCCGTTTGATTCCTTGTCGCCAAATTACAATCAACAACGCTTTTACAACCACCCACTCTGGCATTTTTGCTGGCGCTTTCCAATTCGGCAAACCCATCATCAAGAAGCAGCGATAGGTGCGATCCAAATAATTTACTGGATCGTATAAAGTACAAAACGCTTCAATATATTCTCGTGCCAGTTCTTCCAGGGGACGGGTGGGCAGGAAGTTCATCAATGTTGTTTGGTTGATGTTGCCATCTTGATTTTCCCGCAGCCGCCCTTCTTTTTTCAGGCGATGCCAAAGCGCGGTATTAGGTAACGCTTGCAACATTGCAAAGGTAGTAGAGGGAATAGCTGCTTGTTCTGCAAAGCGGACAATGCGATCGCCTGCGCCTGCTTTTTCCCCATCAAAACCGATAATAAACCCAGCCATTGGGCGCAATCCAGCTTTGATGATGGTTTCCACTGCCTCAGTTAGAGAACTGCGAGTATTTTGAAACTTCTTGGTCATTTGCAAACTATCCTCATCCGGCGTTTCAATTCCTAAAAACACCGCCGAGAAACCAGACTCAACCATCAACTCCAACATTTCTGCATCTTGGGCTAAGTCAATTGAAGCTTCAGTGTCAAATCGGAAGGGATACTTGTGTTCTGCCATCCAGACTTTTAACTCTTTCAGCAACAATTTCACATTTCGCTTGTTGCCAATAAAGTTGTCATCCACCATGAACACACCCCGCCGCCAACCCAATTCATAGAGGCAATCTAACTCTGCTAACAGTTGTGCTGGAGTTTTGGTGCGCGGTTTACGCCCGTAGAGAACAATAATGTCGCAAAATTCGCACTGGAAGGGACACCCACGCGAAAACTGCACCGACATCATGTCATAGGCATTCAATTCTAATAAATCAAAGCGGGGTATTGGTGTGCTTGTGACATCAGGCTTTTCTGTGGCGCGGAAAGTTCCAGAAGTTTCACCCCGTTGAATTGCCTCAATAAACATGGGTAGCGTGATTTCCCCTTCATCCAGAATGAGAAAATCTGCGCCAACATTTTCAACTTCATGAGGTACAGAGGTTGGATAGGGGCCGCCAACTGCGACTAGCTTGCCACGTTTTTTTGCTTCCTGAATTTGTTCAAGTAAATCTTGTTTCTGGACAATCATCGCAGAAAGAATTACTACATCTGCCCATGCCCACTCTTCTTCTGTTGCTGCGCGGATGTTGCGATCTACCAGCTTGAATTCCCATTCTTGGGGCAAAATTGCGGCTACTGTTACTAAACCCAGAGGTGGTAATAAAACTTTGCGATCAACTAACTCTAAGATTTTTTCATAAGACCAAAAGGTTTTGGGAAATATTGGATACACTAACAAGATTCGCATGTAGTATCAATCCTCACACTTTGATTGTTATCCCACTCTAACGAAAATAAAGAGTTATTGACTTTTTATTAAAGTTGTTTTATCTTACCACCGATATTTTTCCTTTTAATGGGCGGCTAGCGACTGGAATTCTTGCAGCTAATCGGCAAAAATAAAAGCATGTTGAAACAGGAATCAGGAGATTTCTGGTTTCTCTAACTACGACGAGGCTACAAACTAAATTCATATCAGTAGGGCTTAAGCCAATACGGTTCGGTTAAGGGAAGAGATGCGATCTAGGGTGTGTCATCAAAAACCTTATCCGAACCGTATTGGGACTTAGGCAACTGTCATAAGCGATCGCCTATATGTTAAACATTATCACTAAAATCTATAAAGAATCTTAATCGTCTAAAATCCTGAATAGATATCCAAGCCTTTGATTTAAAGGCTTTACAGACTGATATTATCACCATCTACTAACTATATTTCTTAAAAAAGACTCCACACTTATAAGAAATATTCTCATTTAGTTGTATTCTAAAAATAGAAGCAAATTAGAAAAGAAGTGTAGTAGCTTCAGAATAAATCAATCAGATGATCGCACGATGGCTCCCAAAAGCTTTTGCACAAAGTTTCAAGATTCTCCTTGCCGTTACATTTATCAGTACTACATTTCCTGTGGTTGCATCCGAAGATAAGTCCAGTTACGGTAATCAACCTAACCTACTTCAAACTGAGATTACACAGCATGATCTCAAAATTATTGAGCAATTAGTAGGTATTGCTGAACGCAACTCAGCCCAAGTGCTAGAAACAAAAGCTGCAATGGGATTAAATGCTTTTAGGGATGTCGTAGCTATCGAATTATCTCCAGGTCTAACTACAGTTTCAACATCACCCGATTCCCCATCTGAACGCTCAAACAGCTTTTCCTTAACCGTTACAGTTGACCCGATTAAATTCATCAGTACTTTTCAACAGCTTCCTGTTTTACGAGCTCGTTGGCAGGAAGCTAGACAGCAAAAAAGGTTAGCTATCATACAACACTATGTTGCTTATCTCCAAGCGCGTCAAGCAGCTTTAATTGCCACTTATCAAATACAAAAATTTACTGGAGGCTCAGGTATTGCCAGCCTTTATTCCCAAGCAACTTTTCCTAAGAATGTCAACCATCTTGCTAATCCTGACTACGTTGCAGCTGCAACGTCTACGTTAGAAGCAAGCACACGCGAACGATTGACATTGGAAGAACTGGCAGCTTGTGTCGGCTTATCTTTGCAAGAAATGACCGTTATCATTAGCAAATAATACATATTTTCTCAATCAGCACGTTCAACGCCACTAATTTTTAAAACATCACTCATGGTTGCACAATAATTTGGCAAGCCAAAACTATTGGGATTTATGAATTTTTCGTATGTGAAATGCCGATAGTTCATACAAAATCTATCCCAAGCAGCTATTTGAATACGAAACAGAACAATAATCAAATTAGCCAATGCTATGGAGATGGGAATGCGAAAGTAAATCTTTTTGCCCAGATAAGCACAAACTTGTTCCACTGCTTGATTAGCAGTTAACGGTGCTTGGCCCAAAACAAGCCGACGTGGTTGATCGTTTTCGGAAGTACGATCAATTAAATATCGTACTACAGTGGCAATATCTCGTCCGTGGATAAAGTGAAAACTACCATCTGCTTCCAAAAAGCGAATTAAATTAATATATTTCGTTACTTCTGGAATGCCAGATGTAACAGCAGAATAGGGTTTATTCGCATCACCACCCAATACTACAGTCGGAAATACTGTGGTAATTTTGGGTGCGATCGCTAATTTTTCTTTTTTTTGTAAGCATTCATATTTGGAACGGATGTAATCTGTCCCAATTTCCCCGGCTTCTTTTAATGGTTGATTGTAGCGATCCAAAACGCTAGCTGTCGAAAAATAAATCACCTGCTGGCAACGTTCTGGATCTAGTAATTCGAGCAATTCTATAGTCTTGACGACATTAATATCAAATGTTTCATCACCACCCCAAGCCGTAGCGGTGAGTACAGCCGTATCAATTGTAGATAGTAAATCGGCAAACTGGCAAATATTTTGCATATCACCTTGTAATATGTTGATACCTGAACGGGCTTTAGTATCAACTTGCAGTTTGCTTGGGTTCCTAACTAGCAGATACAGTTCGTAGTCTGTTTCTTTAATTAAGGCTTCTGTTAAATAATGACCTATACAACCACTTGCACCAGTCACTAAGATTCGTTTCTGGCTCATAAAAATTTATCAAACGTTAGGAGTTAAAACTAAAGAGTTAAGAATAAAGTTAAAAGTTCCGAGTTACAACTGATAACTTAATAACTCTGAAAATTTTAGATTTTGAATTTTGGATTTTGGATTGAAAGAAAAATCTAAAATCTAAAATCTAAAATCTAAAATTGTATGACTCCTAATTCTTAACTCCTGCAAGATTCAATTCCTTTGCGGTTTCAAAGAAGAAAGCGACGTTTTCTTCGGGAGTTTCTGGAAGGACACCATGACCGAGATTGAGAATGTGACCCCAATTGCCAGCTTTGCGAACGGTATCGAGAATGCGATCGCGGATAAACTGTTTAGAGCCGAATAGCACGCCTGGGTCAAGATTTCCTTGAACTTTGACTTGCTTACCCAATCTAGCCCGTGCATCTGCCATATCCACTGCCCAGTCTACACTGACAATATCAGCGCCAGATTGTGCCATTCTTTCCAACACACCCGCACTACCGCTAACTAGCAAAATCAATGGTGTATCGGGGTGGGTTTGTTTGACTTGCTGGAAAACTCGCTGCTGATAGGGGAGAGCAAAGGTGTCATAATCTTGAGGACTCAATTGACCCGCCCAGGAATCGAACATTTGCACAACTTGAGCGCCACAGTCAATTTGATAGCGGGCATAGATGGCGATCGCATCTGCTAATTTAGTTAACAGTTGATGCAGTATCGTCGGATCTGAGAATGCCATGTTTTTAATGATGGAGTAGGTTTTAGAACCTTTTCCCTCAACTGCATAAGCTGCTAATGTCCACGGCGCACCCACAAAGCCTAACACCGTTGATTTATCGCCTACTTCAGAACGCAACGCCTGTAAAATTGTCTTGATAAATGGTAAAGCTGCTTCTGGTTCTAAGGGATGCAGACGATCAATTTGTTCTTGAGTGCGGAGGGGCGAGTGAATGATTGGCCCTTTACCTTCGGCGATATCCATGTCAATGCCCAAACCAGGTAAGGGGGTGACAATATCAGAAAATAAAATTACTCCATCTGGTTGGAAGGCTCTCCACGGTTGCAAGGAAACTTCAATTGCTACATCTGGAATTTCCGAGCGATCGCGAAACGAAGGATACTTCTCTCTTAAGTCTCGATATGCTTTCATATATCGTCCCGCTTGTCGCATCATCCATACAGGGGGACGATCTACTACTTCACCGCGAGCAGCCCGTAAGAGATGAGGAGTCGTTGAATAAACACCCATTAATACTTCATCCTATTTATGCCACTGTTTAGCTTATCATTCTGGGATTACGCTTTTCCAGCAGGTTTTCAGGAAAAGGTGAATAGCAGCGCATAATAGTAATATTTTATAATATTTTGATTATTTAGACATGAGCGCTCGGTTAGCTTTACAACAGTATTAGTACCCGCAAGCGCTACAATCTATATGTTTTTTTGGCTTACCACATAAAATTATTGCTTTGAGTGCCACGTAGAAATGCACCTCTTAACTTATACATCAAGGGAACGCATGAGTAAAACTGCATGATAAATAACAAATGTATCTCTACGCCTGGCGTAGAGATACATTCTTAAAAATTTTAAACCGGTATTCTGATAAATTTATCCTTTCACTGCCACTTTCTGTTGTGAGCGTTTGAAGAGTGAAGTCATACCACAAGCACCAATTGCTAACACACCTAACATCGTATTAGATTCGGGAACGCTCTTGGCTAGTCTATAGGCGTGGTTATCTGTTTCAAAGGCAATACCATTTGAGCGCATCACAACTCGGTCAAATGTTTCTCCTGTATCAGCGACAAGATTGATAAACATATTAGCTTGAGTGCTAGTCCAACTACCATTAGCTATAGCAGTTGGCACATCTGCACCACTAAAAGTCTTTACCAACTGATTACCTTTGTAAATATCAACAAAGTTGTAATCATCCAATGAACCTGCATAAAAACCGAAGTAATTAACAGCTTCTTTGAATACAATATTGACAAAACCACTGTCGCCTGCAACATTACTATTTTTTGGAGAAATTGTTAGGAATTTGGTGTTATCTCCATAAGGTGAGGCGTATTGACCAGATACGCTACCTTGAACAATATTACTAGTAATATTAGAGTAAGTAACAAATCCATTAGGATCATTTGCTGTACCATCATCAAAGGTGACAGTTTTGGCATCAGCGTAGCTAGAAAACGGGCCACTATTGACTTGCAGAGTTACGGCACTAGCTGGATTCGCACTCATAACCACAGCAGTTGTTCCGAGTAAAGCCAAGGAGATTTTTTGCAGCATTCGAATAATAAACCTTGAAGAACACAAAGATAATTAAGACTGAACTTTTCTTGAAACCTAGCTATACAAAACTGGTTTCATTACTCGAACAAACTAGAAGAAAATCAAAAATTATTATTTCTTTCTATATGACTGTTGTCGAGTACAACAAGCTCGAAGATGTAAGTTTATCTTGATGCTTTGTACTACTATTCTGATTTTTCCAACTCGCAAAAGATACGGTATATACACTAAAATTTCTTTAAAGATTAAGTGAAGTGTCTTGTGCAATTTTAGTGGTCAGGAAAAACATATCTAAATTACTCTTGATCGCAACTAAGGTTAAAAGGTTATTTATAAAGTAAAAATAAAATTTCTGTAGGGGAACCACTGCGTTGGCTGATACCGACTTGTACTCCTACGGGGAAACAAGCTACGTTATTAGCATTCCCGCAGGGTAGCAACTAGCGTTGTGTTAGGCATATATCTATGACGGGCAACTCTTAACCCTTTAGCAATAAGCTTAAGTTAATGAGATTATCTCAGAGTTTATTGAGAATCCACTGCTATTATTGACATAATAGACTCGCTTTCAGGTAGTGGCAAATAATAGAAAATAGGGACTGACGAGTGAGAAATAGGATAAAACAAGAATCAATATTTAACTGAGGAGTGGGCATTAGTCATTCTCCCCCTGCTTCCCTATCTTCCTAATCTCCCTATTCCCTCGCTACCCTAATTTCTTATGGAAACTGACTCTAATAGTCCCGATCGTGTTGCATCTGCTAAAAACGAGCTAAATTCAGGAAACTTTTTGATTCCGCGATCGCAGCGACAGAGGTTCTTTATTCAGTTTACCTTAATGACCCTGATTGGATGGGTTGTGGGTGGTGTTGCCAGTATCGCCTTAGAGAAAATTATTCTCCAAAGCTCACCGAGTATTGCTCTCCAGGCACAAACATGGAGTATTTTGGTCAGAAGTCTCAGTAACGTTGTATTTGCCGTAATTTTTGCTGCTGACCAAGCCCTGATCGTTTACCGATATTTACCTGGTTTACAATGGCTATTTGCGACTAGCGTCGGTTGGCTGATTGCCAACGGTGTTTCTACAGCGTGGATTAACTACATCTCATCCATAGCCTCATCATCACCTGAAGAAACTTTTATTTTCGGATTTTTATCTGCGATCGCATATATAATTTCTGGTGTTTGGCTAGGGCTTTGCCAATGGCTGGTACTGAGGCGATATACAGCAGGTATTTGGTGGTGGAATTTTTTACCCTCAATTGCTTTCTTATTAATTACTATTTTGGTTTGGATGCTTTTTCTGGTGCAAAATCTGATTCCAGAAGCAAGCCGTAATTTTATATTGTATTGGAGTGGACAAGGGCTTACGGCAGTCATACTGGGAGCTATACCAGCAATTGGTTTGTGTACATTAAAAAGAAATCCACATCGCTAAACTAGAGTTTCTTCAGGATTTTCATTTGTCATCCCAAATAAGTTCTAAACGTTCTTGTGCTGCCCTGAGTGCTTTTTCGGCAGACTCACCTAGTAATGTCGCCTCGATCGCTCGACCAAGACTGTCAGAAAGACGACTATATCCAGCAATAATTGGTCGAGGAAGTGCTACAGATATCTGCTCCATAAATACTTTTAAAACTGGTTTTTTGCTAATAAATTTCTTAAAAGCTTCACTTTGACCAGCTTTGATATTAACTGGTAAAAAACCCGTTCCGACACTCCATTCTTTTTGAAAGTCTTCACTCAAAACATACTCCAAAAATTTGAGTGCTGCTTTCTCTCTTGCTGGCGTAGTCTTCATTAGATACAATATTCCCGTCGCTGTCACCGTAGCAGGTTCAACACTTGCAGGTATAGGGAAAACTTCATAATCAACATTAGACTTCATGATGTAAGTCCAAGGCCCTGTGATTTGCATCGCAACCCGGCCCGTGATAAAAGCATCCTCTTCATAACCACGTTCTGGAGGCGAAAGCATTACTGATCCATCCTTCATGAGGTTTTGCCAGAATTGCAAGGCACTAATAGCTGCCTGATTCGTTAAATTCGGACGGTTATTTGTCACTACCTCGCCGCCAGCACCCAATAAAAAAGGAAACCAACTAAAGACAGTCCATTCTCCCTTTCCTAAAGGCAGCAACATTCCGTACTGTTCAGGTTTATTATCACCATTCCGGTCTATGGTCAATTTTTTGGCGACTTCCCTTAACTCTTCCCAAGTTTTAGGAATTTGCGTAATTCCCGCAGCTTGAAAAAGTTTAGGTCGGTAAAAAATCCCTAGATTGCTCGTGTAAAGTGGAATTGACCAAAGATGATCGTCTAATTTTAATTCCTCCAATAGGTTGGGGCTAATTTCCGACTTCAATGGCAATTTGTCCAGCCATTCTTCTAAAGGTCGAATTGCCCCTAGTTCCATAAACTGACCTGTCAATTGAGGATCGAATGACAGAATATCTGGAGGTGTATTGCCCACAACTGCTGTTAATATTTTTGGCAATTGGGGTTGACCGATGAAGATAGATTCTACTTGGATATCAGTATGAGTTTGATTAAATTTATTTACTAGTTTGTTAAACACATCCCGATTAGCAGGAGGATTTATTGATTGCCATAAACTCAGATTAATTACTCTATCATTATTCTGTAATGTCCCCTGACAACCATATAATAATATTAAAAATATACTCAGAATAATTCCTACCAGCGAAAGCCGCCAAGCAGAATTGGTCATCTGGCGGAAAGTTTTTTGAATTTGGGATTTAAAAAGAGTAAAGTTCATGCCAAGTAGTTAATCAATTGCATTATCTGAAGGATAAAAAGTAAAATATAAAATCAGGAATAATAAAGGATGATGTAAGACTTTATAGATAAATTTATAGACTGATAATCATGAAACTAAAAACTCCGTATGTAAGTATTTATGTTTATATCTTGAATCTATTTTTATATGTGTTTAGTATCTATCAATTTACTCTTTTTAAAATACACCATAGTGTAGGCAATTTGATGAAGGTTAAATTGCTTACCTCTCAAATGTTCAAACTCATGTAAAGCTTTCTGATCCCGATTACCTGTGAGGTTTGTCAGACTTTGTGACTAAGCCCCAAGTGTGACCAACCTTGATTTTGTGCAGTTTCAGAAATAATTGGTATAATAATTTTTCCAATAACCGTAGTTACTCATCAGCATTATAATTATACCATTAGCGAGAACGCTGTCATAGAGAGTATTTGGGTTGTTTTATCCAAAATATTGAATCTCTAGCTGATGTATGGTAATTTTACACGTAAGAGTTGAGGTCAGTTTTGTAACTAAACTCTGAGGTAAGAGAACTATTAAGCATCGACCTCTATCACAGTATCTGCTTGGTAGCTTACAGAAGAACTATTCATAGACTCTTCTGTATTCAGCTTTTATTTGTAAGTGACTTATGACTCTTCATTTATAGACTAGCTGGGCAACTAAGTTGAATAAATAGTTATGCCTAAATAAGGACAGTAGTAAGCATGAACTCCCAAGATAAGGTTTTACAAACCAGCCTGACTGACAATATTGACTATCCTGAATTCTGTTTAAAAGCTAGCTTGGATTCTTCCATATTTAAAGATTTTCGTCGCAATGAAATATACAAGATCGCATTAGAACACGACGACTTCGGTCAAGGCTTAGAGTATCTGGAAGCAACCAAAAATTCTTCTTCTAAGGTATTGAGTAAGATTAATGAATTTCTTAAAAATGATCGGATTGGCAATCCTATAGTTTTTGATTACGAGGGCATTGGTACAATCGCACCACCTACCCTACGATACATAAAAATTTTGTCAGATTTAGAATCTGAATTTGGCACTCTAGATAACTTAAATATATGTGAAATCGGAGTTGGTTATGGAGGGCTATGTAGAATTGTCAGTAGTTATTTTAAGGTAAAAACCTATACGTTGGTTGATCTAAAACCAGTACTAATGCTAGCTCAAAAATATTTAGATCATTACCCATTAAACACGACGCTAGTCTATAAGACAATGAATGAATTACCTAAAGAGAATTATGATCTTGTAATTAGCAATTATGCCTTCACGGAACTGAGGCGAGAAATACAAGATATTTATCTAGAAAAGGTGCTTCTTTCTGCCACCAAAGGCTATATTACATACAATGAAATCAATCCAGAAGATTTTAATTCATATACAAAAGAAGAGTTAATTAAAATCATTCCCACCATCAGAGTCAATAAAGAAGTTGGCATATTAGACCCTGAAGATTGTACTTTAGTCTGGTAAAAAAATATTTGCTTTATGCAAATTGAATAAAACTTAGGAAGATATTTAACAGACCAATACATAACTCAAAAATTAAGTGACATCCTTCTAAAAGTATTGGGCTGTTAAATATTATTTAACCTTTCTTAAACCACACCGCAGTGTAGTCAATTCGATGCAGGTTAAATTTCTCCCTTTTCAAACGCTCAAAGTCATGTAAGGCTTTTTGGCAACCATCCCAATGGCCATAGTCATCCACCTGAATCATCCCATTAATAACAACGCTATCATAGAGCGTATTGAAGATATCCATTGTTGATTCATACCAGTCTCCATCAGCGTGCATAAAAGCAATATTGCCTATCTCTGATTTATATTGAGGCAATGTATTAGCAAACAAACCCTTAACAGGTACAACAATATCTTGGACTTTTAACAATTGACAAATCGCTTGTATATTTTCTCCAATTGGAGCTTTTAAAGTGCCAACTCCAAACCCAGTTTCATTTGCAGGTATTCCATTATATATATCTATCTCCGTCGGTTCGGGCATTCCTTCAAAAGTATCACAGGCATAAAGTAGACGTGGGCGCAAGCTGTATCGCTTAATTACGGATGCTAAAAGTGCTGCTGCTCCCCCTTTATAACTTCCACATTCAACAAAATTTCCGGGAATATCTTCTATACAAATTTTTTTTGCTAGAGAGTAAAGTGAAAATAAGCGTATTTCGCCTAATAAGGTATAAGGTCGGATAGCAGTAATAATTTTCATAAATTCATTTACTGAATCTGATGATAATTCACTTATATGATAGTTTTGTAAATGCTCTGGTACGCTCCAATTAACATTTGGATCTGGCTGATGTTGGACCGGCTCAATATTGCCACGCCAAGCAACTCCCATAATCTGTCTTGTTTGATAAATCATTGTGTTCCACCCTTTTTGCTTTAAGTAATCTAAGCCTTGGGTAACATCGGGAGAGTTTAAGTTATTAAATAGAATAAAAGCTTCTGTCTCTGCTAATTGTTCGCAGATAATTGCATAATTGAGTGGATTTATAGCTTCATTAGTTCCGTCAATAAAAATCAACGACCACTTGCGTTGTAATTGTTCGGCTAACTCCTCTATTTTTTGTGGAATATTACTACTTACTAGATTAACTGAGTCTAGGACACCTGCACATTGCAGAGAGTTAGTTACACTTTCATAAATATCTTTTCTGGCTAATAGAGCATCAATTACATCTAATTTTACTCCTGCTAATGCCAGATGGCAGACAGACCATCCATACCAACAGCCAATAGCTAAAGCTTTTTTATCCCTAAACTTATGAGCAGTATTATAAAGAATATGTGCTTCATCCCTACTGAGAAATCCTACATCTGTCTCTCTTTTATCTACATACATGTTATGAGGAATTTCACGTTTTAGAGAATGCAAATCAGAAGTATTTATATCTTCTAGAATCATATTAGGAAAACATTTATCTGGTTTGATAATTTCAAGCCCAACTGAAACATAATCTCCATCTACTAATAATGTTCTGTCAATAAATTCTATCGTTTCTTTATTCATGATTCATTTTTCCTTAAATATCCTAATTTGTGCTGCAAAATTCTCTGCTAACCCCATGCCTGTTACTGTGATGCAGTATTAAGCATACACAGTTACTGATTGATGGCTTACTAATAATCAAACTTGCTAAAATCGTCAATTATCTGAATATAGTTTTTGATGATGTGACTAAAATCAAAATTTTCCCTGACATATTCTACAATTTCTTTGCGAAAAGATTTATTTTTCTCAATTAAATCAATAATTGTGTCACAAACAATTTTTTTATTTTCGGCAGTAGCATTAGTTAATATATCATCTGGCAAAACTTTAATAAACTCTTTGGAGTGTAAGTTAGCACTAGCAGATTCTGAAACAACAACACATAAACCTGCCGCCATTGCTTCTAATACTACAAGCGGTGCAATTTCTCCATTACTAATTAAAACTAAACAATTATAATCTGTGAGATTATTATAAACTTGTTTTAAACTCCAGATACCTAAATGTTTTGTCGTGGTTCCTTCTTTAAAATTAGGATCATCTAAAGGCCCAACAAAATCTAATCCTAACTTACCATCAATCGTTTCTGCTAGCAATCTCTGCTGCTTTCTCGGTTGAATCCAACCCAAACAAATAGCTTTATTATTTCCTTTTTCTTTAAAATTCAATTTTTGAGTATCAACACCATTTATTTGCACTGATATATATCCAGAATAGCCTGCTTTAATAAAAATATTTTTTGTTGGATTAGAAAGGGCAATTATCCCAGGTGCATTTAGGTAATGTTGAAATCCTTCTTTAAAATCTTCTTCCCATTTATCTTGTTTTAAAAAATAGCCATTATGACAACTAAAACAATATTTTTGCTCTAGGCTTTTATTGAATTGACTAGCAAATTCATAGGCGTGTAAATGTACAAAATCATAATTTCCATTATTGATTTTATCTATAACTTCATTAACATCTTTATTATTAAAAATATTTACTTGATGTCCAAGCTTATCTAAAAAATATTTATACTCTTGGATAAGAGTCAAAATAGAACTTGATAAGGGAGGTGCAGGAATATAGCCTCCAGCAACTAAGGCAATCTTCATGAAAATCCCTATTTTTTAGAACCTATTGCTCAAATATACTACACTTTTTATCGATGTTTACAAGTGTTAATAAGTCAAAGCGGTATATATCTATTCTATAATAGAATACGTTGATTTCGTTGTGATATAAATTTTATGGTTAACTCTACTGCGCCTTCTTTCTTAAGTAGCTTTTTAGAAAATTCATTTGACCTAAAAGATCATTTACAAGGTTTTTTACATTTAGATCCAGGAACCATAGAGACAAAGTTAGCGGCAGGACAAGAGGAAATAAAAAACTTAGGACGCAAAGATTTTAATTGGGAAGAAGCAACTGCTTTCTATCGTGAGAAAGTAGGAGAACTTTACTTGTTTGAATTGGGGGCTTGGCATCTATCAAGTTATGCTTATATTGGAGATATGTTGCAGTTGATTGCAGATTGTGCACAAGGAAGAGTGTTAGATTTTGGTGGAGGGATAGGAACTCATACCCTTGGTGCTGCTCTTTGTCCACAAGTGGAGCAAGTTATTTATTATGATATTAATCCGATTAATCGTGATTTTGTTCAGTATCGAGCAGAGAAAATGGGACTAGGGAAAAAAATAATTTGTAGTCTTGAAATGCCTGCAAAAGAAAAATTTGATACTATTTTGTGTTTTGATGTTTTAGAACATTTGTCAGACCCTAGCCAGCAGTTATTAGAATTTTATCAATCTTTGAATTCTGAGGGTAAAATGATAGTGAATTGGTATTTTTTTAAAGGTTTTAATCAAGAATTTCCTTTTCATTTAGATGAGCCTAAAATTGTAGAAGCATTTTTCAATACACTTCAGAGTCAATTTTTAGAGGTTTTTCACCCTTACTTAATTACAACTCGCTGCTATCGTAAGCAGAGTTGAATTTAATTACATGTTTTTTGGTTGGATCCATAGCGAAACCCGCTAAACAAGTTATTTATCTCAAAAAATGATGTTGATAAAAATAGATTAACGACGGAAATGTACCATAAATTATTATTTATGTCTACTCCAATGGGTCCGCTAGGTTCAGGATTGGGAGGTGGAGTAGAGTTGACTTTATCTAATATTGCTACAGAGATGCTGCGGCGAGGACATAAATTAGAAATTGTTGCACCGCAAGGGTCTATCAGCAATTCATTACCGATTAGAGAAATTCCCGGTGAACTAATACAGATACCAGCGCAAAATCAGAGTCGTAGCGATCCAATTTTGCTGCATAAAAATTCTGTTTTAGTGAATATGTGGGATTATGCTCGCCAAGTGCAAGCAGATTATGATTTGATTGTGAATTTTGCTTATGATTGGCTGCCACTCTATTTAACACCATTTTTTAATTGTCCGATCGCACATCTGATCAGTATGGGTTCTTTGACAGATGCAATGGATGAGATTATTGAACAAGTAGCAATCAATTTTCCTGGTAGTATTGGTGTTCACAGCCAAACACAAGCAGCTACTTTCACATTTGCAGAGCGGTGTATTTGTCTGTTAAATGGCATGGATTTATCTATTTATCAATTTTGCCAGGAACCAACTCAGAGCTTGGCGTGGGTAGGTAGGATAGCTCCTGAGAAAGGGCTAGAAGATGCAGTAGCAGCAGCAGAAATCACTGGTATTAAATTGAAAATATTCGGGTTAAAACAGGATGTATCTTATTGGGAAAAAATTTGTCAAGAATACCCTAATGCTCCTATAGAATATGTAGGATTTTTACCAACGCTTGAGCTACAAAAGGAGCTAGGTAAATGTCAAGCACTTTTAGTAACCCCTCGTTGGATAGAAGCATTTGGAAATGTAGCAATAGAAGCGCTTGCTTGTGGAGTACCTTTAATTGCTTATCGTCGCGGTGGTTTAACAGAAATTGTCCAAGAAGGAAAAACTGGTTTTTTGGTGGAACCCGATAGTGTTCAAGGTTTAGTAGAAGCTATTAAGCATTTGGATGAAATTGACCGACAAACTTGTCGCCAGCAAGCAGAAATTCTATATTCTTTAGAAGCTATGGGCGATCGCACTGAAGAGTGGTTTCAAGAAATTCTGAGAAAAAAATTCTGAAAAGCTGACATAGTACTAATCTTGTTCAATTTAGATATTACCGCTACGACTAACAGGATTTACCAATATAGCCATCCAAGGTTGAAATTAATAAATAATTCTAGAACAATTACGCCAAAACATGGGATAAATCTAAAGTTATTCTAGGGAATCAAAAAATTACAGATGATAAAAGAGATAATTATGTCAATTACTTAGATGATGAATGGGCGACAGTAGAAGATGCAGTCAATATTGTGAGTGAGTATATTACACCGTTTATTTCCCAAGACACCAACCTTTTCTTTCTTTTTCAGCAACCCCTACCTATGATGGATTATCTCGCATAAAGTAATCACACTTTGCCAGCCAAGTTTATCAACTGCTTGAAATTCACAAGATAAGTAATGTTATTGGCGCTATCAATTTTGATCCACCCTTTTTCATGCAGCTTTTCCATGATTTTGGTGGTTTCTTCAACACCGATTTCTGTTACCTCTGCTAAATCTTTAAAAGGAATGTTAAAAACTTCTCTTCCTAAGTCTGATTCCTGACCATAACTTTCACCTAAAGTTACTAGGGTATGAGCGAGTTTGACTGCTGGTGGTGAAGACCGCATTTGTAATCGCTGGTTAATTTGCCGCAATCGCCGCACCATCAGTTGCAGCATCCGGTGATGTAACTGTGGGTCTTTAAACAATATTTGAATAAAACGCTCTCTGGATATACTAAGCAACTTCACGGGTGAAAGGGCGATAACATCGGTTGAGCGTGGAGATTCATCTAAAATTGCCATTTCTCCAAAAAAATCGCCACGACCAAAAATTGCCAAAGCTACTGAATCGTCCCCGACAGTACGCCGGACTTTGACCCAACCAGAAACCACGAAGTAAACGGCATTACCCCAGGCATCTTCCATCACAACGGCTCGCCCCGATGGGTATTCATGTTCAATTGCAACATTGAGCAGCCATTCTAAGGTCTGTGGGTTGGCTGTACTCATCAAGGGGAAAAGTTCACTAAAAACCTCAGTTAGCATGAAATATTTGTAACAAATGGATTCAAGAGCGGGAAACTAACTTTGATACTATAAGTTTGTTTAAATCGTAATCTTACTCAGAGTACGATCGCAAAATTTGTATTTAGTTTGAGATGAACCTTTAAGGTTGATCGGTCTAAAGTCTCATTACAACATAACAATTATGTACGCGATCGAAATCAGCGCTTTCACTGACAGACCTATAATTTGCTGTCTGTTGGTGGATTGCTATGTATTGCCAGTATTTTGATCTGTTGGTCTAAATTTTTCACTAATTGATTCAGTGTAGCTAAAGCCTCTGATTCCTGAGAGTCAAGGCTAGGATTCAATAAAAGCCGTTCTTGTAGTTCATGTAATTTGAAACTTAGTTGCTGAGAAATTCCTAAAGCATCACGTCCTAGACGCATCAATTGTTGTTGCTGATAGAATTTTAATGCTGCTCCCCGCAAGACTTGGAGTGTTGCCTCTTCACCGTAGGTTCCCGGCATAAATCGCAAGCGTAATAACAAGCGGTTTTTTTGATATACATATTCCTTCTCTACCTGTTTTGGTTCTGCAAGCGTGGTAAGAGGTAGGGAGGCAAACCGCTTTAATTCATTCAGTACTCCTTGGAAAACATAGAGCGGCAGCTTGTCTAATACAGACTGCAATATTCCATTATCACTCCACAGTATCCTGCCTTCGTAAGCTTGTCTTTCTAAATACAGCCGACCTATTCCCCCACCCAGAATTCGCCCTAGTAATTCCTCTAGTAATTTTTTGGGTGGTAGTGTTGGCAGCAACTCAATGGGAGTAAGTAATTCAGGAACTTGTGTAGGCAAAATAGGTAGATTGTTTGCTACTGCAACGGATGTCTCGTCCTCTTGACTCCTTAGAGTTTGAGATGATTGATCTAGCTCTGGGATAGGAGGCAAGTCTACACGCTGTCCAGAATGTTGACGCTTTTGTGTCTGAAACGCCATCAATAGTGGATGCTGATTTGATTCTGAGTCGGCATTTAGGGAGGGAATAGGTTTGTCAGCATTGTGTTGGGGAAAGTCCTCTGTTGACTCATGCACAAGTTTTGCATCTAGCTGAGATGTATTCTTATGGTTGAGGTAGGCTGATAATATTCTGCGGTGAGAGTCGCTTGCGATCGCTTCAATCAGCATCGTGCAATTGATATAAGACAAAATGCGACCAACATAATCTAATGCCTCACTGTCTTGGGGATAAACCATACCTAGCAAGAGGTTTTTGTCTTCTAATCCCAAAGGCAAAATCTGATGGTAGAGGCAAGCTTCAAAGGATAAAAGATTATCAATCAGTTGGAACATTTGCTCGCGTTCCCCTCCTTCCTCCCATCTAGTTTGAGTGGCAGTTAGGATTTGCTGTGCATTTGCTGCGGTATCATTTAGTTCGCCCTCGGAAGACAACATAGGTTTGATTGCGTGGTGTTTATTTATATTTTGCCTCTAATTGAGTAGGTAGTTAATAAAGATACTTTGTTTGATTGTTAAAATTTCAATTATATATACTTAAGTAGACGTAAGTAGAAGATGAATTTTAGATGATAAATTGGGGATAATACTGAGGATTGGGCATTGGGCATGGGGCATTGGGCAAATAATTAATACTTTTTCTTACCCTAATCCCCTACTTTCCCTACTCCTCCACTTTGCCACTCCCCATTTGCCTTGTCTCCCGCCGCCTGAATTGGCTACTCTTGGGTTCTTAAAGCTTGGGCTGCAAGATAAATTTTTGTCCATTCGCCTAATACTTGATGGGTTTTGAGTTTTAACTGTTGAGCTATTGCTTCTATTGAGTTACCTGCTTTCCGCAAATCTAATATCTGTCGCCCTAGAGGAGTCAATTTTTCATCAAGTTGTTGCCATTGGTTTTGCGTTAACCCTAAATTATGTTCTTGTAAGGAAATTGAGAGCCAGCTGTCTACTAGCTCTGGTTTACCTTTGAGGGCAAAAACACGCACAGCATGGTAACTAATTTTTTCTCGCAGGCGGTAGACTTCTTTAGTCTGCTTATCTAGTTTTTGGGCGATCTCTTCTTGGGACTTACCTTGCAGATACAGTCGTAGCCATTCTACTGCGTCTTTTCCCAGATTTTCTTGTAAATAATTTTCAAATTCTTTTTGTACTGACTGACGTAGGGCCTGTTGTTCTTCTAGTTGTTGTGTTTCTTGATATTCTGCGATCGCCTGACTATCTACTAAGTTAACTCGATTGTCACTGTCGTCGGTGAGGACTTCTTCTGACACCAGTCTAATCATGTCACGACCCGGCACTTGGGTTAAGCCACCGCGCTGAGTGCGACGCAAGTAATTTACAAACCGATAAGCTAATAAGGGTTGATTGCGTACTGGCCGCAGACAATATTCTTCTACACTGGCAAATAGCAAAGCATCCGCCAATCGCCTATCGCTTGTATATTTGGCAAGATCAGCCATTTGTTGCTGCATATAGGCATCAGTTTGCAGTAATTCCTGGAGTACTTCTTGCAATACATCCATAACACTGCGCTGGCGATCGCGGCTGAGGGAAACCCAAGTCTGAATCTTATTCCGTAATGTCACTAAACTCCCTAGTCGCGTTATCAAGTTGCGATAAGCACGTTCTCGCCCAAACCCCAAATAACGTTGACGTAAAATCCTCCAGCGATATTCCATCGCTTGTTTGGCAATCTCAAGTTCCTTCGGGTTTAACAGATCAAACCGTTTTGAGTCAGATCCAAATAGCCAGAGAATAATACTTTGCCTAGCAGCTTCATTTTGCTCTGGACATTCAATAGCCAAGCGCTTTTGCCAATCTAAAGCCAGTTTTTCCATATCTGTTGTCATACTGAGATTGCATTCCTCGAAACTCAATTTTGAAGTTTGCATCACAACCCCCATTTATCCCACCTAATTATTAACTGGCAGCTGCCCGAGATTTCATGAGTTTCATGAAAATAGCTCAGTGTTTCTACTCTTAATTACGTCTTAATTCACTAGAATTATGCAGAAATTTCTACATTGATGTTTACCTTTCAATTCCAAAATGCCCAAAAACCTTGTAAATGAAGCATTTAGAGCAAGTTTGTTAATTTAAGCTTTTTGTAAAGTTATGTTTTTTAACTAAGAACAGAAATCTGCCTAGAGTGGTGAGGATACACCTTTGCACGAGATGGGTCGGGGAAATCTGATATTTTGTAGCAGATACAAGGAACGAATCTAATTTAACTCAATGTCAGACGTTATTTCACCCGTATAAGTTTCAACCCTCTACAATCCCCTACGTAGGAAAATACTTAAGTTAAATCTTAATACGCTTGGTGTTGATAAGATTTTGATTTATTAAGATCCGTCCAACTTTCTTAAAACAAGCTTAATTCCCTCCTTATTAAGCGGAATTGGACAGGAGATCAAGTCTTAAGTGAATTGTATTAAGTTAAATTTCTTAATATATTTTTATTTTATCTAGATGTATCTACGTAAATTAGTGTTTAAAATGGATGTTTGTAAACCGTTATATAAAACGTTTTACATTCGTAAAAACTAATGAGTCAACAGTCAATATTGATTGATTTTGACTATTGACTGTGATTGTTTCTTTCCCTCTGCTTGAAAATTCAACTTCTGCAAAATCTAAAAACAGAAAGAATGCAACCTTCAAAAGCTTTAATGGTCAGAAGCCTTAAAATAGACTTCTCAATAAATTCATTTGTAGGGATTCTTCGTTTTGAATTTCCCCGCAGAGGGTTGAATCTATCGATTGTTCGATCTGACAATGGGATTTTCTACAGATTCTCGATATCCTTGGACTTGTTCTGTGTAAGCAATTGGTAGAACAGCTTCAACATTCTCATGAGGACGAGGAATAATCACCCAGGATTCTAGGGTACCACCATATACATTCTCTGCGGCTTCAACACCAGCAGCCATAGCCGCTTTTACCTCAGAGACATCGCCACGAATATTAACTGTAAAACGGGCGCTACCCACTCTGATATATCCAACAAGGGTGACTCGACCAGCTTTTACCATAGCATCTGCTGCTGCTAGCACCGCAGGGAAACCTTTCGTTTCAAGTGCTCCAACTGCCTGTAATGACATTATTAATCTCCTGTATGAATAAACGATATGGGGGCTAAAAGGTAATTGTACGAAGCTTCGCTACAGATTTTGATAGCAAAATTGCTTAGAACATGCGGAAAGGTTCTGATTCTTCGGTGAAATGGATTGGTAATATGGTTTCCACGTTTTCTGGAGGATTAGGAACAATATAGTGGGTAATTACTGTACCAACCTTGACTTGCTCTCCAGCTTCGATTCCGGCTTCAACAGCTCTATTGACTTCAGAAACGTGTCCCCGGACGGCGACTAACAAACGAGCGCTTTCAGCTTGACCATAATACACAATCGTGACTGCGGCAGCTTTGACCATTGCATCTGCTGCGGCTAAAACACTAGGAAAACCTAAAGTTTCAATTACGCCAACCGCCATTGGCATGGCATTAGCTCCTGGAATAAGGGATAGGCGATATCAATTGTACGTGGCTTTAGTCCCAATTTTGACATTTTGCAAAATTTTCTTTGGTGATGGAGACGCGATTAATAGCGTCTGTACAAGAGTTAGAATATTTTGATTAGCCGCTAGACTATGTTTTATGTATTAAAAATAATACTTGAGCAGATTAGTTTGGGTAATTTTGTTAAACAACAAAATTAGCGATGCGCCAAAGCAAGCTAATACGATAAACTGAAATTTATGTTTCCGAATTTTCTTCCTAAAGCAGTTGGGCAACTGACAGAATCTGCCTCGATCGCACTAGCTCAGAGTATTCAAACTGCTGCGATCGCTACTCCTTTAATTAATCAACCAGTTACCACAACTTATGTCAAGCAAGGGAGTGGTGGAACTCCTATTTTATTAATTCACGGCTTTGACAGTTCTGTATTAGAATTTCGACGGCTTTTGCCACTACTCTCTAGAGATAATGAAACGTGGGCTGTGGATTTGTTGGGTTTTGGGTTTACAGATAGACTCTCAGGAATTGCTTATAGCCCAACTGCAATTAAAACCCATCTTTATTATTTCTGGAAAAGCTTAATTAAGCAACCTGTAATTTTAGTGGGCGCTTCGATGGGGGGTGCGACGGCGATTGATTTTACGCTGACTTACCCAGAAGTTGTAAAAAAGCTGGTGTTAATTGATAGTGCGGGGTTAGCTGGTGGTTCACCGTTAAGTAAATTCATGTTTCCCCCATTGGATTATTTAGCAACTCAATTTTTGAGTAATCTAAAGGTGCGCGATCGCGTTTCTCGCATTGGATATAAAAATCAAAGTCTTGCTTCTGTCGATGCTTTATGTTGTGGCGCATTACATCTACAAATGCCCAGTTGGAATCAAGCTTTGATTGCTTTTACTAAAAGTGGTGGTTACAGTGCTTTTAGATTTAAAAAAATATCACAAATTCTGCAACAGACGCTAATTTTATGGGGCGATTCCGATAAAATTTTGGGTACTAAGGATGCTATGAGATTTAAAAGAGCAATTCCACATAGTACCCTCCTCTGGATTCAAGATTGTGGCCATCTTCCGCATCTGGAACAACCACAAATTACCGCACAGCATATTTTAGATTTTCGAGTTGAATTGTAGTTCAAACCCAAGAAGTCTGCTGCATCTCTTGCACCTTATTTGAATGTATTTAGGGAAAATGTTTTAAAAAATACTCTATTATACAGTGTCGGAAGTTTGCCTTTAACAAGGGGCATAATCCCCCTTGTTAAAGGTAGCTTGATTTGCGCCAAGCTGTACTAGTCAAGTAACCACATCTCATTAGAACTATCAGGATACTCTACTGGTTGATTTTGTGGTTGATTTTGAGCTAATGTTTCCGATGAACGATGTGATTTTTTGTAGTTAAGTGGATTGTAATGGTCTTTGACTGGTTTGATAGCAGTGCTTTCTTTGACAACAAGTTTTTTAGAATTATCTTCTGCTGTTTGTTTTAAAGCATTAATTTCTTCTATAAGCTTGGAATTTGCTTCTGCAAGTTGCAGTGCTGTTTTTTTGGTTTCTTCAAGTTCTTTTGTTACCTGTTGTGCTAATAATTTGTGTTCCGATGTTAATGTTTGTTGTTTAGATAATTTTGATTGCAAATCAGCAATTTCTTGCCCTAGAGATGCTTCCTTGTTATGGCTTTTTTCTAGATTAGTTGTTAATTCTTTGACAGTTGCTTCTAAATCAGCTTTAGTTGGGCTTGTGCGCTTAGTAGAATTTGGCTCAGATGTTTGTGCTGAGGATTCTTCATCAGATGAAGCCTGTTCTTCGGTAATTGCTTTTGCTGTAACTTCGATCGCAGATTCACCTTCTGGGGGTGTAAATTTTTGTGCCTCTTCTTGTAGTAAGTCAGAGAGACTTTGTTTCCTAGCCATTATTATTTTCTCCAATCACGCTGTAATTCATCAGCTGCACGACGGTAGTCTAACTCCGCCTCTCGTGCATTACTTCCTCGCCATTGAGCGATCGCTACACCCTCAAGCGCCGCTCGTTCATGAGCCTTATAAGCACGGATAAAGGTATTAAAAGCAGGAATACCTAATCTAGTGAGAGTGTTTTTTGCTTCTAGCGCTTCCCCGATACTGCGCGTATCGACTTTGGTAAGCAGTACCCGATGGGGGGTTCCCACGGGGATGACGGCTTCCTTGACTGTTTCCACGAGGATAGCTAAATCCATTGCGGATGGGGGTGTAGGCAAAACTAGATAATCTGCGATCGCAACTACCGCCACTAATGCTTCAGAGCGCAGTGCGGGAGGTGTATCCACCACTACTAAATCGTAACCTGTTATCTTTCCTAAATCACTTAAAAGCTTAGGATCTGTTTCTTGAGATAAATCAAATCCCATTCCCTGCTGACTGCGCCCAAACCACCAACTGGCAGAACCTTGAATATCTGCATCAATCAGCAACACCTTTTTTTTCTTCGCAAAGTTTGCAGCCAGATTGACTGCGGTAGTCGTTTTGCCGACTCCTCCTTTACCGTTGAGAATAGCGATGATTTTTGGCACTGCTTGCTTCCGATGCTGCCTCTTGAGTGCTGAGTTAGGAGTGCTGAGTGCTGAGTTAGGAGTAGAGACGCGATGAATCGCGTCTGTACAAGAGTTATATATTATCCTCTTTGTTTTCTTTTCAGTTCTTAGTCTCCAGTCTCTAGTCCCCAATCATGAATATACCGCTTTCTGTAACCCTAAGTAACATGAAAAGTCGTAACAATAAAATTCAGAAGCCATCAAATCTAAAAATTCTATGACAGCAATTTACAATCTGCCTAATGGGCCTCAAATGCCGAGCTGGTTGCGGATGATCAAGTTTATTACTCAGCCAGTGAAATATGTCGATGATTTTGCCAAAATCTATGGTGACACTTTCGCAATCAGGAGTAGTAGCTCTGATAACCATCTTGTGTATTTTAGTCAACCCCAAGCACTTGAGCAGATTTTTACTGCGGATTCGAGGCATTTTGAGGTTGGGAGGGGAAACACAGGACTAAGATTTTTACTTGGCGATCGCTCCTTTATGTTATCAGATGGCGATCGCCACCAGCGCCAACGGCAACTATTAGCACCTCCTTTTCATGGCGAAAGGATGCGGGCTTATGGTGAGGATATTCGGGAAATAACTCAGCAGGTGAGCCATGAATGGCAAATTGGCAAACCTTTTAATATCCGTGAGTCGATGCAAGAAATTACTTTGCGTGTTATCCTACGGGTTGTATTTGGTTTGGATGAAGGAAAGCTCTTTGAAGAACTGAGGCGATCGCTAAGTGACTTATTAGACTTCATCACTTCACCCATAATGTCCAGCGCCTTCTTTTTCCAGTTCATGCAAAAAGATTTCGGTGCATGGAGTCCGTGGGGTTGGGTTCTGCAACAACGGCAAAAAATTGATCGACCGATTTATGCTTTACTTCGAGAACGTCGGGCCCAAGCAGATCAAAATCGCCAAGATATCCTAAGTTTGATGATGGCGGCTCGTTATGACGATGGTCAAGGGATGTCAGATGAAGAATTACACGACGAGTTAATGACACTGCTAGTTGCGGGACATGAAACTACTGCTTCGGCATTGACGTGGGCTTTTTACTGGATTGATCGTTTACCAGAGGTGCGTGAGAAGTTGCTAAAGGAACTCAAAACCATTGGAGTTAACCACGATTTGAGTAGTGTAGGTAAATTGCCCTATTTGACAGCAGTTTGCCAAGAAACACTACGAATTTACCCAATTGTCATGACCGCTTTCCCCCGGATTGTGAAAACCCCAATTACAATTATGGGCTACGAACTGCGAGAGGGAACGGCAATAGTGCCTAGTATTTATTTAGCGCATCATCGAGAAGAAGTTTACCCACAACCCAAGCAGTTTAAACCAGAACGCTTTTTAGAAAGACAATATTCACCTTATGAATATTTACCATTTGGTGGTGGTAATCGTCGCTGTATTGGGATGGCATTTGCCCAGTATGAAATGAAAATTGTCTTAGCAACTGTTCTATCTGACTTTCAAGTATCGCTAGTGAATAAACGTCCTGTGCGTCCTGTGCGTCGGGGGTTAACTTTAGCCGCACCAGCCGGAATGCGGATGGTTGCTACACCTCAAGTCAAGCGTGCAAATACGCCAGCCCTAGTTTAGGCAAGTAGGGTGGGTATTAAAATGCCCACCCTACGATCGTGTAATAATTACGAGATATCCTGATTTTCTTGGTTGTTAGCGAGTTGTTCATAATGTTCTTTGTCACGGTATTTAATTGTTCTCATCGGTTGATTTCCAACAATTGCTAAAGGTTCAACATTAGCAGTTACAACCGTACCAGCCGCCACAATTGCACCATCTCCAATAGTAACTCCCGGAATAATTAGGACATTTCCGCCAATCCAAACATTGCGACCGATGACAACAGGTTTATGAATATAGACATTATGTTCATAAGGCAAATCATTACTTTGATAGTCGTGGTTTGCAGAGAGGATAATAACATTAAATCCAAGTGTGGTGTTGTCGCCAATTGTGATTCCGCCACGTCCATCTAATAAGACATCTGGACCGATGTAGACTTTATTTCCCAAAGATACATTTTGCGGATGGTCAATTGTAATATCTCGCTTAAATCGTAGACCTGCACCACAAAACTTTAATTTACTCTTCAGTTCTTGATGCTTGTATCGCCTGATTTTGGTTTCTAGGTATTCTCCCCACCATACCAGACGAGGTACTAGCCATTGTTCTAATAGTCGTTCTAATTTATTCGTAATTTTATTTTTTATCTCTTTCATATAACCTCATGGAAGTTTAGGAACCCTATGGCTTTAAACCAGGAAGGGAAAAAGACGCAGATACTTTAGCACCCTTCACATTTATTAGTTTTCCCCGATGAGAGTATTTTCTCCCGTGTGAATACCGTTTTTTTAAAAGTCAATTGGGCAATATCTACAATAACTTCGCAATTTGCTAAGATTATCTAGTATCCGACCAAAAAATACCTCTATGAAAAAATACCCTTCACCAAAATTTTATGCACATTATCAGTCGTGCAAGACTTTCTGAGTTCTAGGAAAAGCACTCTAATGCAGAAACTAGCCTGCGATTATGGTACAAACTTACATCTGTAGCAAAGTGGCAGAACTTAGTAGAGTTACGCCAAACTTTTCCATCAGCCGATCAAGTCGGTAATTTCACAGTTTTTAACATAGGTGGTAATAATTATCGACTGATTACTTTAGTAGATTACGAATATCAAAAAGTTTTTATTCGCCATATACTGACACATGCCGAATATGACAAAGATGACTGGAAAAATGATCATTGGTTCGCTTGATGCTAAATATTCTTTTAGGCTAACAATTTAAAAAATCATTTTTAGAAATTGAAACCATCAGATAGTTGAACAGCAGCATGAATATAATTCCTAAGTTATAATTAATTAAAATTCCTTTTAGAGATTGAAAATATCAGATAATCTGGATGTTAATATGAGCCAAATTGTTTGAGTTCCAATTAATCAAAATCCCTATTAGGGATTGAAACTATTAGATATCTGGCAAAATGACCTCTGAAACACGTGTTACTAAAACCTATATTAAATTACTCAAATCTTTTCCTCCTCGTCCCGTAACTTCCGAGGAAGAATTTCTGGCTACGCAAGAAGTAATCGATTCTCTAATTGATAAAGGTGAATTAACACCAGATGAAAAAGACTATCTTAATGTTTTAGGTACTCTGGTTTACGAGTACGAGCAAAAACATCATTCTATACCTGATATTCATGGCGTAGAATTACTTCAAGCGTTAATAGCCGAATTTGTTTTGCGACAAAAAGATTTAATTCCTATCTTTAAAACTGAGTCTATTGTCTCTGAAATCTTGAGTGGACAGCGCAAATTGACAGTTAACCATATCGCTCGCCTCGCGCAGTTTTTTCATATTTCGCCTGCTGCTTTTTTTGAGTCATAAGACGGAAAACTTAGCGTCCCTCTGCGTTAAAAAACAATCTCCTCCCTCATCCTCTCTTCCAGCACATCCAATAACCCATCCACATCCTTCCCAGATTGCTCAAAACAAATCGGTGGTGCTGGTTCCGGTGCAAACTGAATTAACTTAATTTCCCCCTTCCCAATCCCAATCATCACAACTTCCACTTCCGGCTTATGATTCTCGACAATTCCCAAAATTTCCTGAAGCCGATTCTCAACCTTAATATTTAAATTCTCTATCTGTTCTTTCGGACAATAAACAAAATGCGGCGTTGGTTGCAAATCAATACCAACAGTACCTTTACTGTCACCATTTGCTAGCCACAATCCCCAAAACAGCGCTGCCAACTCTTGCTGATTTGCTTTCACAAATTTATCCAACTGGCCACGCCACTTACTATCACTTGATTCTGGTTGACTATTACCAAAAAACATAAATAATTTGTAATTCGTAATTGACACACAAACAAGGCGCGAAAGTTACCTTAAGCCTGACTGTACGCGCCAGAGACTAGAATAAATCCCATCTTTTTCTAGCAATTGCTCGTGGGTTCCCGACTCTACTAATTTCCCATGTTCCATGACATAAATGCAATCGGCATTGCGGATGGTGGAAAGACGATGAGCGATCGCAATTGTAGTTCTATCTACTGTAATCCGTTCTAGCGATCGCTGGATTGCTGCTTCTGTCTCATTATCTACTGCTGAGGTAGCTTCATCTAAAATCAGAATGGGGGGATTCTTTAAGACTGCACGGGCGATCGCAATCCGTTGTCTTTGTCCACCAGATAACTTTTGTCCTCTTTCCCCCACAATTGTCTCATAACCTTCGGGCAAGTTAATAATAAATTCGTGCGCCTCGGCTATCTTCGCCGCCGTGATAATTTCTTCTTTTGTAGTCTCAAAGCTACCATAAGCAATATTCTCTGCTACAGTGCCATGAAATAAAAAGACATCTTGACTCACCAAACCAATACAACGGCGTAAATCTTGCAAATTCAAACTTTGCAAATCAACACCATCAAGAGTAATGTTTCCAGTTTGCACTTCATATAACCGCAACAAAAGTTTAACTAAAGTGCTTTTACCAGAACCCGTTGAACCGACAATTGCAATGGTTTTCCCCGCCGGAATATCCAAAGACAGATTTTTAATTACTGGAAATCTATCTTTATAAGCAAAATAAACATTTTTAAATTGCACTTCACCGCGCACTTCATTCACAGGTAACGCCACATCACCTGTATGAATGGCGATAGGAGTATCTAACAAATTCATGACTCGATTAGTAGAAGCCATTGCCCGTTGATATTGGTCAAATGTTTCGCCTAATCTTGTTAAAGGCCACAGCAAGCGCTGGATTAAAAATACTAATACGCTGTAAGTACCTACAGACATTTTTCCCGAAACTGCTGCCATCCCGCCATATAAAAGTAATGCCGTAAAACCTACCAAGATCAGCATCCGAATTAACGGTACAAAAGCAGCAGAAAGAGTAATTGCCTTGGCATTACTACGACGATAAGCTTCACTATCTAATTCCAAACGAGAGGCTTCATAAGTTTCAGCAGTGAAACTTTTAATAGTAGTTATTCCACTAATATTGTTTGATAAACGCGAATTTAGGAAACCTACCTTTTCCCGCACTTCAGCATAGCGAGGTGCAAGCAGTCGTTGGTAAGCAAAGGAACCCCAAAGGATAAATGGCATTGGTGATAAAGCCATCCACGCTACACTAGGAGCCAAGATAAAGAAAGCTGCGCCAATAATTAAAACAGTTGCAGAAACTTGGATAATATCATTGGCTCCTCCATCCAAAAACCGCTCTAATTGGTTAATATCATCACTGAGGACAGACATTAAACCGCCAGTACTGCGTTCTTCAAAATAAGCTAATTCCAACTCTTGCAAATGTTTGTAGGCATCCAAACGCAAGTCATGCTGAATATTTTGAGCCAAATTTCGCCAAAGTCGAGCGTAGGCGTATTCAAAAACAGATTCTAGTATCCAAATGATGACAGTGAGGAAGGAAATAATCAAAAATTGTTGAAAGACATCGCGTACCCCTAACTGGGCAATTATAGAATCTTGCTGCTTGACGACTACATCCACTGCCACCCCAATTAAACCTGGTGGTGCTAAGTCAAAAAATTTATTGAGGATAGAATAAGTAGTTGCTAGCCAAATTTGTTTACGATACTGATGTCCATACTCAAGCAAACGCTGGAGAGGATAGGTTGAACGTTTACGCCTTCTTGAAGCTTGATGAGATTTTAATTCAGTAGCCACGGCTTTTTGCAGTTTTGTGCAGTTGATATTACCACAAAACTTTGTTCTGAGTCTTGAGTCTGAAGATGAAAGACTTAATTTTAGACAGACTGATGAGGAACTTAAATCAGTAATTTATGAAGGAATAGAATAGAGCGAAATCTTATCTATTGTCAAGGTACCTTCATCTAAAATCAAAACACGTACATTCTTCAAGGATACACCTCACAACTTAAATACAGCATTTTATTAATTTATGGCAAACTAAATTTAGTAATCGTCTGCATTGTTAATGCGTCGCTTTGCATTGTTAATGCGTCAGCTTACATTGTTAATGTGTCGGCTTGCATTGTTAATGCAAGCTTTTACTCGAAACTGTACTAAGGAATTTTCAAAAATAAACTATTTGAAGCACCTGGTATATGTTTAATTGCCCGCATATCATAGTGTGCATCAACAAATTGTGTATAAGAGTTGAAACTAAATATGGCAATCTCCGATAACGTCGAAGAACCACAGTTTTTGCGTCTGAATCGCTGGTTTGGTGGACTGCGTGGCGATTTAACGGGAGGATTAACAGCAGCAGTGGTAGCATTGCCTTTGGCTTTAGCTTTTGCGGTAGCAAGTGGTGTGGAACCAAAGGCGGGACTATATACCGCTATTGTGGCGGGAATTGTTGCGGCAATTTTTGGCGGTTCGCCAGTACAAATTACAGGGCCGACAGGGGCAATGGCTGTAGTTTTGGTAGGAATTGTCGCCAAGTATGGCCTTGAGAAAGTTTGGATTGCTGGGGTGATGGCTGGAATTATCCAGATTGCCTTGGGAGTTGCTAAACTGGGACAGCTAGTGAAGTTTATTCCCTATCCAGTGACGGCAGGCTTTACCAATGGTATTGCCGTAATTATATTTTGTGGTCAATTAAATAATTTTTTTGGTTTACAACTACCACGTAGCGAACACTTTTTACCGGGACTTTGGCAAAGTTTAATTCATGTAGAAGCTCTAAATTGGGATGCTGTTGGGTTGGCAATGGTGGTGATGGCAGCCAATATTTTATGGCCCAAGATTAATACGACAATACCGGGTTCTTTAGTGGGGTTGGTGTTAGCAACAGGGATAGCAACTTATTTCCATCTGGATGTACCCACCATTGGCAGCATTCCGCAATCTTTACCGATGCCTCAAGGTATTCCCCACTGGAATGATTTTAGTGTAATTCGAGAACTGATTAATCCGGCTTTGGCTTTGGCGGCACTGGGAAGTATTGAATCGTTACTGTCGGCGGTTGTGGCTGATGGGATGACAGTGAGCGAAAAACACAATAGCGATCGCGAATTAATTGGTCAAGGATTAGCAAATATCATTATCCCATTTTTTGGCGGCATCCCAGCAACAGGTGCGATCGCTCGGACTGCTGTCAATGTCCGTTCTGGAGGGAAAACTCGATTATCTGGGGTAATTCACGGCGTTGCTTTAGGCATTATCGTTTTAACCTTAGCACCCTTAGCAGCACAGATTCCTTTAGCAGCACTCGCTGGCATTCTGATGGTGGTTAGCCTGCGGATGATTGAGTGGGAAGCCATTGGTTTATTAATGCGTGCTACCTACTCAGATTTTGCAGTAATGATTCTCACCTGGCTAGTAACAATCTTGTTTGATTTAGTTCTCGCTGTAGAAGTAGGATTGATTGCAGCTGGAGCATTGTTTATCAAACGGATGAGCGATTTAAGCCTAGTTAAAATACCTGAAACCGAAGTATTTCCCCCTGGTACTCCTTTAGAATTAGGCAAGGAAATTGCCGTTTATCGGGTAGATGGCCCTGTATTTTTTGGTGCTGCTGAACGGTTTGCTACCTTCCTCCGCGATGAACCAGAAGTGAAGTATTTAATTCTTCGGTTACGCTTTGTGCCAAATATGGACACAACTGGGTTAGTAGCGTTAGAGGATATCTACCACGATTTAGAACGGCACAATTGCCGCTTAATTCTTACAGGTTTACAACCCGAAGTCAAACAACTATTAGAACGCACAGGATTGTTAGAAACAATTGGATTATCAAATTGTTTTGAAACAACGACAGATGCCATTTGCTCTATCTCTCCTCAAATTCGAGAATGTTCTCAGCCTGTAGCTGCTGCTTTGAAAACAAAAGAATTGATGGAATTAAATGACTGATACCGTTTATTTGTGTTTGAAGATGCCTCTATAAGCCTATAGAGGCAATTTATGTAGACGCGGAGCATACTCTACGAGTTCTTCAACGGATTACCCGCAGAGTATTGCCCCTATATGAATAAATAAGGCGCAGGATCGCATGGAATGGCTATAACCAAAATGTATTGATCTATACTCACCTAAAGGTTGATATTTATTCTATATTTCATGAGATTATGAAAAGAATATGAGAATATTTAACGACAAAGTAAATGACTCCCCCAGAAAATAAACCTAGCTTACCAGAGGTTCACCGTAGTATTGGAGTTCCTAACAGCAGCTTTTGGCACAAGATGATGGCTTACACAGGGCCGGGGTATCTGGTTTCAGTCGGATACATTGATCCTGGAAATTGGGCAACAGACATCGCTGGGGGGTCAAAGTTTGGCTACACTCTGTTAACAGTGATTTTGCTGTCGAACCTGATGGCGGTATTACTCCAATCATTATGTGTACGTTTGGGAGTTGCTACGGGGCGAGATTTGGCACAGGCTTGTCGAGACTATTTCAGTCCAAAGGTAAGCTTTTTTTTGTGGATACTGTGTGAAATTGCGATCGCAGCTTGTGATTTAGCAGAACTACTAGGAAGTGCGATCGCACTGCAACTTTTATTCGGTATTCCCTTAGTATGGGGTGTTTGTATCACAGCAGTGGATGTTTTGGTATTGTTATTCTTGCAAAATAAAGGCTTTCGCTATACAGAAGCTTTGGTAATAATGCTGGTAGCAACGGTAGGTATCTGTTTTACAGCCGAAATTCTATTTTCTCGCCCTGATATGGGGGGAATTTTATTGGGATATCTACCTAATAAAGAGATTTTACAGAATCCAGAAATGCTCTATATTGCTATCGGGATTTTAGGGGCAACAGTGATGCCTCACAACTTATATTTACACTCCTCAATTGTGCAAACCCGTAATTGGCAGCTTAATACTGAGAAAAGATGGGAAGCAATTAAGTTTGGCACAATCGATTCTACTTTTGCTTTATCCTTAGCACTATTTATCAACTCAGCAATTTTAATTGTCTCTGCCGCAACATTTCATTTTTCTGGTAATCAGAATGTGGCAGAAATTCAAGATGCTTATAAATTACTTTCCCCATTGTTAGGAGTTAGTTTTGCTAGTGCTATTTTTGGCATAGCCTTACTTGCTTCTGGGCAAAGTTCAACGCTAACTGCAACCCTGGCGGGACAAATTGTGATGGAAGGCTTTTTGCAATTTCGCTTTCCATCTTGGTTACGCCGTTTAATAACTCGTTTGCTTGCCATCATTCCAGCGATAATTACAATCATTATTTTTGGCGAACATAGTACAAGCAGGCTGATAGTTCTCAGTCAAGTTATCCTCAGCTTACAGCTACCGTTTGCAGTGATTCCATTAGTGATGTTTACAAGTAATCGCCGCTTGATGGGTGAGTTTGTGAATCCCTTGTGGTTAAAATCCTTGGCTTGGTTAGTTGCTATTGTGATAGTTGGGTTAAATGTTTGGTTGCTATTACAAATGGTTTTGGGATGAAGCGTAGCGATCGCTTGCTGTAGTATTAGCTAAATGACTTTAAAGATCGGCAAAAATGAGCATTATCGTCTTCGGCAGCATAAATATAGACTTGGTGGCAAGAACATCCCGCTTGCCAGTCCCAGGGGAAACGTTGCTAGGAGAAGAATTTTTGAAAGTTTCGGGAGGTAAAGGAGCAAATCAAGCCGTAGCATTAGTAAAACTGGGAATTCCTACGCAAATGCTGGGGCGTGTCGGTGCAGACGATTTTGGTGTGGAACTTATCAACAATTTGCAATCATCTGGTGTGCAGATTGGCAATATTTTCGTCGATGAAACTGTTAGTTCTGGAGTCGCCATTATCGCGGTAAATGATGCTGGGGAAAACCAAATTATTGTAATTCCTGGTGCAAATGGGCGTGTTAATCAAGAAGATGTAGAACGATTGTCCCAGTTATTACCAGAAGCGACAGCACTGCTTTTACAATTAGAAATTCCGATTACTGCTGTGGTTGCAGCCGCTAAAGCCGCGAAAAAAAATAAAATCAAGGTAATTCTCGATCCTGCACCAGCACAATCTGATTTTCCAGATGAACTTTACCCATTAGTGGACATTATTACACCGAATGAAGTTGAAGCCGCGCAGTTAGTGGGTTTTCCTGTGGATGGACAAGAACAAGCAGCAAAGGCAGCCGAAGTTTTATTACAACGGGGTGTTAAATGTGCGATCGTTAAACTTGGTGCTAAAGGTGTTTTTTGTGCCACTGCTGAGGAAAAGTTTTTTGTCCCCGCCTTTGCAGTTCATGCAGTTGATACAGTAGCGGCTGGTGATGCTTTTAATGGTGGCTTAACGGCAGCACTTTTTACAGGACTTTCTTTAAATCAAGCAGTTGTTTGGGGTGCAGCAGCAGGTGCTTTAGCGACGACAAAATCAGGCGCACAAACTTCATTACCCGATAGATTGACATTTGATGCGTTTCTTAGGGAAAACTTTTAGCTGCGATCGCAAGCAAGTTTGGCATAATTAACTTAAAAAACTTACAAATTACAAAACATCCAAAAATCCTCTCTCTTCTTCATTTCTCTGTGGACTCTGCGCCTCTGTGGTTCCTTAAAACTCAGGGATTTTTCGCAATCAGCGCTAGCGTAGTAAAATAGATAAGATTAGAGCTTTGCGTAAAATCGTGGCGAATTGAGGGCTAAATTTTAAACGCAAAGGTACGCAGAGAATTCTTTAGGAATTAATGAATTGTTGTATTTAGTATATATATTGATAACGTCAATCGCTCCTAAAGCAAGATTGTCACCATGAGCAATTCAACTCCAATGAATGACGAAAAAAATCCTCCCAAGAAAAAGGGTAAGACACTTCCTCCAAAGTTAATCATTTGGCTGGGAAAGTTCGTCTGGACGACTATGTGGCAGATAATGATGTCAAAACTTGCTCCTAGCAATCAGTCGGGAGCATATATTCGTCCTAATAGTCAGTTTCGCAAGTTCATTGGCACAGAAGAAGGAAATCCACACCCACCAGCAGCAGGGCGCTACAAACTCTATGTTGGGCTGGGTTGTCCTTGGGCGCATCGAACCCTGGTTGTGCGATCGCTCAAAAAGCTCGAAGCGGTAATATCAGTATGTATCGTCTCTCCTTCTCCCATTGAAGGCGGTTGGATATTCAACGACGAAGAAGAAGGTTGTCGTACACTAGCTGAATTTTATCAACTGGCAGAACCTGGTTACAGTGGACGCTCAACAGTTCCAATTTTATGGGACAACCAAACAAAAACTATTGTTAATAATGAGAGTTCAGAGATTATCGTCATGTTGAACTCGGAATTTAACGAGTTCGCCAACAATCCCACACTGAATCTTTACCCAGAAGCACACAAAGAGAAAATTGACTGGTGGAATGAGAAAATTTATCACGCGGTAAATAACGGTGTGTATCGCTGCGGTTTTGCCCAAACCCAAGAAGCATACAATCAAGCTTGTAATGAACTGTTTGCGACTCTTGATGAGATTGATATTGCATTGCAAACTAGTCGATATTTGTGTGGAGACAATCTCACGCTTGCAGATGTCCGTTTATTCACAACGTTGTTTAGGTTTGATAGTGCCTACTACGGGTTGTTTAAGTGTAATAGGCAGCGAATTCGAGACTATCACAACTTGGGAGCTTACTTACGCGATTTATATCAGCTTCCTGGTGTAGCTGATACCTGCGATGTCGAGAGTGTGAAGCGGGACTACTACGGGAACCTATTCCCACTCAATCCGGGTGGGATTATTCCTGATGGGCCTGATATGTCTTATCTTTATGAACCATCTGGGCGTGATCGCATCGGCATGCTGAATGCTTCATAATGTACATTGAAAAAGAGGCAAGGGAGCGGGGAGCAGGGGAGCAAGGGGGTAGGGGAGAGAAACAAAGAAGTGTATTTCGAGCTATTTTAGTAGTAAAAATTACTAAATATTTATCTTTGCTCCCTCATCTTCCCCTGCTCCCTGCTCCCTTCCCCCTGCCTCTTGATTGAGAGGCTGCACGTCTGGAGTTGGTGTAATTGTGAACCAGATTAATCGAGTTGCAATTGTTGGTGGAACTCATGGCAATGAGTTTACTGGGGCCTATTTAATCCAAAAATTTGCTCAATTTCCCGACTTGATTACTAGACAAAGTTTTGAGACAGTTACTTTGCTAGCAAATCCTAACGCTTTTGCCGCAGGTAGGCGATATTTAGAGAAGGATTTAAATCGCTGTTTTCTTCAGCAAGATTTACAAGATCCAACTCTTAACAGTTATGAAGAATTGCAAGCTAAATCAATTCATGACACTCTAGGATCAAACAGAAATAAACAAGCAGATTTTATCTTAGACTTGCACAGCACTACTTCTAATATGGGTCTGACAATTATTTTGGTAAACAGTCATCCCTTAAACTTGCAATTGGCTGCTTATCTCAGTCAGATTAGCCCTTTGGTGAGGATTTATCGCTGTTCTTTTAAATCAATTACAGAAAATCAATTTGTAAATTCCCTGTGCGAATTAGGCTTTGCATTCGAGGTTGGTCCTATTGCCCAAGGTATCTTAAAAGCGACGTTGTTCCAACAAACAGAAGAACTTGTTTATGCGGTTCTCAACTATCTAGAACGGTTCAATCAAGGTAAAATTGCATCAACTAATGAAACATTGATTCTCTATGATCATTTATCAGTTGTGGACTATCCAAAACAACAGGATGGTAAAATCTTTGCGATGATTCATCCAGAGCTTCAGGACAAAGATTACCAAGCTTTGAACCCAGGAGACCCAATGTTTATAAATTTTGATAATAAAACAATTGTTTATAAGGGTGCATCTACTGTTTGGCCGATTTTTATTAATGAGGCAGCTTACTACGAAAAGGGAATTGCAATGTGTTTGACTCAAAAGCAGCAAATCAATATTTAGGATGTTGAAAATTTTTTGTATAATCGCTTTTTATTGAAACTAATGATATAAATTGAGCATTATAATCTAGAAAATCTGCTAATCTAATTTATAATCTCTGTAGCTGGTGCGATGTCTAATAGCGCGTTGTAGCTATTTCTAAGGAATAAAGTTGCAGGTTATTCAATCTGTTTTCCTAAAACTTAATTTACGCTTAAAATTATCCAAATACTTAAACTCATAATGAAAACGAAGCGACGAGGAAACAAACCAATAGCCAGTCTTTCTTTAGACTTGGATAATGTTTGGTCTTTTCTAAAAAATCAGGGCGCTCCTGGTTGGGAGACTTTTCCCTCTTACTTAGATATTGCAGTCCCTCGTTTCTTAGATATTTTTCAGCAGTGGGATGTGACAATCACAGTCTTCATTGTGGGTCAGGATGCCGCCCTGGAAAAGAACACTAAGGCATTACAAGCGATCGCTAACGCTGGTCACGAAATAGGCAATCATTCATTCTACCACGATCCTTGGCTACACCTATATTCAGAAGATGAAATTGAACAAGAAGTGGCGTTGGCCGAACAACATATCAAGCGCGTTACCCATCAACATCCTATCGGCTTTCGGGGGCCTGGATACAGTTTTTCGCCTGCGGTATTGAAAGTCTTAGCCAGACGGGGATACGAATATGATGCTTCAACTTTTCCCACATTTTTGGGGCCTCTAGCACGAGCCTATTATTTAATGACTTGTAAACTAAGCAAGGAAGAACGCAAGAAACGTGAAGCCTTGTTTGGCGGTTTAAAAGACGGTTTGCAGCCTTTAAAACCTTTCCAGTGGAAGATGGGCAAGGATAAATTGACTGAAATTCCTGTCACCACAATGCCAATTTTCAAGGTGCCAATTCACTTCAGTTACATAATGTATATCAGTACATTTTCTTCGGAAGCCGCGTTACTATACCTCAGAATTGCTTTATGGCTGTGTAAACTTACACGTGTCCAGCCTTCTTTGTTATTCCATCCTACAGACTTTGTAAGTCAAGAAGATGTGCCAGAGTTATCATTCTTCCCTGGAATGAGTCTCCCCACCTACAAGAAGTTGGCAATAGTGAATAAAAGTTTGGAAATTATATCCAGTCAGTTCAATGTTGTGACTGTTGGTCAACATGCCAAATCCGTAGCTGATGCCCATAAAATACCAGTATTAGTGCCTCAGAAGAGGTAAAAATATAATTTATGCGATTGATTTAGTTCAATTTGTATCCTTAATAAAGGTAAAATCAACTTTGACCTGTTTCGATTTTGAAACCAGCTGACATTTGCTAGCAAGAATGTGTAAAGTAATTGAAAGTAAATTACTATCTCTAATCTTTAGCACATCTATCTATGGTTAGAAAAACTCAACGCCTTTTGCTGCTAGTTGTTTCGTGTAGTATAACTGGTGTAATTTTGGGAGGTACTGCTGCTTGGGCAGAAAGTAATCTCTGCTTGGAAGACAGTAAGGTTACAAGTGACTGTCTAATTCAAGATCCCATCCAAAAAACTATCCAAGGAATGAGTACCGGATTGTTAGCTGGGGCTGGGGCCGCTTGCGGTGCAGCATGGCAGTTACGGCATGAAGATTGAGCATAAACTACCCACCACTAACCCAATACTACGAGTTAGTGGTAGGTAGTTTACTAATTGAGAGGATCAGTCTTTTTTTGACGGATAAAATTATAGCGAATTCGGAAGAGGGTTGTATTACAAAAACTGGGCACGGAAAAATTTATGTTAAAGTTGGATGGTCAATCATCCCGATCTATATAGCTTTGGAAGAATACCGATCTATTAATGCACGGGCAAATTTCTGGTGTTGTTCAGCTAGATATTGAGGAGAGATGAACTGAGCATTGCCCATGAAGCGGTACACCCAGCGACAAAACTCCTCCAGCGATCGCTCAGGCAATTTAACAATGTAATCTACGTAAGCAGGTTTACCATTTTTTTCCTTAGGTCCTGGTTTGATTTCTTGGTGAAGATGTCGCTTTTCTCCCTCCTGTATAAATTCCATAACTTCAGGGAAAAATCGAACTTTCACTTCTACAAGCTCCAGTTCTCCACGGATCTCCTTTTGTTGCTCTTCTCTTAAACCCAACTTCAAGCCACAACCTGCCTTTAAGAGCTGATGAGCGATATGTAAGCTTTTCCATTGGCTATCTAAGCCGCGGCCTTTGCTATCCAGAACATTGAAGTGATCGCTAAAGCGATCAATACGTGACACTACGAGATGACCGTTGTTATAGTCTTCCAGCAACAAATACCAAGCAATGTCTGCATAAATCAATTGTAAAGGATAAACTTGCTCATATCTAGTTTTGTTGGGATTGTACGGATTACGACAGCGATAAAGCTCAACTGCTTGTCCTTTAATAATTGCTGCTTCAAGTATATTTAGTTTTTCAAATAACGTGCCTCGGCTTTGATATTTGCCCTTGGCCATCATTTCCACCGGATCGGTGTAGACAATAACTCGGTCTAATTGGGTTCTCACCGGATAAAGCATCTCATCTTTCAGGTTTAACCCTCCTAATCGCCGCATTAGTCTTTCATAGATCCGGTTAATTTGAGGGTCTTCCTGATATCTTGCCTGAGAGTGTAGGGCATTGAGCGCAACTTGTAACTCCTCCTGATTCATTAAACCTCTACCAACATAGTAACCCCATCGATAAGGTCGCCTATCCAAAAGTCCATAGCGACGAAGAGTCTTCAAATCTTTTTGGATGGTATAACGCGAATATGGCGATAGCTTTACATTTAATTCGCTTGCTACTTTTTGTAGGTACAATTGTACTAATTGTAATGTATCATGATTATTAGAGTCAGATTGCATAGGATCAATACAACCAACTCCTGGGTATCGGACAAAGGTTGCAATTAATAGTAAAAGTCGCTCGAAGGCAGGAAGAGCAGCATAAGAATGCGCCATAAACTATATTTCACCCTGAAAAGTCAATAATATAAAAGTATTGACCTGTAATTTCTAAAAAGTTTAAAACTTTTGCTAAGTATAGTTCCTAAAGATTTCATTTTATAGCCTCTAATACTGCCAAATAGTCGCGCTCTATCTGAACCTCTTTGTAAAATGCAGTTCAAATAGAGTTTTGGAGACTTAAAAATATGCAAACATGCCCCTCCTGCCAACATCCCTTGTCTAGCAATGGATTCTACTGTTCTAACTGTCCTCAACAGATTCGGTGTAAAAACAAAGACTGCTATGAAATACTTCTTCCCGGTGCAAAAGGATGTGTAATGTGTGGAACCCCAATAGGTGAAGGGCATAACGGATCAGCATCCAGTAATAATGGTCTTCTACCTGCCGTAATGAATACATTAAAATTTGTTGAAACCAGCAAAGGCTACTCACGAGAGATTGAGGCATCTCTGAGCAACGAAGTAGGTATTAGCTGGGGTGGTGCCGCGATCACCGCGATCGTTGGTGGACAAATGACACCTGGAAAACCACCTAATAGTCGTTCTGTGATTCGTGATTTAAGTAATGCCGAACCTCAACAACTTTCCTTGTTCAACGACGAATCCGGCGACGAGAACAATAAATCTACAATTGATACAGTTGCTCAACTTCCTGCTGCTCATGGAATTGACGCTGACAAGTTAAAACATATTTTCCGGCACAATGGAGAACAGCTACAGCTAATGGAAACGCGGCTCAAAGCTGGAAACAGATTAGATGCGGGACGTAGGCTGACATATTTGGTTCTCCTGTACTCATTGGATGTCGATGGACGAGAGGAAATTCCTCGTAATGAGTTAAATGACATTCTTAAAAGAGTTGGGTTGTATGACAACAATGCCATCGCATGGATTGGCAGAAGTGCTGACTTGATTGTTGAGAGAGATATGGTTGGGCTACGACTGTCGGGACAAGAGCAAGCGCGAAAAGTTCTCGCAGAGGTACTTGATGACAAGATAACGGGCAAGTGGAATTTAACTACAGGTGCAACTTCACGAGGCTCCAAGTCTAGTGCGAAAAGTGAGGAGGATTCAGAAAATTCCACAAAGACTAGCAAACGCAAGAATAATGTATTTTCCAAAGAAGTGGAGTCTTGGGTAGCTAACTGGAAACCACTCGCCTCTAATATTGATTTTCATGCAGCCATTAAAGATTGCACAGTCATTCAGAAGGGATTGTTTGGCCTGTGGGCAATTGGTAAAGCAATAAGCAACCCTGAAATAGTGGTTTCAAGCTACAAGCTAAAACAGTTTCTGTATTTGGGATTTGGTATCAAGATAGATGAGCGTCATTTAGAACGCACTTTACAAGCAGCTTCAGGACAAGGAAGTTTGATTAAAGTGCAAAGTGGCTTCCAATTACTATCTCCAGGTTTGGCTGAGGTTGAACGATTGACAGGCTTTATACAAAGTAACGCATCCACCGATGAATCTTCTGAAAATTCTGGTGAGGTGTAACTATGAGAAGGACATCTGAGCAACTAATTCAGGAACTTTCGACAATTATTGACTCTCACTTTGCCCATGCAGTGGTTGAATGCTACGTCGAAATGCAGCAACGATTTCTAGCTGGTGACTGGCAACCAACAGAACTAGACGGTGGGCGGTTTTGTGAAGCGATTTCGCGTTGCTTGCTTCAAATGGATACCGGAAAGATTGATCATCGAAAATTGCCTGGTAAGGTTCGTGAAGATTTATTGAACAAAAATATTCCCCATCAACTTGGCTCGAAGGATCGTTATCATTTGGCTAAAGTGATTGAGGTTGTATATGGGTTTCGCTCTGATCGCGGTGCTGTTCACATATCAACCGAGTACACCGCAAATTATATCGATTCAATGCTAGTGCTTCATGCAAGCAAATGGATTTTTGCAGAATTTCTCCGCCTAGTTTGGAATCGAGATCGAAAGATTGTTGCAGAAACTATTGCCCAAATTGTTCAACTAGAACATTCAGTAATTCATGAATTAGACGGAAAACCTCTAGTTCTGGCAAGAGATATTTATGCAACGGATGAAGTTCTGTTGCTGTTGTATCATGCCGCCAATAATCGCTTGAGTCGGGCTGAACTACGTGAACATGCTGTCAGCCAGAACCCTCAAAACGTTAATGTTGCTATATAGAACCCATTTGACATCTAAGAAGAGGCTGCAAGCCTCTGAAGCATTAGCCGAATGAAACAAAGATTAACCTTGGCAGTTGCATTATCTAGAGTTCTCTCAAAGTTCTTAACGAGAATTTTGCATCTCTCAATCCAAGCATTTGACCGTTCAATTACCCACCTCGCGGCAACCGGAACAAACCCAGATTTCCCTAATTCTTTGTTTTGTTGTTTTGATGGTTTTGCCGAAAGTTCAAACCTGATTTTCGTCATCATTTGGGGATAAACTTTTTCTAGCTCCTCCCTCAAATACTCAGGGTGATAACCGTGGTCTAGCAGAATGGTGATTTTGGGAATATTGACGGGTTTTGACTGGAAATAATCAATGTTTTTAGTCAACATCTCAATCAAACCCCTATCATCAGATACATTTGCTTTAGTGCAATGAGTAAAGAAGGGAAACCCCAGGGTATCAACGGCTAGATGTCTTTTAATGCCATTTGTCGAGAAAGTAGAAACAATACCCTTTCGATGTAATACTCGCATTACAGGTGTTTTTCACCGCTTGAGAGTCGATAATTATCAGCGTCGTCCACTTAGCTTTTTTTTACCTGTTCACGCACTCGTCCATGTAAAACTCTCATCAATTCTTCTATCACTCCTTTTGGCCCCGCCACTGCTTGTAATGCCAATATACAGTCGAGTAGGGGGCAAGTCCTTGGGTAAGTCTTCCCAATTGCAGCCATTCTTTAGTTGATAGAAGATGCCATCTAAGAGTTCTCTTTTTGTCCAGTTGGCGGGTCTAGTCTGTTTCTTAGCAGGCAATATAGTCGGCAGTAGGGGTTCGAGAATTTCCCATTCTTCGTCTGTTAGGCTGCTAGAGTACGGCATGGCTGCTGGATATGGCTTTTGCCGTCACTCTACTTCAATACAGTAAAAGATGTCAAATGGGTTCTATATAGGCTAATCAAAAGTAAGGATATTCGACCTGTTGCAGAGGATGAAGTTGCTCTCACTCCTAATGGCCAAAAACGAATCCTTGAGCAGGTATTGCCTAAGCTCGTTCCCCAAAAATAGAATTCCTAGTTCAATTGCAGGGTAAGCATTTATCAAATCCCGTCTAAATATGGCGAAGATCTGGACTTTGGACTAAAAGGCTAGAGGAAAGCAGTCAGCAGTAACACTGACTGCCGTAAAGTCAATGAAAGTAATCGATAAATCATTGACGTGATGATCCTGACACAACTAGAAAAATTCCGCCAAGCTATCTACGATAGTTTGGGGAAGGTCAAAGATGCAGTATTTGAATTGATGAATGCAGTATTGACAAGTCCAAGTATCCGATCATTTGTCAGCTTGTCTCAAAGCCCAGTATTTCGACGGCAATGGTCGAGCATTTATGCAGCACTGCATGATAGTCGTCCACCCAGAAGGAAACTGATGAAACTGATGGTGAAGCAGGTAGCGACAGAAGAGCAGCCATTTCTAGCAGGAGATCATAGCTTTTGGTCACGACCAGAAATGCGCTGGAGTGGGTTTCATTTTCTTCAATCCCCAAACCGGGCAATGGAAATCATTCGCGTCAAGGTGATCCAACCAGTTGGACGCAATCGTAAGTTCCAACCCTTATGGCTCGCTTGGTTGGGTCAGACAATGCCTCTATTAGAGGATCTCTGGCAAAAATACCTACGCCGCTTTGCTCGCTTTGCATTGGTATCGATTTGCCAAACAGAGGCTATATTGGACACAGCCTCAATTGAGTTCTACTCGGGCGGCAGAGCGATGGAGTGACCTGATGCCCCTGCTAACTTGGCAACTCTGGTTCGCAAGAGTTGCCTGTATTGATTCCCTCTTGCCCTGGCAATCGACTCAGGATAAACTGTCTCCAGGACGTGTAGCACAAGCTTTTCCTCTAATTTTAGCCAGTATTGGCACTCCTGCTCAACCCCCGAAAACTCGCGGTAAATCACCTGGGCGTGCCCAAGGGCATCAGCCTCCTCAACGTCCTCGTTATTCCACTGTCAAAAAACACGCATCTAAAAAACCTAAAACCGAAGAATCACTTAAGAATGCTGATCTAACTGCTGCTTAGTTTCTGCTTCTTTTTTAACGATTCCACTTAACTCAGCCTCTAAAAGAAGTTAGGTCACTTTCTCTTGCCTTCTATATCATTATCATTGCTGCTAAATGCCAATTAGTCCAAACTCAAGGAAGATAGCAGATTACTCAACAAAGTGAAGATTTTTTACAGCAGTTCAGAGTAAATACGGCTTCTATTGAGCTTTCAGTTACTCTATGTTTAAAGATAAATAGCTATTTTACAAGCGATCGCACAATCATGGACGACAGCAAGGCATTGTTTGACTACTGGCATGACCGAGTTCGGCTGAAAAACTCTGAGTTAATTGCGGCTCCTGGACACGTCAAAACCCAGGATCTACGGCATGATTGTACCAACTACGATGATCTTTGGCGTAGCCCTGAAGTTCAACAACTGGATGAACCAGAGCGTAGCAGAGTTATTGCTGTTATTAAGTATGAATGTACAGCTAAAGTTCTACAGAATCGGGCTGGTCGTCTCCGCGAGCGCGCTAATGAGCTTGAAGCAGCTTGTAATGAACAAGATCAACAAAACTCCAAGCTCTTGGGTCTGCTCAAAGCATTACAAGAGAAACTGTTTGGCAAAGACAAAGAAATTAAGAGATTAGAAGCACGAATTGCCTCGTTAAAAGCTGAAAATGAAGCTTTCCAATCTGAAGCTGAAAAGAGTAAA